>DATAUV010000099.1:0-17563 GCA_036268075.1 Allostellaceae bacterium | reverse complement strand
TGACCGAGATGGTCAGCCGCATGCGCGGGTCGGTCAACGCGCCGCTTGTCATTGACTCGACCGAATACCCGGTGCTCGAAGCCGCGCTGAAGCTCTATGGCGGCAAGCCGATCATCAACTCGATCAACTTCGAGGACGGCGAGGAGGCGGCTGAAAAACGGCTGATCCTCGCCCGCCGCTTCGGCGCCGCCGTCATCGCGCTGACGATCGACGAGCGCGGCATGGCGAAGGAAGTCGACGACAAGATCGCGGTCGCGCAGCGGCTTTACGATTTCGCCTGCGCCAAGCACGGGCTGCCGGCGAGCGACCTGATGTTCGACCCGCTGACCTTTACGATCTGCACCGGCAACGAGGACGACCGCAAGCTCGGCCTCAACACGCTCGACGCGATCGAGCGGATCGCCAAGACCCTGCCCGAGTGCCAGATCATCCTGGGCCTGTCGAACATCTCGTTCGGCCTCAACCCGCCGGCGCGGCAGGTGCTGAACTCGGTCTTCCTCGACCATGCGCTGCGCCGCGGGCTCACCGGCGCGATCGTGCATTTCTCACGCATACTGCCGCTGCACCGGGTTCCGCCGGAGGAGCTTCAGGTCGCCGAGGATTTGATCTTCGATCGCCGCCGCGAGGGTTATGACCCGCTGCAGGCGTTCCTCGCGCTGTTCGAAGACCGCACGATCGAAAAGGCCGAGAAGAAGGGCCGGCCGGAGGTGCTGGAGGAACGGCTCGCCTATCGCATCGTCGAGGGCGACCGGCTCGACCTTGAAGCCGATCTCGAGCTCGCGATGGAGACCCACCCGCCGCTCGACATCATCAACGAAATCCTGCTCGACGGGATGAAGACGGTCGGCGATCTGTTCGGCGCCGGCAAGATGCAGCTTCCGTTCGTGCTGCAATCGGCCGAGACGATGAAGACTGCGGTCAAATACCTCGAACCGCATATGGAGCGGATCGAGGGCACCGAGAAAGGCACGGTCGTGCTCGCGACGGTGCGCGGCGACGTGCATGACATCGGCAAGAACCTCGTCGACATCATCCTGACCAATAACGGCTACCGGGTCGTCAATCTCGGTATCAAGCAGCCGATCGGGGTGATCCTCGACGCCGCGAAAGAGCACCACGCCCACGCCATCGGCATGTCGGGGCTGCTCGTCAAATCGACCGTCGTCATGCGCGAGAATTTGGAGGAGATGACGCGGCAGGGGCTCGACGTGCCGGTGATGCTCGGCGGCGCCGCGCTGACCCGGCGCTATGTCGAGGAGGATTGCGTCAAGGCCTATGGACCGGGCCGCGTCGCCTATGCCCGCGACGCGTTCGACGGGCTCGCCCTGATGGACCGCATTGTCGGCAACGATTTCGACGGCTACCTCGCGGACGTACAGGAGAAGAATGCCGGACGGCCCAAGAACGAGTCGCGCAAGCTCGGCCGCGCCGCCGATGCCCGTCCGATGCGGCCGGTCGATGTCGAGGAAATCCGCCTGCGCCGCGCCGAGCTCAATCGCGGCGTGCCGGTGCCGAAGCCGCCTTTCTGGGGTCCGCGGACGATCACCAAGATTTCCGCCAAGGCGGTCGCGCCGTACCTCAACGAGCGGATGCTGTTCCAGTTCCAGTGGGGGTTCCGGAAAGAGGGCCGCTCGCTCGCCGAGTACAGGAAATGGGCGCGGCAGGAATTGCGGCCGATCCTGTCGCGGATCATGGATCAGGCGATCCGCGAGGCCATCCTGGAACCGCAGGCGGCTTACGGCTATTGGCGCTGCGCCGCCGAGGGCAACGATTTGATCCTCTTTGCCGAGGACGGCCGGCGCGAGATCGCCCGGTTTGCCTTCCCGCGCCAGAACAAGGAAGGCGGGCTCTGCATCGCCGATTTCTTCCATGACGTCGATGCCGGCGAGCGCGACGTGATCGGGCTTCAGGTCGTGACGATGGGCGGCCGCGCCTCGACCGTCGCCCGCGAGTGGTTCGCCGACAACCGCTACCAGGATTACCTCTACCTGCACGGCCTCTCGGTCGAGATGGCCGAGGCGCTGGCCGAATACGTCCACAAGCGTATCCGCGGCGAGTTGGGCTTCTCCGCCGAGGAGGCGCGCGACCACGACGAGATGCTGGCGCAGGGCTATCGCGGCAGCCGCTATTCCTTCGGCTACCCCGCCTGCCCCAACCTCGCCGACCAGGGCCAGCTCCTCGCCCTGCTCAACGCCGACCAGATCGGCGTGACGCTCAGCGAGGAAGACCAGCTCGACCCCGAGCAATCGACCTCGGCGATCGTGGTGCATCACCCACAGGCGAAGTATTTTTCGGTATAGGAAGCTCTTCGCGTCTCGCTTGCGCCAAATGGACGCGGCCACGAGCAGACGAAGCGGCCGCGGCGTTCATTGAGTATGAGCGATCAGGCTGTGCATGTCCCGTCTGCCGCGGATGCGCCGCGGCGGGATTTTTTGCTGCTTGTGGCGGAGGCGCTGGGCGGGGTGGGGCTCGTGTCGGCGCTGTGGCCGTTTGTCGATTCGCTGGAGCCGGCGGAGGATACGCTAGCGGCCGGGGCGCCGATCGATGTCGATCTCGCGCCGGTCAAGCCGGGGCAGCAGATGATCGCCAAATGGCGCGGCCGGCCGATCTTTATCGTGCGGCGCACGCCGGACGAGCTGAAGATGCTGCAAAACGCGGCCGATACCAGCCTGCTGCGCGACCCGAATTCCGCGGAAACCCAGCAGCCCAGCTACGCCAAGAACTGGCACCGCTCGGCCACGCCCGAGTATCTCGTGCTGGTGGGCATTTGCACGCATCTCGGCTGCATCCCCGAGTTCAAGCCCAAGGATGCGCAGGTGGGCGGGCCGAGCTGGCCCGGCGGGTATTTCTGTCCGTGCCACGGGTCGAAATACGATCTCGCCGGCCGCGTCTTCTCGGGGGTTCCGGCGCCGTACAATCTGCCGGTGCCGCCCTATCACTTCACCGCCAAGGACAAGATACGCATCGGCGAGAACCCAAAAGACAAAGACGCGAATTACTCCCTCTCCGATGTCGAGCAGATCTAACCGGTCGCCGAAACCCCTTCCGTGCGCGCGGCATCGGCGAGCTCGGCGTCGAGCGCCGCAAGGTCGAGTCCTTCGCGCTCAGGGCGAGATCGAAAGAGGCCGCATCATAGACGGTGGGACCGTGGCGCCAAGCCAGGGCCAGCTATTCGGTCCTGCTCAACGCCGACCGGACGGGCGTGACCCCCAGCGAGGAAGACCAGCTCGATCCCGAGCAATCCACCTCGGCCATCGTGGTGCATCACCCGCAGGCGAAATATTTTTCGGCCTGATCACATAACGCACGGGGGTCGAGGTTGGCTGATTCAGCCGTCGGAGCGGGCGCGGCGCCGACGTTCCTTCGCCGCTCGCTTGGCTTTCCGCCGGTTGGCCCGGATTTTCACGCTCGATTTTGACGTCTTCACTTTGTGCTCCCACGGGGTATGAGCCGAACGTAACACATGCGGTTGGGCATGGGTTACTGTCATTGGTGGAGAGGTCTAGCCGACGAGCGGAACCCCTTCCGCCCGAGCCGCGTCGGCGAGCGCGATGTCGAGCGTCGCGAGGTCGAGGCCTTCGCGTTGGGCCAGTTCAAGGTAGGCGGCATCGTAGACGGTGAGGCCGTGGCGGCGTGCGAGAGTCAAGACTGCCGCTTCGTCGGGAATGTCGTCTATGCGCACCGCGAGATGGGACAGAGTCTGAAGGAAACTGGCGTTTTGCTGCTCGCTTCGCCGCCCTCCCCGCTCTTTTAGGACCAGGACATTGCGGACCTCGAACCACCAGATCGCGGGGACGAAGAGCGCCTCGCGGCGAACCCGCTGCAGTGTTGTTTCCGCGTTGGCGAATTGCTCCTCGAAAGCCCAGGCGAGGATGACGGACGCGTCGGCGACCAGCGCCATCAGAAGACGAGCGCCATCAGTATTTGTGACCCTCGTGCCGTAACGCGAGCAGTTCCTCAAGGCTCATTTTTCCGGCGCCCTTGCGCAGTTCCTGCAGTTGATCGACCGCGCGGCTGGCTTCTTCCCACTGCCCCCCTTCCTCCGGCACTAGGCGGGCGATCCGGCGTCCGCGGCGGGTGATGACGATCGTTGCCCCGCGCTCGACCTCGTCGAGAAGCTGAGGGAGGTGGGTCTTGGCCGCGGAGGATTGTACCTCACGGACGCCTGAATGGGGGCGGAAGGCAACTGGGTCTTCACGAAGTCCGCGATGGCGGTTTGGCACGGGAAGCGCTTTCGAGTTGGTCGGCTGAGTTGGTCGATATCGCGCCGGCGGCGTCCTGTCAATCGCGCCGCCGCTGTGCCATCCTCTGGACAATGACGGTTATTGATGACATCGCGACGCTGCCGGATAAGGTGAATGGCGACGCCTCGCTGCTGCGGCGCGGGCGGTTTCTCGATGCGTCGTGCCTCTTTGTCGTCGGCGAGCGGGAGTTTCGGCTGCGCGTCCTCGACGGATGTGTGATCGAGGCGCGGGAGGGGCCGTTGGTGACGCCGTCGGCGGATTTCGCGATCATCGGGCCTGAGCCTGTGTGGGCGCGGATGCTGGCGGCGGAGCCGGTGCCGGGCGATCACGACATCCTCGCCTTTGTGAGGCGGCGGGAGATCAGGCTCGCCGGCGACCTCCATCCGTTCATGTCGCGCCTCCTTTATTGGAAGGCGCTGCTGGGGCATCTGCGATGAGCGCGCGGATCGAGCCGGTCACCGGGCAATACCTCCATCTCGACTATGAGGGGCGGCATTACCGCATCTATTTCGAAAGCGCCGGCCCAACTGCATCGGAGGGCGGCATTCCGCTCGTCTGCCTGCACACGGCGGGGGCGGATGGGCGGCAATATCGCGGGCTGATGAACGCCGCCTCGGTGACCGACCGCTTTCGCGTCATCGCGTTCGACCTGCCGTGGCACGGCAAATCCTCGCCGCCCGAGGGGTGGCAGGACGAGGAATACCGGCTGACCTCGGATTCCTATACCGGCATCACGATGGCGGTGATCGCCGCGCTCGGGCTGGAGCGGCCGGTGGTGATGGGATGCTCGATCGGCGGGCGCGTCGTGCTGCATCTGGCGGTGCGGCACCCGACCGCGTTCCGGGCGCTGATCGGGCTCGAAAGCGCGTCGCATACCTCGCCCTATTACGACCTCGACTGGCTCCATCGCGGCGACGTGCATGGCGGCGAGGTCGCGGCCGGCGCGGTGTCCGGGCTGATGGCGCCGCAAAGCCCCGCCGCCGACCGCTGGGAAACCCTGTGGCACTACATGCAAAGCGGTCCCGGCGTGTTCAAAGGCGACCTTTATTTCTACGGGATCGACGGCGACATCCGCAGCCGGCTGCACGAGATCGACACGGCGCGGACGCCGCTCTACCTGCTGAGCGGGGAATACGACTACTCGGCGACGACGGACGACATGCTTGCCGTCGCGAAAGCGGTGCCGGGCGCAAAGGCGACCGTGATGCGCCGGCTCGGTCACTTCCCGACCAGCGAAAATCCCGAGCTGTTCCTGTCCTATATCGAGCCCGTGCTGGCGGAGATCGCCGCGAAGGGGTGAAGGGAAAAGGACCGCGGGCGTCCCGCCCGCATTTTTTTTTGTAAGTTGCGGGCGGGACGCCCGCGGTCCAGGAGACGGCCATGAAGATCACCAAGGTCGAGACCCTGCATTGCGATGCCGGCTGGCGGGTCAATTCGTTCGTCAAGATCAGCACCGACGAGGGCATCGTCGGCTGGTCGGAATTCATGGAAGGCTATGGGGCGCAGGGACTCGCCGGGGTGATCGAGAAGCTTGCGGCGCGGCTGGTCGGCCAGGACCCGCGCCCGGTGGAAAAGCACAGCAACTTTCTCTACGCCGCCACCCGGCAGGCGGCGGGCGGGCTCAATGCCCAGGCGATCGGGGCGATCGAGAATGCGCTGGTCGACATCAAGGCCAAGGCGCTCGGCATCCCGGTCTACGAGATGCTTGGCGGCCCTTTCCGTGACCGCATGCAGGTCTACTGGTCGCATTGCGGCACCTACCGCGCGCGTTATGCCGACCGCATCGAGGAATGGGCCGGGGTCGGTCCGGTGCGCACGCTCGACGATGTCGTGGCGCTCGGGCGCGAGGTGCGCGAGAAAGGCTTCAAGGGCCTCAAGACCAACCTGATCCGCTTTGAGAAGGGGCGGCATTACATGTATGGCCCCGGCACCGGCGGCCAGCCCGGTTTCCCGGAGCTCAACGCCGATACCGACATCGCCGCCGCCGCGGTCGAGCAGCTTTCGGCCTTTCGCGAGGGCGCCGGCAAAGGGGTCGGGCTGCACCTCGACACCAACTTCAACTACAAGATCGACGGCTATGTCCGGCTGGCACGGGCGCTGGAGCCGCTGGACATGGTCTGGCTGGAGATCGACCTCTACGATCCGCCGGGCCTCGCGCGCATTCGCAATTCCAGCCGCACGCCGATCGCCTCGCTCGAATCGATCTATGGCCGCCGCCAGTTCCGCCCCTATTTCGAGAACCAGTCCGTTGATTACGCGATCGTCGACGTGGCGTGGAACGGCATCCTCGAATCGGTGAAGATCGCCAACATGGCGGATTCGTTCGAGGTCAACTGCGCACCGCACAATTTCAACGGCCATCTCGGCTCGCTGATCAGCGCCCATTTCTGCGCCGCGATCCCGAACTTCAAGGTCATGGAGATCGACATCGACGACGTGAAGTGGAAGGACGAGATCGTCACCAAGCCGCCGGTGATCGAAAACGGCGACCTGCTGCTGCCCACGGGCCCGGGGTGGGGCGCCGACGTCAACGAGGAGTTCGTGCGGGCGCACCCGCCCAAGCGGTAACTCGGTGGGCTCGCGCCCTCACCCGGCCTTCGGCCACCCTCTCCCGCAGTGCGCGCATTGCGGGAGAGGGGGGCACGCGCAGCGTGACGGGTGAGGGCTAGTCGAGGCCGAATTCGGGGCCCGCGTCTTTCCGCAATTCCTGGCCGATCTCGTCGCCGAGCCGGATGGCGTCGGCGACCGGCGCATCTCCCTGGGCGCGGCGCTCGGCCTTACCGTCTGCGCTCAGCAGCAGCGCGGTCAGGGAAATCCGGTTGCCGGCGATGGTCGCGAGGCCGGCGATCGGGGTGCGGCAGGAGCCGTCGAGGGCGGCGAGCATCGCGCGCTCGGCGGTGACGCAGGCGGCGCTGGCGGGGTCGTGGAGCGGGGCGATGAGGCTGCGGACGGGATCGTCGTCGGCGCGGATTTCTACGGCTAGGGCGCCTTGGCCGACTGCGGGGAGGATCACCGACGGGGACAGGATTTCGGTCGCGACCTCGCCGCGTCCGAGGCGGTCGAGGCCGCAATAGGCGACCATCAGCGCGCCGTATTCGCCGGCGGCGAGCTTGGCGAGGCGCGTGTCGACATTGCCGCGGATCGGCGCGACGTCGAAATCGGGGCGCAGGCGCAGAAGCTGGGCGCGGCGGCGCAGCGAGCCCGTTCCGATGCGGGTGCCGTGAGGCAGATCGGCGAGCCGGCCGCCGACCAGGGCGTCGCGCGGGTCGCCGCGGGCCAGGATGCAGCCGATCGCGAGCCCGTCGGGGAGGATCGTCTCCATGTCCTTCAGCGAATGCACCGCGAGGTCGATGCGGCGCTCGATGAGGGCGGCCTCGATCTCCTTTGAAAATAGGCCCTTGCCGCCGATCTCGGCCAGGGGGCGGTCCTGCACGCGGTCGCCGGTGGTGCGGATCGGCACCACGTCGAGGATGAGGCCCGGGTGCGCCGCCTGAAGCCGGTCGCGTACCAGATTGGCCTGGTAGAGCGCGAGCGCGCTGCCGCGCGTGCCGATGCGCAAGGGGGCGGTCACGGCGAGGAGACCGGCGGCGGCATGATGGTCAGCACATGCGTCAGGTCGAGCCACAAGATCGCGAAGGCGAGCGACAGCGCGACGATCGGAATGCCGGCGCGGGCGTGGTCGCGAAACCCGATCCGCGCGCCCATCCGCTCGGCGCGCTCGGCGATCAAGACATTGGTGAGGCTGCCCGACAGCATCAGATTACCCGAGAGGGTCGAGAGCAAGGACAGCGCGTACAGCACGTTTTCCGGCGGCACCTGCCACACCTGAAACAGCAGCATCGCCGCCGGCAGGCTGCCGATCGCGTTGCTGGTGACGAGGCTGAACGGGGTCAGCATCAATAGGCTGTTCGGCAATATGCCGTGGTCTTGGAGAAACGCCAGAAGCTGCGCGGCGATCCCGGCATGGTTCAAGGTGCCGGTGATCGCGAACAGGCACGACACCAGCAGCAGCAGCGGCCAGTCGATCGCCGCGATCATCGTGCGGCTGGTGATCTTGCGGTTGGCGAGGAGGAGCGCGGCGATGATCAAGGCGCCGGTCTCGCGCGGCAGCGAGGTCAGGAACAACAGGAGCAGGAGGATCACCGCAACGCCGCCCTTGATCGTCTGCACGCGGTCGAGCGGATGGGCGACGATCGCGGGGGCATCGACAGGAGTGAGCGTGCCGCCGTCGTCGATGCGCCGGTGCCATTGCCACCAGACGACCCCGTACACGACCAGCAGGGAAAACACGGCCGGCACCGCGCAGACCGCGATGAAGTGCCAGAAATCGAGCCGGCCCATCGCGCCGAGCAGCATGTTTTGCGGGTTGCCGATCATCGTCGCGGCCGAGCCGGCATTGGTCGCGGCGGCGAGCGCGATCGCGAACGGGCGAGGGTCGAGCCCGCGGGCCTGCGCGCCGGCGATGAGAAGCGGCGCCATGGCGACGATCAGTATGTCGTTGGCAAGAAACGCCGAGAGCGCACCGCCGATCGCGACGGTCACCGCCAGCAGGGCCGCCGCGCCGCCGCGCGTCCCGATGATCGTGCGGGCGCAGAGGTCGATAAAGCCCGATTCGGCGAGCTGGGCCGAGATGATCATCATCGCGAACAGCAGCGCGATCGTCGGCATGTCGACGGCGCTGCCGAAATCGTCGAGCGTCATCTGGCCGGTCGCCAGAAGGGCGATCACGGCAAGCAGCGCGATCCCGGTGCGGTCGACCTGCAGCCAGGCGATTCGCCCGGCCGCCATGCCGAAATAAGTCAGGATCAGCACCAGAAGAACGATCGCCGCGTGCATTCCCCACAAATACGGTGAAGCCGGCGGCGAGGATAGGAAAACCCGATGGTGGAAGCGGGCTGTGCGCCGCTGCCGCATTCACGTCCTCGCGAGGCAAGCCTGGACCGCGGGCGTCTCGCCCGCACTCAGACAGATGCGGGCAGGACGCCCGCGGTCCGCTCCCGGGTCCTGTGCCTGGCGCCGCCGCTTCCTATATAAGGACGACATGCCAGAGCTTGCCGCCGCCGTCGCGGCGCCCCCGTCGGCGCCGTATCTCGCCGTCCTCAACGAGGCGCAGGCGCGCGCCGTGCAGGCGGTCGACGGGCCGGTGCTGGTGCTGGCCGGCGCGGGCACCGGCAAGACCCGGGTATTGACGACGCGGCTCGGGCACATCCTCGCGACCGGGCGGGCGTTTCCGGGCGAGCTCCTCGCCGTCACCTTCACCAACAAGGCCGCGCGCGAGATGCGCGAGCGGCTGGAGGCGATGATCGGCGGGGCGGCCGACGGGGTCTGGCTCGGCACGTTCCACGCGATCGCCGCGCGCATCCTGCGCCGGCACGCGGAGCTGGTCGGGCTGACGTCGAGCTTTACGATCCTCGACACCGACGACCAGCTTCGGCTGATCAAGCAGGTGCTGGCGGCGGCCAATATCGACGACCGGCGCTGGCCGGCGCGCGGGATGCTGGGGATGATCGAGCGGTGGAAGGACCGCGGGCTGGTGCCCGACAAGGTCTCGGTCGCCGACGCCGGCGACTACGCCAACGGCCGTGCGGTCGAGATCTACCGCGCCTATCAGGATCGGCTCAAAACCGTCAACGCGACCGATTTCGGCGATCTGCTGCTGCACAATTTGACGCTGTTCACGGGCCATCCGGACGTACTGGAGGGGTATCAGCGGCGCTTTCGCTATATCCTCGTCGACGAGTACCAGGACACCAATGTCGCGCAGTATCTGTGGCTGCGGCTGTTGGCGCAGCAGCACAAGAATTTGTGCTGTGTCGGCGACGACGACCAGTCGATCTATAGCTGGCGCGGTGCGCAGATCGAGAACATCCTCAAATTCGAAAGCGATTTCCCCGGCGCGCTGATCGTGCGGCTGGAGGAAAACTACCGCTCGACCCCCGACATCCTCGCCGCTGCCGCCGGGGTCATCGCGCATAATCGGGGGCGGCTCGGCAAGACGCTGTGGACCCGCGCCGGAGAGGGCGAAAAGATCGCCGTGCGCGGGGTCTGGGACGCCGAGCAGGAGGCGCGCTGGGTCGGCGACGAGATCGAGGCGCAACAGCGCAAGGGCCATGCGCTCAGGGAGATCGCGATCCTGGTGCGCGCCGGGTTCCAGACCCGCGAGTTCGAGGAGCGGTTCATCGCGCTGGCGCTGCCCTACCGGGTGATCGGCGGCCCGCGGTTTTACGAACGGGCGGAGATCCGCGACGCGTTGGCGTATCTGCGCCTCATACAGCAGCCGGCCGACGACCTCGCCTTCGAGCGCATCGTCAACACGCCCCGCCGAGGCATCGGCACCGCGAGCCTCCAGGTCCTGCACGGCGCCGCGCGGGCGGGGCAGATGCCGCTGGTCGAGACGGTCCGCATGCTGATCACCGGCGACAAATTGCCGAAGGCGGCGCGCAACTCGCTGGGCAATTTCATCCAGGCGCTCGACCGCTGGCGCGCCGAGGGGCAGCGCGTGGCGCATACCGATCTCGCGCAGATCGTGCTCGACGAGAGCGGCTATACCGGGATGCTTCAGGCCGACACCGCGCCCGACGCGCCGGGGCGGCTCGAAAACCTCAAGGAACTGGTGGTCGCGATGGCCGAGTTCGAGAACCTGACCGGGTTTCTCGAACACATCAGCCTGGTCATGGACAACGCCGCCGATTCGGGCGGTGACCTCGTCAATCTGATGACCCTGCACAGCGCCAAGGGGCTCGAATTCGACACGGTGTTCCTGCCCGGGTGGGAAGAAGGGCTGTTCCCGAGCCAGCGCTCGATGGACGAGCAGGGGCTCGGCGGGCTTGAGGAGGAACGGCGGCTCGCCTATGTCGGGCTGACGCGGGCGCGGCGCCGGGCGCTGGTGTCGTTCGCCGCCAACCGGCGCATCCACGGGCAATGGCAATCCTCGGCGCGGTCGCGTTTTGTCGACGAATTGCCGGGCGACCATATCGAGATGGAAACCGAGCCCGGGCTCGGCGGCGCCGGCGGCTGGGCCGCGTCGTCGCCGTGGGGGTCGAGCTGGAACACCACCGCCCGGACCGGCGGCGGCGGCGAGCGGATGAGCCACACCCCGCCGCGCCCCCCGGTGCTGATCGAAACCAGCCGCGTGCCGGGGCGCGGGCAGGAGGTGCAGAAAATCGGCGGCTTCTCGGTCGGCGAGCGGGTGTTCCACCAGAAATTCGGCTACGGCGTGATCCGCGCCGTCGAGGACAACAAGCTCGCGATCGATTTCGAGCATGCCGGCGACAAGAAGGTGATGGACGCCTTTGTCGAACGGGTTCAGGTCCCATGACACCTACCTGTAGCCCCCTCACATTCGTCCCTGTAGCCCCCTCACATTCGTCATCCCGGCGAAGGCCGGAACCCACTTCTCCGCTTCTCGTGCGGCTGAAGGGTGGGTCCCGGCCTTCGCCGGGGTGACGGCGTTTGGTGGGTGACCGCGATGGCTAGCCGCATCCTGCGCGTCAGCGTGGAACTCCACGGCGCCGAGGCGGCGGCGGCGGTGGCGACGCTGCTCGACGAGGGGGCGGATGGGTTGAGCCTCTTCGAGACCGACGAGGCGGGCGATCTGTGGCGGCTGGACGCCTATGCGAAAGCGCGGCGGCTCGACGCGGAGTTGGAGGTTCGGGTCCGGCTCGCGGCCTCCGGCGCGGGTGGCGAGGTGCTCGCTCTGTTCGAGGAGCCGGTCGTCGAGCGTGATTGGCTGGAGGAGACCAAGCGGGCGTTTCCGCCGCTATGGGTCGGACGGTTCCTCGTGCATGGATTGCATTGGCAGCCGCCGGCGCGGGACGGGGCGATCGCGCTGGAGATCGACGCCGCGAGCGCGTTCGGGACCGGGGAGCACCCGTCGACGAGCGGGTGTCTACTCGCGCTGGATCAGCTTGCACGGGGTCGGCGGTTTCGGGCGCCGCTCGATATCGGCACCGGGAGCGGCATTCTCGCGATCGGCGCGGCGCGGCGGCTGGCGCGGCGGGTGCGGGCGAGCGACATCGACGCGGAATCGGTGCGGGTGGCGCGGCATCACGTGCGGCGCAACGGGCTAGCGGGGCGGGTGCGGGTCGAGTGCGCGCCGGGGTTTCGCAGCCGCTCGCTCAAGGGGCGGCGTTACGATCTGATCTTCGCCAACATCCTGGCGCGGCCGCTCGCGCAAATGGCTCGCGATCTCTCGCGAGCCATTGCTCCGGGCGGTATCGCCATCCTGTCGGGCCTGTTGACCCGGCAGGAGGCGTATGTGCTGGCGGCCTATCGCCGATGCGGGCTCCGCCTGGTGCGGCGGATCACGATCGGCGAGTGGTCGACGTTGATTCTCGGCTCGGGAACGGTTCTTTGCTCGGAAATTCTGGGCGCGGGTTAGCGCGCCAGACCGTGACCGCCGAGAAAGCTGGCGCGCTCGGAAGCGGCTTGGCTGTGGGTCGGCCGGGCCTGCTTCGCGGCGCACTGGGCGCGGGTGACGATCTCGGGGATCTGCGAGCGATGGATGCCGATATCGGCGAGCGAGCGGTCGTCGAGCGCGGCCAACTCGGTATAGGCGCGCGTGCGGCGGCGCCGGGCGGCCAGCGCATCGCGGGCGGCGGCAAAGAGTGCGACGACGGACATGGTTAGGCTCCTTTGACCAAAATACTGCAGTGCACAAATGGTCCGTTGGATGCGGTTCGACCAGCCACTTCGGCGCATCACAGCCATGCACTAGGACAGTAGAACTGACAGATTAACGAGACATGATCTCGCAGCGCAGCATCGCCGGATGGCGAAAACGCGCGCCGGACGGCATTCTGCGATAGAGTGCGCCGGCGCGTTTGCGGAGAAGGATGATGGCGTTCAGCTCGCGGGTGTTTCAAAGCGAAAAGATCAATCTGGGCAGCAAGGAGGAATGGATCGTCCGCGGCGGGCGGCACCTGTTTCCGCTGCTGCCGAAGGCGTTTGCCGGCATCAAGCAGATCGGCGTGCTCGGCTGGTCGTCGCAGGCGCCGGCCCAGGCGCAGAACCTCCGCGAGTCGCTGGCGGATAGCGGGATCCGGGTCAAGATCGGCCTGCGTCCGGGCTCGGCATCGATCCCGGCGGCGGAAAAGGCCGGGTTCACTGAGGCCAACGGCACGCTCGGCGAGATGTACGCGGTGATCGCCGAAAGCGACCTCGTACTGCTGCTGATCTCGGACGCGGCGCAGGCGCAGAATTACGAACGGATCAGCGCGGCCCTGAAGCCGGGCGCGACGCTGGGCCTGTCGCACGGGTTCCTCGTCGGGCACCTGCAAAGCCAGGGCGAGAGCTTTCGCCCCGATATCAACGTCATCGGCGTGTGCCCGAAAGGGATGGGACCCTCGGTGCGGCGCCTCTACGTGCAGGGGCGCGAGGTCAACGGGGCCGGGATCAATTGCAGCTTTGCCGTGCACCAGGACATCGACGGCAAGGCGACCGATTACGCGCTGGCCTGGGCGATCGGGCTCGGCTCGCCGGTGACGTTCGAGACGACGCTCGAGCACGAGTACAAATCCGACATTTTCGGCGAGCGCGGCATCCTCCTGGGCGCGGTGCACGGGATCGTCGAGAGCCTCTACCGCTATTTCCGCAGCCAGGGGCGCGTGCAGGACGATGCGTTTCTTGATTCAGCGAAGAGCATCACCGCACCGATCTCGCGTGCGATCTCGGCGCATGGGCTGGTCGGGGTCTACGAAGGGCTCGACGCGGCCGGGAAGGACGCGTTCAAGCGCGCCTATTGCGCCACCTACGCCCCGGCCGGCGACATCCTGACCGAGATCTATGACGAGGTCGCCTGCGGCAACGAAATCCGCAGCGTCGTCAACGCCGCCGACCGGATGAAGCGCTATCCGATGAGCGAGATCGCCGGGACCGAGATGTGGCAGGTCGGGCGCAACCTCAAGACCAACCGCGAGGCCGCCGTCGATCCGGTGACCGCCGGGGTCTACGTCGCGACGATGATGGCTCAGGCCGATCTCTTGCGCGAACGCGGCCACCCCTATTCCGAGATCGTCAACGAGTCGATCATCGAGGCGATCGATTCCTTGAACCCGTACATGGATTTCAAGGATGTCGCGTTCATGGTCGACAATTGCTCGACGACGGCGCGGCTGGGCGCGCGCAAATGGGCGCCGCGCTTCGACTACGCGCTGACCCAGACGGCGCTCCCGGCGATGGAGCATCTGCCGCCCGGCAGCGAGGCCGTGTTCCGCGGCTTCCTCGACAACGAGCTGCACCAGGCGCTGTCGGTCTGCCTCGAATTGCGGCCGCCGGTGTCGATCGCGGTGATGGATTGAGGCGATGGCGACGGCTCAGGATCGCGCCCGTCTCGCGCGGCTGCTCGAAGAGGCCGGCTCGGCCTGTGACGCGGACGGGGTCGCGGCGCTGATCGGCGGCGTGCTGGCGGCGCCCGAGGAGATCGGCACCGGCTGGCATTTGCTGGTCGCCGACCCGACCCCGGCCCCGCTCGCCGAGGCGCTGGAAGCCCTGAAGAAGCAGCTCGCCGAGAGTTATCGCGACGGCATCTCGACCGGCGATTTCGCCGCGATGCCGCGGCCGGCGCGGCTCAAGGCGCTGCGGGACGAGCTGGCAACGCGCGGGCTCGCCGCGTTCATCGTGCCGCGCGCCGACGAATACCAGGGCGAGTACGTGCCCCAGCGCGGCCAGCGGCTCGCCTGGCTGACCGGGTTCACCGGCTCGGCCGGCGCGGCGGTGGTGCTGGCGAAGCGAGCGGCGATCTTTGTCGACGGCCGCTACACGCTGCAGGCCGCGGCGCAGGTCGATACCGAGCTGTTCGAGCAGCACCATCTCAGCGAGGATCCGTTGCGCTGGGTCGGCACGGCGATCGCCAAAGGCGATGTGGTCGGCTACGACCCGTGGCTGCACACGCCGAACGAGGTCGAGCGGCTGCGCGCCGGCGTCGAGCGCGCCGGCGCGACGCTGCGCGCGGTCGACGACAACCCGCTCGACAAGGTCTGGCCCGCCCAGCCGCCGCCGCCGCTCGCGCCGGTGCGGCCGCAGCCGACCGAATTCGCCGGCGAGACCGCCGAGGCGAAACGCGCCCGGCTCGCGGCGGGGCTGGCCGCGGAAGGCGTCGCCGCGGCGGTGCTGACGATGCCGGAATCGATCGCGTGGCTCCTCAATATCCGCGGCGGCGACGTGCCGCATACGCCGCTGCCGCTGTCTTTCGCGATCCTGCGCGCCGATGCCGGCGTCACCCTCTTTGTCGACCGGCGCAAGCTGGTGGCCGGGATCGAGCGGCATCTCGGCAACGGCGTCGTGATCGAGCCGCCGGAACGGCTCGGTCCGGCGCTCGACGCGCTGGCGAAGGAGGGCCGGGTGCAGGCCGATCCGGGGACGGCGTCGTCCTGGGTGTTCGATCGCCTCGGCGCGGCCGGCGCCGCCATCCACCGCGCCGCCGATCCGTGCCTGTTGCCGAAATCGTGCAAGAACCCGGTCGAGCTCGACGGCACCCGCGCCGCGCATCGCCGCGACGGCGCCGCGGTGACCAAGTTCCTCGCCTGGCTCGCGCGGGAGGCGCCGCGCGGCGACCTCCGCGAGATCGCGGCGAGCGACCGGCTCGAAGCCTTGCGCGCGGCGGGGAAGCATTTCCGCGACCTTAGCTTCCCGACGATCTCGGGAGCCGGGTCGAACGGCGCGATCGTGCATTACCGCGCCAGCCCCGAGACGGAAAAGCGGCTCGAACCGGGGATGCTCTACCTCTTGGATTCGGGCGCGCAATACCTCGACGGCACCACCGACATCACCCGCACGATCGCGATCGGCGAACCCAGCGCCGAGATGAAGGACCGCTTCACCCGCGTGCTCAAGGGGCATATCGCGCTGGCGACGGCGCGGTTTCCCTCCGGCACGACCGGCGCGCAGCTCGACCCGCTGGCCCGGCGCGCGCTGTGGCAGGAGGGGCTCGACTACGACCACGGCACCGGCCACGGCGTCGGCAGCTACCTGTCGGTGCATGAGGGGCCGCAGCGCATCTCCAAGGCGCCGAACGCTCAGCCGCTGTTGCCGGGGATGATCGTCTCGGACGAGCCCGGCTACTACAAGGCCGGCGCCTACGGCATCCGAATCGAGAATTTGATCGTCGTGCAGAAATGGTACGCCAAGGACGGACAGGGCGAGGGGCGCGACATGCTGTGCTTCGAAACGCTGACCCTCGCCCCGATCGACCGCAACCTCGTGGACGGAACCCTGCTCGACCGCGGTGAGGTCGACTGGTTCAACGCGTATCATGCCCGGGTGCGCGAGGAGATCACACCGCTGGTCGACCCCGAGACGGCGAAGTGGCTGGAACAGGCGACGGCGCCGATCGGATAGGTAGGTGATGGGCTTCGGGATGCTCAGCCCATCCTACGATACCGAACTTGTAGGATGGGGTGAGCGCAAGCGAAGCCCGTCGGTAGACGACACAGGAGGTTCCGTATGCCCGTTCAAGCCTTCGCCCCCGGCGGCTACCGGTTCCTAACGCACGCGTTCCAATACTCGGGCGGGGTCGCGGCCGAGCCGGGGTACGAGATCGAGCGGGCGATGCTGGCGCGGCCTCTGCCGCTGCAGGCCGGGTTCGACGCGGTCGAGGCGCATCTGAAATCGCTCGGACGGCCGAGCCAGGCGTTTTGCGCCTGCGAGCTGCGGTCGCCGGGGCAGTTCACCGACCAGGGCTTTATCGACTTCAACCGCCTCTATGTGCAGCGGCTGGAGCGCTGGGGGATTTTCAAGAACGATGTGAACCCGGTCGCGCGCTCGAATGTATGTCCGGAGATCGCGCCGCCGGCTGAGCCGTCGCTGTTTGCATTCTGCTACACGGTGCCGGCGAGTGGCGCGAAGGCCGGCTTTGTCGCTGCCGGCAGCGGCGAGGCGCGCGGCGACAGCGGCGCCTACGGGCCGCGCACCGTTCGCCTCGGCGACCAGTCTCCGGACGGCATGCGCGACAAGGCCCGCCTCGTCGTGACGGTGATGGGCGAGCGCATGGCCCCGCTCGGCTTCGGCTGGGGGGACGTGACCGCGACGCAGATGTACACGGTCTTCGACATCTACCCGGCGATGGCCGACGAGATCGTCGCCAAGGGCGCGGCTCCCGCGGGAATCGTCTGGCACTACTGCCGCCCGCCGGTCCAGGGCCTCGACTTCGAGATGGACGTGCGCGGGGTGCGGCGGGAGATCGTGATCTAAGCCCGTTCCACCCGCCGGAGGAACGCCGCCGGCGTCTCGATCGGGATGCCGCGAAACGGATGCAGGGCGAGCAGGTCGGCGTCGCCGGAAACAATCACGTCGGCGTGGCCGTTGATGGCGAGTTCGAGGAA
>DATAUV010000098.1:0-9288 GCA_036268075.1 Allostellaceae bacterium | reverse complement strand
CAAGGTCGAGGCCGGCATCCCCGAGGACGATCCCCGCAACCCCGCCGTCATCGCCGACAATGTCGGCGACAATGTCGGCGACTGCGCCGGGATGGCCGCGGACCTGTTCGAGACCTACGCGGTCACGATCGTCGCGACGATGCTGCTCGCGAACATCTTCTTCGCCCCGCCGCTGCGCGACACGATCATGCTGCTGCCGCTGTCGATCGGCGCGGTGTGCATCGTCACGTCGGTGATCGGCACGTTCTTCGTCCGTCTCGGCGCCGACCAGGGCATCATGAGGGCGCTCTACAAGGGCCTTATCGTGACCGGCGTTCTGTCGATGATCGCGATCGCCGGGGTCGTCAACTGGCTCGTCGGGCTTCAGGTCAAGATGCCGATGGGTTCGGGTACGCTGACCGGCTGCGACGTGCTCGCCTGCGCGGCGGTCGGCCTCGTCGTCACCGGCCTTATCGTCTGGATCACCGAGTACTACACCTCGACCGAGTATCGCCCGGTGCGCAGCATCGCGCAGAGCTCGACCACCGGCGACGGCACCAACGTGATCCAGGGCCTCGCCATATCGATGGAGGCGACGGCGCTGCCGGTGCTGGTGATCTGTGTCGGCATCATCGTCTCGTACCTGGTCGCGGGCCTCTTCGGCATCGCGCTGGCGGCGACGACGATGCTGGCGCTGGCCGGCATGATCGTCGCGCTCGACGCCTACGGCCCGGTCACCGACAACGCCGGCGGCATCGCCGAGATGGCGGATCTGCCGGCCGATGTGCGCAAGACCACCGACGCGCTCGACGCGGTCGGCAACACCACCAAGGCCGTCACCAAGGGCTATGCGATCGGCTCGGCGGGTCTCGCCTCGCTGGTGCTGTTCGCGGCCTATACCGAGGATCTGGCGCATTACTTCCCGAACCTCAAGGTGCAGTTCGTGCTGCAGGACCCGTATGTGATCATCGGGTTGTTCCTCGGCGCGCTGTTGCCGTACCTGTTCGGCGCGATGGGCATGACCGCGGTCGGCCGCGCCGCCGGCGGGATCGTCAACGAGGTGCGGCGCCAGTTCCGCGAGATCCCCGGCATCATGCAGGGCACGGCCAAGCCCGATTACGGCCGCGCGGTCGACATGCTGACGCGTGCGGCGATCCGCGAGATGATCATACCGTCGCTGCTGCCGGTGCTGGCTCCGATCGTGCTTTATGCCGTGATCGCGGCGGTCGCCGGCCGGTCGGAGGCGTTCAGCGCCCTCGGTGCGATGCTGATCGGCACGATCGTGACGGGGCTCTTCGTCGCGATCTCGATGACCTCGGGCGGCGGCGCCTGGGACAACGCCAAGAAGTACATCGAGGAAGGGCACCACGGCGGCAAGGGCTCCGACGCCCACAAGGCGGCCGTGACCGGCGACACCGTCGGCGACCCCTATAAGGACACGGCGGGTCCGGCGGTCAATCCGATGATCAAGATCACCAACATCGTCGCGTTGCTGCTGCTCGCGATCCTGGCGGTCTGGAGCCGCTGAGGGAGCGGGGGCGCCGCCCCCGTCGGCTTAGTTGGCGCTGCGGTTCGGATCGTTGGGCATCGGGCCGGCCTGCCGGTCGGCGCCGGTGTCGCCCGCACCGGAGCCGCCGGCGCCGGCACCCTTGTTGAAGCGGCCGACATTGCCGATGACCTGCTCGAGGAAGGTCAGCTCGCGGCCAGGGGCCGGGGTGGCGCCCGGCGCGGGCTCCACCTCCCGCGCGTCGGCCATGTCCTTGTGCCCGAGATCGCGGACGACGCCCTTGTTGTCGAAATTGACGATGAAGACCTGCTGATCCAGCACATCGGGTTGAAAGAACGAAACGCGCGACGTCTTGCGGCTGATGTAGTACCAGGAGTTGTCGTCGAAGACCCCCATGCTCGACGGCGTGCCGAGGATCTTGACCACCTGCTCCTTGGTGAGGCCCGCGTGGATGTTGGCGATCCGCTCGGGCGCGGGGAGGTCGCCGCGCTGGTCGACCGTGGGGGAGCAGCCGCCGGCGGCGCCGGCCGCGACGATCGTGACCAGACCTCCAGCGAGCCTCAGGCAGCGAAGATGGGTAAACATGGGATTGGCGGGCCTATGTGCGTTGAAACCGCGGCGGGCGAAGCCCATGTCGCGGGCAGACTGTAGCTGCGGTCGGATCACTGTCAACGGTTCCCGCGGAGGTTGAGAAGGCGAGCATGGCGCTGTTTCGACGCAATCCGCTGCGAGAGGCCACCTCGCTCGCCTACCGGCACGTCGTCGAGTATGCGCGGCGGCCTGTGTTTTTCACCCAATGCGGGGTCCCCGACACGCTCGACGGGCGGTTCGAACTGATCTGCCTGCATGCGTTTCTGTACCTTCACCGCCTCAAATCCGAAGGCGATCCGGGGCAGGCGCTGGGCCAGTCGTTCTTCGACCTGATGTTCGCCGATTTCGACCGGTCGCTGCGCGAACTGGGTACCGGCGATTTGAGCGTGGGGCGCGAGGTCAAGCAGATGGCGCAGGCGTTCTACGGGCGAATCCATGCCTATGAGCGCGCGCTCGACGGCCGCGAGCCGGAGCTGCGGGCGGCGCTGACCCGCAACCTCTTCGGCACCGCGACGCCGACCGACGCGCAGGTCGACGCGATGGCGGGGTATTTGCGCGACGAGGCGGCGCATCTCGGCGCCCAGCCGGCGACCGAGCTGCTCGCCGGGGCCGTGATTTTCGGCCTGCCGCGCGAGCCGGCCGGGTCCCCGTCAGGGGCGTCATCATGAGACCCCCCGAGTTCTCGCGCCTCGTGCCGCTCGCGCGGCTAGGTGGGGCGCAGTTCGGCGGGGCGCAGTTCGGCGCGGCGCCGTTCAAGGACGAGATCGCCGCGACGCCGGACGAATGCGCGGCGCTTGCCGCCCGCTTTGGGCTGTTGGGGCTGGAGCGGCTGGCGGCGAGGATCACGATCGAGCGCAGGCCCGGAGACACGATCCTGCTGCACGCCACGTTCGAGGCGGCGTTCACGCAGGAATGCGTGATCTCGCTGGAGCCGGTCGCCGGCACCGTCAGCGACAATTTCGCGTTGTGCTACGGTCCGCCCGACGCCGAAACCGACGGGGGGGCCGACGAGCCCGCCTTCGAGCCGCTCGAGGGTGACGCGATCGATGTCGGCGAGGCGGTGGCGCAGGAATTTTCCCTGTCGCTGCCACCGTTCCCGCACCTGCCGGATGCGGCGGTCGAGATCGACGAAGCCGTCGACGACGAGGGCCCTTTCGCGGTATTGCGCGGGCTCGGACAATCCCCCGGTTCACAATAACCGAACCCTGGTATCCGGGCGGCGTGGCGCCATGGCTGTTGCCGCCGTCCGGGTTTTTCGCTAAATAACACGGCTTCGCCCGCACGCAATTTCACGAGTTACCGATGGCCGTTCCGAAGAAAAAAGTCTCGCCGTCGCGCCGCAACATGCGGCGCTCGCACCACGCGCTCAAGGGGTCGGCCTATGCCGAATGCCCGAATTGCGGCGAGCTGAAGCGGCCGCATCATCTGTGCGGGTCTTGCGGCCACTATGATGGCCGCGAGGTTGCGCCGCCGCCGGCGCAATCGTCGTAAGCCGTCCGTTGCGTCGGGGAGCACGCGAGCGGTGGCCGAAACCATCACGATTGCGCTTGATGCGATGGGCGGCGACCACGCCCCCGCGATGGTGCTGAGCGGAGCCGACCTCGCGCTCGAACGCCACCCGGCGACAAAGTTTCTGGTATTCGGCGAACAGGATCGGATCGCGCCGCTGATCGCGCGCCTGCCGCGGCTGGCGAGCATGGCGACGATTCACCATACGAGCGAAATGGTACAGGATGACGACAAGCCGTCGCAGGTGCTGCGCGGCGGCCGTCAGACCAGCATGCGGCTCGCGATCGACGCGGTCGCCGACGGACGCGCCGACGGCGTCGTCTCCGCCGGAAATACCGGCGCCTTGATGGCGATGGCAAAATTCGTGCTGAAGACGCTGCCCGGGATCGACCGGCCCGCGATCGCGACGTTTTTCCCCACCAGCCGCGGTGAGAGCGTGATGCTCGACCTCGGCGCCAATATCGAATGCGATGCCGAAAACCTCGTGCAGTTCGCGCTGATGGGCGACATCTTCGCGCGTACCGTGCTGGGCCTCGTCGAGCCGACCGTGGGTCTCCTGAATGTCGGCTCCGAGGATCTGAAGGGGAACGACGCGGTACGCGGGGCCGCGGCCCGGCTGCGGGGCGGGATGACGCCGATCCGTTTTTACGGGTTCGTCGAGGGCAACGACATCATGGCGGGCACCGTCGATGTCGTCGTGACCGACGGCTTCACCGGCAACGTCGCGCTGAAGACGGCCGAAGGCACGGTCAAGATGTTCGGCGCGTCGCTGCGCGCGGCATTCAGCTATTCGCCGCTCGCCAAGATCGGCTATCTGCTGGCGCGCGGCGCGCTCAAGAAGATGCAGGCGCGGATCGACCCGCGTCGCTACAACGGCGCGATGTTTCTCGGGCTGCGCGGGATCGCGGTCAAAAGTCACGGCTCGACCGACGCATTCGGCTTCGCCAATGCGATCGGCGTCGCGATCGATCTGAAGCTGGGCGGGTTCCTCGACAAGATCCGCGTCGAGCTGCAACGCCTCAACGACGCGCAGCCGACACCGCAGCCGGTGTCGTCGGCCGCGCTGTAGCCGACCGGCATGGTCTTTCGCTCGCTGGTCGCCGGGTGCGGTGCCTATCTGCCCGACCAGGTCCTGACCAACGACGAGCTCGCGGCGCGGCTCGACACCTCCGACGAATGGATTCGCCAGCGCACCGGCATCGCCGAGCGGCGCATTGCCGCGCCGGGACAGCTTACCTCCGATCTCGCCGTCGCCGCTGCCCGCCGGGCGCTCGACCGGGCCGGAATGAGCGGCAGCGATCTCGACCTGATCGTGCTGGCGACCGCAACCCCCGACCTCACCTTTCCCGCGACCGCGACCAAGGTCCAGTCCCAGCTCGGCATGAGGCGCGGCGCCGCTTTTGACGTGCAGGCCGTGTGCTCCGGCTTCGTCTTCGCGCTGTCGGTCGCCGACAATGCCCTCAGGCTGGGCCAGGCGCGGACCGCGCTGGTGATCGGCGCCGAGACGTTCTCGCGCATCCTCGACTGGGAAGACCGCGGCACCTGCGTGCTGTTCGGCGACGGCGCCGGGGCGATCGTGCTGAATGCGGTGCCCGAGGCCAATGCCGGCGGCCGCGGCGTGCTCTCGACGCATCTCCACAGCGACGGGACCCAGCACGACATCCTCTATGTCGACGGCGGCCCGTCGTCGGGCCGCACCACCGGGTTGCTGCGCATGGAGGGCCGCGAGGTCTTTCGCCAGGCGGTGCAGCATCTCGGCGAGATCGTCGACGAGGCCCTGAGCGCGAACGGATACACGGCGGCCGATCTCGACTGGCTGGTGCCGCATCAGGCCAACGCCCGTATCATCGACGCGGTCGGCCGCCGGCTGGGGCTGTCGGCGGACCGTGTGGTCAACACGGTCGCGCGCCATGCCAACACCTCGGCCGCCTCGATCCCGCTGGCCCTCAACGACGCCGTCGGCGACGGCCGCATCAAGCCCGGCCACCTCGTGCTGATGGAGGCGATGGGCGGCGGACTCACCTGGGGCGCGAGCCTGGTGCGCTGGTAGATGTTCGGCGGCACTTAAATTTCCGCCGGCAACGCTTTGGAATTTGACGAAATTTTTGCGCCGGTCTAACTTCGCCCTGAAGCAGGGGAGGGCGTCATGGCCGGCGAAACGGTTACCCGCGCTCAGCTCACCGAGGCGGTGTATCAAGAGGTCGGGTTGTCGCGCAACGAGTCAGCCGAGCTGGTCGAATCCGTGATCGCCGAGATTTCAGGCGCATTGGCGCGGGGCGAGATGGTCAAGATCTCCTCATTCGGCAGCTTTGCCGTGCGGCAAAAGGGCCAGCGCGTCGGCCGCAACCCGAAGACCGGCCAGGAGGTTCCGATCAACCCGCGCCGGGTTCTGGTTTTCCGCGCCTCGCACGCCCTCAAGGACAAGATCAATCATACGCTGGCGGCGCCGGGTGGCCGAGCCAGGGGATCGTCGCGCTGAGGTGAGCGAGGTACACGAGGCCGCAGCCGGCCGACGGGCCAATAAACGGGCCTCGGCCTTCAGGACGATCGGCGAGGTCGCGGAAGACCTCGACCTGCCGGCGCACGTGCTGCGCTTTTGGGAATCCAAGTTTCCGCAGTTGAAGCCGCTCAAGCGCGGCGGCGGGCGGCGCTATTACCGGCCCGAAGACATTACCCTGCTGCGCCGCATCCGGCAGTGCCTCTATCAGGACGGCTACACGATCCGCGGCGTCCAGAAGCTGATGCGGGAAGGCGGGCTCGGCGACGGCCCGACATCCGCGGCCGAGCCCGAAGACGCGACGCTGTTCCCGCTCGATCCGATCCCGGCGCCGCCGCCCCGGCCGCGCCGCGCCGCGCCCGTGCCGCAGATCGTCGAACCCGAGGCCCCCTCCGTCGACCGCGCCGCGCTGGAAGAGGCGCGCCGCGACCTGCTCGAAGTACGCACTCTCCTCGACCAGCTCCGCGGCCCGTCGTAGGGCGCGATCGTAGGATGGGCTGAGCCTCGGCGAAGCCCATCAACAGCGCCTTGGTTACGTTCGCCGTTCGCGGGAGAGGCCCGATGGGCTTCGCTCCGCTCGGCCCATCCTACAGATGCCGCTAACCCCGCGTTGCGCCGCCCACGCCGCATCGGTATGATCCGCGTCCCTCGCAAGGCCCGGTCGGAGCGTAGCGCAGCCTGGTAGCGCATCAGCATGGGGTGCTGAGGGTCGAGAGTTCGAATCTCTCCGCTCCGACCAATTTCCCGGGTTCGATCCAAAATCATCCTGATGACCGACGCGTTACCCACGGACCGGCGGCAGGCCCGGGTTTCGGCCTGGACGCCGCTCGCGATCCCGACCTTCCGCGCGGTCTGGATCGCGAGCCTTACCGCGAATATCGGGATATGGCTCGGCAATGTCGGCACCGCGTGGCTGATGACCGAGCTGCGGCCGACCCCGGTCATGGTGACGCTGGTCCAGGCCGCCGCGAGCCTGCCGGTGTTCCTGTTCGCGCTGCCGGCGGGGGCGATCGGCGATGTCGTCGACCGGCGGCGCCTGTTGATCGTGCTGCAGATCGCCTCGCTCGCCGTGACCCTGTCGTTCGGCCTGTCGACGGCGCTCGGCTACACCACCCCGACCGTGATCCTCGTGACCTCGTTCCTGTTCGGGACGATGCTCGCCTTTAGCGGGCCGGTGTTCCAGGCGATCGTCCCCGACCTGGTGCCGCGCGGCGAGCTTGCCCCGGCGGTGTCGCTCAACAGCATCGGGATCAACCTTGCCCGCGTCATCGGGCCGGCGATCGGCGGGGCGTTGATCCTCGGCTCCGGCGTCGCCGCGCCGTTTTTCGTCAACGGGCTGTTCTATCTCGGCGTGATCGGGGTTCTGCTGCGCTGGCTGCCGCGGCTGCCGCAGGCGCATCGCGACGGCGAGTGGATGGTGACCGCAATCGTCAGCGGCCTCCGCCACACGCTCGGCGCGGCGGGGACGCGGGCGACGCTGATCCGCTCGGGCGGCTATGCGTTCTGCGCCAGCATCTATTTCTCGATGCTGCCGCTGGTCGCGCGGGACCAGGTCACCGGCGGGGCCGGGATCTATGGGCTCCTGCTCGGCTGTCTCGGCGCCGGCGGGATCGCCGCCGTCGTGCTGCTGCCGCATTGGCGGGCGCGCCACTCGCCCGACCGGATCGCCCGGGTCGGCAGCCTCGCCTCCGCGGCGTTGCTGGCCGCGCTCGCGGGGTGCGGCGCGCTGTGGAGCGCGATCCCGGTGCTGCTCGCGGCGGGGGCGGCGTGGGTCGCCGTGGTCGCGACGGTCAACGTCGCCGCGCAGGCGGCCTTGCCCGCGTGGGTGCGCGCCCGCGGGCTGTCGATCTTCATGATCGTCTTCAACGGGATGATGGCGCTGGGCAGCGCCACCTGGGGCCTTGTGGCCAGCGTCGTCGGCGTCCCCGGGACGTTCGCCGCCGCGGCGGGGTGCCTGGTGCTGTTCGACCTCGCGACGATCCGGTGGCGCATCCCCGGCGACGAGGTTGCGGGCGGGTAACGAGCGGCGGTATTACGAGGGACGTTCCAGCCCCTGTCCCGCCCCTGGGAGTCCCGCAAATGGCCACCGAACGCCCTGAAAATCCGCTCGAACCCTGGCAATGGCCGGAGGAGCACTGGCGCAAGCTGGTCGACCGGGTCCGCGCCGGCAAGGCGCTGAGGCCGACGGAGTGGCCGGGCGGCGCGCGCTGCGCCGTCGCGCTGTCATGGGACAGCGACCACGAGACGAGCGATTTGCGCGAAGGGGGAAAATCGATCGGCCGGCTCGCCTGGGGTCAGATGGGCGCCCGGGTCGGGGTGCCGCGCATCCTCGACCTCCTCAAGAAATACGGGGTTCAGGGCAGCTTCTATGTGCCCGCCGTGACCGCGCTTCTGCACCCCGACGAGCAGCGCCGTATCATCGCCGAGGGCCATGAGGTCGCCATCCACGGCTGGATCCACGAGCTGAACTCGATCCTGCCCTACGAGGCCGAGCGCGACCTGACGCTGCGCGCCGCGGATGTACTCGAAAAGACCAGCGGCGTGCGGCCGGTCGGGATGCGCACGCCGTCCTGGGATTTTTCCTGGAACACGCTGTCGATCGAGGCGGAGATGGGCCTCCTCTACGATTCGTCGCTGATGTCGGATGAGGATTGCTACGAACTGCTGCTCGACGGCAAACCCTGCGGGGTCGTCGAACTGCCGGTCGAATGGGTACGCGACGACGCGGTCTATTTCATGATGAACCGTTTTTCCTCGCTGCGCCCCTACACCCCGCCGGCCGATGTGCTCGATATTTTCCGCCGCGAATTCGAGGCGGCCTACGAAGAAGGCGGCATCTTCCAGTTGACGATGCATCCGCATGTCATCGGTTATCGCTCGCGCATCTGGATCATCGAGGAATTGATCCGCATGGCTCAGGCCAAGCCCGGCGTGTGGTTCGCGACCCATGCCGAGGTCGCCAAATGGGCCAAAGACCACGGCGACTAGCGCCAGCTATCCGCGTCTCTCATGTCGCCATGTCGGCAGTGCGGGGCCCTCACCTTGACGGCGGAAATCCGGCTCCCCTAATCTCAGCGCAGGTAGATAGAGGTTTGCCATGAAGCCGACGCCGGTCAACGACAGCAATTTCGACGCCGACGTGCTCCGCGCCGACAAGCCGGTGCTCGTCGATTTCTGGGCGGAATGGTGCGGTCCCTGCAAGATG
>DATAUV010000097.1:0-8726 GCA_036268075.1 Allostellaceae bacterium | reverse complement strand
CCGAGATGGTGATGCCCGGGGACAACGTGACGATGGAGGTCGAGCTCCTGGTGCCGATCGCGATGGACGAGGGGCTCAGGTTCGCGATCCGCGAAGGCGGCCGCACCGTCGGCGCCGGCGTCGTCGCAAAGATCATCAAGTAGGTCGGCAAGGCTCGCGAAAGAACGGATAGAAAAATGGAAGGCCAAAACATCCGCATTCGCTTGCGGGCCTACGATCATCGCGTGCTCGACCAGTCGACGAGCGAGATCGTCAACACGGCCAAACGGACCGGGGCGCGGGTGCGCGGCCCGATCCCGCTGCCGACCAAGATCGAGAAATACACCGTGCTGCGCTCGCCGCATGTCGACAAGAAATCGCGCGAGCAGTTCGAGATCCGCACGCATAAGCGCGTGCTCGACATCGTCGACCCGACCCCGCAGACCGTCGATGCGCTGATGAAGCTCGACCTGGCCGCCGGCGTCGATGTCGAGATCAAGCTCTGAGGATCGTGTGATGCGGACCGGTTTGATCGCGCAAAAGCTCGGCATGACGCGCCTGTTCACCGACGACGGCACCCACGTCCCGGTGACGGTGCTCAAGGTCGACAATTGCCAGGTCGTCGCCCAGCGCACGACCGACAAGGACGGCTATACGGCGCTGCAGCTCGGCGTCGGCACGGCCAAGGTCAAGAACGTGACCCAGCCGCAGCGCGGCCACTTCGCCAAGGCCAAGGTCGAGCCGAAAAAGAAGCTCGCCGAGTTCCGCGTGTCCGAGGACGCGCTGGTCGAGGTCGGCGCCGAGATCACGGCGGCGCATTTCGTGGCCGGGCAGCTCGTCGACGTCGTCGGCACCAGCATCGGCAAGGGTTTTGCCGGCGGTATGAAGCGGTGGAATTTCGGCGGGTTGCGGGCGACCCACGGCGTGTCGGTCTCGCACCGCAGCCTGGGCTCGACCGGCCAGCGCCAGGATCCCGGAAAAACATTCAAGAACAAGAAGATGGCCGGTCACATGGGGGCCCGCCGGGTGACCACGCACAACCTCAAGGTCATCGTCGCCGACGCCGAGCGCGGGGTGCTGATGATCGAGGGCGCGGTGCCCGGCAGCGAGGGCGGCTGGGTCCTGATCAAGGACGCGATCAAGCGCAAGATGCCGAGCGACCTGCCGTTCCCGGCGGCGCTGCGCGGCGCCGAGAGCGCGGCGCCGGAAGCCGCCGCCGAAGGCGCCTCTGGGGAGAGCGCGTCATGAAGCTGACCATGCGCAACCTCGACAACAAGGAAGTCGGCGACATCGAGCTGTCGGACGAGGTGTTCGGCGTGCCGGTGCGACGCGACATCCTGTTCCGCGTGGTCAACTGGCAGCTCGCCAAGCGCCGCGCCGGGACGCACAAGGCCAAGGGCATCAGCGACATCAGCGGCACGACGCAAAAGCCGTACAAGCAAAAGGGCACCGGCCGCGCCCGCCAGGGCAGCCGCCGCAGCCCGCAATTCCGCGGCGGCGCGGTGATCTTCGGCCCGGTCGTGCGCAGCCACGAGTTCGACCTGCAGAAAAAGGTCCGCCGCCTCGGCCTCAAGACCGCGCTGTCGGCGAAGCAGGCCGAGGGCAAGCTGGTCGTGATCGACGCGGCGTCGGTGCAGGACGCGAAGACCAAGGGTCTGCGCGCGCAGTTCGACGCGCTCGGCTGGGACTCGGTGCTGATCATCGACGGCGCCGCGGTCGACGAGGGCTTTGCCCGCGCCGCGCGCAACATCCCCAAGGTCGACGTGCTGCCGCAGCAGGGCGCCAACGTCTATGACATCCTGCGCCGCGACACGCTGGTCCTGACCCGCGCCGCGGCCGAAGCGCTGGAGGCCCGCCTCAAATGAGCCGCTTTCGCGTCATCCCGCGAACCTCGCCCGCGCTCACGCGCGAGCAGATGTACGCGGTCATCCGCACGCCGGTGATCACCGAAAAGGCGACCAACGCGTCCGAGCACAACCAGGTCACGTTTCGCGTGTCGCTCAACGCGACCAAGCGCGACGTGAAGCAGGCGGTCGAGGGCCTGTTTGACGTCAAGGTCGCGGCGGTCAACACGATCCGCATGCAGGGCAAGACCAAGCGGGCGCGAGGCCATATCGGCCAGCGCTCGGACTATAAAAAGGCGATCGTCACGCTGGCCGCGGGCTCGCGCATCGACGTGACGACCGGGATCTGAGGGGCGAGGATCCGAGATGGCACTCAAATCATTCAACCCGATCACCCCGTCCCAGCGGCACCTCGTCATCGTCGACCGCAGCGAGCTGTGGAAGGGGAAGCCCGTCAAGGCGCTGACCGAGGGCCTGCGGCAAAAGGGCGGACGCAACAACACCGGCCGCACGACGGTCCGGTTCCGCGGCGGCGGGCACAAGCGGCGCTACCGCGCGGTCGACTTCAAGCGCACCACCGACGATTCGCCGGCGACGGTCGAGCGGATCGAGTATGACCCCAACCGCACCGCCTTTATCGCGCTGATCAAGTACGCCGACGGCAATCTCTCGTACATCCTGGCGCCGCAGCGGCTGAAGGTCGGCGACACGGTGGTGTCGGGCGACCGGGTCGACGTGAAGCCGGGCAACGCGATGCCGCTCAGGAACATGCCGCTCGGCACGATCGTCCATAACGTCGAGATGAAGGCGGGCAAGGGCGGGCAGATCGCGCGCTCGGCCGGCACGTATGTCCAGCTGGTCGGCCGCGACCAGGGCTACGCCCTCTTGCGCCTCACTTCGGGCGAGTTGCGCATGGTCCGCTCGGAATGCCGGGCGACGATCGGGGCGGTGTCGAACCCCGACCACCAGAACATCGTGATCGGCAAGGCCGGGCGCAATCGCTGGCTCGGCCGCCGCCCGTCAGTGCGCGGCGTGGCGATGAACCCGATCGATCATCCGCATGGCGGCGGCGAAGGCCGCAGCTCCGGCGGCCGGCATCCGGTGACGCCGTGGGGCAAGCCGACCAAGGGCAAGAAGACGCGTCAGAACAAGGCGACCGACCGGCTGATTGTCCGGCGTCGCCAGCAGACGCGGTAGAGAGGAGAGCGCGGTGGCTCGCTCAGTCTGGAAGGGGCCGTTCGTCGACGGCTATATGCTGAAGAAGGCCGAGAAGGCGCGGGGTTCGGGGCGCAACGAGGTGATCCGCACCTGGTCGCGGCGCTCGACGATCTTTCCGCAATTCGTCGGCCTGACCTTTGGCGTCTACAACGGCCATAAATTCATCCCGGTGCTGGTGACCGAGAACATGATCGGCCACAAATTCGGCGAGTTCTCGCCGACCCGGACCTTCTACGGCCACGCCGGCGACAAGCGGGCCAAGAGGAACTGAGATGAGCAAGCCGAAGGCCGAACGCCGGCTGCCCGACACCGAAGCATCCGCGTTTCTGCGCGCGCTTCGGATCAGCCCGCGCAAGCTCAACCTCGTCGCCGAATCGATCCGCGGCAAGAGCGCCCAGAGCGCGCTCGCCGAGCTGACGTTCTCGCATCGGCGCATCTCGCGCGATGTGAAGAAGGTGTTGCAGGCGGCGATCGCCAACGCCGAGAACAACCACCAGCTCGACGTCGACCGGCTGTACGTCAAAGAGGCGACGGTCGGCCGGGCTTTTGTGATGAAGCGGTTCCACACCCGCGGCCGCGGCCGCTCGGCGCGGATCGAGAAGCTGTTTTCACACCTGACCGTGATCGTCCGCGAACGGCCGGAGGAGGCTGCCTAATGGGTCAAAAGGTCAATCCGATCGGGCTGCGCCTGGGCATCAACCGGACCTGGGACTCGCGCTGGTTTGCGCGCAAGGATTATGGCGCCCTGCTTCATGACGATCTGAAGCTGCGGAAATTCCTCGACGGCCGGCTGACGCAGGCGGCGGTCGCGAAAGTCCTGATCGAGCGCGCGGCGCGCAAGACGCGCATCACGCTGCACTCGGCCCGGCCCGGCGTCGTCATCGGCAAGAAGGGCGCCGACATCGACAAGCTGCGCCTCGACCTGGCGAAGATCACCAACAGCGAAGTCAGCCTCAACATCGTCGAAATCAGAAAACCCGAGATCGACGCCAAGCTGATCGCCGACGGCATCGCCCAGCAGCTCGAACGCCGCGTCGCGTTCCGCCGGGCGATGAAGCGCGCGGTGCAATCGGCGATGCGGTTTGGCGCGCAAGGCATCCGCATCAATTGCGGCGGCCGGCTCGGCGGCGCCGAGATCGCCAGGATGGAGTGGTACCGCGAGGGTCGAGTGCCGCTGCATACGCTGCGCGCCGACATCGATTTCGGCACCAGCACGGCCAAGACCACCTATGGCACCTGCGGCGTCAAGGTCTGGGTGTTCAAGGGCGAGATCCTCGCCCACGACCCGATGGCGCAGGACAAGAAAATGGCCGAGGGCCAGCCCGCCGACGGTCGTGACCGCGATCGGGACCGCGACCGTCGCCCGCGCGACCGCGACTAGAGGCCCCAGGGACTGAAGGACGATCATGCTCTCCCCCAAACGCACCAAGTACCGCAAGGCGCATAAGGGCCGCGTGCACGGGCTCGCCAAGGGCGGGACCGCGCTTAATTTCGGTGCCTTCGGGATGAAGGCGACCGAGACGGGACGCATCACCGCGCGCCAGATCGAGGCGGCGCGGCGCGCGATCACCCGCCATATCCGCCGCGTCGGCCGCGTGTGGATCAGGGTGTTCCCGGATGTGCCGGTGTCGTCGAAACCCGCCGAGGTGCGCATGGGCAGCGGCAAGGGCTCGCCGGAATTCTGGATCTGCCGGGTGAAACCAGGCCGGATCATGTTCGAGCTCGACGGGGTGACGGTCGACATCGCGCGCCAGGCATTCGAGCTCGCCAGCGCCAAGCTGCCGATCGCCACCCGCATCGTGATCCGCCCGGGCGAGGAGGGGGTATGACCAGAGCCACCGACATCCGCCCGCGTACCGACGACGAGCTCTCCGTCGAGCTCGACACGCTCGGCAAGGAGATTTTCAACCTGCGTTTTCAGCGGGCCAGCGGGCAGCTCGAAAACACGGCGCGGTTTCGCCAGGCGCGGCGGGACATTGCGCGCATCAAGACGATCCTCGGCGAGCGCGTCCGCCGAAAAGCGGCCGGCAACTAGGCGACGGGGACCGAGGAAGGCACATGCCCAAACGCATTCTCCAAGGGGTCGTCGTCAGCGACGTCCAGAGCAAGACGGTCGTCGTGCGCGTCGACCGCCGCGTGATGCATCCGATCTACAAGAAATACGTCACGCGCTCGAAAAAATACGCCGCGCATGACGAACAGAACAAATTCCACACCGGCGACGCGGTGCAGATCGAGGAATGCCGTCCGATCTCCAAGCGCAAAAGCTGGATCGTGCTGAGCGCCGCGACCGACGTCGCGCCGGGCCTCGCACGCCGCCGCGCCCGCGCCGCCGAAGGCGAGGCTGAAGCCGCGGCCGAAGGAGACGCCGCATGATCCAGATGCAGACGAACCTCGACGTCGCCGACAATTCCGGCGCGCGGCGGGTGCAGTGCATCAAGGTGCTGGGCGGATCGAAGCGCCGGACCGCGTCGGTTGGCGACGTGATCATCGTCTCGGTCAAGGAGGCGATCCCGCGCGGCCGCGTCAAGAAGGGCGACGTGCATCGCGCCGTGATCGTGCGCACCGCGACCCCGATCCGCCGTACCGACGGCAGCGCGATCCGGTTTGACCGCAACGCGGCGGTCTTGATCAGCCGCCAGGGCGAGCCGATCGGCACCCGCGTATTCGGCCCGGTGACCCGCGAACTGCGCGCCCGCAAGTTCCTCAAGATCGCCTCGCTCGCACCGGAGGTGCTGTAGCGATGGCGAACAAGCTCAAGATCAAGAAGGGCGACAACGTCGTCGTCATCAGCGGCCGCGACAAGGGCCGCAGCGGCGAGGTGCTGAAGGTGTTCCCGGAGGACCGCCGGCTGATCGTGCAGGGCGTCCACATGGCGCGGCGGCACCAGAAGCCGCGCATGGGCGACCCCGGCGGCATCGTCGACAAGGAAGCGACGATCCACATCTCGAACGTCGCGCATGTCGACCCGGGCTCGGGGAAGCCCACCCGGATCGGCTACAAGGTGCTCGACGGCGGCAAAAAGGTTCGCGTCGCCCGCCGGTCGGGCGAGGTGATCGACAAGTGAGGACGACGGTATGACCACCCGCTTTGCGGAACGCTACGCAGCCGAAGTGCGCGGCGCGTTGATGACGGAATTCGGCTACGGCAATCCGATGCAGGTGCCGCGGCTGTCGAAGATCGTCATCAACATGGGCGTCGGCGAGGCGGTGCAGGATTCGAAGAAGATCGACGCCGCGGTCGGCGACCTGACCGCGATCGCCGGGCAGAAGCCGGTGGTGATGCGCGCCAAGCGCTCGATCGCGACCTATAAGCTGCGCGAGAACATGCCGATCGGCGTCAAGGTGACGCTGCGGCGGGAGCGCATGTACGAGTTCCTCGACCGCCTGATCACGATCGCCCTGCCGCGCGTGCGCGATTTCCGCGGCGTGTCGGGGCGCAGCTTCGACGGGCGCGGCAACTATGCGCTGGGCCTCAAGGAGCAGCTCGTGTTCCCCGAGGTCGATTACGACAGGGTCGACACGGTACGCGGGATGGACATCGTCATCGTCACGACCGCTCAGACCGACGCCGAAGCCAAGGCCCTTTTGAAGGGCTTTGACATGCCGTTCATGAATTGATTGCCCGCGGAGAATTCGAATCCCATGGCAAAGAAGAGCTCGATCGAAAAGAACGCGTACCGCGCGAAGCTGGTCAAGCGGATCAACCCGCGCCGCGCGCGGCTCAAGGCGCTTGCCCGAGACCGCGACGCGGCCCCCGAGGACCGGTTCGAGGCGCAGCTCAAGCTCGCCAAGCTGCCGCGCAACAGCTCGGATACCCGGCTGCACAACCGCTGCACGCTGACCGGCCGGCCGCGGGGGTATTACCGCAAGTTCAAACTGTCGCGCATCGCGCTGCGCGAGCTCGCCTCGTCCGGGCTGATCCCGGGCATGGTCAAGTCGAGCTGGTAGGGAGACGACATCGATGTCGATGAGCGATCCGCTCGGCGATATGCTGACCCGCATCCGCAACGGCCAGCGGGCGCGTCAGGCCATCGTCGCGGCGCCAGCGTCAAAGCTGCGCGCCAACGTGCTCGAAGTGCTGCGCCGCGAAGGCTATATCCGCGGGTTCAGCAAGGATGACATCCGGCCCGGCGTGTCGGAGCTGAAGATCGAGTTGAAATACGTCGACGGCGAGCCGGTGATCCGCGAGATCTCGCGCGTGTCGAAGCCGGGGCGGCGGATTTATTCGAAGCTCTCCGATCTGCCGCGGGTCTATAACGGCCTCGGCATTTCGATCCTGTCGACCCCACGTGGGGTCATGTCGGACGGCGAAGCCCGCGTTGCCAAGGTCGGCGGCGAAGTGCTGTGCCGGGTATTCTGAGGCCAAGGGCACTAAGGAATATGCGATGAGCCGCATCGGCAAGAACCCCGTGACGATCCCCGCCGGCGTCACGGTCGATCTGGCGGGGCAGGTGCTGACGGCCAAAGGGTCGCTCGGCTCGCTGTCGCTGACCGTGCATGGCGATGTCGAGGCCAAAATCGCCGACGGCCAGGTCTCGGTCATGCCGCGCAGCGAGACAAAGCGGGCGCGGGCGCTGTGGGGCACTACCCGGGCGCTGGTCAACAACATGATCACCGGCGTCTCGGCCGGGTTCACCCGCAACCTGGAGATCAACGGCGTCGGCTATCGCGCGGCGGTGCAGGGCAGCAACCTGACGCTGCAGCTCGGGTACAGCCACGACGTCGTCTTTCCGATCCCGCCGGACGTCAAGATCAACTGCGAGCGGCCGAGCGCGATCTCGATCAGCGGCGCCGACCGCCAGCGGGTCGGCCAGGTCGCGGCCGAAATCCGCAGCTACCGCCCGCCCGAGCCCTACAAGGGCAAGGGGGTCAAGTACAGCGACGAGACGGTTCGGCGCAAGGAAGGCAAGAAGAAGTAGCCATGGCCAAAAAGGCAGACGAACTCTTTCGCCGCCGGCGCCAGCGCCAGCGCTACAAGCTGCGCCAGGTCGCCAAGGGCCGGCTCAGGCTGTCGGTGTTCCGCTCGTCGCGGCACATCTATGCCCAGATCATCGACGACGCGGCCGGCAAGACCCTGGCGGCGGCCTCGACGCTCGACGGCGACGTCAAAGGCGACATCAAGACCGGCGCGGATCGCGCGGCGGCCGTCGCCGTCGGCAAGCTGATCGCCGAGCGCGCCAAGAAGGCCGGGATCGAGCAGGTCGTGTTCGACCGCGGCGCCTATGTGTTTCACGGCCGGGTCAAGGCCCTGGCCGATGCCGCCCGCGAGGGCGGTCTCGACTTCTGAGAGGGTTTGCGATGGCACGCACAGCGCAATCACGGGGTCCCGGCGGCGGGCGCGGCGGCGGTCCGGGCGGCGGTCGCGGCGGTGGTCCGGGCGGCGGCTCGCGCGGCCCGGGCGACGGGCGGCGGCGGCGCAACGAGGGCGAAAACCAGTCGCGGGACCGGGACGAAAGCGAATTCATCGAAAAGCTCGTCGGCATCAACCGCGTCGCCAAGGTGGTCAAGGGCGGCCGCCGGTTCGGCTTTGCCGCGCTGGTGATCGTCGGCGACCGCAAGGGCCGGGTCGGCTATGGCTCGGGCAAGGCGCGCGAGGTGCCGGAGGCGATCCGCAAGGCGACCGAGGCCGCGCGCAAGAACCTGATCCGCGTGCCGCTGCGCGAAGGCCGCACGCTGCATCACG
>DATAUV010000096.1:0-4177 GCA_036268075.1 Allostellaceae bacterium | reverse complement strand
TCGGCGCCGTGCGTCGGCCTGGTCAGCCCCGAGGAATACGACCAGCTGGTCGAACAGGCGCACGACTTCCTGCGCGGCAAGAGCCAGGCGGTGCGCGGGCGTCTCTCCGCCGAGATGCAGAAGGCCTCCGACGACCTGGAGTTCGAGACCGCCGCGCGCATCCGCGACCGCATCCGCGCTCTGGCCTCCATCTCGGCCGAACAGGGGATAAACCCCGACACCGTGGACGAGGCCGACGTCTTCTCCCTCTACGCCGAGGGCGGCCAGGCCTGCGTCCAGGTCTTCTTCTTCCGCGCCGGCCAGAACTGGGGCAACCGCGCCTACTTCCCCCGCGTCGACAAGTCCGACACCGACGAGGAGGTGATGGCCGCCTTTCTGGGCCAGTTCTACGACGACAAGCCGATCCCGCGCCTGATCCTGGTCTCGACCGCGCCCGACGAGGGCGAGCTGATCGCCGAGGCCTTCGCGCTCAAAGCCGGCCGCAAGGTCGAGATCGCCCGGCCGCAGCGCGGCGAGAAGCGCGAGCTAGTCGACCACGCCCTGACCAACGCCCGCGAGGCCCTGGGCCGCAAGATGGCCGAAAGCTCGGCCCAGTCGAAGCTGCTGGCCGGCGTCTGCGAGACCTTCGGCCTGGAAGGCCAGCCGGAGCGCATCGAGGTCTACGACAACAGCCACATCATGGGCACGAATGCCGTCGGCGGCATGATCGTGGCCGGCCCCGAGGGCTTCCAGAAGAACCAGTACCGCAAGTTCAACATCAAGAGCACCGAGCTCACGCCGGGCGACGACTACGGCATGATGAAGGAGGTGCTGCGGCGCCGGTTCGCGCGCCTCGCCAAGGAGGAGGAGGCCGGCGAAAACCCGGTGCGCCCCGACCTGGTGCTGATCGACGGCGGCGCCGGCCAGCTTGAGGCGACGCTGGAGGTGATGGCCGACCTCGGCGTCGACGACATCGCCGTGGTCGGCGTCGCCAAGGGCCCCGACCGCGACGCCGGCCTGGAGCGCTTCTTCATGCCGGGCAAGACCCCCTTCATGCTCGAGCCCAAAAGCCCGGTGCTCTACTACCTCCAACGCCTCCGCGACGAAGCCCACCGCTTCGCCATCGGGACGCACCGAGTGCGGCGCTCAATGGAAATGCGGCGCAACCCGCTGGACGAGATCGAGGGCGTGGGGGCGGCGAAAAAGCGGGCGCTGCTGCACGCATTTGGCTCGGCGCGGGGGGTGAGCCGGGCGTCGGCGGAGGACCTGGCCAAGGTCGAGGGCGTGAGCGAGGCGCTGGCGGAACGGATCTTCGGGTATTTCAGGAAGGCTTGAGGTGAGAGGGTCGGAGCCGGCTCCAAACCGACCGGCAACGGAAGTGCTGGGCTGCGGCGATCGCGTCGGGCGGACACCGGTCTTGACGGGTGCCCTATGGTCCGGATGACGATGAATCTGAGCGAGCACCGCGCAGGGCCGGAGCAGCGCATATGGGACCTGCCGCCTTGGGGTCACCCCCTGGCGAAGATCGTTCTTCCCCTTTTCATTCGTGCCGACAATTTGCTAATCCCCGCAGGGACAGCTTTCTGGGTCGGCCGGAGCGTGTCCTTCGTAATCACCGCTACTCACACTATCGCTGAAGCGATGAAGCTCGACGGCCGCTTCGACCAAATGTTGTCATCTGGCGAATGGCCGGAAGCACTTACCCTGAAAAACGTGAGCCTATTTGTGCTCCACACCGACGAGGCCACTGACAACGGCGGCCGAATTACCCTCGTCCCGATAGAGACATTGAACGGCGGATCTCCGGGGGACGTTATCTTCGGCTACCCCCAGTTTGAGCGCGGCCGAGTGACTGGTTCGCTCCCCCTAAGCTTTGATCCCCCTCGGGTTGGTGAAACCGCTTGGAGCGTCGGTTATCGAGAAATGACTCCGGGCGCCGGCCTCCCATTCGACCATGTCACGGCAAACACGTTCAATTGGCTGTCTGATTACCATCATCGTTTCACCGTGGTGGAAGGCACCGTCGAACACATCTTCGTCCAGCGCTTTGCCCACGGGGCTGTGCGTGGGCCGTGCTTTAGTTTCGACAATATAATTGACCACGGACTCAGTGGCGGCCCAGTGATCACCTCAGATGGGCGCGTCGTTGGCGTCAATTCGTCTGGCGCCGAGCTCTATTTCAATCGGCCTATGGCGTTAGCATCTATGATCTATCCCCTTCTGATGACTAATCTCAAGTTCGGCGCCCAGCTGGGACCGAACATACGAGTGAATGCAAGCCGTCCGTTGCTTGACCTGATCGGTCAGGGAGTGATCGGGTCGGATGGCAGTGAGACCCACGTCAGCCTCCAACGCGAAGAGGGCGGTGCAAGGATTGCCGTTGGGCCGAGAATTCCGAAGGCAGACCACGATCACGTCTACGAAGATTTCGCGGGATTGCAGAGCGGCACGGTGAGCCGCCCTATACAGGGCGCGTTCAGCCGTTTGGTTCGATCCGGTCCTGCGGCAATGGGAAATGGGGAAATTGAGTAAAATTCCTCAAGTTTCGGCGGACCGAACAAGCCGTCGATCGGACGGCGGCATTTGGTTCCGATTTCGGAGGTTGCTCAAGGACGGCCCTTACGAGCCGCCGCGCAGCGACGACGCTTCGCGTCGTCCTTGGCCAATCTCTGAGATCGATGTGAACATCAGGGTGAGGACGACGATACGCTGCTCCCTGGGCCCGTTCTCCTTGGCACGACTCGACTCCTTCTTTGCCTTCGGCTTGTGTTTCGGAGGGGGTGAAGCGCCCGGTCCACGGCGCTCAAGCTGATCCCAACCACTGGGTTCGGCCTGGTCGTCTTGTTTAGGAGGAGCCTTTCCCGATCATGGACGACGACCCGACTGAAATGGACGGCCTCACTGATGAAGTCGGCCTCACTGATGAAGAGGTCAAGCGGCTCTCAGCATTGCTTGATGAGCCTTACCGCGAATACTGGAGCAATTTGGGCAGACTGATCCACATGTTTTCGGGCGTCGAGGCCACGCTGCAGCTCGTGGCGCACCGCATCATTGGCCTGGACGATGACATAGGGCGCGCAGCCCTCCACGGTCTGCGGATCGACAACACGAAGGAGATTATCCGACGTGCGTTGTTAGTTAAGGACGACAAGGAGACGCTATCCCGTTTGGAAGGGGCTCTTGCCCAACTGAGCGTTCTCTCGAACGCACGGAATGACCTCGTGCATTGGGGTGCCCGGAGTACGAGCGCCGGTCTGATGGTTGCGAATACCCGCGTTGCGGTCACACCAGCGAAACGGAAGTCCTACATCGTCTCCGCGACCGTCCTCGACCATATGATTGACGACCTATCCCGCATCCACTTCATCCTAACCCGGTGGGCCGTCGCCGATCTAAGCTCTAAGCCTGACGCCTCGGATGGGTTTGACAGAGCGGTTCGTGAAGTCGAGCAAGCTCCATGGCAGTATACACCGCCTCCGCTGCTTCGACAGCATCAGCCTCACGGAGGCGCGCCTCATCCTCGGCGTCGGCGCCAGCAAGACGCACCTCAAGAGACGTAGTCACAACCGGACTGTCACGCTCGCTCATCTCAACATCTAGTCCTTGCTACCTCAAAGGGATAACCCGCCGCCGCAGTCAGAACAAAACAGGACACATATCTCTGCTCAGCAGGATCGGAACCCGCGCCCACCTGCCGACTTAGAACGACACCGCGCAGCCCACCGAGAAGCGCCAGTCCGAGCCGGTCGTGTGGCCGCCGGCGGCGGCGACCTCGTGGTGGGTGACCTAGGGGCGGCAGCCGTTCTTCGGGTCGGTGGCGAGGAAGGTTTTTGCCACCAGAGGGCGCGGTCGGTGGCGGCGTCGAAGGCGGTGCGCTGGGTGGCGCCGACGCCTTAGGCGTGGGCGGGCGGGCCGCCGCCGGCGAGCTGGTCGCGGCAATGGGCGCGGGCTTCCGGCGACAGGTCCGGCAGGCGGCAACCGAGCGCGCCGTGGAGGGCCTGCGCCAGGTCTGGGTTCGGCGCTCGGCGCCGCGGGTGGGGTCGGCGGCGGGGGTGAGGTCGGTGGCGAGGGCGAGGGCGCTGCGGCCAACGTGGGGGTCGGGGGCTGGCGCGTCGTCGTCACCGGCGTTGGCGCGAGTTTGGCCGCCGGACTCGGCCGCATCGGCATCGGCAGGACGGGCGCCAGCTCGATGTCGATG
>DATAUV010000095.1:0-33386 GCA_036268075.1 Allostellaceae bacterium | reverse complement strand
CCGGGTGGCGGAATGCGCTGCGCTTTTCCGCCCTACATGTTGAACGGTCATTATTGTAGCGCCCCGACCAGCCCGTCGAACAACCCGCACCCATCCGTCCCGCCGGCCAGCGGGTCGGTCGCGTTTTCCGGGTGCGGCATCAGGCCCAGCACGGTGCGGCCCGTGTTGTAGATGCCGGCGATCGCGCGGGCCGAGCCGTTGACGTTGTCGTCGTCGGTCAGCTCGCCCGCGGCGCCGCAATAGCGGAAGGCGACGAGGCCGCGATGTTCCAGTTCGTCGAGCGTGGCCCCATCGGCCGTGTAGTTGCCGTCGTGGTGCGCGACCGGCACGCGGATCGTCTGTCCGGTCTCGTAGCCGCAGGTAAAGATCGTCTGGTTCGTCTCGACGCGCAGATGCACGTCGCGGCAGATGAAGCTGAGGGTCTTGTTGGTCAACAGCGCGCCGGGAAGCATCCCCGCCTCGGTGAGCACCTGGAACCCGTTGCATATCCCCAGCACCGGCGTCCCGCGCTCCGAGCGTGCCTTTACTTCGCGCATGATCGGCGAATGCGCCGCCATCGCGCCGCAGCGCAGGTAATCGCCGTAGGCGAAGCCGCCGGGGAGCACGATCAGATCGGCGGCCGGCAACTCGCTGTCGCGGTGCCAGACGACGCGCGCGTCGTGTCCGGTCGCGCGCTTCAGCGCCAGGCACACATCCCGCTCGCGGTTGGAGCCCGGAAAAATTATGACGGCGGCTTGCATCCGACCGCACCTCGCGACGGGGAAGATCCGTCACATAGCGCGCGCGCCGCCGGCCCGCAAGGACCGGCGGCGCGTCTGGTGCGACCGGCCAGGTCAGCGCCGCGAAAGGCTCGTGATTGCGGTCGCCGTCGCCAAAAGGATCATTGCGTGGAAGGCGAGAACCGGCATCGAAAAGCTCTCGATCACGCAGAACACCCCGACGCTGCCGAGAATCGCCGACAACAGCGTCGTCGCCGACCGCATCAGAAAAACGTGCAACATAACCCGGCCCATCCCCTCAGTTCTTGAGCCCAGTTCAACCCGAGATCGCTGGCATTTCCAATAAATTATTGGTTAATACCGGCAAAATCGCGGACATGGTTAAGAATCGCCCGCCGATCTGCTGGAATTGGCTTCAGGCCCAATTCGCGCGATGATCCGGGCGGACGAATGGTATCGATATGGGAAGCGTCAATTTGTCTCCGCGAACACCTTCGACAGGTCACGCGCCGCTGGGCGAGGAGCATTATCGGCGGGCGCTCGACGCGGGCGAGATCGGGACCTGGTCTTGGGACCTTGCGACCGGGCGCATGGCATGGTCGGCACAGATGTTCCGCAATCTCGGTCTCGCCCCGAGCGAGAGCGGCGACCTCTATGCGACCCTGCTCGCCACGATCCACCCGGCCGACCGCGACCTCGCCGAAAAGGCCTTTGTCGAATTTCGTACCCGGCCCGGTCCGATGCGGATCGAAACGCAGCTCGTGTGGCCGGGCGAGGGGCGGCACTGGGTCGTGTTTCTCGGGCAGGTCGTCGCCGATGGCGACGGCGTGCCGACACAGATGCTCGGCATCACGATCGACAGCACCCGCCGGCGCCGCAACGAGGAGGAGGCCGCCACCCAGATCGGCGAGCGCGAGCAGCGCCTGCGCGACCTCAGCGAGCGGCTGGCCCGCCGTGCCGCCCAGCGCGGCCGCGCGCTCGACTCCAGCCGGGCGCAGATGCAGGCGATTTTCGACAACACGCCCGATTGGCTGACCCTGTTCCGCGCGACCGCCGACGGCCGCTTTGTCTACGAGGACATGAACCGGGCGACGGAGATCGCCTATGGGCTCGACCGCGATCGCATCGTCGGCCGGCCGTTGGAGGAGATCCTCGGCGTCGAGCCCGCGCAACTGCCGCTGCGGCTGATGCGCGCCTGTATCCGCACCGGCGAGAACCAGCGCTACACCGCCCGCCGCACGATGGCCGGCAAGACGCGCACGGTCGACGTGATGTTCGTGCATGTCCCGGAAAAGCGCGACGGCGACGACTTCATCATGGCGACCGCCCGCGACATCACCGAGCGCGAGGCGATAGAGGACCGGCTGCGCCAGTCGCAGAAGATGGAGGCGGTCGGCCAACTTACCGGCGGCCTCGCGCACGATTTCAACAACCTGCTGACCGCGGTGATCGGCAATCTCGAATTGCTGACCCCACGGCTCAAAACCGACCCGACCGCGGCGCGGTTTCTCGCCGCGGCGCAGCGGGCCGCCGAGAACGGCGCCAAGCTGACCGAGCAGCTCCTTGCGTTCTCGCGCCGCCAGCACCTGCAGCCGCGCGCGGTCGACCTCAACACGATCATCGAGGGGATGCGCGATCTGCTGGTCCGCACGATCGGCACGACGATCCGGGTCAGCACGGCGCTGGCGCGCGGCCTGCGGCCGGCGCTGGTCGATCCGACGCAGATCGAGGTCGCGGTCCTCAACCTCGCGATCAACGCGCGCGATGCGATGCCGCTTGGCGGGACGCTGACGATCGAGACCCGCAATCTGCGGCACGGACGTGACCCGATCCCGGCCGAGCTCGGCGACGGGGACTGCCTCTGCCTCTCGGTCCGCGACACCGGCAGCGGTATGACCGCGGAGGTACTGGAGTCCGCCGTCGAGCCGTTTTTCACGACCAAGGAGGTCGGCAAGGGCAGCGGGCTCGGCCTCAGCCAGGTCTACGGCATGGTGCGGCAATCGAACGGCGCGATGCAGATCGAAAGCCGGGTCGGCGCCGGCACCACCGTGCATCTTTATCTGCCGAGCGCCGCGGCGGAAGCGGGCCACGTCGAGGATGAAGGCCAACGCCCCGGCGCCGAGCGCATCAGCGGCCGCATCCTCGTCGTCGACGACAACACGTTGGTGCGCGAGGTCACGGCGCAGATGCTGCGCGAGCTGGGCTATGGCGTGACGGAAGGGGATAACGGGCATGCCGCGCTCGACGCGTTGTCGCGCGGCGAGGCATACGATCTGCTGCTGATCGATGTCGCGATGCCGGGGCTCAACGGGGTCGAAACCGTCCGCCGCGCCCGTGAAATCGTCCCCGGCCTACGGGCCCTGTATATGACCGGGTATGCCGACCTCGTCGGCCCCGAACACCACACCGGCGACGATCCGCTGATCAAGAAACCGTTCCGTCTTGCGGAGTTGGCGGCCGAGGTGCAGGCCGCGATCCGGCGCTTGCCGCCGGGGTCGGGAGATAACGTCGTGCGGTTGCCGGAGCGCGGGTAGGCGGTCTCAGGCGAACTCGATCGCGTAGTCTTCGATGACCGGGTTGGCGAGAAGCTGCTGGCACATCGCCTCGACCCGGGCGCGCGCCGTCTCGCGGTCCGTGTCGGCGAGGTCGAGCTCGATCAGCTTCCCCTGGCGCACCTCGTCTACCCCGCTAAAGCCGAGCGACTTCAGGGCATTGCCGATCGCCTTGCCCTGCGGGTCGAGCACCCCGGGCTTCAGTTTGACGTGGATGCGGGCTTTCATCCCCTCGATATAGCAGCGGGCGCGACCTCGCGCCACGGCGCCGGTTCGGGCAGCCATTGGGCATAGCGATAGCGCGGCCGCCGCTCCTCCGCGCCGATCGCCGGCAGCGCGACCAGCGCGCTCGACCGGGTCGCGAACCCCGACTCGGTGATAAAGCGCAGCGCGGCGTTGACCGGCTCGCCGGGCGGGCGCGATGTGTCGCCGAGGAGGTCCTGCCATCCCGACCAGTCGTCGCGGTCGGGGTCGGGTGGCGCGACGGCGGCGAAGCGCGGGCGGGCGAGGGCGAGCCGCCGCGTCTCCGGTTCGTCGAGATCGCCCGCCGCGATCAGCGACAGCCCCTCGTCGATCGGAAACGCCTCGATCCGGCCCGAGCCGTCATGCCGAAGCCAGAACGCGTCGCGATTGTCGGCGAGGATCAGGTTGAAGCTGCGGTAGGCGCCGGGTTCTAGCTCGACCAGCGCCGCCGCCGCGGCAACCGCGTCGGCATGGTCGAGCGCCTCCAGCACCAGCTCCCCACGCGACCGCAGGTTGGTGTCGGGGCCGAGCGAGCCGTGCCGGTTCAGCACCGCCGCCGCCAGCCCCCAATCGTTGACCCCGAGCCAGGTCCCGCCGGCGAGCAGATCCATGCCGGCGACGACCTCCTCACGGTCAGGCCAATGCCGGCCGGGCGCCAGGGCCGGGCGCTCGATCATCTCGTCGCGGTTGGCGCCGATGATGACCGGCCAGTCGTGCTCGGGCCGGCGCAGGATGACGAGGGTACACATGCCTGTGCTAAACTTGCCGCCGCCGCAAAGAGAACGAGAGCACCATGGCCACCTTCGAGGATCGTGAAAAGGAATTCGAAGCCCGGTTCAAGCACGACCAGGACTTCCGCTTCAAGGTCACCGCGCGCCGCAACCGTCTCCTCGGGCTATGGGCGGCGGAAAAGATGGGCCTCACCGGCGACGCCGCCGACGCCTACGCCAGGACCGTCGTCTCCGCCGAGTTCGATCACGGCGGTGACGATCACGTCATCGAGAAGGTGCTGGGCGACCTCGCGGGCAAAGGCGAGATCGTGACCCTCGACCAGATAACATTCGAACTCGACCACTTCGCCGCCCGCGCTCGCGATCAGTTGATGAAGGAGTAGGGGCGGGCGGCTACTCCCCGAACACCCGCCGAAAGATCGTGTCGACGTGTTTGGTGTGGTAGGCGGTGTCGAACGAGCCGTCGATCGCCTTTTCGTCGAGGTAGCGGGTGATTTCGGGGTCGGCCTTGAGCAAATCGGCGAAGCGGCCGCCGCCGTGCCAGGAGGCCATCGCGTGTTTCTGCACGAGGCGATAGGCGTCCTCGCGGCTCATTCCGGCCTGGGTTAGCGCCAAGAGGAAGCGCTGCGAATCGACGAGCCCGCCGAGCGCGTCGAGATTTCCCTGCATCCGCTCGGGATAGACGATCAGCTTGTCGACGAGGCCGGTCAGCCGGGCGAGGGCGAAATCGAGCGCGATCGTGGCGTCGGGCGCGATGATCCGCTCGACCGACGAGTGTGAAATATCGCGCTCGTGCCAGGTGACGACGTTTTCGAGCGCCGGGGTCACGGTCGAGCGGATCACCCGCGCCAGCCCGGTCAGGTTTTCCGAGAGGATCGGGTTGCGCTTGTGCGGCATCGCCGACGAGCCCTTCTGCCCCTCGGCGAAGAACTCGGCCGCCTCGCGCAGTTCGGTCCGCTGAAGGTGGCGGATTTCGGTCGCCAGCCGCTCGATCGCCGCCGCGGTCAGCGCCAGCGCCATGAAGAACGCGGCGTGGCGGTCGCGCGGGATGATCTGGGTCGAGACCGGCTCCGGTGTCAGGCCGAGCTTTTTCGCGACATGGGCTTCGACGCGCGGGTCGATATTGGCAAAGGTGCCGACCGCGCCGGAGATCTGGCACGTCGCGATCTCCTTCCGCGCGGCGACGAGCCGTTCCCGGTTGCGGTCGAACTCGGCCCAGTGCCCGGCGAGCTTGAGCCCGAACGTCGTCGGCTCGGCATGAATGCCGTGGCTGCGTGCGACCGTCGCCGTGTATTTGTGCGCGACCGCCCGCCGCTTCAGCGCCGAGAGCAGCCCGTCGAGGTCGGCGAGCAGGATGTCGGCGGCCTGGGTGAGCTGCACCGCGAGGCAGGTGTCGAGCACGTCGCTCGACGTCATCCCCTGGTGCACAAAGCGCGCCTCGGGGCCGACATGCTCGGCGACGTTGGTCAGGAACGCGATCGTTTCGTGATGCACCTCGCGCTCGATCTCGCGGATGCGGTCGACGTCGAACGCGCCGCGCTCGCGCAGGGCCTTCGCGGTGCCGGGCGGGATCACGCCCAGCTCTTCCTGCGCCTCGCACGCGCAGGCCTCGATTTCGAGCTGGATGCGGAAGTAGTTATCGGGCTGCCAGATCGCCGCCATTTGCGGGCGGCTATAGCGCGGGATCATGCCGGAATGGCCTCCGCCGTTGGAGCCGGATCATAGCCGAGTGCTGTGAGCGCGGCGAGCATGTGCGGCGGCACCGGCGCGGTCGCGTCGATCGGCGCCCGCGCCGGATAAAGCGGCAGCGAGATCGCCCGTGCGTGGAGCAGCAGCGGCGAATCGTCGGGACCGCCATAGGCCGGGTCGCCGACCACCGGGCAGCCGAGATGGGCGCAGTGGATGCGGATCTGGTGCGTGCGTCCGGTCAGCGGCCGCAACTCCAGCCAGGCCCGCCCGCCCGCGGTGCCGAGCACCCGGTATTCGGTGACCGCCTGCTGCCCGCTCGGGTCGACGACCATGCGCCAGCCGCGCACCCGAATCTGCTTCTTGAGCGCCGCGTCGATCCGGCCCTCGGGCGGGTCTGGGATGCCGGCAGTCACCGCCCAATACGTCTTCTCGACCCGTCCGGTCGAGAACAGCGCGCCGAGCTTGCGCAACGCCTTCGGATGCCGGCCGAGCACCAGGCAGCCGCTCGTGTCGCGGTCGAGCCGATGCGAGAGGGCGGGGTTGCTCCTCAGACCAAACCGCAGTGCCTCGAACCCTTGTTCGAGATTAGGCCCGCCGCCCGGCCCGGCATGGACCGGGATGCCGGCGGGCTTGTCGATTATCAATATCAGTCCGTCGCGATAGAGCACGCGGTCGAGGAGGTTCAGCATTCTCGGAACATCGGGGTTAAACCCGCTGATCGCAATAAAAAGAGGTGTCCACCACGAAGCCACGAAGGGCGCGAAGGCGCGTAGCGCGCAACGAATTTGATTGCCACGGAGACGGTGAGGCACAGAGATTACCGGAATTTGGCGCCTCTGTGCCTCACCGTCTCGGTGGTGATTTCTGGCGCTCCGCGCGTTTTTCTTCGTGTCTTCGTGGTGAAACCCTCTTCACCGCGTTAGCCTAACGAACGGCATCCGAGGGGAGGGCACGGTGAAGATCGAGACGCTTGAGCTCGCCGATGACGGCATCGTGCCCAACAACACCCTGCCGCTGATAGTCTATCGCGGCGTCCTGGGCGAGGGCGGTGATCGCGCCAGGGAGTGTATGGCCCTCTTCAACAAGAACGGCTGGCCGGACCCGTGGCGCAACGGCATCTACGGGCACCACCACTACCACAGCACCGCGCATGAGGTGCTCGGCATCGCCGCCGGCTCTGCGCGGGTGCGGCTCGGCGGAGAAAACGGCCGGACCGTCGAGATCCACGCCGGCGATGTCGTCGTGATCCCAGCCGGCGTCGCCCATAAGCGCGAGGCGGCGAGCGCGGACCTGCTCGTGATCGGGTCGTACCCGAGCGGGCAGAGCCCGGACATCTGCCGCGCCGAGCCGGCGCAGCACGATCGCGCCGCCGCCAACGTCGCGGCAGTACCGCTGCCCGCCGCCGACCCCGTTACCGGCGGCGCCGCACCGTTGCTCGATTATTGGAAGTGCTAGGGCGCGCCCATTCCGGACGTTGGGTCTCGCCGCGGAACTCGATCCAACGATCAACGTTGTAAGCGAGGGCGCCCGCGCGCGCCATCGCATGAGTTGGCCGAGCGCGCCATTGCACGAGCTGGAGGGAAATGATGACGCCGAGGCTAACGGTTTTCACGGTCGCCGCCGCTCTGGTTCTGACGATGTCCAGCGCTGCGTTCGCGGAGTATCCTTGCGCGCCGGGCTTTGCGCCTTATCGCGGCGTCTGCCGCCCGATCGGCGTCTATGGCTATTCGAACCCGGTGTCGGGCGCGGTGAGCGGCGAGGCGAATGGAGCGGCCCGTGGGAATGCCGCCGGCGGTCCCGTCGGCGCAGTGGTCGGCGGTGCGGTCGGCGTCGCAACCGGAACTCTTACCGGTACCGCCAATATGTTGAACGGGCGATAAAACCTGCGATCCGCGCATCTGTCGGGCCGAAACCAATCAAGCTGATTGAGTTTCGGCCCTGGAGCGTGCTCCATTTCAAATAATTAAAGAGGCAAAATCCGATTCAATGGACCGGCTTTTGCTCTAGAGGCAGCGGCCGGCATAGACGATGTCGCCGCCATTGCCGAATGGCCCGTCGATCTCGGGCACAAAGCGGCGCGAATCAACCACATAGCCGTTCGCGCACATGTTGTTCGTCTTGACTGCGTCGGCGATCCAGTCGCGGCGGATGCGCTCGGCAACGCCGTCGTCGTTCGCGGTCATCACCGTGTTGGTGTGCGCGCTGTAGAGGAACGCGGCCGGGCCGGTCGTGGCAAAGCCTTCCGTGCGCGCGGTCCCGACGCAGCCGGCGAGGGCGACCACACAGAGCAGGGCAACGACGCGCATCGAAAGGCTCCTCAACCACGAATTACGCCACTCTATTCCCGATTCCGGGGCGAGGGGCAAGCGCGGGCGAATTCTTTCCCCTCGATTACCGTTATCGTAGCGCGAGGCGCGTCGGAGCGGGCATGGAGCGGCACAACAATTTCGACCTGATGCGGCTGCTGGCGGCGCTGTCGGTGATCTTTTCGCACGCCTTCCTGCTTGCCGAGAACTCGCAGGACCACGACCCGCTGATGATCCTGACCGGGGGGCAGACGATCCTCGGCCTCGTCGGCGTGTTCACGTTTTTCACGATCAGCGGCTACCTGATCACCCAAAGCTTCGAGCAGACCCCGTCGCCGCTGGTATTCCTCGCCAAGCGGGCATTGCGCATTTTTCCGGGGCTGGTCGCGTGCCTTGTCGTCTGCGTCTTCGTGATCGGGCCGGCCGTGACCTCGCTGCCGCTGAAGGAGTATTTCACCCGGCCCGAGCCCTACCTGTTTCTCGCGCATAACGCGGTGCTCGACGTCGACTACAACCGGCTGCCCGGCGTCGTGTTCTGGCAGAACAATATCGGCGGCATCGTCGACGGCCCGCTGTGGAGCCTGCCGAGCGAAGCGTTGCTTTACGTGATGCTGTGCGTGCTTGGCCTCTGTCGACTGCTGAGCGTGCCGGTCTGTCTCGTCCTCGTCGCGATCGGCGTCGTCTGCCTCAAGGTCGACACCTCGGGCGAATTGATCGGCAGCACCGGTTGGCTGATGGGCTTTTTCGCCACCGGGATGTGCTGCTATCGGCTGCGCGGGACGCGGTTTTTCGATCCTCGCTGGCGGTGGGTCGCGCTCGCCGGCCTGGTCGCGAGCGTGCCGTTGCGCGTCTTCGTGCCGGCGTTTCCGCTGTTCGGCAGCTACCTGTTGATCTCGCTGGCGGTCGACCGCCGCATCCCGTCGGTCAAGGCTGCGCGGTTCGGCGATTTGTCCTACGGCCTCTACATCTATGGCTGGCCGATCGAGCAATGCGTCGTCTACGCCAGCGGCGACACCGCGAAATGGTGGCAGGTATTCCTGATCGCGACGGCGATCTCCACGCTCGCCGCGTTCCTGTCGTGGCATCTTGTCGAAAAGCGTTGCCGCTGGCGCCGCGCGCCCGCTCCCACCGCCGCACTCGCCCCGGTGCGGGTCTAGACCGCCGCGGTGCGCCGCGCGCTGGCGGTCTGGTCGCGGTCGCGGCAATCTGCCCAATCTTGGGTCTGTCGCAAAGACTCAGGTTCAGGTGGAGGATCACACTGGCGATATGGCCTTCCCGGATCCAAATACAGCGATGAGTGCGCGCGTCTGTCACAGTTGGCGAGAGGAGAGGTCTGCTACGTTTGTCGTGCGTCGGTCAGTCTCGAACATTGTTGGATTATTCGGGTCCTAAGCTCGGGGTTTATAGCTGGACAGGACTCCACGGTCGCGGGGCGCCGCCCTGACCGCAAGAAACGTCAAACAATACGGAGGGACGGAAATGGCCCGGAGCATTCAAGACAATCCCGATGCCGCCCGCGCATACCAGCGCTCCCGCTGGATGCAGCTCGTGCTCGGCATCATCTGCATGGCGTCGGTCGCCAATTTGCAATACGGCTGGACCCTGTTCGTCCTGCCGATCCAGCACCAGTTCGGCTGGTCCAAGGCCGAAATCCAGGTCGCCTTTACGATTTTCATCCTGTGCGAAACCTGGCTGGTGCCGTTCGAGGGGTACATCGTCGACCGGATCGGACCGAAATTCATGGTGGCGGCCGGCGGGGTCGCGACGTTTCTTGCGTGGGCAATCGATTCCTACGCCTCGTCGCTGTGGATGCTTTACCTCGGCGGCGCGGTGGCCGGCTTTGCCGGCGGCGCGGTCTACGGCACCTGCGTCGGCAATGCGCTGAAATGGTTTCCCGACAAGCGCGGGCTGTGCGGCGGGCTGACCGCGGCCGGGTTCGGCGCCGGTGCCGCGATCACGATCGCGCCGATCCGGTCGATGATCGAGGCGAGCGGCTTCCAGCACACGTTTTTCGTCTTTGCCGTGATCTACGGGATCATCATCGTCGTCATTGCCATTTTCCTCCGGGCGCCGCGGCAGGACCAGATGCCGCCGATGGAGAACATCAAGACGCTCCAGGGGCTCGAGGACGACGTGCCGCCGCAGCGCGCTCTGCGCTCGCCGATCTTCTGGATCATGTACCTGATGTTCTTCCTCGTCGCCGCGGGCGGCCTCATGTCGGCGGCGCAGCTTTCGCCGATCGCCAACGAGCGCGGGCTGTCGAACCAGCTCGTGACGATCTTCGGCATCACGACGCCGGCGATCGTCGCGGCGCTGACCTTCCACAGCATCACCAACGGCGTCGGACGGCCCCTCAATGGCTGGTTCTCGGACCATATCGGCCGCGCGAACATGATGGGGATCGCGTTCGGCATCGAGGCGCTGTGCATCGCCGCCTTCGGCTTTTTCGGGACCACGGCGATATCGTTCATCGTCACCGATGCACTCGTCTTCCTGTTCTGGGGCGACATCTTCAGCCTGTTCGCGGCGACGGTCGCCGACGCGTTCGGCCGCAAATACGTGACCGTCAATTACGGGATCATGTACACGGCTAAGGGGGTCGCCTCGCTGCTGGTGCCGCTAGGCAATGTGCTGACGCACCTCACCGGAAGCTGGCACGCTGTCTACGCCGTCGGGTGCGTGATGAACGCGATCGCGGCGCTGCTCGGCTTTTTCGTGCTGCGGCCGGTGATCAATGCCCGCCTCAGAGCCGCCAGCGATCTGCCGGTTTCGGCTCGGCAGCCGAGAGTGGCGAGCACCCAAGCCTGACGGGGCAGGGGCCGCCGGCCGCTCTTGCCGAAACGCGCGGTTAATGCGATTTACCGCGCGCCTCCAACAGCGGATCGGCGGGCCCGATGAGCAAAATACTTGCCGCGGTCGCGGCGTTGCTGCTGCTTGCGGTCGCGCCGTTCGCGAGGGCGGACGCCCCCACGCGCGCCGAAGCCCCCACGCGCGCTGAAGCCCCCACGCGCGCTGAAGACAGGCCGGCGCCGACCCAGCTTCCGCCCAAGGTCGAGACCCGGCACACGATCACCCTCGGCGGCAATTCGGTGAACTACCGCGCTGTCGCCGAGACCTTTGCCCTCACCGACCATAAGGGCACGCCGACCGCCTCGATCTACACGGTCTCGTACCTCGCCGACGCACCGGCGGGCCAGAAGCGGCCGGTCGCCTTCGTGTTCAACGGCGGGCCGGGCGCGGCCTCGGTGTTCCTCCATCTCGGCGCGCTCGGTCCACGCATCCTCGATACGCCGGGCGACGGGTCGGTGCCGAACCCGCCCTATAAGCTCGTCGACAACCCGAATTCCTGGCTCGCCTTTACCGACCTCGTCTTTGTCGACCCGGTCGGCACCGGGTTCAGCCACGGCGAGGAGAAAAAGGGCGACGACAAGGACGGCGGGGGCAAGGGCGGCAATCCCGACAAGCCGTTCTGGAACGTGCGCGACGACCTGACCTCGCTCGGCTCGGTGATGCGCCTGTGGCTGACCCGGCACGAGCGCTGGCCGTCGCCGGTGTTTATCGTCGGCGAGAGCTACGGCGGCTACCGCGTCGCCGCGCTGGCGCAGACGCTCGTTGAGGATGTCGGCATCACGGTCAACGGCATCGTCATGGTGTCGCCCGCGCTCGACATGGATTTGATGGGCGACAAAATCATCGACCCGATGGCCGCGGCGTTCCAGATCCCGTCCTACGCGGCGACCGCCGCCTCGCTGGCGGGCAAGCCGTTGACCCCGGACGCCGCCGCCAAGGTCGAGCAGTTCGCGCTCGGCGACTACATCTCCGGGCTGACCGCGATGACCGGCCTCCCGCCGGTCGGCGACCCGTTTATCGCCCGCGTCGCCAAGACCATCGGCCTCGACGAGGATACCGTGCGGCGCGCCCGCGCCCGCGTGTCGAGCCAGATGTATGCGCGCATGCTGCGCCGCGACCAGCAGGAGCGGCTTAGCGTCTATGACGGCACGGTCAAGCGCGCGACGCGCGGCAATCCGTGGGACGACGACGCCGGCGACCCGATCCTCGTGCCGGCGACGGCGGCCTTTACCGCCGCGTTCGACGCCTATGCGCCCGAGGCGCTCGGCTACCACACCGAGCTGCCCTACCGGGTGCTGCCGCACGACGTTTTCGGCCAATGGGACTGGAAAGGGGCCGACAAGGGCGAGGGCGGGCTCGGTCTCGCGCTGACCGATTTCGAGCAGGCGATGCTCGCCCATCCGCAGACCCGGGTGCTGATCGTCAACGGACGGCACGATCTGGTGACGCCGTATCTGTCGACGCGCTGGCTGATCGACCAGCTTTCCTTGCCGCAAGCGGTGCGGCAGGCGATCCGGATCAAGGTCTATGACGGCGGCCACATGATGTATCTGCGCCACGATTCGGTCGCCGCGCTGGCCCACGACGCCGCCGATTTGTTCAGCGGGCGGTAAAGCAAAATCCGATCCCGTTGAGTCGAGTTTTGCTCTTTAACATTTGAAATGGAGCATGTTCTTATCGGAAAGCTGGGACCACTTTTCCGGAACATGCTCTAGCGATCAGCGTTTCGAGCCCGGCAAGCAGCGCCTCGGCGGCCTTGCCGCTCGCCTCGGCGTGGCGCAGCACCAGCGCCGCCGCCTCGATCGTCGACAGCGCCTCGCGCCGCGGCTCGCGCCGGATCTTGCCGTAGAGGGCCGGTTTGGGCGGGTTCAGAACCAGCCGGCGCAGCTTGAGCAGCCACGGGTTGCGCCACCATAAATTCTTGGCCTGGCTCCAAGTGCCGTCGATCAGCACAATCCCCTCGAGCCCACGCAGCGCCGCCGCGCCCTCCAAGGCCTCGCCGCGCCGGTCGAGCGCGACGATCTCGGCTTGGGAAGCCGGCCGCGCGGAGCCCAGGTACAGCACCCCCCAACGCCCCGGCTCGGCGCTGCGTCCCAGCGCCCGCGGCAAATTCGGCCAGGACAACCCGACCGCGACCTTCGCCCGCGCCAGCGTCGCCGCGATCTCTCCCGCGGTCGACAGCGCCTGCCGCTTTTCCTGCGGGTGCTGCAGGATCAGGACAAAGAGGCGATTTTCGATCATGCCGAAGAGTGTCGCCGCAGGCGCGGGCGCTGTATAGGCTTGGCGTATGCGTTCGCCCTCCCGACAGCTCGTGATCTCGCTGATCGTCGCCTGCGCGATGTTCATGCAGAACCTTGATTCGACGATCATCGCGACGGCGCTGCCGGTCATCGCCCGCTCGCTCGACGAAAGCCCGCTCCAGCTCAACGTCGCGATCACCTGCTATCTGTTGAGCCTCGCCGTGTTCATCCCGATCAGCGGGTGGACGGCCGACCGGTTCGGCGCGCGCCGGGTGTTCAGCAGTGCGATCGTCGTCTTCACGCTCGGCTCGATCGCCTGCGGGCTGTCGAATTCGCTGTGGATGCTTGTGGTCGCGCGCATCGTCCAGGGCATCGGCGGGGCGATGATGGTTCCGGTCGGGCGGCTCGTGCTGCTGCGCACGGTGCCGCGGTCGGAGCTGGTGCGGGCGATGTCGTTCGTCAGCGTGCCGGCGCTGATCGGACCGATCGTCGGGCCGCCGCTCGGCGGGCTGATCGTGACTTATGCCTCGTGGCGCTGGATATTTTTCATCAACATCCCGATCGGGCTTATCGGCGTCCTGCTGATCAACCTGATGATGAAAGACCTCGACGACGGCTCGCCGAGGCCGTTCGATCTGGGCGGATTCGCCCTGACCGGGGTCGGGCTGGCGACGCTGGCGTTCGGGTTCGAGACGTTCGGGCGCGGCGCGCTGCCGATTTGGCTGTCGCTGGCATTGCTGATCTGCGGCGGCGTCTGCGTCGTTCTTTACGTGCGGCATGCGAGGCGGGTATCCCACCCGATCATCGATTTCGCCCTGATGCGCATCCCGACCTATGCGGCGGCGACGCTCGGCGGCTTTATCTTCCGCATCGGGACCGGCGCGCTGCCGTTTCTATTGCCGCTGATGCTCCAGGTCGGGTTTGGGCTCAGCCCGCTCAAATCCGGGCTCCTCACCTTTGCCCAGGCCGCCGGCGCGATGACGATGAAGACGTCGGTGACGACGGTCTTGCGCGTGTTCGGTTTCCGCAACGTTCTCGTCGGCAACGCCGCGCTAGGCGCCCTCTTCATCTTCGCCTATTCGATGTTTCGGCCGGGCACGCCGCATGTCGTGATCTTCATCCTGCTGCTGGCGGGCGGGTTTTTCCGCTCGCTGCAGATGACCAGCATCAACACGCTGAGCTATGCCGACGTGCCGCCCGCGATGCTGAGCCGCGCGACCAGCCTCACCAGCATGTGCCAGCAATTGTCGCAAAGCGTCGGCGTCGGCACCGGCGCGACGATCCTCTATCTGCTGCTGGCGAAGCACGGCGCCGGCGCGCTGACCCCGGGCGATTTCTCGGTGGCGCTGCTGACGGTCGGCGCGATCTCGCTGTCCTCGGTCCCGCTGTTCCTGCGCATGTCGCCCGATGCCGGGGCCGAGGTGGCCGGGCGGGTTCTGCCGCGTTCGCAATGAGCGGGCGAGACGCCCGCGGTCCTGTCGCTACTTCTGTGTCAGCATCCGCTCGAGCTCGTCGGGCGGGATGCCGTCTTTCCAGTTCTTGCCGGTGTTCCAGCCCCACGGGCGGATCGCGTCGCGTTCGCCGATCAGCGACTGGATTTCGGTCTCGATCTGTCCGCCGTCGCGCGCGCCGTTGACCTGCTCGAGGTAAAGTTCGTAGAGCCGGTCCCAAATCGCGGTCAGGCGCACGCGCTGTTCGGGGGTGAAACCGTCGTCGGCCATCGACTTTCCCTGCCGCCACGATGGCGGTTACGGGAAAGGGTAGGCCGATGCGGTTAGTAGGCTGTTAACAGAACAGGTTAATCGCCGACCGCCCGAACCGGCTCCTGCGCCCCTGCCATTTGCCGCCGGATCAGCCGGGCGTAGAGCCCGTTCCGCGCCACCAGTTCGGCATGGCTGCCGGTCTCGACGAGCCGCCCACGGTCGAGCACGGCCAGCATGTCGGCATTGCGCACGGTCGACAGCCGGTGGGCGATGACGATCGTCGTGCGGTCGCGCATCAGCGCGTCGAGCGCCGCCCGCACCTGCGCCTCGCTGACCGCGTCGAGGTGCGACGTCGCCTCGTCGAGGATCAGCGTCGGGGCGTTCTTCAAAAAGGCCCGCGCGATCGCGACGCGCTGGCGCTGTCCCCCCGAAAGCTGCACCCCGCGCTCGCCGACCCTGGTGTCGAGCCCCTCGGGCAGGCTGTCGACGAACTCGGCGAGCGCCGCCTGGTCGAGCGCGCGGCGGATCGCCGCCTCGTCGGCGTCGGGCCGGGCGAGGCTCACATTGGCGCGCAGCGTGTCGTTGAAGAGGTACGTGTCCTGCGACACCAGCGAGACCCGCCCGCGGAGGTCGTCGAGCTCGAAATCCTTGAGATCGACGCCGTCGATCAGCACATGACCCTCGGCCGGGTCCCAGAAACGCAGCAGCAGATTCGCGAGCGTCGTCTTGCCGGCGCCCGAAGGGCCGACGATGGCGACCGTGCTGCCGGCGGCGATGTCGAGCGATATGTCCTCCAGCGCCGGGCGGCGCGCGCCGGGGTAGGCAAAGCTCGCGTCGTCGAATCGGATCGCCGAGCCGCCCGCCGGCAGCGCCGGGTGCAGGCCCCCGTCGACGACGGGCGGCTGCTCGTGGTGGACGGCGTAGAGCCGGCGCGTCGAGGCGATCGTGTCGGCGAGCTGCCGGCTCACCTGGGCGATCTCCGAGATCGGCAGGAACGAGGCGAGGGCGATCAGGATGAAGAGGGGCAGGGTGGTCGCCGCCAGCTCGTGCTGCGCCACCAGCCAGGCCCCGGCCACCGCGACCGCGAGCCCGCCGAGCCCGGTCGCGATCTCGAACAGCGCGGTCTGCGCCGCGAGGTCGGACAAGAGTGCCAGCCGGGTGTTCTGATACGACCGCACCGCATCCATGAACCCGTCGCGCCGCCGCTCGACGGCCTGGAACGCGACGAGGTCGGAGAGCCCCTGGATCGTCTCGGTGACATAGGCGCCCATCAGCCCCAGCGCGTCGCGGGCCTCGGCGCCGAGCCGGTCGATCCGCCGCCGCGTCACCGCCGGCGCGAGCCCCGCGTAGAGCACGAACGGCAAGAGCGCGAGGGCGATCGGCCAGGCGACGATGGCCAGCGTGACCAGCACCGCGCTCGGCACCAGTATCGCGATCAGCGCCGGCGCGACCGTGTGGGCAAAGAAATACTCGATCGTCTCGATGTCCTGGCTGGCGAGCGCGATCAGGTCGCCCGACCGCCGCCGCACCAGATAGGCCGGCGCCAGCGCGTCGAGCTTTCGGTAGAGGTCGATCCGCAATTCGGCGAGCAGCCGGTAGGCGATGTCGTGCGCCTTCCACGACTCGACCCAGTGCAGAAGCCCGGCAAGCGGCGCCGTCACCGCGAGGAGGACCAACAGATACCCGTACGGAGCCCCGGTCTTGACCGCGGCCACGGCCAGCGCGCCGACGATGCCGACGCCGATAAACGCCGCGACCCGGGTGATCCCCGCCCCGACGACGATCGCGAACTGGTTGCGCCACGGCGCGATGATGCCGACCAGCGTCGCCAGCGTCCGCCCGCCGCCGACCCGCGCCGCCGCGGCGGCGGTGGCAGCGGTCGGCGCGACGCCGAAATCGGTGGTTTCGGCGCTGTCCGGCTGCTCGCCGGCGAATTCCTCGGCGAGGTCGAGATCGTCGCCTTGCTCCTCCGCCTGCGCGCCCATCAGTCGGCGATAGGGGCCGTCGCGGCGGATCAGCTCGGCGTGGCGGCCGGTCTCGACGATTTTGCCGTGGTCGAGCACGAGGATGCGGTCGGCGCCGATCACGCTCGACAGCCGATGCGCGAGGATCAGCGTCGTGCGGCCGCGCGCCAGCCGGTCGATCGCCTGCTGGATCACCGCCTCGTTCTCGGCGTCGACCGACGACAGCGCCTCGTCGAGGATCAGGATCGGGGCGTCGCGGAGAAGGGCGCGGGCGATCGCCAGGCGCTGCCGTTGCCCCCCGGACAGATTAGCGCCGCGCTCGCCGATCATCGTCTCGTAGCCCTGCGGCAGGCGGACGATGAATTCGTGCGCGTTGGCGTCGCGCGCGGCCTCCTCGATCTCGGCCTGGGTCGCCTCGGGTTTGCCCAGCCGCAAATTCTCCGCGACCGTGCCGTGAAACAGATACGTGTCCTGATGCACGACCGCGATCAGCCGACGCAATTCATCGGGGTCGAGCGTGCGGAGGTCGGCGCCGCCGACCGTGATCCGGCCCGATTGCGGGTCGAACAGATGCAGCAGCAGCCGCGCGACCGACGATTTGCCCGACCCGCTCGGGCCGACGATGCCGATCTTCTCGCCGGCCGCGACGGTAAAGCTCAGCCCGTCATGCGCCTTGCCGCGCCCGCCCGGATAGGCGAAGCCGACATCGTCGAACGCGATGGTGGGGACGAGCGGCAAGGGATTTGCGTTGCGCACCGCCGCGTGCGGCGGCACCAGCGGCTCGGCGGCGAAGAGCTGGTTGATCCCGGCGGCGGCCGATTGCCCGGTGAGGCCCTGGTGCAGCACCGCGCGCAAATCGCGCAGCGGCCGGTAAATCTCGGTCCCGGCCATCAGCACGATCAACAGCGCCTGGATCGTCGTCTCGCCATGCGACACCCGGTAGACGCCGAGCGCCAGCGCCCCCGCCGCGCCCATCGCGACGCCGCAATCGGTGATGCCGCGCGTCATCACGCTGGTCGCCAGCACCTTCATCGTCGTCGCCGACAGATACCGCGCGCGCTCCGCCAGCCTTGCGCCGTAGGCACGGCTTTGCCCGAACGCCTTCAGCGTCGGCAACCCCTGCACCGCGTCGAGGAATTCGGCGCCGAACCCCTTCATCGCCTCGTGCCGCACCCGGCCACGGCCGCCCTCGATCCGGTTGAAGATCATCGGCGCGAAGAGGGTGGCGAGCGCCCCCGCCAGCATCACGCAGGCGACCGGCAGATCCCACCACACGATGAACAGAAAGATCGCGATCGGCGTCAGCGCGGCGACGCAGACCTGCGGCACGTACTGCCCGAAAAACGTCTGAAGCTGCTCGACCCCGTCGACCACCGACAGCATGACCCCGCCGGTCCTCTCGCCGGCGAACCAGGCGGGCCCGAGCTCGGCGATCTTGTCGTAAAGCCGGCGCCGCAGATCGTTCTGCACGACCGCCGCGGTGCGGTGGGCGATGATCGTGCGGACATAGTCGAGCGCCGCGCGCAGGATCACCGCCGCCGCGACCCCGGCCGCCGCGAGCGCGACCGACCGCGTCCCCGCGCCGGCGAAAACCATCGCCAACAGCGTGCCGAGGATCGTGAACCGGGCGATTCCGAACGCCGCCGCGGCGAGCCCTATCCCGATCCCGGCCGCGATCCGCCCGCGGAGGCCTTGCGTCAGCGCCCAAAGGCGTCGGTCGAAATACATCTCAGCGAACCTTCTCTTCGGAATTGGCCGCCCGGTCGGGGTCGCTCAGCGTGCGCGGGTCGTCGACATCGACCGTCAGATGCTCGGTCGGGCGCGGCGTGGCGGTGACGATGCTGACGCCGCTCGGGGCGGAGAATCGGTGCCAGGTGTTCTGCGGCACCACGATCGTCGCGCCGGCGCCGACCTCGTGGCTTTCGAGGCCGTTGTCGGTCATCAGATGCATCGTGCAGGAGCCGTCGACGACCTGCACCAGCTCGTCCCCGTTGGGGTGCCGTTCCCAGGCCGCGTCGCCGGAGAACTTGGCGCTGTAGATGTTGCCGTCGCGGTACGGCGCCAACGTCACGAACGCACCTGTGGCTTTGCGCTCGGCCTCGGTCGATTCCGGCCGGCGCCCCTGCATCGTCGGCATCTTGGCGAGCGTGCCCTTGAGATCGAGGATCCTGGTCATCCGGCTCTCCCCATGCGAGGCAGTTGATGATAGCGCGGACCGGCCCCGCGACGGATTGTCTTTCCGTCACCCGGGAGTCGCTCACCTCGACAGGAAAATACCGATATGTTTTAATTTCACCAATCCACAAGTTTGATACATAGCGATACAGGATCGTATCATGCCGCCGCTCGATGATCCCCCCATCCCCGGCGTGGAATTCCGCCGTAGCCCGGAGCAACGGCGCCCACCGGCCAGCGGGGCCGGCAGCATGGACTGGGACGATGTCCGCGTGTTCCTGGCCGTCGCGCGGCACGGCTCGCTGCGCGCCGCGGGGCGCGCGCTAGGCCTGAGCCAGCCGACGATCGGCCGCCGCCTCGCTTCGTTCGAGGCCACGTTCGGCGGCCCGACCTTGTTCGATCGCTTGCCGGAAGGATTGCGCCTCAACGCGGCCGGCGAGCAACTCGTTCCGGCGGCGGAGAGCGTCGAGAGCGCGGCACTGATGCTGGAGCGGCGGCGCGCGGCGGCGTCGCCCGAGCTGTGCGGCACGGTCCGGGTCTCGGTCGGGGAATGGGCGGCGGTGTTTCTCGCGCGCCGCCTCACCCACGCCGGACCGACGGCGCTGCCGTCGGGGATCACGCTCGAACTCGTCGAATCGGCACAGACCGCGAATCTCGCACGGCGCGAGGCCGACCTCGCTGTGCGCCACCACCCGCCCGAGGGGGGCGACCTTTACGTCGCCAAGCTCGGCACATTCGCCTGCGCCGTCTATCGCCGCAGCGGGTCGAGCAGCGACGCCTGGGTCACCTATACCGAGGAGCAGGCGCATTACGCGACCGCGCGCTGGGTGCAGCAGCGCCTGCGGGAGGCGGGCGGTTCGATCGCCCTGCGGGCCTCGACCGGCACGATGCACCTGGCCGCCATCCGCGCCGGCGCGGGGAGGGGAATCCAGCCCTGCTTTATCGCCGACGCCGACCCGCTGCTCGAGCGCCTGACCCCGCCGATCCCCGAGATTGCCGCCGAATACTGGGTCATCGTCCATCGCGACCTGCGCCGCGCCGCCTGCGTGCGCGCGGTGATGGATTGGGTGCGCCAGTCGTTCGACGATCAGCGCGACGCGCTCGCCGGCGCCCTGTAGGCTCATCCGAAACGGGAGTGAAAATATGCAAAGGGTCCTGATCACCGGCGCCGGCGGCGGCATCGGCCGCTCGCTGCGCGAGACGCTGCGCGGGGTCTATCCGGTGCTGCGGTTGTCCGACCGCGTGGCGATCGCGCCGGCGCGCGACGGCGAGGAAGTAGACCAGACCGATATCGGCGACATGGAGGCGGTGCAGCGGATGGTCGCCGGCGTCGACGGCATCATCCATCTCGGCGGCATTTCCGGCGAGAACACCTGGGAAAACATCCTCCACGGCAACATCGTCGGCCTCTACAACGTGTTCGAGGCAGGGCGTCAGGCCGGGGTCAAACGTATCGTCATGGCGACCTCGAACCACGCCGTCGGCTTCTATCGCCGCGACCAGACGATCGACCACAACGTGATGGTGCGGCCCGACAGCCGCTACGGCGTGTCGAAGGCGTTCAGCGAGGCGCTCGGCAGCCTCTATTCCGACAAGCACGGCATCGGGTTCATGGGCGTCCGAATCGGCAATTTCGGCGCCAACCCGATCGACAAGCGCCGTCTCTCGATCTGGGTCAGCCCGCGCGACCTCACCCAGCTTGTCAGGATCGGGCTCGAACACCCCGATATCCGCTACGAGATCGTCTACGGCGTCTCCGACAACAAGCGCTCGTGGTACGACAACTCGAACGCCTACCGCCTCGGCTACAAGCCGCAGGACGATTCCGAGCCGCAAGCCGCCCAGGTCCTGTCCGCCGAGCCCCCCGGCGCCGACCCGGTCGCCGAGGCGAGGCAGGGCGGCACGTTCGCGGCGGATGAATATTCGGCGGAGAAGCCCCGGGATTGATGGGTTTCGCTGCGCTCTACCCATCCTACGGCACCGAACTCGTAGGATGGGTTGAGCAATGCGAAACCCATCGGTGCTTTTACTACAACACCTCCAACACCTTCTCCGGCGGCCTTCCCAATGCCGCCTTGCCGCCGGAGACGACGATCGGCCGCTCGACCGCGATCGGGTTCTTCGCCAGCGCCGCGATCAGCGCGTCCTCCGACAGTTTGCCGACATCGATCCCGGCCTCGGCCGCTTCCTTCTTCCGCACGATCGCCTTCGCCGGCAAGTTCATCTGCGCCAGCAGCGTCTTGAGCTGTGCCTCGGTATAGGGTGTCTTCAGGTACTCGATGACGGTGGGTTCGATGCCCTTGTCGCGCAGCAGCGCCAGGGTCTTGCGCGAGGTGTTGCAGCGCGGGTTGTGATAGATCGTGACCGGCATCGCCGTGTCCTCCCGGTTGTTCCGGCGATTGTCCCCGCCTAGAGTGCCGCCGCCAAGAGCGATTGTGAGGGCCGATGCGCCTCGATGACCAAGAGCGGGCGATGCTCGCCGGCGAGTTCGGCGAGGTGCGGCGCTGGGCGATCGAGCATCAGATCCAGGTCGGAGACTTCTTCGACGCCGCCGATTTCGTGGCCGTGGCGCAGGCGCATATCATGGCCGACACCGAGTCGCTGGGCGAAGCCGGGGTCGCGCTCCTCGAAAGCCTCGCCGCGATGCCCGACCGGCGCGTGCGGGTGCCGACGATCACCGACCCGCGCGGCCTCGATTTCGCGGTCTACAAGCGGCTCGGCCAGACCGACGCGATGGCCGCGCTCGAAGCGCGCACGATCGCCGCGTTCCGCGAGTTCGGCGTGCTGATGACCGATACCTGCATCAACTACCAGACCATCCTGCCGCCGGTCTTTGGCGAGCACTTGGCGATGGGCGACACCGGCGTCGTCATCTATTCCAACAGCGTGTTCGGCGCCCGCAGCAATTTCGAGGGCGGACCGTCGGCGCTGGCGGCCGGCCTGACCGGGCGGACGCCGCGCTACGGCTATCACCTCGACGAGGCGCGTCGGGCGACGCACCGCTTCCGCGTCACGGCGCCGCCGCGCGACCTCGCGGAGTGGGGCGCGCTCGGCGGCATCGTCGGCCGCGCCGCCGGTTCGTACTGGTCGGTGCCGGCGATCGAGGGCATCGACGCGCCGCCAGGCTCCGACGCGCTCAAGCATTTCGGCGCGGCGATGGCGAGCTACGGCTCGGTCGCGCTGTTCCACATGCCCGGAGTCACTCCCGAGCCCGCCGAATTCGCCGGGCCGACGCCGCCCGCGACCGCGATCGGCCGGGCCGAACTCGACGCCTTCCTCGCCTCCTACGAGGCAAAGGGCGACAAGGTCGACGTCGTCGTATTCGCCGCGCCGCAACTCTCGCTGATCGAGATGGCGGCCGTCGCCGACGCGCTCGACGGGCGCCGGGTCCATGCCGACACGACCCTCCTGGTCGCGACCTCGCCCGAGATCAAATCCGCCGCCGACCGCATGGGGTTGACGGAACGGATCGAGGCATCCGGCGCGATCGTCGCGGCGGGCATCTGCTTCTACCAGAGCTACGCCGGCGAGCTGGCCGCGGCGAACGGCTGGACCCGGCTCCTCACCAACTCGGCGAAGCTCACCAACATCATCGGCGGCTACGGCTACAAGCCGACCCTCGCCAGCCTCGAACGCTGCGTCGACTCGGCCGTCGCGGGGCGGGTGGTCTGATGCCGATCGCGCTCAACTGCCACAAGGGCATCGGCCCCGCGGTCACCGGCACCGCGCTCGTCGCCAAGGACAATTTCAGCGCCCGCTACGACCTCGACCGCAAGGCGGGCGTTTTCTCGCGGCCGACCCATGCGCTCGCCGGTCAGAGCTACCGGGACCGCATCCTCGTCCTCGACCAGGCCAAGGGCGGCGTCGCGACCGCCTGGATGCTGCACGAAATGACCGCGCGCGGCGTCGTGCCGTTGGCTCTCGTGTTCAACCGGGTCAACCCGATCCTCGCCCAAGGCGCGGCCCTCGGCGGCGTGACGATGGTCGACCGCTTCGCCGGCGACGTCACAGACCTGATCCGCACCGGGGACGAGCTGCGCATCGACCCGGCGGCAGGGCTGGTCGAAATCCTCAGCCGCGACCGCTGATGCCCGATCTCCGCATCACTGCCGGCCCGTATGCGTTCGGCGCCCGGCTGGAACAGTCCGCGGCGCCAAAGACCTGCGCCAAATTCCTGACCCTGCTGCCCTACCGCGAGCGCATCATCCATGTCCGCTGGAGCGGCGAGGCCTGCTGGATCCCGCTCGGTGGTCTCGACCTCGCCTTGCCGCTTGAAAACGGCACCAGCTATCCGGCGCCCGGAGAAGTTCTGCTCTATCCCGGCGGCCTCAGCGAAACCGAAATTCTGATCGGCTACGGCGCCGTCCGTTTCGCCAGCAAACTCGGCCAGCTCGCCGGCAGCCATTTCCTCACGATCACCGACGGGCACGAAAACCTCCGCCCACTCGGCGAGCGAACCCTGTGGCACGGCGCGCAGGACATCGTCTTCGAGGCGGGATGATCGGGTCCTGCGTTTGCGATAGAGCGGAGAGGCCGGAAGTATGGGGCGCACCTATGCCAAACGACATCGCTGTTGGCGCGATGATCTCGGCCGAGCTTGACGACGCACTCGCGCGGCTCGCCGCGGCGCGCGGGGTACCGAAGGCCGCGCTGATTAGCGAAGCGCTGATCGGGTTCGTAACCGCCGAGGAAGCCGACGCCGAGTTCGCGGCCGCGGTCGAGGAGGCTCGCGCCGACGTTCGTGCCAGGCGGATCGTCCACGAGCTGCTGGCGCGCAAGCGTAGCTGGACCGCGGGCGTCTCGCCCGCAATTTAGTCCGCTGGGGCGTCCCCACCGCATTTTGCGGGCGAGACGCCCGTTCGCCAATGTCGACGCCGCCGCGCTCCTCGAACACGATTCCAAGGTCGCCGAGGAATTCGACGCGCAATCACGAATGCGCGACGCTGCCGCAGAGTAGTCGTTGGCCGTATTCACACTCGTTTCCCTGGTTTAACCTGACCCTCGTCTTATTCCCCGAGGAGCGACGATGCCCCCCTTTACCACCCGGCCCGAAATCCGCGGCACGTTCGGCGTCGTGGCCTCGACCCATTGGCTCGCCTCGTCGGTCGGGATGAGCATCCTCGAGCGGGGCGGGAATGCGTTCGACGCGGCGGTCGCGGCCGGGTTCGCATTGCAGGTGGTCGAGCCGCATCTGAACGGCCCGTTCGGCGACGCGCCGATCCTCGTCTGGGACCACAAGGCGCGGCAGGCGCGGATGATCTGCGGCCAGGGTCCGGCGCCCCAGGGGGCGACCATCGCCCATTACCGCGGCCTCGGGCTCGACTTGGTTCCCGGCACCGGCCTTCTCGCCGCCGTCGTGCCCGGCGCTTTCGACGCCTGGACGCGGATGCTGCGCGATTACGGCACGATGCCGCTGTCGGACATCCTGGCGCCGGCGCTCGGCTATGCCGAGAACGGCTATCCGCTCGTCTTCCAGGCCTGCAACACGATCGCGACGGTGGCCGAGATGTTCCGCAAGGAATGGCCGACCTCCGCCGCGCTGTACCTCCCGAACGGCGCGCCCCCGGTGCCGGGCAAGCTTTTTCGCAACCCTGGCCTGGCCGCCACATACAAGCGCGTCCTCGCCGAGTCCGAGGCCGGCGGCGGCTCGCGCGAGCAGCGCATCGATCGCGCGCGCAACGCCTGGTATCGCGGCTTTGTCGCCGCGGCGACCGAGGCGTTCTGCAAGAAGGACCCGATCTTCGACTCATCGGGCCGGCGCCATTACGGCGTGTTGACCGCCGACGACATGGCGCGCTGGCAGGCGCCGGTCGAAACCCCCGTCAGCTACGACTATCACGGCTACACCGTGCTGAAGGGCGGGGCGTGGAGCCAGGGGCCGGTGCTGCTCCAGCAGCTTGCGCTGCTCAGCGGCTTCGACCTCGACGACACCGACCCGACCGGCCCCGAGTTCGTCCACGTCGTCGTCGAGTGCGCAAAACTCGCCTATGCCGACCGGGAGGCTTGGTACGGCGACCCGGATTTCACCGACGTGCCGATGGCGACGCTGCTGAGCCCGGCCTACAACGACGCGCGGCGCAAGCTGATCGATGACCGGGCCTCGCTCGAACTGCGCCCCGGCAATCCGGACGGGCGCCGCCCTTATGTGCCGGCGCCGGGGAAGCAGGTCGCGGCGATGGCCGGGATCGGCGAGCCGACGGTCGGGGCGCTCGCGGGGATCGGCGAGCCGACGATCAGCCCGCTCGGCGCCGTCGCCGGCGACACCTGCCACCTCGACATCATCGACCGCTGGGGCAACATGGTCTCGGCGACGCCGAGCGGCGGATGGCTGCAATCGTCGCCGCTGATCCCGGCCCTTGGTTTCTGCCTCGGTTCGCGCCTGCAGATTTCCTGGCTCGACCAAAACACCGCGTCGAGCCTCGAACCCGGCAAGCGGCCGCGCTCGACCCTGTCGCCGACCCTCGCGCTCAAGGACGGCGAACCGTCGATGGCGTTCGGCACGCCCGGCGGCGACGGCCAGGACCAGTGGTCGACCCAGCTTTTCCTGCACCATGTCCATCACGGCATGAATTTGCAGGAGGCGATCGACTGCCCCGAGTTCAACACCGCCCACGCGCCGAGCTCGTTCTACCCGCGCGCCGCCGAGCCCGGCTCGCTGACCGTCGAGGGCCGCATGCCCGAAGCGACCCGCCGCGCGCTCGCCGCCAAGGGCCACCGCGTCTCGGTCGGCGAGCAATGGTCCGGCGGCCGCCTGACCGCCTGCGCCCGCGAGGAGACCGACGAGGGCGTCATCCTCAAAGCCGGCGCCAACCCTCGGGGAATGCAGACTTACGCGGTCGGGCGCTGATGGACCGCGGGCGTCCCGCCCGCATGCTGCCTGCATGACCGCCGATCTGCTTGCCATCGAGGACTTGAAGGTCGAGTTCTCCACGGACTCGGGGCCGCTGACGGCTGTCGACGGCGTCGCGCTGTCATTGCGGCGCGGCGAGACCCTGGCGCTCGTCGGCGAGAGCGGCTGCGGCAAGAGCATGACGGCGCTGGCGATCATGGGGCTCGTGCCCGAGCCGCAGGGGTGGGTGAGCGGCTCGATCCGCTTCGACGGCGTCGAGCTGACCGGCCTCGACCCGGCCGAGCGGCGGGCCTATCGCGGCGCCCGTGTCGCGATGATCTTTCAGGAGCCGATGACCTCGCTGAACCCGGCCTTCACGATCGGCGACCAGATCGGCGAGGGGCTGGTGCGGCATCGCGGCCTGTCGCGGCGCGCGGCCCGCGCCGAGGCGATCGAGATGCTCCGCCGTGTCCACGTGCCGGCCCCGGAGCGCCGCGCCGGCGACTACCCGCACCGCCTCTCGGGCGGGATGCGCCAGCGCGCGATGATCGCGATGGCGCTGGCCTGCGCACCGGCGCTCCTGATCGCCGACGAGCCGACGACCGCGCTCGACGTGACGATCCAGGCGCAAATCCTCGACCTCCTGCGCGAGTTGCGCGCAGCGACGGGCACCGCCATCCTTCTCATCACCCACGATCTCGGCGTCGTCGCCGAGACGGCCGACCGGGTCGCGGTGATGTATTCGGGCCGCATCGTCGAGGAGGCGCCTGTCGCCGAGCTGTTCGCCGCGCCGCAGCACCCTTATACGATCGGCCTTTTGGGCGCCGTGCCGCGCCTGGCCGGCATGCGGTCGCGGCTGGCGACGATCGAAGGCAACGTGCCCGACCCGGCGCATCTGCCGACCGGCTGCCGTTTCGCCCCACGTTGTCCGTTCGCGATCGCCGATTGCCGCGCCGTCGACCCGCCGCTCGCGGCGCTCGGCGCCGGCCACCGCGCCGCTTGCATCCGCGCCCCGCTCGACCACAGCGTGCTGGCCGCATGACCGAGGCGCTGCTCGCCGCGCGCGGCGTGGTCAAGCATTTCCCGGTACGCGACTGGCTCGGCCGCAAGCGCGCGGCGGTGCGGGCCGTGGACGGGGTCAGCCTCCGCCTCGATCGCGGCGAGACGCTGGGCCTGGTCGGCGAGTCCGGCTGCGGCAAGTCGACCTTGGGCCGGGTGCTGTTGCGGCTGATCGAGGCCGATCGCGGCGACATCGAATTTGCCGGGCGCGACGTGCGGGCGCTCAACGGCGGCGAGCTGCGCGCGCTCAGGGCCGAGGCGCAGATGGTGTTCCAGGACCCCTACGCGTCGCTGAACCCGCGCATGACGATCGGCGACGCGCTGGCCGAGCCCTTGGCGCTGCACGACACCGTGCCGTCGGAAAAGCGCGCGGCGCGGGTTGCCGAGCTGCTGACGCTGGTCGGGCTCAGGCCGGGGCAGGGGCGGCGCTATCCGCACGAGTTTTCCGGCGGACAGCGCCAGCGCATCGGCATCGCCCGCGCGCTCGCCGCCAACCCCAAGCTGCTGGTGTGCGACGAACCCGTGTCCGCGCTCGACGTATCGATCCAGGCGCAGATCATCAATCTGCTGCAGGCGCTGAAGGCCCGGTTCGGGCTCAGCCTGTTGTTCATCGCGCACGACCTCGCCGTGGTGCGCCATGTCGCCGACCGGGTCGCGGTCATGTATCTCGGCCGGATCGTCGAGACCGCGCCGGGCGCCAGCCTGTTCTCGGCGCCGCGGCATCCCTACACCCGGGCCTTGCTGGCGGCGGTGCCGGTCCCCGACCCGGCGCTGCGGCGCGAGCGCACACTCCTCGCCGGCGAGATCCCGAGCCCGCTGGCGCCGCCTTCGGGCTGCCGTTTCCATACGCGCTGCCCGTTTGCCCGCGAGCGTTGCTCGGTCGACGACCCGGCGCTGACCGACGACGGCGACGGGCACGAAACCGCCTGCCATTTCTGGCGCGAGCTGCCGCCCCCGGCCGCGCTGTCCGATCGCGGAGCCGCCGATGCGCGGCTCGTCCGCTTGCAGCAATTCTTCGACCGCCCGGAAGCGGCGGAAATGAACGGGAGACCCACATGAAATTGCGGATGTTCGTCTTTGCCGCGTGCCTTTTGCTGGCCGGCGGCGCGAATGCGCAAACCTTGCGCATCGGCCTCGCCGAGGACCCCGACCTCCTCGACCCGACGCTGGCGCGCACCTATGTCGGCCGCATCGTCTTCGCCTCGCTCTGCGACAAGCTCGTCGACATCAGCCCCGAGCTCGACATCGTGCCCCAGCTCGCGACCTCATGGGATTGGGTCGACGGCAACAAGGGCCTCGTCTTCCACCTCCGCCCAGGGGTCAAGTTCCAGGACGGCACCCCGCTCGACGCCGCCGCGGTCAAGTACAGTATCGAGCGCCACCTGAAACTGCCCGGCTCGAACCGCAAGGCCGAGATCAGCGCGGTGACCGGCGTCGAGGTGGTCGACGACCACACCGTCAAGCTGGTGCTGTCGCAGCCGAGCGCGACCTTGCTCGCGGCCTTGACCGACCGCGCCGGGATGATCGTGTCGCCGACCGCCGCCGAAAAGGAAGGCGCCGATTTCGCCGCCCATCCGGTTTGCGCGGGCCCCTTCAAATTCGTCGAGCGGGTCGCGCAGGACCGCATCGTGCTCGAACGCTTTGCCGACTATTGGAATAAGGACGCGATCCATTTCGACAAGATCGTGTTCCAGCCGATCTTTGATTCGACCGTCCGCCTCGCCAATCTGCAGTCCGGCTCGCTCGACCTGATCGAGCGCGTCGCCGCGACCGACCTTGAGACCGTGCGCAAGGACAGCCGGCTCAAATTGTCGTCGGTCACCTCGCTCGCCTATCAGGGTCTGACGATCAACCAGAACAACGGCGACCGTGCGAAGAACCCGCTCGGCCAGGACCCGCGGGTGCGCGAGGCGCTGGAATGGTCGATCGACCGTGCCGCGCTCAACCAGGTCGTCTTCAACGGCGAGTTCCAGCCCGGCAACCAGTGGGAGCCGCCCGGCAACAAGTATTACATCAAGGACTTCCCGATCCCCGGACGCGACGTCGCCAAGGCCAAGGCGCTGCTCGCCGCCGCCGGCACGCCCAAGGTGTCGATCGAGATGATGGTGCCGACCAACCCCGAAACCGAGCGGGCCGCGCAGGTGATCCAGGCGATGGCGGCCGAGGCGGGGTTCGACATCAAGATCCGCGCGACCGAGTTCGCCTCGGCGCTCGATCTCGCGGTCAAGGGCGACTACCAGAGCTTCCTTGTCGGATGGAGCGGCCGCACCGACCCCGACGGCAACATCTACAACTTCGTGTCGTGCAAGGGGCCGGCCGGCCTCAACACGACGCATTACTGCAACAAGGAAGTCGACGCCGCCCTCGACACCGCCCGCACCGCGTCGGACCCGGCCACCCGCCTCGCCCAATACAAGATCGCCGCCGAGCACCTGCTGAAAGACCGCCCGATCATCTACCTCTGGCACCCGAAATGGCTTTACGCGGCGACCACCAAGCTCCAGGGCTTCACCCCTTATCCCGATGGCCTGATCCGGCCGCAGGGGGTGAAGCTGGAATAGGGGCCGTGGTATGATTGGTGGGTGACCGAAAGACGCCCATGAACGACACGATTGCGCGCGACCCGGTATTAGGGTGGGTTCGCACTGCCCTCGACGCGCTTTATGGCGAGCGGATCGAGCGCGTCGTGCTGTTCGGCTCGCAGGCGAGGGGCGACCATACGGAGGACTCGGATTACGACGTGGCCGTCTTCCTTCATGGCCTGACGGACCGCTGGGCCGAGCTGCGCCGCCTCGCCGATTTGCGCACCCGCATGCTCGGCGAGACCGGCGTATTTCTCGATATCAAGCCGTTCCCGGCCGGCTCCTATATCGATCGCACTTCGATCATGCGCGAGATCCGATTGGACGGCCTCGACCTGTGAACCCAGAGGTCGGCGAGCATCTCGACAAGGCCAAGGATTGTCTCAAACGGGCCCGTGTCATCCTCGACGCCGGGATCGGTGAAGATGCCGGGCGAAACGCCTATCTCGCCGCCTTCCACGCGGCGCAAGCGTTCATCATCGCGCGCCGCGGCCGGGTGGCGAGAACGCATCGTGGCGTCCATGTCCTGTTTCACGAGCTAACGGCGAGCGACCCGGCACTTGGCGACCTCGCGGCCTTCCTGTCCCGGGCGTACGAATTGAAGGCTACCGCCGATTACGAAGTGGGAGCCGACGCGGATGTGCCGCTTGATGAGGCAAGCGCCGCAATTGCGTCCGCTGAGCAATTTGTCGCCCGGATCATTTTGGCCCTGGGCTAGCGTCCTGTCCCATCATCTCTTCCGGCCGCACCCATCGGTCGAACTCCGCCTCGGTCACATGCCCCAGCTTCAGCGCCGCGTCGCGCAGATTGAGGCCGTCGCGGTGGGCGCGGAGGGCGATTTCGGCGCTCTTTTCGTAACCGATATGCGGCGAGAGCGCGGTGACCAGCATCAGGGATCGGTCGAGGTGGTCGCGGATGCGGCCGGTGTCGGCATCGATGCCGCGGGCACAGCGCTCCTCGAACGAGGCGCAGGCTTCGGCCAGCAATTCGGCTGATTCCAGCACGTTGAACAGGATGATCGGCTTGTAGGGGTTGAGCTGGAAATTGCCTTGGCTGCCGGCAAAGGCGACCGTGTGATCGTTGCCGAATACCTGGGCCGCGACCATCGTCAGCGCCTCGCATTGGGTCGGGTTGGTCTTGCCCGGCATGATCGACGAGCCCGGCTCGTTTTCCGGTAACAGCAGCTCGCCGAGCCCGGCGCGCGGACCGCTCGCATACCATCGTATGTCGTTGGCGATTTTGAACAGCGCCCCGGCGAGCGTCCGCATCGCGCCGCTGGCGGACACCATCGCGTCATGGCTCGACCCGACCGCGAACAGATTGGCGGCTGATCGGAAGGGATGGCCTGTCTGGCGCCCGATGTTCTCGATCGCCAGCGCGGCGAAACCCGGCGGCGCGTTGAGCCCGGTGCCGACCGCGGTGCCGCCGAGCGGCAATTCGTAAAGTGGGGCCAGGCTAGCTTCCACCGTCGCGCCGGCCTGGTCGATCTGCGCGACCCAGCCGGAGAATAGCTGCCCGAGCGTCAGCGGCGTCGCGTCCATCAGATGCGTGCGGCCGATGATGACGATCTCGGACAGTGCCTGCCCACGCGCCGCCAGGGTATCCCGCAGCCGCCGCACCGACGGAATCAGCGCGCCCGCGATGGCCTCCACCGCGGCGATGTGCATGACGGCCGGGAAGGCGTCGTTCGACGATTGGCTGCGGTTGACCTCGTCGTTGGGATGGACGCGGGCGAGGTTGGCGATGACCTCGTTCGCGTTCATGTTCGACTGGGTGCCCGACCCGGTCTGGAACGCGACGAGCGGGAATTCGCCGTCATGCTCGCCGGCAATCACCGCGTCGGCCGCCCGCGCGATCTGCTCCGCCTTGTCCTTGGGCAACTCGCCGAGCGCCGCGTTCGCCTCCGCGGCCGCCTTCTTGACGAGGCCGAGCGCCCGGATCACCCCGCGCCCCCAGACAAAGCGCGGCCGGCCGATCGGGAAATTCTCCAGGCTGCGCTGCGTCTGCGCCCCCCACAGCCGGTCGGCCGGCACCTCGATCTCGCCGAGGCTGTCGTGCTCGCGTCGGGTTTTCACCGCCATCGTCGTGGTCTCCGCTGCCTTCCCTGTGTAGATGGGGCGCCGAGACCGAAATTGATGGGTTTCGCGTTGCTCTACCCATCCTACGGCAGCGAACTCGTAGGATGGGTAGAGCGCAGCGAAACCCATCGATTCCTACGGAACCATCCCCGGCAGGACCAGGAACATGTCGGTGTCGTCGGTTTTCTCGCCGGCAGCGGTCAGCATCGCGTGGACCTGGCCGCGATGGTGGGTCTGGTGGTTGAAGAAATGCGTGACGAGAAACCGCTTCGGCGCGCTGACCTCGCGCTGCGCCGCGCCGCTGAACCAGGTCAGGTCGACATCGAGCCAGGCATCGTCGACCTTGTTCGCCCAGGCGGTGATGTTGGCGTCGGCGGTGATCCGCCCGGCGCATAATTCGGCGTAATCCTCAATGAAATGGTCGCTGTCCTTGATCGCAATCGCCGGCTTCTCCCACCCGTCAAACCGCGACATCCACTGGAAATCGCCCCAGAGGAGGTGAACCAGCGTGCCGTGGATCGAATGCCAGAACCCGGCGCGGTCGGCGCGGCGCTCGGCCTCGCTGAGATTGTTCGCGTTGGCGTAGAGGCGCCGGTTCATCTCGGCGCTATAGGCGGCCATGGTGCGGACATAGGACGGCGTGATCATGTTCTGCCTCCTCATTGTGCAGTGCAGCACAGGTCCTGTTTGCCGTAACGCCGCCCTCGCGTCAAACTCGTTTCGACATAAATCAGATGGTGGCGAACATGCCCGAAGGACAGCGGCCGCGCCCGCAACCGACCCCCGAGACACAGCATTTCTGGACCGGCGCCAAGGAAGGCGAGCTTCGCCTCCAGCGGTGCGATTCGTGCGAGAAGGTCTATTTCCCGCCGCGCCCGTTCTGTCCGCATTGCGCGGCGCGCGAAGTCAGCGTGTTCAAGGCGAGCGGCAAGGGGCGGCTCTACAGCTATGTGATCCACCACCGCCCGGTCCCCGGGTTTACGCCGCCTTACGCGATCGCCGTGGTCGAGCTCGACGAGGGGCCGCGCATGATGACCAACATCATCGATTGCCCGCAAACGCCCGAGGCGCTGGTGCTCGACATGCCGGTCGAAGTCGCGTTCGAAAAGATCGACGACGAGATTAGCTTGCCCCTCTTTCGCCCGGTAAAAGGCTGACCCCGATGAAACCAGGATCGATCGCCATCGTCGGCGCCGCCGAAACCACCGAGTTGGGCCGCATCCCCGAACTCTCGCAGATCGGCCTCCACGCCGATGCCGCGCTCAACGCGATGAAGGATGCCGGGCTCAAGCCGTCCGACATCGACGGCATCGCCACCGCCGGCGAGACCCCGACCACGGTCGCGCATTATCTCGGCCTGACCCCGAAATGGGTCGACGGCACCGCGGTCGGCGGCTGCTCGTTCATGATCCACGTCCGCCACGCCGCCGCCGCGATCGAAACCGGTCTGTGCAGCACGGTGTTGATCACCCACGGCGAAAGCGGCCGCTCCGGCGTCGCCCGCACTCGCCCGGCCGCGTCGCCGGGCAGCCTCGCCGGACAGTTCGAGGCGCCGTATGGCCCGATGGGGCCGCCGACGCTCTTCACGATCCCCGTCCTGCGCTACATGAAGACCTACGGGCTCACCCACGAGCAGCTCGCGATGGTCGCCGTGATCCAGCGGGAA
>DATAUV010000094.1:0-49728 GCA_036268075.1 Allostellaceae bacterium | reverse complement strand
CGCGGCTCGCCACGCTGATCGCGGCGCACAGGGCGGCGGGCGGACGGGTCGCCGTGGCGACGCACCAGCCGCTCGCGATCGACGCAGCCGAGAATCTGTCGTTGGGCGACTACGCTCCTGCCCCCGGGGCGGCCTGACGATGGGAGGATTTTTCGGTCTCGTGCGCCGCGACCTGCGGCTGGCCTGGCGCCAGGGCGGCGAGATCGGGCTCGCAGTCGGGTTTTTCGTGCTGGCCGTCATGTTGTTCCCGTTCGGCGTCGGCCCCGAGCCGGAATTGCTGCGCCGGGTCGCGGGTGGGATCATCTGGGTCGCGGCGCTGCTCGCGGCGGTGTCGAGCCTCGACCGCCTCTTTGCCGCCGATCACGCCGATGGCGGGCTCGATCTTATGGCGCTGTCGCCGCTGCCGCTCGAGGCCACGGTGCTGGCGAAATGCGCGGCGCATTGGCTAACGACGGGACTACCTGTGACGATCGTCAGCCCGGCGCTGGCGGTGATCGTCGACATGGCTCCGGCGGACATGCCGGTGCTGGCGCTCGGGCTGTTGATCGGCACGCCGGGGCTGAGCTTCATCGGCGCGATCGGCGCGGCGCTGACCCTCGGCGCGCGGCGGCCGGGGGTGCTGTCGGCCCTGCTGGTGCTGCCGCTCTACCTGCCGCCGTTGATTTTCGGCGCCGGTGCGGTCGAGGCGTCTCTCGGCGGCGGGGGCAGCCGCGCGCATCTCCTGCTGCTCGGCGCGTTCAGCCTTGCCGCGGCGGTGCTGGCGCCGATCGCGGCGGCCGCCGCCTTGCGGGATGCGCTCGAATGACGCCGCAACGGGGGGCCGGCTGACATGGTACAAGGCGCGATGATCACCCGCCTCGCCAACCCGGCGCGCTTTATGCGGGTCAGCGCAGTCTTCCTCCCGTGGGTGGCGGCACTGGCGGCGATCGTGCTGGCGGTGGGGCTGTATTGGGCGCTGGTGATCGCCCCGCCGGACTACCAGCAGGGGCAGAGCGTGCGGATCATGTTTATCCATGTCCCGGCCGCGTGGCTCGCCTCGATGGTCTATCTGTTGATGGCGGCGGCGAGTTTTGTCGCGCTGGTGTGGCGGCACCCGCTGGCCGAGATCGCGGCGCAGGCGGCGGCGCCGGTCGGGGCCGCGTTCACCCTCGTCTGCCTCGCCACCGGCTCGCTGTGGGGCCGGCCGATGTGGGGGACGTGGTGGGTGTGGGACGCGCGGCTGACCTCGGTCCTGGTGCTGTTCTTTCTCTATCTGGGCTATATCGCGCTGGTGAACGCGTTCGACGACCCGGCGCGCGGGGCCCGGGCCGGATCGATCCTGGCCCTCGTCGGGGTCGTCAACCTGCCGATCATCAAATTTTCGGTCGATTGGTGGAACACGCTGCACCAGCCGGCCAGCATCACGCTGACCGGATCGACGATCGATCCCTCGATGCTGTGGCCCCTGCTGGTCATGGCCGTCGGGTTCATGCTGCTGTTCGCGGCGCTGCTGATGGTGCGGATGCGGACGATGCTGAACGAGCGCCGGGCGCGGGCGCTCAGGTTGCAGGGCTGATGGCGGCTTATCTGGCGATGGGCGGGTATGCGGCGTTCGTCTGGCCGGCCTATGGGATCGCGCTGGTCGTGCTCGGCGGGATCACGACCCAGTCGTGGCTGCGCTATCGCGCGAGCCGGCGCGCGCTCGACCGATTGCAGCGGCGGCGATGACCCGTAAGCGCCGCCGCCTCGTGATCGTCGCCTGCGCCCTCGCCGGGCTCGCCGGGGCGACGGCGCTGGTGTTGTCGGCGTTCAACGATAACCTCGTCTTTTTCTACGGGCCGACCGAGCTGGTCGCGAAGGATATCGGCCCCGGCCGGCTCGTGCGGATCGGCGGGCTCGTCGAGCCGAACAGCGTCGTCCACGACCCGGACGGCCGCACCGTCCATTTCCGCGTCACCGACAACAGGACCGAGCTGCCCGTCACCTACGACGGCATGCTCCCCGACCTGTTCCGCGAGGGGCAGGGCGTCGTTGCCGAAGGAAGGCTTGACGGCAAGGGCGGGTTCATGGCGACCAATGTGTTAGCTAAGCACGATGAGAAATACATGCCGCCCGAGGTCGCCGATGCGCTGAAAAAAGCCGGGCGGTGGCAGGAGGGCGAGAAAAAGCCGTAGTTTGTAGACTTATCCGAGCGAGGCGAGCAGCGCCTTCGCCGCGACCAGATCGGACAAATCCAGTCCTTCGGTGAACCAATCGCATAGCGGGGCGAGCACATCGCGCGCGGCGTCGCGATTTTCCCGCGCGACATTCAGCCGGGCCAAGGGCAGCGCAAGTGTAAGCTCGAAACCTCGGGCTTCCTGCCGCCGCGCAACGGCGAGCCCTTCGCGGAGGGCGGTCTCGCATGCCGGGTCGGCGGCGCCGTTCAGATGCAGCAGCAGCTCGCCGCGGAGGCGATACAGCCAGGAATCGTAGCTGCTTTCGCCGGCCGCGGCGCCGACGGCCAGCCCCTCGGTGATATGCGCCAATCCCTCGGCATGACGGCCCATCGCGCTCAGCGCCTCGGCGTAGAGACCCAGCATGGCCGAGGCATTCATCCGTGCGCCGAGCCCCGCCAGCGTGCCGATCCCAAGCTCTATCTCGGCGATCCCCTCCGCGATGCTGCCGCTCAGCGCCAATGCCCAGCCGACATAGCACCGCGCCATCTGTTGGGGCAGGCGCAGGCCATGCGCCTCGGTGAGGTCGAGCATTTCGCGCGCCATCGGCTGCACGGCGGCGACATCGCGATAGATCGCGGCGAGCTCGCAGCGGCGCCAGAGCGTGTTGGCGTGGGACGGCGCGTGGCCGAGCTGGCGGGCGCGGGCGATGCCCTCGTCGTGAAACTGCTTGCTGCGGTCGTGATAGCCGAGCGCCGCGTTTGCCACCATCGCGAAATTGCACGAGCAGACCGCCGGATCGTGGCCGAGATAGACATGGCGGTGATGGGCGTGCCGTTCGGGATCGTAGAGAGCGCGGCCGGTCTCGGCGTGCTCCAGCACGGTGTGGAAATGGCCGTCGAAGAACTCGGTCGCCCAAGCCGAGTGATGGGCTTGGAGCAGCACTTCGTCGTCGCCGAGATCGCGCGCGATGCGGAACAGATCGGCGGAAATCTGGTGGGCGCGGTCGCCGCGCCCGGTGGCGATGTTGAAGATCCACAGATTGGCGACGGCCGGCGCGAGCTCGGGCGAGCTCGGCAGGCGGCGGCCGAGCGCCTCGGCGCGCTCGACGACCTCGCCGACTTCGGGCGCGGACCAGCCCTGCATCGCCATCAGTGGCGGCGCGAGTTGGGTCAGGATCGCGAGCTCCGCCTGGCCCCGCTCGGTGCTGTCGGGCCGCGCCTCGACCAGCGCCAGGGCGCGGCGGAAATGCCCGATAGCCTCGCGATTTGCGGCGCGGCGCACGGCGAGCCGGCCGGCCTTTTGCCAATAGGTGGCGGCGCGCTCGGATTCGCCGGCCTCGCCGAGGTGAAAGGCCAGCACCTCGGGCTCGCGGTCGGCCTGCTCGGGGCCGCGCGCCTCAATGGCGGCGGCGATGCGGCCGTGCAGGGCTTGGCGGGGGCCGCGCAGGAGGCTGCCATAGGCGGTGTCCTGCACCAGCGCATGCTTGAACTGGTATTCGGCGTTGGGCGGGGCGCCACGCTGAAACAAGAGGCCGGCGCCCACGAGTAGGTCGAGCCCGGCCCGCGTCTCGGTCTCGGCGCGCGGGGCAGCGGCGACGGCGAGGTCGTAGGCGAAATCGCGGCCGATCGCGGCGCCGGCCTGGGCGATCTCGCGCGCCGCTGCGCCGAGCCGGTCGAGCCGGGCCATCAGCGAGGCCTGCAAGGTGGCTGGTACTGCAGCGCGGGCGCCCGGGATCGCCGCGACGGCGCCGCGCGCCGCGATCTCCTCGGCCTCGAGGACGACCTTGGTGACTTCTTCGAGGAACAGCGGCACGCCGTCGGTGCGCTCGATGATCTGGTCGATGATGTCGGCGGGGAGCGCGGCGGCGTTGGCGGCGAGCTGTCGCACCAGCGCCGCGCCCTCGCGCCGGCCGAGCCGCGACAGCGCCAGCATCGTCACATGCGCCTGCCCCGCCCAGGGCGGCTGGAACTCGGGCCGAAACGTCGCGATCAGCAGCACCGGCAGGTGCTCGACCCGAGCGATCGTGCGGTCGAGCAGCTCGCGCGAGCTCGGGTCCATCCAGTGCAGATCCTCGAACACCATAAGCAGCGGCTGTTGCCGCGCGAGCGTGTCGAGCGCCCGCATCAGCGCATCGAATACCAGATCCTTCTTGCGCTGCGGGGTCAGCTGCTGCGCCGCCGGGGCGCCCGGCAAGGCCAACAGGTCGGCGAAGAGCGGCAGGTCGGGACCGGTGAGGTCGCCAAGCTTGTGCAGCCGCGTCGCGTCATCGTCTTCGCGGACAAACCCCGCCGCGCGTTCGAGCTGGCCGATGATCGGGTAGAGCGCGCTGTCCTGGTGGTGCGGCGAGCAGAAATACCTGAGGCGCCGATGCGGGTCCGCGGCGATCCGTTCTTCGAGCGCTTCGGTCAGCCGCGATTTGCCGATTCCGGGCTCGGCCGAGATCAGCACGGCGCGGCCGTCGCCGCTCTTGGCTTGGGTCCAGCGGCGCAGCAAGAGGTCGATTTCCTCGTCGCGGCCGACCAGCGGGGTCTCGCGCGAGCGCAGCGCCTCGAACCGGCTGGCGACGCCGCTTTCGCCGACCACCTGCCACGTCTGCGGCATCCCGGCGAAGCCCTTGAGCTCACGGCGGCCGAGGTCACGCAATTCGAATAGCCCGCCGATCTGGCGCCGCGTCGCGTCGGCGATGACGATCCCGTCGGGCTCGGCGATCGCCTGCAGCCGCGCGGCGAGGTTCGGGGTCTCGCCGACCACCGCTTGCTCCTGCGCCGCGCCGGCGCCGAGGAGGTCGCCGACCACGACGAGCCCCGTCGCGAGGCCCAGCCGCACCCGCAGCCGATGCGACAGGTCGAGCAAGCCGACCGCGCCGACGATCGCGAGCCCGGCGCGCACCGCCCGCTCGGAATCGTCCTCGTGCGCCTGCGGATAGCCGAAATAGGCGAGGACCCCGTCGCCCATGTATTTTGCGACAAACCCGCCGAACCGGCCCAGCACCTCGGCGACGCAGCGGTGATAGGCGCCGATGACCTCGCGCAGGTCCTCGGGGTCGAGCCGCGTTGCCAGCTCGGTCGAGCCGACCACGTCGCAGAACATGATCGTCAGCTGCCGTCGCTCGACGGCGGATTTGTCGGCCGGTTCGGACGGCGCGGGCTCCGCCGGTCCCTCGCGCAACGCGGCGATCGCGGCGAGCAGCTTGCGGCGGTGCCCGATCGAGGCGATCGCGAGCCCGGTCAAATCCTCGGCGGTCAGCTCGGGCAGGATCTCGGCGTCTATGTCGTTGTCGTGAAAAACGGGGGCGTATTGCTCCAAACCGAGCCCGCGCAGCCACTGGGCGACATCGATCGGCATCACGGTTCCGGCTGGTGCGCGCCGCGCGCGAGGGCCGAGAGATACTGCGGCAAATCGGGCCAGCCGAACCCGGTCGCGGCGATCTGGGCGCCGCCGACCGGCAAATTCCTGCGCCGTACCTCGCGGCCGCCGAGGCGCTGATAGAAGAAGCGCGCCGGGTTGTCGCTCAACACCCAGACCACCGCGGATTGGTGGTTGAGCTCGATGAGGCGGGCGAACAGCGCGACGAGCAGCGCACGGCCGATCCCCTGGTTCTGCCAGTCGGGCGCGACGTAGAGGGTGAACACCTCGCCGGTATAGCCCTTTTCGTCGCGGCAGCGGCCGCAGCTCCCGAACCCGACGATCGCGCCGTCGGGGGTGGTGGCGACGCGCACGTCGCGCGGCTCGCGCCGGATCGCGTTGGCCCAGCCGCGCTCGCGGCGCTCGGCGGAAAGGCCGACGAGATACGCGGTCTCCAGGATGCCGGCATAGGCCGCCTGCCAGGTCTCGACATCGAGCCGGGCGATGCCGGCGGCGTCGTCGAGATGCGCGAGGCGGGTCGCGATTGTTTCCATGCCGCCTCATTCTGCCCGTTTTTGCCGTGCATGGGGAAGGGCGGGCGCGCCCACCGCATTCGTGGCCCACCGCATTCGTGGCGTCGGCGCCGCACCAAGGGTATTATCGGCTATGGATTGGAAAGGACTGGCAATCGGCGCGGCTCTCGCCGCCGCAACCGCGCCCGCGCTGGCAGCCGACAAGCCGGCTCCGGCGGTTGCCAACCCGCCGGCGTCGCGCACGCTCGGCAGCGCCGGGTCGTGGACCGCCTATGTCTCCGAGGACCGCAGCGGCAAGGTCTGCTACCTCGTCGGCCAGCCGCGAAAGAGCCTTCCGGCCTCGTTGCACCGCCAGGCGAGCGCGATGGTGACGCACCGGCCGCAGGAAAATATCGCCAACGTCGTCAGCTTCGTCGTCGGCGTGCCCTTGAAGGACGGCAGCGATTTGACGCTCGCGCTCGGCAAAAAGGAATTCAAGCTGTTCACCAAGAACGACGCGGCCTGGGCCAGCACCTCCGACCTGGACAAGGAGGTCGTGCAGACCCTGGCGAAATCGCGCGACGTCGTTGCCCGGGGCGTGCCGCAGCGGGGGCCGGCCACCAGCGACACCTATTCGCTTGCCGGCTTCGACAAGGCGCTGGCGATGATCGACAAGGCCTGCGGTGTCAAACGCTGAGCCCATGACCAGCCTGGCCGGGCCCAGTCTTGTTGGAATGGGCCGCGATGATCTCGCGGCCGAGCTCGCGCGGTTGGGCGCGGCGCCGTTTCGCGTCCGGCAGCTCTGGCATTGGATTTATCACCGCGGCGCCACCGATTTCGCGGAAATGACGACCCTTGCCAAGGATTTCCGGGCCACGCTCGAGGCGTCCTACACGCTGGCGCGGCCGGCGGTCAGCAGCGCGCTCGCCTCGACCGACGGCACCCGCAAGTGGCTCCTGCGCTTTGACGACGGGCATGAGGCCGAGACGGTCCACATCCCCGAATCCGACCGCGGCACGCTCTGCGTCTCGTCGCAGGTCGGCTGTACGCTCAACTGCACCTTCTGCCATACCGGCACGCAGCGCCTCGTGCGCAACTTGAGCGCGGCCGAGATCGTCGGCCAGATCATGCTGGCGCGCGACGCGCTCGGCGAATGGCCGTCGCCGCCTGACGGCCGGCAGCTCACCAACATCGTGCTGATGGGGATGGGCGAGCCGCTCTATAATTTCGACAATGTCGCGGCGGCGATGAAGATCGCGATGGACCCGGAGGGGCTGGCGGTCTCGCGCCGCAAAATCACGCTGTCGACCGCCGGCGTCGTGCCGATGATCGCGCGCTGCGGCGCCGAGATCGGGGTGAACCTCGCGATCTCATTGCACGCGGTGACCGACGAATTGCGCGACAAGCTCGTGCCGCTGAACAGGAAGTACCCGATCGCCGAATTGCTCGACGCCTGTCGGAATTATCCAGGGTCGAGCAACGCGCGCCGCATCACCTTCGAATACGTGATGCTGAAAGGGGTCAACGACAGCCCGGCCGAGGCGCGCGAATTGGTGCGGCTGCTCAGGGGAATCCCGGCCAAGGTCAATCTGATCCCGTTCAACGCCTGGCCGGGGGCGCCTTATGAATGCGCGACCGACGAGGCGATCGCGGCGTTTTCCGACATCGTCTTCGACGCCGGCTATTCCGCCCCGGTCCGCACCCCGCGCGGCCGCGACATCCTCGCCGCGTGCGGCCAGCTCAAATCGGAGAGCGTGAAGGCGCGGCGCAGCGCGGCGTAAGAGCGTAGCTCTACGACAGAGTGAGATCCGATCGCCTCAGAGGCCGTCATCCCGGCGAAGGCCGGGACCCACGGTTCAAACGCACGAGAAGCGGACAGGTGGATCCCGGCCTACGCCGGGATGACGGTTCAATTTAGCTCACGCCCTGAAAGGCAGTGTCCTCGGACCGAGGTGATTGCGTCGCCGGGCGCGCGATGACAAAAAGCGGGGGCGACATTCCAGCGGGGCGGGTATGGCCGATTCGGTGAAAAAAGTGGTGCTCGCCTATTCGGGCGGACTCGATACGTCGGTGATCCTGCGGTGGCTGCAGGAGAATTATCGCTGTGAGGTGGTGACCTTCACCGCCGACCTGGGCCAGGGCGAGGAGCTGGAGCCGGCGCGGAAGAAGGCCGAGGACATGGGGGTCAAGGAGATCTTCATCGACGATCTGCGCGAGGAGTTCGTCCGCGATTTCTGCTTTCCGATGTTCCGGGCCAACGCGCTTTACGAGGGGCAGTACCTGCTCGGCACGTCGATCGCGCGGCCGCTGATCGCCCAGCGCCAGATTGAGATCGCTCGCCAAGTCGGCGCCGACGCGGTCGCTCACGGCGCCACCGGCAAGGGCAACGATCAGGTTAGGTTCGAGCTTAGCTATTACGCGCTCGCGCCCGATATCAAGGTGATCGCGCCGTGGCGGGAGTGGGAGCTGACTTCGCGCACGCGGCTCCTCGACTACGCCGACAAGCACCAGATCCCGATCGCCCGCGACAAGCGCGGCGACGCGCCGTTTTCGGTGGACGCGAATCTTTTGCACATTTCGGCCGAGGGCAAGGTGCTGGAAGACCCGTGGTCCGAGCCCGAGGAATACGTCTACAGCCGCACCGTCGCGCCCGAGCAGGCGCCGGATCAGCCGCAATATGTCGAGATCGACTTCAAGGGTGGCGATCCGGTCGCGGTCGATGGCGCGGCGCTGTCGCCGGCGGGAGTGCTGACGCGGCTCAACGAGGTCGGCGGCAAGCACGGGATCGGCCGGCTCGACCTCGTCGAGAACCGCTTTGTCGGGATGAAGTCCCGCGGCGTCTACGAGACCCCCGGCGGCACGATCTGGCAGGAAGCGCATCGCGGCATCGAAAGCCTCTGCCTCGACCGCGGCGCGATGCACCTCAAGGACGAGGTGATGCCGCGCTATGCCGAACTCATCTACAACGGGTTCTGGTTTTCGCCCGAGCGCGAGATGCTGCAGGCGCTGATCGACAGGAGCCAGGAGCGGGTCGAGGGACGGGTGCGGCTAAAGCTGTACAAGGGCTCGGTGCGGGTCGTCGGCCGGCAATCGCCGCGCAGCCTCTACAGCCAGGCGCATGTCACGTTCGAGGAGGACGCGGTCTACGACCAGCGCGACGCGGAAGGCTTTATCAAGCTCAACGCGCTGCGCCTCCGGCTCGCCGCGCGGCGGGACCGGACATGAAGGCCGCCGTATTTGCCGGCTCGCTTGTCGTCGTGCTGATCGCCGCGGCAGCGGCGCGAGCCCAGGCCGTCGTCGCCGATCTGCCGACCCCGCTCGGTACCGAACGCGCGGCGTTCCTCGCGGCGCCGGGGGCGCGGGCCACCGTGGTCCTGCTGGCCGGCGGCGAAGGCATCGTGCGGATCAGCCAGGCCGGCGATACCGGCAGCAACAATTTCCTGATTCGTACGCGGGCGATGTGGGCGCAGTACGGCATCAACGCCGTGATCCTCGGCTCGCCCAACGACGCCTCGCTGATGGGCCAGCGCGCCGGCGGCGGCTATGTCGCCGCGCTCGGGCCGCGGTCGATTTCGCCCGCACCCGGGGCAACGCGCCGGTCTGGCTGGTCGGCACCAGCATGGGTTCGATCGCGGCGGCGAACGGTGCGGCGCATCTCGGGGCGAAGGTCGCCGGGGTGGTGCTGACCTCGTCGGTGACGCGGATCGGCCGGCGCGCCGGGGAGGCGGTCGCGAATGCCGGTCCCGCGGCGATCGCCGTTTCCGCGCTCGTCGTCGCCAATAGCGGCGATTCGTGCCAGTTCAGCTCGCCCGCCGACGCACCGGCCCTTCTCGCCGCGATGCCGGCCTCACCGCGCAAGGAGCTGATCGTCGTCGACAGCAGCGCGAGTCAATCCGGGCCGTGCGAGCCGATGTCGCCGCACGGCTATCTCGGCATCGAAGCTCCGGTGATCCAGCGCATCGCCGCGTGGATCAACGCCGCTCCGGGACGGTGAGGTCGGGTCGGTCGGCTCAGGCGGCGTCCGCGACTCGGATGACGAGTCGTTTGCCGATCACCCGCAGGGCCTCTTCGATCTGCTCGATTTTCGAGCGATGGCGCAGGTCGAACAAGCGGTCGACCTGTGGTGCGTGCCAGCCGAGGCGTCGGCCCAGCTCCGCCTTGCTCATTCCCGCTTCCCGCGACAGCCGGTAAAGCTGAACCTTGGCCTCCGTCAGCGGAGACAGGATGGCGACCGGCCGGTGGTCAGGAGGCGATGGCAGGGGAATGTCGTCGTGATGCGCGATGCGGGCGCCCAATGCTTCTTCGATCGCATCTGCGGCGTGGCGGAGCGCGTCTCCTAGGTTGTCGCCAAAGCTCGTGACCTCCGGCAGGTCCGGACAGGTCGCAAGCAGGGTACCGTTGTCATCCGGCTCAAGGCTGATGGGGTACATCTGCATCTCCGTGGCCGGTGGCATTCCTAGTCAAGCCCTAGGTCCTTCTTGATTTTGTTGACGAGCCCGGTGCCGAGCTCCTTTTGGCGCCCGTGCATCGGCAGTTGGGAGCGCCGATCGCCGCGAATCACCGTAACGTGCCCGCTGCCGCCTTTGTGGCTTTCAAACGCGCAGCCTTGGCGCGCTAGAGCAAAGTCCGATCCTATTGAATCGGATTTTGCTCTTTAACTGCTTGAAATGGAGCATGTTCTTATCGGAAAAGTGGGAACACTTTTCCGGAACATGCTCTAGCCATCGGCGGAATTCCCGCGCCGTCATGTGCCCAAGATAGACGCGGTGTCAGCGAAGGCAACAGAAATGTTAACCACGGCATCTGGTGATTCAAACCCGCTCGACCGGGATGAGGGAGGCAAGCCGGCGTAGCAGCAGATCGGGCTCGCCCCGAATCAGCACGGATTTGTCGCGGCTTTTCATGCCCGCGACGATCGTGAGGTCGCGCTGTGGCAGACGCCATTCGCGTGCCAGCAGCCGCAGCAAGGCGTCGTTGGCGCGGTTTTCCGCGGGCGGCGCAGTCACAGACACTTGAGCGCTTTGGCGGCGACGCCGTCGATCCGGTCGGCTCGGCCGCGCGGGGTCAGCCGGATTTTCAGCCGCACTCCGTCCGGCGCGGCGCTCAGCACCGCGTCAGTAGAAATGCGGCGCAATGTCCTGATAGAGCAGGTGTTCCAGGAACAACAGGATCAGGATCAGGATGATCGGCGAGATGTCGACCCCACCGAAATTGGGCAGGAAGGATCGGATCGGCCGCAGCGCCGGCTCGGTGATCCGGTAGAGGAAATCGCCGATCACCGCGACGCCGCGGTTGTAGCGGTTGATCACGCCGAACGCCAACAGCCAACTGAGCACCGCCTGGCCGATCAGCAGCCAGATGTAGATCGTGATCAGCGTGCCGATTAACCAAAGCAATGCGTTCATAGTCCACCGTGTCGGATCGGGACACGCGACGGTACAAGCCCGGCCGCGCCCTCGCAAGCGGCAGCGCGCCGCGGCTCGCCGGGGCGGCGCTTTGACAGGGCCGCGCTTGACAGGGTCCGGCCGGCTCCCCATAGTCCGCGCCGCCCGGCGGGCCGCGTACGTGCGGATGGGGCTGTAGCTCAGCTGGGAGAGCGCCGCGTTCGCAATGCGGAGGTCAGGGGTTCGATCCCCCTCAGCTCCACCATCCCGCCAGATACCGCCATCCCGTGGCGTCCCGATGCAACAATTCAGCTTCCGATGGCCGCCGCGGGCTCGGTCAAGCGCGGCGTTGGCCTCGACGCGGCGCGGGCGTGGTCAGGCGCGGGCGGGCACCAACTCGGCGGCCCCGTCGCGCTCGACCGGGTAGACGTAGGGGCCGATGCGGGTGATCAGCGCGACCGCGATCACCAAGGATATGCCGGCGCCGATCAGACCCGGATTGTACGAGCCGGCCATGTCGTAGATCGCGCCGCCGGCATAGCGCCCCAGCGCGGTTCCCATCCCGAACACCATGAAGAAGCAACCGTAAAGCTGGCCAAAGCTGCGCTGGCCGAAATAGCGGGTGACGAGGAACGCGATCAGGTCGATCTCGGTGCCGAGCCCGAGCCCCATCAGGATGACGCCGATCGCCGGCAGGATGCCGGTGGCCGAGGCCAGGAAGACAAACCCCGAGATCGGCGCGAGGAAAAAGACCGCGGCGACATAGGGCGCGAAGATGCGGTCGACGAGAAATCCGGCGGTCAAGCGTCCGGTCATCGTCGCCAGGCCGTAAAGCCCCATCGTCGCCGCCGCGGCACCCGGCGACAGGCCATGATCGGTCAAGAGGGGCACCACGTGCCCCACCGTGCCGTTGATCGCGATCGCCACGAGGGAAAAGGCGGGGATCATCAGCCAGAACCGGCCAGTGCGCGCCGCTTCTCCGATCGTGAGGCCCGGAAGCCCCTCGGCACCGATGTTGCGGCGGTATTCGCCCTCGCCCGGCTGCGGCTCGCGGATGAAGAGGGCCACGGCCGGAAACGCGATCGCCAGCGTCAGCCCGGCCAGCACCGTATAGGCGCCGCGCCAGCCGATCCGGCCGATCAGGTACTCGGAAAGCTGCGGCATGATAAAGGCGCCGATCCCGATCCCCGCCATCGCGATGCCGAGCGCGCGGCCGCGGCGGCGGTCGAACCAGGCCGAGATCGCCTTGGCATAGGCAATCGGCGTCTGGATCGAGCTTGCCGCTTCGGCGAGACCGAACAGCAGCGTAAAGGCCCAGAACGAGTTCGGGCTCAAGCCCACCAGGGCGAGGAGCGAGGTGTAGATCACGATGCCGGGGAGCGCGACGGTGCGGATGCGCCAGCGGTCCATCATGATGCCGAGGAAGGGCACCGCCATCGATCCGACAAAGCTGCCGACCGACAGCGCGAACGAGGTCTCGCCGCGCTGCCAGCCCATATCCGCCGTGATCGGCTTGAGGAATATCCCGAACGTATAGGCCAGCACCGGCCCGTTGCAGACCAGGAGCCCGGTGACGGCGCCAAAAACTACCCACCAGGGATTGCGGAATCTCGGCCACATGACGTGTCCCTCCCCGCTCCGGCAGCGTTGTCGGCGCGAACCTTAGCCTATTCCGCGCGCCCCAGCATCCGCCACCAGCGCCAGGTCAGCCCCATCGCCAGCAGCCCTTCGAACCCGCTGACGGTCGTCGCCCACGGCGCGCCGATCGCCTCGGCCAGGAGGCCGATATGGAGAAAGCCGATGAGGCCCGAGCCGATGCACAGCGACAAGACGCCGTAGAGCCGGCTGCGCATCTCGACCGGGGCGGCGAGATAGATCAGCGTCGCCTGCATCACGCTGAAGCCCGAATTGGCGAGGCCGGTCGCGACGAGCGCGGCGCCGGAGGCGAGCGGAACCGGCGCCATCGCGAAGACGATGATCAGCGTCAGATAGCTCAGCACCGCGCCGATATAGAGCCGGGTGAAATGCCGCGGCCGTGCCCAGACCGCGATCGCGATCGCGCCGATAAAGGCGCCGACCCCGGTCATGCTGGCGAGGATGCCGATGCCGCTCGCTGCGAGGTGCAGGCTGTCCTGCCCGATGACCGGGATCATGCTGGTCATCGGCCAGCCGAAGACGTTGTAGATCACCGTCACGGTCAGGATGCCGATGAGCCGGCGGTCGCTGGCGGCCATCACCAGGCCTTCGACCAGCCGTGTCAGCACCCCCGTGCCCGTCACCGGCGCGGTCATGTTGCGATGCTGTAGCCGGATCGCCGAAACGAGCGCCAGCGCATAGCAGGTGACGCTGATCGAAAACGCGCCGGCGATGCCGAGATGCGCCAGCACGAGCCCGCCGATTGTCGGCCCCAGCATCTGGCTCGCATTGTTGGCGCCGACATCGATCGCCATCGCGGTGCTCATCCGCTCGGCGCCGACAACCTCGCCGATCATCACCCGCCGCACCGAATTGTCGGCGGCCCAGGCGACGCCGTTGACAAAGCTCGCGGTGGCGAGGTGCCAGACCGCGAGGGCTCCGGAAAAGGCGAGCGCGGCCATCGCCACCGCGTTGGCCAGAGTCAGCGCGGCGAAGAAAATCTGCGCCCGGCGGCGCTCGATCCGCTCGGCCGCCACCCCGATGACCGGGCCGAACAGCACCATCGGCGCCATGCGCAGCAGCGTCATCAGCGCCACCTGAAACGCCGAATCCGTGTGCTGGTAGACGAACACGCCGACGACCAGCATTTCGAGCCAGCGCACCGCGAAGAGCACGAGCCCGATCGTCCACAGCCGGCGGAAATCGGGGATCCGGAAGAGGCTCGACGCGCCGCGCGATTCGGCCCGAGCGAGTGCGCCAGGCCGCACCGGCGAGCTTGCGGTCTCGCGCGCGGCAAAAAACATCCGATTGAGGCGCATCCGGCGAGCTTCTTCGGCGTTTCCCGGCGCGCGGCGGTTTGTTGTCCGGTTGTTGCCGGATTGTTGGCCGGCGGGCCGCGCGGGCATAGTCTACACGCCGGCGGGCCGAGCGGGGCGGTCTTTCGGGCGGGTCAGCCATCCGCCCGGCAAACGGGGAGCGGCGACGGCGATGGATCTGGGGCTCAAGGGAAAAAAGGCGCTGGTCACCGGCGGCACGCGGGGAATCGGGCGCGCGATCGTCGATCTGCTCGCGGCCGAGGGATGCGACATCGCGCTATGCGCGCGCAGCCAAAGCGTCGTCGACGAGACCGTGGCGGAGTTGAAAGCGCAGGGGGTCAGGGCCACTGGCGGCGCGGTCGACGTCGCCGACATCCCGGCGATGAAGGGTTGGATCGGCGAGGCGGGAAAGGCGCTCGGCGGGCTCGACATCTTCGTCGCCAATGTCAGCGCCCTGGCGCAGGGGATGGACGAAGAATCGTGGCGCAAGGGGTTCGAGATCGACGTGATGGCGACCGTGTTCGGGATCGAGGCGGCGCTGCCGGTCATTGAGCAATCGTCGGCCGGGTCCATCGTCGTCGTCGGATCGACGGCGGCCGTCGAGATCAACGGGCCGACCCGCGCCTATGCCGCGGTCAAGGCGACCCTGGCGCCCTACGTCAAAGGTCTCGCGCGCAACCTCGCACCGAAAAACGTGCGGGCCAACATGGTCTCGCCCGGCAATGTCTATTTCGAGACGGGTGTGTGGGGCGCGCTTGAAAAACGCGACCCGGCGACGTTCAAAATCATGGTCGGGCGCAACCCGATGGGCCGCATGGGATCGCCGGAGGAGGTCGCCAACGCCGTCGTCTTCCTCGCCAGCCCCCGCGCCAGCTTCATCACCGGCACCAACCTGATCGTCGATGGGGCGCTGACGCAGCGGGTGCAGTTTTAGGCGGCGGGCCGCTAATACAAAAACGTGTCGCGGAAATATTGGGCGCAGACCTGGCGCAGCGAGACCGAAACGGCGGCGCTGCGGTCGCCGCGCTTTAGCGCGACGTGGATGTCGATGCCTTTGAGCTGCTCGCCGTAATTCGAGGAGTAGCGGCTGACCTGGGGGGTGGCGGAAAGCGTGCGGACGATGCCGGCCGGCGTCGCCGACACGATCGTCGCGGTCACCGGGCCGAGGCTGCCGGTCACGACAAAACTGCGCAGCTCGTCACGGCCCTCATTGGTGAAGTCGGTGGTGCCGAGCGTCACGCGGGTGTTGCCGGCGGGGCTCTTGGGGTTGTTCTCGTCGCAGGTTTGCGCCCGCGCGCCGGCGTGACACGCGAACAGGAGCGCCACGGCGCCCATGATCGCGCACACCCGGTATGGCCGCTGCCGCATCATCATCTCCCGACGAGAACGCAGCGGTATAGTGCAAGTTTCCGACCGGGGCGTGCGAAAACTTGCCGCTGAGGGCCAGAGGGATCAGAGGGATCAGGCAGCGCGCGCCGGCGATACCGCCTCGAGCGGCCGCGGCGCGGCGACCGCGTCGGCAGGAAAAACCACAGTCACAATTGTGCCGCGTCCGGGCGTGCTGGTCAGCGACAGCTCGCCGCCATGCAGGCGCACCAGGGCCCGCGCGATCGGGAGGCCGAGCCCGGTGCCCGGCGCCGCCGCGGCGAGTTCGCCGGGGGCCCGGCCGAAGGGCTCGAAGGCGAGGCGGATGTCCTCGGACGACATGCCGATGCCCGTATCCGCGACCGTGATCGCGACGCCTCCGTCCGCGCGCCCGGCAAAGCCGAAATCGATGCGGCCGCCCGCGGGGGTGAACTTGATCGCGTTCGACAGCAGGTTGACGAGAACCTGCTTGGCCGCGCGCGGGTCGACGGTCAGGTCGGGGCAGGTGTCGACGCCGCCGGCCGCGAGGGCGACGTCGCCCTCGCGCGCCAAGAGCTCGACGAGGTCGAGGGTCGAGCGCGCCAGCGCGGCGGCGGAGACCCGGATCGGCGCGATCTCCATCTTGCCCTCTTCGAGCTTGGAGACGTCGAGCAGGTCGTTGATCAGCGACAGGAGGTGGCCGCCGGCGTCGTGGATCAGCCCGGCATATTCGACATAGCGCGGGTTGGCGACCGGTCCGAACATCTCGCAGTGGATCGTCTCGGAAAAGCCGATGATCGCGTTGAGCGGGGTGCGCAGCTCGTGCGTGACCTGGGCGAAAAAGCGCGACTTGGCGCGGCTCGCCTCGTCGGCGTCTTTCGCGGCGGCCGCGAGCTCGGCGACGTTCTGGCGCAGCGTGGCCGCCTCGCGGGCCTGAGACTCGGCCCGGCGCGCGGCGGCGCGGCGTCGGCGGCGATCCCACAGCGCCGCGGCCAGCGCCGCGACCAGCCCGGCCAGTCCGACGAAGGCGCCGTTGCGCAGCCAAACCGCGCGCCATCCCCGCCAGATCTCGTCCCCGGGTCGGCCAAAGGAGACCCCGAGCGGATAGGCGGGGACGGCGGCTTCGGTACCGGCGGCGCTGCCGTCGCCGGATCTGAAGAGAGTCACGCCGTCGTCCCGGCGGATCGCCAGCGTGCCGTGCTGCGGGAGGCTTTGCGGCAGGGCGAGGCTCGCGGCGTCGATCGCGACGAGGGCGAAGCCGGCGACACGGCCGTCGCCGTCGCGGCGGGCGCGGGCGAGGCCGATCACATCGAGCCCGCGATCCGAATCGTGCATCGGACCGGAAATATAGAGCGCGGGCGCGTCCGGCGCGGACAGGCGGGTTTTGGCCTCGGCCGCGATCGTGTCGAGCGCGCGGCCCGCGGGTCCGGCCGGGGCGATGGTTTGCACCGCGCCGTCGCGGTCGAGGATCGCGGCGGCCTCGACCCCCGGGACGAGCGACACGGCGATGTTCAGCGTGTCGCGCGGGAAGGGGTTTCCGTCGGGATCGGCGGCGAGGCGGTCGAGGAGCCGTGTGTCCTGGTCGAATGCGCTGGCGACCGAGCCGACCACGCCGGCGACGATCGCGTCATGCTCGCGCGCAGCGGCGGCAAAGCGTTCCGAGCGGTCGGCGGCGGCCAATCCGAGAAAGGCGCCGATCAGGACGACCGCCAGCGCGACGGTGGTGCAGCGCTGGCAGGAGAAGGTCGCGGCAGGATGGGACTCGGGTCGGTTTGGCGGCATCGCGGTCGCTTTGGAACCTCACGAAGGCCGGTTGACGATCGTTCAATATGGTTAATTTTGCGTTGACAAAATTAACGCCGGGCGGCGTCAGCGCAGATCGCATTCGTAGTTGGCGGTATCGGTGCTGCGGCCGATAAACCGGGCGACCCGGCCGTATTGGACGCAGTGGCGCTCGGCGACGTTGTCGGCGAGGGCTCGGTCCGAACCGTAGCGGACCGTGGCACCGTTGGCGTCGCCGTCGACGAGGAAAGGCTCTTCCTTCATCGTGCCGCAGCCGGCGACCGCGGTCAGCGCGGCGCATAATGCCGCGACGCGCATTGTCCGTGTCGCCCGTCGGTTGCTCATCGGGCCACTGTGGCCGGTTCGCCGGGCGCTGTCGATAGCTGGTGCAAGAGCCTTCGCATCGCCGGGCTCTTCCCCTAAGATCGCGCGAAGTGCCTGCTGACAAAAGGGTTGAGCCGGTGGCGCTGCGCACCCCCTATCTGATGTTCATCGGCGACGCTCCCGACCAGCTCGCCGCCAAGACCGCGGACGGCGTCGCCCAATGGCGGCGCGAATCCTGTCTCGGCCAGCTTCGCCTGCCGGGCTGCAAGGCCGACCTGCACCTGCCCGACATGACGATCGAGGAGGCAGCCAAGGCCGGGGCCAAGACCGTCATCGTCGGCACCACCAACCGTGGCGGCGTGCTCGGCGAAGGCTGGGACAGGCTGCTGGTCCAGGCGCTCGAGCTCGGGATGGACCTGGCGAGCGGGCTGCACCACCGCCTCGCCGACATCCCGGTGCTGGGCGATGCCGCGCGGCGCCGCGGCCGGCGGATCGCCGACGTGCGCCACCCGACCCAGGAATTCCATGTCGGCAACGGGATCAAACGGCCGGGCAAGCGGCTGCTGACCGTCGGCACCGACTGCTCGATCGGCAAGATGTTCACCGCGCTGGCGATCGAGAAGGAGATGCGCGGACGCGGGATCAAGGCCGATTTCCGCGCCACCGGCCAGACCGGCATCCTGATCGCCGGCGACGGCGTGTCGATCGACGCGGTGGTGTCGGATTTCGTCGCCGGCGCCGTCGAGTGGCTGTGCCCGGCCAACGACCCGGACCATTGGGACGTGGTCGAGGGGCAGGGCTCGCTGTTCCACGCCTCCTACGCCGGGGTGACGATGGGCCTCATCCATGGGTCCCAGCCCGACGCGCTGGTCTGCTGCCACGAGCCGACCCGGCCGCATATGCGCGGCCTGCCGGGGTACAAACTGCCCGACCTCAAATTGTGCATCGACCGCAATGTCGAGGCGGCGCAGCTTACCAACCCGGCGGTCGTGTGCAGTGGAGTCGCGGTCAACACTAGTGGGCTCGACGCGGCCGCGGCCCGCGACTATCTGCGCGCGACCGAAGACCGGCTCGGCCTTCCGTGCGTCGATCCGGTGCGGACCGGGGTCGGGCCGCTCGTCGACCGGCTCCCCTGAGTGGCGCCGCACCCGCAGAACCTGTCGGTCAGCCGGCGGAGCTGGCCGCTGGCGCAGCCCTTCGCGATCTCGCGCGGCAGCAGGACGACCGCCGATGTCGTCCTCGCCGAGATTTACGATGGCCAGTATCGCGGCCGCGGCGAATGCGTGCCGTACCCCCGCTACGGCGAAAGCGTCGACAGCGTCGTCAAGACGCTGGAGGAGATGAAGCGCGCCGTCTTTTCCGGGCTCGACCGCGCCGAATTGCAGGCGGCGATGCCGCCCGGCGCGGCGCGCAATGCGCTCGACGCGGCGTTCTGGGACCTCGACGCCAAGCGCAATTTCGTCCGGGTTTCGGAACTCGCCGGTCTCCCCCCGCCGCACCCGGTGACGACCGCCTACACGCTGAGCCTCGACACGCCGGAGCGGATGGGCGCGGCCGCGGCGGCGCAGAGCGCCCGCCCGCTGCTCAAGCTGAAACTGACCGGCGACGGCGACATCGAGCGGGTCGAGGCGGTGCGGCGCAACGCACCGGCGTCGCGGCTGATCGTCGACGCCAACGAGGGCTGGACGCCGCGGCATTTCGCCGAGCTGTCGCCGATCCTGGCCGAGCTCGGCGTCGAGCTGATCGAGCAGCCGCTCCCGGCCGGCGGCGACGACGCGCTCGCCGAATTGCCGCACCCGATCCCGGTCTGCGCCGACGAATCCTGTCATGTCGCGGTCGATCTCGACCGGCTCGTGGGCAAGTACGAGGCGGTCAACATCAAGCTCGACAAGACCGGCGGGCTGACCGAGGCGCTGAGCCTCGCGGCGGCAGCGCGCGAGCGTGGATTCAAGATCATGGTCGGGTGCATGATCGGCACTTCGCTCGCGATGGCGCCGGCGATGCTGGTGGCGCAGCAGGCGAGTGTCGTCGATCTCGACGCGCCGCTGTTGCTGGCGATGGATCGCGCCAATGGGCTGCGTTACGATGGCAGCCTTGTCCATCCGCCCGAGGCGGGGTTGTGGGGGTAGCTCGGTTTGTGGGGGTAGCTCGGGCGCCCGTCTACGCCCCGGCTCGTCTCGACGAGGGCCTCGCGGCCCTCTCCGGCGATCCCGGGTTCGACACGATCGTCGAAGGCGCCGGTCCGCCGCAATTTCGCGCCCGGCGGAACGGGTTCGCGACGCTGTTGCACATCATCCTCGAACAGCAGGTGTCGATCGACGCCGCGGCGGCGATGCACCGGCGCCTCAGCGGCCTGTGCGTGCCGCTGGCGCCGGCGCCGTTTCTCGCCCTCGACGACGTGACCCTGCGGAGCTGTGGGTTCAGCCGGCAGAAGGCGAGCTATGGCCGCGGCCTCGCCGCCGCGGTCGCCGACGGCAGCCTCGATTTCGCCCGGCTCGAAGCGGCGGATGACGACACCGCGCTCGCGATGTTGGTGGCGCTCAAGGGGATCGGGCGGTGGAGTGCCGAGATATACCTGATTTTCGCGCTCGGCCGGAACGACGTCTGGCCGGCGGCCGATCTGGGGCTGCAATTCGCGGTCGCCGAATGCCTCGGTCTCGGCGAGCGGGTCGGCGAAAAGGAATTGCGGGGCATGGGAGAGCGCTGGCGGCCCTGGCGCACGATTGCCGCGTGCCTCTTCTGGCAATCCTATTTGCACAAGCGCAACCGCACCGCGCCGACCCTGCCGCCGGAATTGTACGCCTAGGCCCCAATCCCGTCGTCATTCCCGCGAAGGCGGGAATCCAGGGCCAACGCTTTGTCGGTTGCCCCTGGACCCCCGCCTTCGCGGGGGCGACGAGTCAAGAGGGGTTGAGCCCTATTGTGGTTTGGGAATGAGGAACACCTGGCCGGGATAGATCAGGTCGGGGTCGCGGATGTGGCCGCGATTGGCCTGGTAGATCATCGTGTAGCGGGTGCCCGCGCCATAGCTGTTGCGCGCGAGGAACCAGAGGTTGTTGCCCGGCTTGACCGTGTAGCTGTCGCCGGCCGGCACCGCCATCGCCTCGGTCGGCGGCGCATAGGGCTCGGTGACGCGCTGGGCCTGTGCGCCGTTCGCGCCGGGGATTTCGGCGCGCAGGTCGAAGCCTTTGCCCTGCTCGGGCAGCGGGGCGGCGAGCGCCCATTTGCCGGACGGGTCGGCGGTCGCGGTGCCGAGCTTTTGATCGCCGCCGTAGATCGTGACCGCGGCGCCAGGCGCGCCGTGGCCGGCGACGGCGAGATTGCCCTTGTCGTCGGCCTCGGCGGTGTCGATCGAGAGGGCGCCGGCGGCGGGCGCGCCGCCTGGCTGCTGCAGCACCTGGGCCGGCCGGTCGCCCTTGGCGGGGAGCAGCACGGCGACCGAGGCGTTGGGGCTCGCCGGCGGGGCGACGACGAGCGCGACGGTGTCGCTCGCGGTTTGCCTGGCGCCGGTCTTCGGGTCGGTCGCCTCGAGCCCGATCTTGTGCTGGCCGGGCGGCAGCGGCCGGTCGGGGACGAGCACCCACTCGCCGCGGAAATCGGCGGTGACGTCGCCGAGCGGCTTGTCGCCGTCGGAGAGATGGACCTTGGCGCCGGGTGCGGCGCGGCCGGCGATCACAGCGTGCCCCGTCGGATCGATCTTGACGATGTCGAAGCTGGTCCCCCCGGGCTCGGCCGGGGTTGGCGCGGGTTTTGCGGCGGGCGGTGCCGCGGGGGCCGCCGCCATCTTCTGCGCGGGCGGCGTCCCGTCGCGTGTCATAAAAACGATCGCGGCGACGACCACAATCGCCACCGCGCCAGCGCCGAGCCATAAGCCGCGTCGCACGGGAATCCCCAATGTTCCGTCCCCCGAATGTGGCGAACTCTAGCCTTCGCCAGGCATGCTTGCAATCGCGGCGGAAATTGCCCAAGACGGGGCCACACGGAAAAGGTGCGGGCGATGGCACGGATCGGGCGGCTCTGCGTCTATTGCGCCTCCGCCGGCAATGTCGACGAGGCCTATCGCGAGGCGGCGCGCGAGCTTGGTCAGCGGCTGGCGGCGGCGGGGATCGGGCTCGTCTTCGGCGGCGGGCATGTCGGGTTGATGGGGATCGTCGCGGACGCGGTGATGGCCGGCGGCGGGCACGTCACCGGCGTGATTCCGACCCAGCTGCGCGACCGCGAGCTCGCGCATGGGGGCTTGAGCGAGCTTGTCGTCGTCGACACGATGCACGATAGGAAGCGCATCATGGCGGAACGCGCGGATGCGTTCGCCGTACTGCCGGGCGGGCTCGGCACGCTCGACGAAACCTTCGAGATCGTCACCTGGCGGCTGTTGCGGATGCATGACAAGCCGATCTACCTGGTCGATGTCGCCGGCTATTGGCAACCGCTGGTGGCGCTGTTCGATCAGATCGTCGCACACCGCTTCGCCGCGCCGATCGTGCCGCGCCTCGTCGAGGTGATGCCGAGCGTCGCCGCGCTGATGGATGCGATTTCCGCACGGGAGCCGGGCTAGAGCCTCGCTTGCCCAGGTGCGCCGCGGCCTTTATGTTCCGCGCCCGAAAGCGGCGCTCGGAGGGGCAGGCATGTCGGATCTCGAAATCGTCTGGACGAAGGTTGATGAAGCACCCGGGCTTGCGACGTTTTCGCTGCTGCCGATCGTCGAGGCCTTCGTCGGGGCGGCTGGCGTGAAGATGAGGCTGAAGGACATTTCGCTGACGGGCCGCATCATCGCCAACTTTCCCGACAAGCTGACGCCGGCGCAAAAGATCAACGACGAACTCGCCGAACTCGGCCAACTTGCGATGCGCCCCGAGGCCAACATCATCAAGCTGCCCAACATCTCCGCCTCGATCCCGCAGTTGAAGGCGGCGATCAAGGAGTTGCAGGGAAAGGGCTACGACGTGCCGGACTATCCGGACAGCGACGCGACGCCGGCGGACAAGGAAATCCGCGCCCGCTACGGCAAGGTGCTCGGCAGCGCGGTCAATCCGGTGCTGCGCGAGGGCAATTCCGACCGCCGCGCCGCCGGCGCAGTAAAGCAGTACGCGCGCAACAATCCGCACAAGATGGGCGCCTGGACCAAGGACTCGAAAACCCGCGTGGCGCATATGTCGGGCAGCGATTTCTACGGTTCGGAGGTCGCGACGACCATTGCGGCGCCGACCAATGCCCGTATCGAATTGGTCGGCAGCGATGGCAATGGCACGGTCACGGTGCTGAAGGCGAAGATTCCGCTCAAGGCCGGCGAGATCATCGATTCGTCGGTGATGAACCGCAACGCGTTGCGCGCCTTCTTCGCCGCGCAGATCGACGCCGCGAAGAAGGACGGCATCCTGTTCTCGCTGCACGTCAAGACGACCATGATGAAGATCTCCGATCCCATCGTGTTCGGCCATTGCGTTTCCGTGTTCTTCGCCGATGTGTTCGAGAAGCATGGCGCCACGCTGACGCGCCTGGGCGTCGACCCCGACAACGGCGTGGGCGACATGCTGACCCGGATCGAGAAATTGCCGGAGGCCGAAAAGGCGGCGATCAAGGCCGATATCGAGGCCACCTACGCGAAGCGGCCGGGCCTGGCCATGGTCAATTCCGATCGTGGAATCACCAATCTGCACGTGCCGAGCGATGTGATCATCGATGCATCGATGCCGGCGATGATCCGCGAATCCGGACACATGTGGGGCCCTGACGGCAAGCTGCACGACGTGATCGCCGCGATCCCCGATCGTTGCTATTCGACGCTGTTCCAGGCCGTGATCGAGGACTGCAAGGCGCATGGCGCCTTCGACCCGAAGACGATGGGCTCGGTGCCGAACGTCGGGTTGATGGCGCAGCAAGCCGAGGAGTACGGCTCGCACGACAAGACGTTCGAGGTCGCCACGGGCGGAACGGTGCGCGTGGTCGCCGATGACGGCACGGTTCTGCTATCACAGCCGGTCGAGACCGGCGACATCTTCCGGATGTGCCAGGTCAAGGACGAGCCGATCCAGGACTGGGTCAAGCTCGGGGTGCGCCGCGCGAGCCTGACCGGCGCCCCGGCGGTGTTCTGGCTCGACGCCAAACGCGCGCACGACGCGCAGTTGATCGCCAAGGTCGAGACATACCTGAAGAACGAGGACACATCGGGTCTCGACATCCGCATCCTGGCGCCGGTCGAGGCAACCAAGTTCTCGCTCGATCGCATTCGCAAGGGGCTCGACACCATCTCCGTCACCGGCAATGTGCTGCGCGACTACTTGACCGATCTTTTCCCGATCATGGAGCTGGGCACGTCGGCCAAGATGCTGTCGATCGTTCCGCTGCTGGCGGGCGGCGGGTTGTTCGAGACCGGGGCTGGCGGTTCGGCGCCCAAGCATGTGGAGCAGTTCGAGCACGAAGGCTATCTGCGCTGGGATTCGCTGGGCGAGTTCCTGGCGCTTGGCGCGTCGCTCGAACATCTAGCGCAGACAACCGGGAATGAGGATGTGAAGGTTCTGGCCGAGACCCTCGACGAGGCCAATGGCGAGATCCTTGAGTATAACCGTTCGCCGGCGCGGAAGGTTGGCGAGCTGGATAATCGCGGCAGCCATTTCTACCTGGCGCTGTATTGGGCAAAGGCGCTGGCCCGGCGGGACAACAGCTCGGCGATGGCAGTCCGCTTCAAACCGGTGGCGGAGGCGCTGGCGGCTCACGAGGCCAAGATCAACGCCGAGCTGATCGCCGCGCAGGGCAAGTCGGTGGATACCGGCGGCTATTATCTGCCCGATCGGGCCAAGACGTCGGCGGCGATGCGGCCGAGTGCGACGCTGAACGCCGACCTCGCCGCTCTCTGACGCGACGTCAGGTGGAGCCGCCCAAGCTCCCTCTCCCCCCAATGGGCGGAGAGGGACACCGGTTGATTCCGCGCAACCCTAAACTGATCTAGACTGTCCTCGCCTTTAAAGGGAGGACGGCGCTATGCGGCGTCTGTTCGGGTTGATCGTCGCGACGCTGCTGCTGCTCTCCGCCGGCGCCGCGAGCGCGGCCGACGCACCGGCCGGGGCGCCGCAGATGGTCGGCTGGTTCGAGCGGACGATCGGCCAATTGGAGGCCGAGGCGGCATCCGACGTGTCGATGGCGCCCGACGTCTGGTCGGCGCTCGACCGCGAGTGGCGGTCGTTCGATCGAAACGGTTCGGCGCCCCGCGTCATCCTCGATATCGGTTGGGTCGCGCTGGCGACGATCGTCGCGCTGCTCGCCGAGGGGCTGGCGGCGCGGCTCGTCGCGCTGCGGCCGCGGCGGCGTATGGCGTCCCGCACCGCCGGTCCGCGCCTCTTCGACCTGTTCCGGCTGATCGTCGCCGATTTGATCGGGCTGGCGGCGTTCTATGGCGTCTTCACCGTGGCCCAGCGCCATCTCCTGCCCACGGTCGGGATAACGCCGGCGTTGTCGATGTTCGCCGCGAACGTGCTGGTCCGCTGGCGGGTCGTGGCGGTCATCATCGGCGCGATCATGCGGCCGAACGATCCGCCCGCCCGGCTGGTCGAAATCTCCGGCGCCGAAGCGCGGCGGCTGAGCCGGTTTTTGTCGGGCACCATCCTCGCGATGATCCTGCTTGTCGGCTTTGGCCGCTACGGGCTGGCCGACGAGGATAGCGGCGCGCCGCATGTCATCGGCCTGGTCAACGCGGTGGTGGTGTGCGGCCTGTACGTGCTGATCGTGTATCGCACCCGCGCCGCGGCCGAGTCGCTGATCCGCGGCCGCCGCACCGGCGGGATCGTCGCCGCCGCGCGCGACGCGCTGGCGCGGATGTGGGTCCCGATCGCGGTGACCCTGGTCGCCGGGCTCTTCGTGTTCTTCGTGGCCGGGCTGTCGCTGGGATTGCTGGCGTACTACCACGCGGCGGTCTCGACCCTTGGGATGCTGTTCGTCGCGGTCGTGCTCGACCGCCTGACCGAGCGGGCCTGGCACGATTCCGAGGGGCCGGCGATCGGCTCCGAGCACCTCAAGGCGCGTACGGTTCACCGCGTCCTGCGCGCGCTCGGGGTGGTCGTCGCCGCGATGATGCTGGCCTGGATCTGGACCGATGCGATCGAGATGTCGGATGCCGCGGCGGAGGCGGCGATGCGGTCGGCCGCCGCCGCGGTCGCGACCTTGTTCATCGCCTTTGTAGCCTGGGAGCTGGTGCGCCTGGCGATCGATCGCCACCTTGACGGCACCAGCGGACCGACCCTGCCGGGCGCCGACAGCGACGACGAACTGGCGGCGCCGGCCTCGCGGCTGCAAACGATCCTGCCGATGGTCCGGGCGGCGTTTGGCGTGGTGATCGGCGTGATCGCGGCGCTGATCGTGCTGTCGCGGCTGGGCGTCGACACGGCGCCGTTGATCGCCGGCGCCGGCGTCTTCGGCCTCGCCGTGTCGTTCGGCTCGCAGTCGCTGGTGCGCGACATCATTTCGGGCCTCTTCTACATGTGGGACGACGCGTTCCGGGTCGGCGAGTACATCGACATGGGTCGGCTCAAGGGCACGGTCGAGACGCTCGGCATCCGCTCGGTCAAGTTGCGCCACCAGAACGGGCCGCTGCACACGATCCCCTATGGTCAGCTCGGTGCGGTGACCAACCTCAGCCGCGACTTCGCGACGATGAAGTTCAACCTCCGCTTCGATCCCAGCACCGATATCGACGCCGTGCGCAAGGCGGCAAAGCAGATCGGCCTGTCGATGCAGGAGGAAAACGCCGAACTCGCCGCCGAGGTGATGCTGCCGCTGAAATTGCAAGGCATCGCCGAAGTCGTCGACAACGCGCTGGTGCTGCGCTTCAAGTTCACCGCCCGGCCGGTCAAGCCGACCTGGGTGCAGCGTGAATACCTGAAGCGCATGTACCAGGTCTTTGCCGACAAGGGCATCCAGTTCGCCACCGGCACGACGCTGGTGCTGCAGCACGTTCCGGCGCCCGCCGCGCTCGCGCCGGATGCGGGCCAAGCCGCCGCCACCGGCGTCGCAACGATCGCCGCCGTCGAGCTCGCCGAGGCGGCGGTGGTCCCGCTCGCGGCGGGGTGATCCAAGCCCGTAGGATGGGTAGAGCGCAGCGAAACCCATCGGCGTCGCGGGTGGGCACGCATCGATGGGTTTCGCTGCGCTCTACCCATCCTACGTCGCCGGTCCGGATTCAGCGTGCTAGTCTTCCCGGCAAAGACCGCCCGAGGGAGCGAAGGCAATGCGGATTGGCGCGTTCTATTTTCCGACCGACTACGGCATCAACCTCGCCGAATTGGCGCGCGAGCTCGAGCAGCGCGGGTTCGAGTCGCTCTACGTGCCCGAGCACACGCATATTCCCACGAGCCGCAAGACCCCGTTCGGCGGGGGCGGCGAGCTGCCGCAGCGCTATTCGCATACCTATGATCCGTTTGTGGGCCTGAGCTTTGCCGCGGCGGTCACGAAAAAGCTGATCCTCGGCACCGGCATCTGCCTCATCCCCGAGCGCGACCCGATCGTCACCGCCAAATGCGTTGCCAGCCTCGACCGGATGTCGGGCGGGCGGTTTGTCTTCGGGATCGGCGGCGGCTGGAATGTCGAGGAGATGGAAAACCACGGCGCCGAGTACAAAACCCGGTTCAAGCTGATGCGCGAGCGCATCCTGGCGATGAAGGCGATCTGGACCGAGGACGAAGCCGCCTATCACGGCGAGATGGTGAATTTCGATCCGCTATGGTCGTGGCCGAAGCCGGCGCAGCGGCCGCACCCGCCGATCCTCCTCGGCGGCGAGACCGATTATACGCTGCGCCGCGTCGTCGAATATTGCGACGGCTGGTTTCCGCGGCCGCAGCGCGGCTGGGACATCCGCCACGAGCGCGACCGCCTCAAGCAGATGGCCGACAAGCACGGGCGCGATTTCGCCGAGCTGTTCATCTCGGTGTTCCGCGCTCCGGCCGACAAGGCCGCGCTCGCCGATTACCGCGACGCCGGCATCGAGGAATCGGTGCTGGAGATCCCCGACAAGAGCCGCGACGAGATTCTCCGCGTGCTCGACGGCTACGCGCCGCTGCTGACTTAACCCCCGCATGGCTGTTTTCAGCGCAACCGGCGTCGCCGCGGCGCCGGACTCGATCGAGACTCGCCAATCCTGGATCGTCGCGATCACCGCGGTGGCGGTGTATGGCGTCTCCTACGGCGCGCCGATGGTGACGGTGGTCGGGCTGAAGACGATCGCGACCGATCTCGGCGGCGGCCGGGCGGTGCCGGCGCTCGCCTATTCGATGGCATGGTTCGGCGCGGCGGTCGGCGGGATCCTGATGGGCCGGCTCGCCGAGCGCATCGGCATCCGCTGGGTCGTCAGCGGCGGTGCGGTGATGATCGCGCTGGGCCTCGCGCTCTGCGCCTCGGGCGGGTCGACCGCGCTGATCGTCGGCCACGGCCTCTTCATGGGCCTCATCGGCAACGCCTGCATCAACGCGCCGCTCTACATCTACATCGCGCGCTGGTTCGACCGGCGGCGCGGCACCGCGCTGGCGCTGATCTCCAGCGGCCAATACGTCGCCGGGGCGGTATGGCCGTCCTTGTTCGAGCGCGCCATCGCCACTCATGGCTGGCGCTGGACGATGCTGGTCTACGCGGTCTTCGAGGTCGCCGCGATCATCCCGATGGCGGCCTTCATCTTCACCACGGCGCCCGAGACCGCGCATCTGGCCGAGACCTCGGGCCGGGTCGCGCGGGTCGGCAAGGTGGCCGGGCTGCACCCCAGCCTCGCGTTCGGCATCGTCTGCTTCGCCGGGCTTCTGTGCTGCATCCCGATGGCGATGCCGCAGGGGCACCTCGTCGCCTATTGCAGCGATATCGGCATCTCGGCGTCACAGGGGGCGGCGATGCTGTCGGTGGTGCTCGGCTGCGCGTTTATCAGCCGGCAATTCTGGGGCGTGCTGTCGGACCGCATCGGCGGGCTGCGCACGATCCTCGCCGGGTCGGCCTGCCAGGTCACGGCGCTGGTCGGGTTCTGGTTCACCCAGAACGAGATCGGCCTCTTCATCGTCGCGGGGTGGTTCGGGCTCGGGTTCAGCGGGATCATTCCGGCCTATGTGCTGGCGATGCGCGAGCTCTACCCGGCCGCCCAGGCGTCGTGGCGCATCCCGACGGTGCTGATGTTCACCGGCTCGGGGATGGCGCTCGGCGGGTGGCTCGCCGGTCTCATCTTCGATCGCTTCGGCTTCTACGGCGCCGCCTTCGCCGGCGGGATCATGGTCAATCTGCTCCATGTCGCCGTGGTCGGGTTTCTGGTCCTGCGGCAGGGGATGGCGCGAAGCGAAACCCATCGCTAAGAATGCCGCCAACCAGCGGGAGAGAAACGATGCGGATCAGCATTCTCGATGACTACCAGGGCGTCGCGCTCGACATGGCGGATTGGTCGGGGCTGCGCGGGCGCGGCATTGAGGTCGCGGTCGAGCGCTTTCCGTTCGCCGACGAGGACGACGTCGTCCGCTCGCTCGCCGACAGCGAGATCGTCTGCGCGATGCGCGAGCGCACGACGTTCCTGAAATCGACCGTCGACCGCCTGCCCAAGCTGAAATTGCTGATCACAACCGGCATGCGCAACGCCTCGTTCGACATGGAGGCGCTGAAGGCCAACGGCGTCACGGTCTGCGGCACCGGCGGGCCGGGCGGCGGCAACGAGGACACGGCGGAGCTGGCCTGGGGCCTCATCCTCGGCGCCGCCCGACGGATCGCCGAGGACCATGCGTTGATGCGCCAGGGCGGGTGGCAGACGCGGATCGGCCATCGCCTCGCCGGCAAGACGATCGGCTGCCTCGGGCTCGGCCGGCTCGGCGGCGCCGTCGCGCGGGTGGGCCTCGCCTTTGGCATGAAGGCGATCGCGTGGAGCCAGAACCTGACCGCCGAAAAAGCCGCCGAGCAGGGCGTCGAGCGGGTCGAGAAGGACGAGCTGTTCCGGCAATCCGACGTACTGTCGGTGCATCTGGTATTGAGCGCGCGCAGCCGCGGCCTCGTCGGCGCGCGCGAGATCGGGCTGATGAAATCGTCGGCGATCCTCGTGAACACGTCGCGCGGGCCGATCGTCGACACCGAAGCGGCGATCGCGGCGCTGAAGGCGGGCAAGCTCGGCTACGGCGGGTTCGACGTCTACGACAAGGAGCCGCTGGCGATCGACCACCCGCTGCGCACGTGTCCCAATGTGATCCTGACACCCCATATCGGGTATGTGACCGACGAGAACTACCGCAGCTCGTTCCCGCAATACGTCGAGAACATCGTCGCGTTTCTCGATGGCAAGCCGACGAGGGTGATCGGATGACGGAAATCGTCGATCCCGGCGTGGTCGAGGGCTACCACGCGCATATCTATTACGACCCGCGGAAGACGCGCGGCGACGCCGCCGAATTGCGCGCCGCGATCGCCGCCGATTTCCCGCACACCCTGATCGGCTCGTGGCACGACGAGCCGGTGGGGCCGCATGGCGTGGCGATGTACCAGGTCGTGTTCGAGGTCGCGGATTTCCCGCGCTTCGTGCCGTGGCTGATGCTGAACCGCAACGGGCTCGACATCCTCGTGCATCCAGAGACGGGCGACGCCTATACCGACCATTCCGCGCACGCGCTGTGGCTCGGTGCGCCGCAGCCGATGCGGCTCGAGGTGCTGCGCCGGGTCCGATGATTGGACGAGAGTTGATCAGCTCGGCGCGAGTGGTGCTTTCGTCTTGTCGCGCGCTGCATTATCCTTACTGACAACAATCTTACGTTTTGGGGGAGGTTTTCCGTGGATACGATTGCACCCGAGCTGCTGACGATGGTGCCGCGTACGAGTTTTTCGCGTCGCGGCTTCGTGGTGACGTCGCTGGCGACCGGCTTTGCGCTGTCGGTGCAGCCGGTTTCGGCCGAAACCATCACGACCGACACAACCGGTCTCGTCGCCGGCGAGGTCAAGGTGCCGACGGCCGACGGCGAGATGGCGGCCTATCGCGCGATGCCCGACAAAGGCGGACCGTTCCCGACCGTGCTGGTGATCCAGGAGGTGTTCGGGGTCCATGAATGGGTCAAGGACATCTGCCGGCGTCTCGCCAAGGCCGGCTATTTCGCGATCGCCGCCGACCTCTACGCGCGCCAGGGCGACGCGTCGAAATACACCGACACCCAGAAGCTGGTCTCCGAAATCGTCATGAACGTGCCGACCGACCAGGTGATGAGCGACCTCGACGCGACTGTCATCTACGCCCACTCGACCGGCAAGGCCGACACCAAGAAGCTCGGCGTCACCGGGTTCTGCTGGGGCGGGTTCGCGACCTGGATGTACGCGGCGCACCAGCCGGCGCTGAAGGCGGCGGTGTCGTGGTACGGCCCCGACCGCAAGATCACCGACCTGACGCCGCAAAACCCGGTCGATGTCGCCGCCGATATCCACTGCCCGCTGCTCGCCTTCTACGGCGGCAAGGATCCGAGCATCCCGGCGGACACGACCAAAGCGCGCCTCTTGCAATGCCGCCAGGCCCAGCCCTGCGACATGAAGAGCTATCCCGACGCCGGGCACGGCTTCATGGCGGATTACCGGCCGAGCTATAACGCCGACGCGGCCAAGGACGCGTGGAAGCTGATGCTCGATTGGTTTAAGAAATACGGGGTGGCGTAGAACTCCTTTCCCAAGCGGCCCCGCACCCTCCCGTCGCTTCGCGACGGGCCCCTCCCTCTCCTTGCAAGCGGGGCGAGGGCCGGGGCGTGGGGCTCGTAGGAGAAGGGCTCGCCATGAACCTCGCCTCGTTGGTCTTCGACATCGCGCGGCGCCTGCCGGATAAGCCGGCGGTCGCCGACGACCGGCAGTCCTGGACCTATCGCGAATTGTGCGAGCGGGCGGCGCGGCTGGCCGGCGGGTTCCGGGCGATCGGGCTCGTACCGGGCGACCGGGTCATCCTGAGCCTCGAAAACTGCGCGGAATTTTTCGAGCTTTTGCTCGGCTGCTGGGCGGCGGGGTTATGCGCGGTGCCGGCCAACGCCCGGCTGCACCTGCGTGAGGTCGAGTACATCGCCGAGAACTCGGGCGCCCGGCTGCTGGTCGCGACGCCGGGCCTCGCCCAGGCCCTAGCGCCGCTCGAGGCGATGCTGCCGGTGGTCTCGACCTGAACCGCGCGGTACGACGCGCTGGCGGCGCATGACGCGGTGGCGCCGGCGCCGGATTCGCCAGCCGAGCGCGCCTGGCTGTTCTACACCAGCGGAACGACCGGCCGGCCCAAGGGCGCGGTGCTGACCCACCGCACGCTCCTCTTTATGAGCCAGTGCTATTACGCCGACATCGACCGCGTCGGTCCCGGCGACACGCATCTTTGCGCCGCGCCGGTGTCGCATGGCGCGGGGCTCTACGCGCTGCCGTTTCTGCTGCAGGGCGCACGGCAAATCGTCTTGCCGCATTTCGATCTCGGCGACGTGCTCGACATCATCGCGCGGCACGACAAGGTGTCGATGTTCGCGGCGCCGACGATGCTGACCCGGCTGGTCCACGCGCCACAGACGGCGGCGGCCGATCTTTCGCGTCTCAAGACGATCTATTATGGCGGCGGGCCGATGTATGTCGCCGACCTGGAGCGGGCGCTCGCGATCTTCGGCCCGCGCCTCTACCAGCTTTACGGCCAGGGCGAGTCGCCGATGACGATCGCCGGGTTGCAGCAGCATCTGCACACCGACGAACGCCGCCTCGCCTCAGCCGGGTATCCGCGCACCGGGTGCCTCGTGAAGGTGGTCGGCGACGACGGCATCGAGCTGCCGTCCGGCGAGATCGGCGAGATCGTCACCAAAGGCGATTGCGTCATGGAGGGGTATTGGCAGAACCCCGAGGCCAACGCCGAGACGCTGCGCGGCGGGTGGCTCCACACCGGCGATCTCGGCAGCATGGATGCGGACGGGCTCTTGACGCTGCGCGACCGCTCCAAGGACATGATCATCAGCGGCGGCAGCAACATCTATCCGCGCGAGATCGAGGAGGTGCTGCTGCGCCATCCGGATGTCGTGGAGGCCTCGGTGATCGGCCGCCCGCATCCGGAATGGGGCGAGGAGGTCGTGGCCTTTGTCGTCGCGCGGTCGGGCGCCACGATCGACGATGCCGCTCTCGACCGGCTATGCCTCGACCACATCGCCCGGTTCAAGCGGCCGCGCCGCTATCGGCAGGTCGAATCGCTGCCGAAGAACAATTACGGCAAGGTGCTGAAGACCGAATTGCGCCGGCTCGGCGACAGCGATCGCGGCTGAGCGGCGGAACACTCCCCCACCCAGGGTGTTGAGACGGGAGACGCAAACGCCCGGAGGGTGCCATGCCTCTCGCCGATATTCTGGTCTGCTACGATCTGTCGCCCGCGGGCGAAGAGCGGCTAGCCGCCGCGACCCGTCTTGCCAGCGCCACCGGCGCCAATCTGCTCGGGGTCTATCCGCTTTATGACGATGCGGTCGATGCCGTGCTGTTCCCGGCGGCGCAATTCGCACCCGCCAATGCCGGCGCCTCGGCCGCGGTGGCTGCGGCCGGTGTCGTCGAGCCGGTGACCGAGCCGCGCGCCGCCGCGCAGGCCGATATCGCCGCCGAGCAATTCCGCGAGGTGCTGCGGCTCAACGCGATTGCCGGCGACTGGCACATGCTGGACGGCGCCAACACGGTGGAGCTGATCGAGCTCGCCAAGACCGTCGATCTGGTCGTCGCCGGGCAATTCGAGCGGCAGGGGCGTGGGCGCACGCATTTCCGCCCCGAGGACATCGCGCTCGCCTGCGGCCGGCCGGTGCTGATCGTGCCCTATGCCGGCAATTTCGCGACGATCGGCAACCGGGTGCTGGTGGCGTGGGACGCGACCCGCGAAGCCTCGCGCGCATTGCACGACGCGATGCCGCTGATGGAGGCGGCCGAGGCCGTGACGGTGATGACCGTCGTCACCAATGAATCCGAGCGTCAGCCGGCCCTCGCCTCGCTCGACCGGGTGGTCCGCCATCTCGAGCACAAGGGCATCGAGGCCTCGGGCGAGGCGACGCTGCGCGGCGATCTCGGCGTGTCGGACGTGCTGCTGTCGCGCGCCTCGGACGTCGGCGCCGACATGATCGTCTCCGGCGCCTATCACCACTCGGCCTTCCGCGAGGCGATCTTTGGCGGCGTCACCTACGACCTGCTCGATCACATGACCGTGCCGGTGCTGATGTCGCATTAGCCGCCGCCCGTATTGGACCGCGGGCGTCCCGCCCGCCCTTTTTGTAGGTGTAGGCGTCCCGCCCGCCCTTTTTGCAGGTGCGGGCGAGACGCCCGCGGTCCAGGGGATATTACGCCGCTTGCCGCACCGGGACCGGCGCCTCGCCTTTCAGCATCAGGCGGTAGAGGTAGCGGCGCTGTCCATGTCGTAATCCGGGTTGGCCTTGTGGCCTGGTCACGGTTGCGGCGCTACTCGCCGTCCGGCTCCACCATCGGGCGGGGCGGCTTCAGGAAAGCTGAGCCAGCTCGCGGGTGCGGGTCGAGCGGCTCGCGGCGAGGTGGTCCTTGGCGAGAACGGTGTAGACCGCCGGCAGCACGAACAGCGTGAACAGCGTGCCGATCGACATGCCGGCGACCACCACGACGCCGATCGAGAAGCGGCTCGCGGCGCCGGCGCCGGTCGCGGTGATCAACGGAAAGAGGCCGACCACCATCGCCGCCGTCGTCATCAGGATGGGGCGCAGCCGCACCCGGGCTGAACGCTGGATCGCCTGGCGCCGGTCGAGCCCCTCGGTGAGCTGAAGCTGGTTGGCGAACTCGACCATCAGGATGCCGTGCTTGCTGATGAGGCCGATCAGCGTCACGAGGCCCACCTGCGTGTAGATGTTCATCGTCGCGAGGCCGATGAACAGCGGGATCAAGGCGCCGCAGACCGACATCGGCACGCTGACGAGGATCACCAGCGGGTCGCGCAGACTTTCGAACTGCGCCGCCAGCACGAGGAAGATCATGATCAGCGCGAAGATGAAGGTCACGACGAGCTGGTTGCCCTCCTGGACGTATTGCCGCGAATCGGACAGGTAGTCGTGGCTGAACCCGGCCGGAAGCGTCGCCGCCTGTTTTTCGAGGAAATCGACCGCCTGGCCCTGGGTTACGCCGGGCATCGGCACGGCCTGGAATGTCGCCGAGTTGAGCTGGTTGTATCGGGTCAGCGAATTCGGCGCCGTATAGGTCGTTACGTGCACGAGGTTCGACAGCGGCACCGGCTGGCCGGCGGCGGAGTTGACGTAGTAGCGCGTCAGCGTTTCGGCGTTCAGGCGGTCGCTGCGCGGGACCTGCGGGATCACCTCATAGCCGCGGCCGCCGAGATTGAAGCGGTTGACGTAGTTCTCGCCGACCAAGAGCGCCAGCGTGTCGCCGATCTGCTGCATCGTGATGCCGAGCTCGCTCGCCTTGGAGCGGTCGATGTCGACGCGGATCGTCGGCTGGTCAAAGGCGAGATCGCTGTCGACGACGATAAACAGGCCGCTCTGCCGCGCGGCGGTCTTGATCTTGTCCATCGCGTTGTAGATCGATTGGAAATCGCCGGTCGACGAGATCACCATCTGCACCGGCAGCCCGCCGATCGAGGCGGGGAGCGGCGGCAATGAAAAGGCAAAGGCGCTGAACCCCTCCACCTTGCTGACCGCGGCCTGGAGCTGGGGCTTGATCACCTGCGCGCTTCGGGTGCGCTCGTTCCACGGCTTGAGGATGACGCCGGCGATGCCCTGGTTCGGTCCGAGGCGGCCGTTGAGGACAAAGCGCAATTCCGCCTCGGGAAACGTCGTCAGCGCCTTGTCGAGCTCGGTGCCGTAGGCGTCCTGGTAGTCGAGGTTCGAGTATTGCGGCGCCTTGGTCAGCGCGAACAGCACGCCCTGATCCTCTTCCGGCGCCAGCTCCTTTTTGGTGTTCACGTACATGAAGCCGAGCGCGACAAAAACCGCGACCGCGAACAGCGCCGTTACCGGGCGGTAATCGAGCGAGCGGTCGAGGCGCCGGCCATAGGCGTTGGTGAGCCCGGAGAAGATCCGGTCGATGCGACGCGGAAACCAGCCCTGCGCGGTGTTGTTGTTGAGGAGCAGCGAGCACATCATCGGCGACAGAGTCACGGCGACGAGCCCGGAAATCAGCACCGCGCCGGCGAGGGTAAACGCGAACTCGCGGAACAAGGCGCCGGTGACGCCGCCGAGAAAGCCGATCGGGGCATAGACCGCGGCGAGGGTCAGGGTCATTGAGATGACCGGACCGGCGATCTCGCGCGCGCCGATAAGCGCGGCCGTGGCCGGGCTTTTGCCCTCCTCGATATGGCGATAGATGTTTTCGACAACGACGATCGCATCGTCGACGACGAGCCCGATCGCCAGCACCATCGCCAGCAGCGTCAGCAAATTGAGGCTGAACCCCAGCGCCGCCATCAGCATGCCGGCGCCCACCAGCGACAAGGGGATCGTCACGATCGGGATCAGCACCGAGCGGAAGCTGCCGAGGAACAGGAAGATGACCGCGACGACGATGCCCACCGCAAGGGCAAGACTGAACTGGACTTCGTCGAGAGAGGCCTGGATGAACCGCGTCGAATCGTAGGCGATCTGCATCTTCATCGACGGCGGCAGGTTGCGCTGCAATTCGGGGATCAGTTTGCGCACGCCGGCGACGAGCGACAGCGGATTGCCGTCCGGCGTCGCCTGGATGCCGATAAAGACCGCCTGCTGGCCGTTCATCATCACGTCGGACGACCAGCTTTGGGCGCCGAGGTCGACATTGGCGATGTCTTCCATGCGCACGACCGCGCCGCCGACGGATTTGATCACCATCTGCTTGAACTGCTGGATGCTGTCGAGCCCGGTGCGGGCGTCGACGTTGGTCAGCGTATAGAACCCTTTGGCCTGACCCGGCGCGGCCTGGAAGTTGTTCGCCTTGATCGCGGCGGCGACATCGTCCGCGGTGATGCCGCGCGCGGCCATGCGCGCCGGATCGAGCCACAACCGCATGGCAAAGGTCTGACCGCCGAGGATGTCCGCCGAGGCGACGCCGTCGACGGTCGACAGCAGCGGCTGCACGACACGGGTCAGGTAGTCCGAGATCGCCGCGGCCTGCAGTTCGGCGCTCGAAAAGCCGATATACATGACTGCGGTGGTTTGGCCGGTCGCCTTCAGGATGATCGGATCCTGGGATTCGGGCGGCATCAGGTACTTGACCTGCTGCACCTTGGCCATGATGTCGGTCAGCGCCTGGCTCGGGTCGTAGTTGAGCTTAATATAGGCGGTAACCGTGCTGGTGCTCTGCACCGATGACGAGGTCAGGTAGTCGATGCCCTCGGCCGTCGCGACGGCCTGCTCGATCGGCGTCGTGATAAAGCCCTGGACGAGGTCGGGCGCCGCCCCGGGATAGGCCGTCGTGACCGTGATCGTCGTGTTCGACAGTTTCGGGAACTGCCGGATCGGGAGGCCGAACATCGCCTTCAATCCGATCAGCAGGATCAACAGGCTGACCACCAGCGCCAGCACCGGGCGCTTGATGAAGATATCGGTGAAGCGCATGCGGTTACCTGCTAGCCTGCCCCTCGCTCCGCTCGGCCCTCACCCCACCCTTCGGGTCTCCCGCGATGCGGGCGAGGGCACGGGGTGCAGCGCCAATTTCCCCTCGCCCGCATTGCGGGAGAGGGTGCCGAGCAACGCGAGGCGGGTGAGGGTCGAGCGAAGCGAGATTGGTCATTGCGGCGTCGGGTGGGCGGGGGCGGCGGGAGGCGGGTTGCCGCTGACGGTCACCGTGCCGCCGTTCTGCACCTTGATCTGGCCGGCGGCGATCACCTGGTCGCCCGGCTTGACGCCGTCGAGGATGGCGACCTTGTCGCCCCATTTGTCGCCGGTCTTGACTGGGGTGCGATACGCTTTGAGCACCGGTTTTCCGGCGGCGTCGGCGCCATCCTGGCGGATCAGGTAAACGCTGTCGCCGTAGAGCGTGTAGTCGACCGCGGTCTGCGGCAGCACCACCTGCGGCGCGCCGACGGGCAGCTCGACCTCGGCGTTGACGAACATGCCGGGGAGCAGCGCCTCGTCGGGGTTCGCCATCGTCGCCTGCACCGAGAGGGTGCGGGTCGAAGCGCTGATCTGCGGCTCGATCGTCGTGATGACGGCGGTAAAGCGGCGGCCCGGAAAGGCGTCGGCGGTGACGTTGACCTTTTGCCCGCGACGGATCTGCGCGAGCGCCTGGGTTGGCAGGGTGAAATTGACGAACAGCGTCTTGAGGTCGGTCAGCGTCACGATCGCCGCACCGGCGTTGACGTACTGGCCGAGATCGACCTGGCGCACGCCGAGCTTGCCGGCGAACGGGGCCACGATCAGCTTCTGCGCGATCACCGCCTCGGTCTTGGCGATCCCGGCATTGGCCTGGTCGAGCTGGCTTTGCGCCGTGTCGACATTGGCCTGCGTTTCGTATTGCTTGGTCGCGAGCGTTTGCGCGCGCCGCAGCGTCACCGAGGCGAGGCGGGCCTGGGCCTGGAAGCCTTCGAGATCGCCCTTGTCGGGGGCGTCGTTGAGCTGAACCAGCGGCTCGCCGGCCTTAACCTCGGCGCCGGCCTCGAACAGGATCCGGGTGACACGGCCGCCGACTTCGGGCGTGATCGTCACCTGCCGCACCGCCGCCAGCGAGCCGATGCCGGGGGAAAAGCGCGGCACCGCCTGCGTCTCGGCGACGACCGCCGAAATCTCGGACGGCGGCGGCTTGTTGCTGGCGAAGAAGTTGGCGATCGCCTTGGCGCGATAGGCGTTGAAGCCGTAAAGCCCCCCCAGCACGATCGCGATCAGGATCGCGACGATAAGTAGCCAGCGCAGCGTCCGCGCCGGCGCCGCGACGGGGCGCGTCGTGTCGGCGTGGGTGCGGGCTAGTGGCGGGACCGTGTTGATGTCGCCATCCATCGCTCGTGCCTCGTCTCAATCGGCGGCCGCGGCGAGCGGCGCCTCGCTGGCGGCGGCGACCGCCGCCTCTGTCATGCCGATCCCGCGCAGGATAAAGCAGGTCGCCTCGTCGACGATCCGCTCGGGGGAGCCGTCATAGGGTACGCAGCCATCCGCCGGCAGCGCGGCAAAAGCGATCGTGGCCGCGACATGCTGGGCGAACCAGAACCGGTTGGCGGCGCTGTCGCGGCTCGGCGCCAGATCGCCCGCCGCCTCGGCGGCCGCGACCGACGCGCTGAACAGCGGCACCACGCGCGGCGCGATCGCCGCGTAAAGCTCGCGCGCATAGGCGCCGTCTTCGAGGTAGCTGTGCAGTATGAGGCGCACCCGCGACTCGAACTCGCTCCGCTCGAGCTCCTTGGCGAGAACGAAGCGCCGCACCATAAAGCGGACCATGCCGGCGAGGGTCTGGGTGGAGGCGGGCAATTTCGCGAGCTGTTCGAGCGCGGGGTCGCCCTCGCAGCCAAGCAGCAAAATCTCGCGGTATAGCGACTGCTTCGACGGGAAATGCTTGAACAGCAGCGCCTCGCTGACCCCAGCCGCGGCGGCCACCTCGCGCGTCGTCGTGCCGGCAAACCCCTTGCGCGCGAAAAGGGGTACCGCCGCCGCGACGATGGCCTTCCGGCGACCGTCACTATCGAGTCGAGTCAACGCCATGCGCGCACAAGTAAGCGCTCACTCACCGCGGGTCAAGCGGATTTATGCTGCGATGCAATATGGCGGGGTGGGTGGCCGAAGGATGGGCTGAGCGTTGGCGAAGCCCATCAAATTTTTCACCACAGAGAACACAGAGGAAGAAGTGATCGGGTTCCTCTGTGAACTCTGTGTTCTCTGTGGTGAATTCTTTTTGACGGGGTTTCGCGGCGCTCTATCCATCCTACGAATTTCCTATAGATCCGCGTCCTCTCCCTGCGCGACGAAAATCGAGCCGTAGCCGGATTTGCTCCAATCGGGCGGGACCGGGCACGGGGTGGGGTCGAGGTGGACGGTGCGGGCGGGTTCGCCGCGGACGATCTCGCCGGTGCGGCTGGTCGGGCTTGGGGCCGGCATCCAGGCAAAGGCGTCGGCCGAACTGTAGACGAACAGCGGCAACGGCCGCACCCGGCCGGTGCCGTTGGCGCGCGAGGCGTGCAGCGTGCGGCAGTTGATCGCGACGACCGTGCCGGCGGGTCCGGTCAGGTCTTCGGTCCCGGCGGGGAGCGCGGTCGCCACATCGTCGTCGCGGATCGAGCCGGTCCAGGCGCCGGTCCGGTCGCGGTGGACAAAGATCGGGCCTTGATGGCTACCCGGAATGCAGGTCAGCGGCCCCTTTTCGGACCCCACGTCGCCGAGATACACGCCGAGCGTCACCGGGCTGTAATTGGTGTGCGGCCAGGCCGGGATGTCCTGGTGCCATTTGACGATCTCGCCGGCGCCCGGCCATTTGTAATTGAGCTTGCTGCTGTGGAACTTGACGTGCGGTCCGACGAGGTCGGCGGCGATGTCGGCCAGCACCGACTCGCTGGCGAAGCGCCAGAAATCCGGGTGGCGGTCGACCAGCATCCGCAGCCGGCGGACATGCGGGTGGTCGGGGGCGTGCTCGGGACCGAGGTCGAACTCCTCGTTGGAGGCCGAAACGCCGCGGCTCTTGTCGAGAAACCGGTCGGACAGCGCCGACAGATAGTCGACCCATGAATCGGAGATAAGCCCCTCGGCCGCGAGATAGCCGGTCGCGAAATAGCGCTCGCGCTGCGCCTGGGTCAGCACGCGGGCGGGGTGGGCTAGGATGTCTTCGGGCGTCATTTCGTGGCGATCGTCATGCAAATGGGCGGCGCGGGATGGTATACCTCCCCGGTCCACGGAGGATACCGCCATGACGCTGACCCCCGAGCAGCTAAAGCAGTTCAAGGACGAGGGCTATTTGTTCCTCCCCGGCTGTTTTTCCGAAGCCGAGGTCGCGGTGCTGCGCGACGAGGCCGAGGCGATCTACGCCACCAACCGCCAGGAGGTGTGGCGCGAGAAGACCGGGGCGCCGCGTACCGCCTTTGCCGCGCATACCTACAACGAGGCGTTTCGCCTGCTGGGCTCGCACCCGCGGCTGATCGCGCCGGTCGAGCAGGTGTTCGGCGAAAAGCTGTACATGCACCAATATAAGATCAACGCGAAGGCGGCGTTCGAGGGCGATGTCTGGCAGTGGCACCAGGATTACGGCACCTGGGCGCGCGACGACGGCATGCCCGAACCCAGGGCGATGAACATCGCGGTGTTCATGGACGAGGTGATGCCGATCAACGGCCCGCTGATGATCGTGCCGAAGAGCCACATGCACGGGGTATTGTCGGCCGGGCACGATCTGGCGACGACCTCGTACCCGCTGTGGACGCTCGACAACGAGACCGTGACGCGGCTGGTCGACGAGGGCGGCATCGTCGCGCCGACCGGCAAGCCCGGCTCGGTGCTGATGTTCCACGGCAACCTGGTCCACGCCTCGGCGCCGAACATCACGCCGTACCCGCGCCGGATCGTCTATCTGACGCTGTGCGCGGTCTCGAACCATATCCGCAAGCCGACCCGCCCCGAATGGATCGCGCACCAGGATTTCCGGCCGATCGAGCCGGTGGCCGACAGCGCGCTGGTCGACTACGCGCGCAACGTGACCAAGGCGGCCGCGGAATGAGCCTCCATCGCCTTCTCCAACAGCGCCTCGCCGCCGGGCGGCCGGTGCGGGTCGGCCTCATCGGCGCCGGCAAGTTCGGCTCGATGTTCCTGAACCAGGCGCCGACGATGGCGGGGGTCGAGATTTCGGTAATCGCCGATCTCGATCCCGAGCGCGCTCGGAACGCCTGCCGCACGGTCGGGTGGGACGCGGGGCGGATCGCCCGCACCCGCTTTGTCGATTCGGGCGCCGAGCTCTGCGCCGATCCGGATGTCGAGGTCGTCGTCGAGGCCACCGGCGCCCCGCCCGCCGGCATCGCCCATGCCCGCGCGGCGATCGCCGCCGGTAGGCACATCGTCATGGTCAATGTCGAGGCCGATGTGCTGGCCGGGCCGCTGCTTGCCGAGGAGGCGCGGGCGAAAGGCGTCGTCTATTCGCTCGCCTATGGCGACCAGCCGGCGCTGACCTGCGAGATCGTCGACTGGGCGCGCGCCTGCGGGTTCGAGGTCGTCGCGGCGGGCAAGGGGACCAAGTACCTCCCCGCCTACCACGCGGTGACCCCCGACGATGTCTGGGCCCATTACGGGCTGACGCCGGACGAGGCGAAGCGCGGCGGGATGAACCCGCAGATGTTCAACTCGTTTCTCGACGGCACGAAATCGGCGATCGAGATGGCGGCCATCGCCAATGCGAGCGGGCTCGGCGTGCCGCAAGACGGGCTGTCGTTCCCGCCCTGCGGCGTCGACGATTTGCCCGAGATATTGCGCGGCGGCCGGTCGCTCGAGCGCGACGGGATGGTCGAGGTCGTGTCGTGCCTCGAGCGCGACGGGCGGCCGGTGTTCCGCGATTTGCGCTGGGGCGTCTATGTCGTCTTGAGAGCGCCGAACGAGTACGCGCGGACCTGCTTCAAGGAATACGGGCTCAAGACCGACGCGAGCGGTTGGTACGCGGCGATGTACAAGCCATATCATCTGATCGGGCTGGAACTCGGCATGTCGGTGTTGTCGGCGGCGCTGCGCGGCGAGCCGACCGGGCAGGCCCAGGGTTGGCGCGGCGATGCGGTCGCGGTCGCCAAGCGCGCGCTGCGCGCCGGCGAGATGCTCGACGGCGAGGGCGGCTACACCGTCTGGGGCAAACTGGTCCCGGCCGAACGCAGCCTCGCCGAAGGCGCGCTGCCGATCGGCCTCGCCCACAAGGTGCCGCTCACCCGCGACATCGCCGCCGGCGAGATCGTCCGCTGGTCCGACGTCGCGATGCCCGACACCGAAGCCGCCCGCACCCGCCGCGCCATGGAACACCGCTTCGCCACCCCCACCGCAATCGCCGCGCAATAGGAGCCTCGATGCCCGCTTACCAGTACGTCTATGTGATGAAAGGCCTGGGGAAATCGTATCCCGGCGGGCGCGAAGTGTTGCGGGATGTCTGGCTGTCGTTTTTGCCGGGGGCGAAGATCGGGGTGCTGGGCCTTAACGGCGCCGGGAAGTCGACCTTGCTGCGGATCATGGCCGGGCAGGAGAAGGAGTTCGGCGGCGAGGCCTGGGCGGCGGAGGGGGCGACGGTCGGGTATCTGCCGCAGGAGCCGGCGCTCGACCCGGCGCTCGATGTCGCCGGCAACGTGCGGCAGGGGCTCGGGCATGTGCGCGACCTGCTCGACCGGTTCGACGCGGTCAGCGCCCGGTTTGCCGAGGAACTGTCGCCCGAGGAGATGGATACGCTGATCGCCGAGCAGGGCGAATTGCAGGAGCAGATCGATCACGTCGACGGGTGGGAGCTCGACCGTACCGTCGAGATCGCGATGGACGCGCTGCGCTGCCCGCCCGGCGACTCGCCGGTCGCCGATCTGTCGGGCGGCGAGCGGCGGCGCGTGGCGCTGTGCCGGCTGCTGTTGCAGCGGCCCGATCTGCTGCTGCTCGACGAGCCGACCAACCATCTCGACGCCGAGTCGGTGGCGTGGCTGCAGCGGTTTCTGCGCGACTATCCCGGCACCGTCGTGACCGTGACGCATGACCGCTATTTCCTCGACGAGGTGGCCGGCTGGATTCTTGAATTGGATCGCGGGCACGGCATCCCGTTCGAGGGCAACTACACCGGCTGGCTCGAGCAGAAGCAGGCGCGGCTGGTGCAGGAAGGGCGGCAGGAGGAGGCGCGGCAGCGCACGCTGGAGCGCGAGTTGGAGTGGGTGCGGCAAAGCCCGCGGGCGCGCCAGGCGAAGAGCAAGGCGCGTGTCGCGGCCTATGACGAGCTGGTCGCGCAAAGCCGCGAGAAGGCGCCGGAGACCGCCCAGATCGTATTGCCGCCGGGGCCACGGCTCGGCGACCTGGTGATCGACGCCAAGGGGGTCGCCAAGGGGTTCGGCGAGCGCCTCTTGATCGAGGACATGGATTTCCGCCTGCCGCCCGGCGGCATCGTCGGGGTGATCGGGCCGAACGGGGCGGGCAAGACGACGCTTTTCCGCATGATCACCGGCGCCGACACGCCCGACCGCGGCGGGTTCCGGCTCGGCGACACGGTCAAGCTCGGCTATGTCGATCAGTCGCGCGACACGCTCGGCGCCGGCAACACCGTGTGGCAGGAGATTTCGGGCGGGGTCGAGGAGATCGATCTCGGCCGCCGCAAGATCGCCAGCCGCGCCTATTGCTCGCTGTTCAATTTCCGCGGGTCGGACCAGCAGAAAAAGGTAGGGCAGCTATCCGGCGGCGAGCGCAACCGCGTGCATCTCGCCAAGATGCTCAAGGAAGGCGCCAATCTGCTGCTGCTCGACGAACCGACCAACGATCTCGATATCGACACGCTGCGGGCGCTCGAAGAGGCGCTGCTCGAATTTCCGGGCTGCGCGGTCATCATCACCCATGACCGCTGGTTCCTCGACCGCATCGCGACGCACATCCTCGCCTTCGAGGGCGACAGCCAAGTCGTGTGGTTCGAGGGGAACTATGCTGATTACGACGCCGACCGCAAACGCCGGCTCGGCGCCGTGGCCGAGCAGCCGCACCGCATCAAGTACAAGCCGCTGACGCGGGCCTGAGGGCTAGTAACCTGAGGGCCACCAACCTGACAGTTAGTTCCGGCTGCCGATCTTCTGGCGAAGCTGGGCGAGCAACGGGCCGACCTGGCCGCCGTTGCGCTGGATGACCGCGCCGAACTCGTCGCGCTCGGTCACCTTCATGCTGACGCCGCCGACATAGACATCGCTAATCTTCAGCGTTCCGCCCTGGTCGACCAGATACCAGTCGACTGCGATCGGCGCGCTGTTCCGCGGGGCGATCTGGCTGCTGACGACGATTTCAGGCCCGTTGGGTCGGCTGCCGGTCACGCGGAACGGCTCGCCGCCATAGCTGCCAAGCCGGGTGCTGTACGCCTCGACGATGTATTCCTGGAACAGGCCCAGGAACTCCTGCTGCTCCTGCGGCGTCGCGGTGCGCCAATAGCGCCCGAGCACGAACTGGCCGATGCCCGGCACGTCGAAATCGTTGCGGAACAGCGCGCGGAACTGGGCGAGACGCTCGGCCGGCGCGACGCTGGGCCCGAGCACCCTGATCGCCTGGCTGCCGAGATTGTTGACAAAAGCCTGGGCGTCAGGCGCCGCGCTCGCGCCGCCGCCGAACCCGGCGAGGGCGAGGACGATGGCGCCGGCCGCGATAAAGCGTCGGATCATTGCTTGGGAGCCTCGGGCGGGGGCGGGGCAACCTGATACGAGATCGGCGAGGTCGGCGCGCCGGAAGCCCCCATCGGGGAGACATTGGGCGTGTTGGGCTGCTCGTGCCGGATCTCGGCGGCGCGGCGCTGGCGATAAAGCGAGCGGATCGTCGCATAGTAGTCGAGCGAGGTGCGCTCGATGTCGGCGAGCGTCTCGATGTTGCGCGAGCGCTCGTCGACGCCCTGGGTCCCGGCGCGCGCGAAGGTCGCCCACATATAGCCGTTGTTGCTGGCGACCATGTTGCCGGGGTCGCCATAGGCGTCGCCGGCTTGGCCGATCGCGTCGCGCACATTCGACGGACCGAGCACCGGAAGCATCAGATAAGGGCCGTCGCCGATGCCCCAGACCGCAAAAGTCACGCCCAAATCGTTGCCGTGATACGGCAGGTTCAGCTTGGTCGCGACGTCGAACAGCCCGCCGACGCCGACGGTCGAATTGACGACGAAGCGCGCGGCCGTCGTCCCGGCGAGGTCGGGGCGGGCCTGCAGCACGTCGTTGGCGAAGACGATCGGCGCGTCGAGGTTGCGCAGGAAATCGTGCACCGAATCCCGGACCGGCTCGGGCAGAACCGCGCGATAGGTGTTGGCGACCGGCACCAGCACGATCTTGTCGACCTGGTTGTTGAAGTCGAAGATCGATCGGTTGGTGCTCTCGAACGGGTCGTCGCCGTTGCCCGCGTCGGCCGGGCCGGCAGCCGGCGGAGCCGCCGCCGGCGCCTGCGCGTGCCCCGGAACTGCCCACAGGCAGCCGCCGATCGCGACGCTCAGCGCCACGGCAGACAAGCGTCCGGACCGGGCAAAACTCGTTAGGCAAAAATGCATCATTAGCCTCGCGTCTGAGGGCGGCGTGGCGGCTGCACCGGATAATGGCGAAAAACCGGCCATCCGGGCAAGCGATCCGTAATCAGCCATTGTGTCATAGTGGTGGCCGCGCCGCGGCATCCCCAAAATTGGCGCCGGTAACGCGCACCGCCCAATCAGCAGGCGAAACCCCGGCCCCGACCGCCGCTATGTTTTAGATCGCCGTGGTTAATAAAGACCTTATCCGCCGGACCGGAAACTTGCGCCCGCCGGCCCCGGCCAGACACGGCCGTCACGCTCGGTCTGCGCGGGATCGTGGCGCCAGCGACTGGATGTTGGAAGGCGACAGCGCGTATTGACGACTTAAAGATATGTTTATATGTTTTCGTCCATGGACTATGCGCCCCCCCTCCCGGTATCGATGGAGGCCTTGCTGGCTGCGTTGCGCGCGGTGGCGGAGACGACGCGGTTACGGCTGTTGGTGCTGTGCGCGCGCGGCGAGCTGACGGTCAGCGAGCTGGCGCAGATCCTCGGGCAGAGCCAGCCGCGCGTGTCGCGGCATCTGAAGCTGCTATGCGAGGCGGGGCTGGTCGACCGGTTTCGCGAGGGTAGCTGGGTGTTTTATCGCGTCAGCGCCGGCCAGGCCGCGAGCGCGCTGGCCCGGCATCTCGTCGCGGCTTGCGGCGAGGGCGACGCGACGATCGTACTCGACCTGCAACGCCTCGCCGCGATCAAGCGGCAGCGCGCCGAGCAGGCGGCCGCCTATTTCCGGGAAAACGCCGTGCAATGGCACAAGATACGCTCGCTATACGTCGATGAGCGTGAGGTCGAGGCGGCGCTGTCCGAGATCATCGCTGCCGCGGCGCCGCGCGACCTGATCGATGTCGGCACCGGCACCGGGCGGATGCTCGAAGTGCTGGCGCCGTCGGTCGAGCATGCGCTCGGCATCGACCTGTCGCGCGAGATGCTGGCGGTGGCGAGGGTCAACCTCGAGCGCGCCGGGCTCGAAAACGCCATCGTCCGGCGCGGCGACATGTACCAGCTGCCGCTGCCCGACGGCAGCTTCGACGCGGCCGTGATCCATCAGGTGCTGCATTACGCCGACCGTCCGGCCACGGTGCTGGCCGAGGCGGCGCGGGTGCTGCGGCCGGGCGGAGTGTTGATCCTCGTCGATTTCGCGCCGCACACGCTCGAATTCCTGCGCGAGGAACACGCGCATCGCCGGCTCGGCTTTTCCGATGCCGAGGTCGACGAGTGGTGCGCCGATGCCGGGCTGGTTCCGGCGCCGGCGCGGCATCTGCCCGGCGACCCGCTGACGGTCGCGATCTGGACCGCCTATCGCCCAGGTGGCCTGACGCCGGCGGCGCTGCCCGCTGGCACCGTGTCGCGCGAGCCGGTGGTGACGCCATGAGCCGGTCGCGTGGACTGTTGGCGTCGGACCCGGTCGGTGATTTCGACGGCGGGCCGCCGCGCGTCTCGTTTGAGTTCTTCCCGCCGAAGACGCCGGAGATGGACGAGCGGCTGTGGGAGGTGGTCAAGCGGCTGGAGCCGCTCGGCCCGCGGTTTGTCTCGGTGACCTACGGGGCCGGCGGCTCGACCCGCGAGCGCACCCACGCGACCGTGCGCCGCATTCGTGAGGAAACGGCGCTCGAACCGGCCGCGCACCTGACCTGCGTCGCCGCGACCCGTGACGAGATCGACCGTGTCGCGCAGGATTATTGGGATGCCGGCATCCGCCACATCGTCGCGCTGCGTGGCGACGCGCCCGGTGGGCTCGGCGCGGCGTATCGCCCGCATGATGGCGGCTATGCCTTCGCCGCCGATCTGGTGGCCGGTCTGCGCCGGGTCGGCGATTTCGAGATTTCCGTGGCGGCCTATCCGGAAACCCATCCGGAGGCGGAAAGCCCCGGTCACGACATCGACAATCTGCGGCGCAAGCTCGATGCCGGGGCCAACCGGGCGATCACCCAGTTCTTTTTCGACGTCGACGTGTTCCTAGACTTTCGCGACCGCGCGGCGGCGGCGGGTGTGTCGGTGCCGATCGTGCCGGGCATCCTGCCGGTGACCAATTTCGCGCAGTTGAAGCGGATGGCCGGCGGCTGCGGCGCCGCGATCCCGCCCTGGATGGCGGCGCATTTCGACGGGCTCGACGACGACCCCGACACGCGCCGCCTCGTCGCCGCCTCGCTCGCCGCCGAACAATGCCGCCGGCTTCACGCCGAGGGCGTCCACGAATTCCATTTCTATACGCTGAACCGCGCCGATCTGATCGTCGCGATCTGCCACCTGCTCGGCGTGCGCGCCCCCCGGCCGGCGGTTCCGGCCTGAGTACACCGATGACGCATCTCCTCGACTACCTGCAGGACCGGGTTCTGCTGTGCGACGGCGCGATGGGCACGCAGACCCAAGCGCGCAACCTCGACATCGCCCGCGACTTTCACGACCACGAAAACTGCACCGAGATCCTCAGCCACAGCCGGCCCGACCTGGTGCTGGAGATTCATCGCGCCTATCTCGCCGCGGGGTGTGACGCGATCCAGACCAACAGCTTTGGCGGGTCGCCGATCACGCTCGGCGAGTTCGGCATCGCCGACCGCGCCTTTGACCTCAACAAGTTGTCGGCCGAGCTGGCGCGCGAGGCGCTCGGTGGGTTCGCGCATGACGGGCGCAGCCGGTTCGTGCTCGGCTCGGTCGGGCCGGGCACGCGGCTGCCGACGCTCGGCCATATCGACTACCAGTCGGCCGAGGACGCGTTGGCGGTCCAGTGCGACGGCCTCATTGCCGGCGGGATCGACGCGATCTTGATCGAGACCTGCCAGGACCCCCTCCAGATCAAGGCGGCGGTAAACGGGGCGAAGCGCGCCCGGGCCGCCGCCGGCAGCGACATCCCGATCCTCGTTCAGGTGACGATCGAGACGACCGGCACCTTGCTCGTCGGCGCCGACATCGCCGCGGCGGCGACGATCATCGACGCGCTCGGCGTGGACAGCATCGGTTTGAACTGCGCGACCGGGCCGCGCGAGATGGCCGAGCACGTCAAATGGCTCGGAGAGAACTGGCCACGGCTGATTTCGGTGCAGCCGAATGCCGGCCTGCCGGAGCTCGTCGACGGCCAGACGCGCTACCCGCTCAGTCCGCAGGAGCTGACCCAGTGGCTTGAACGCTTTGTGCTCGAAGACGGGGTCAACATCATCGGCGGGTGCTGCGGCACCGAGGCCGAGCATATCGCCGCGCTCGACCAGATGCTGCGCCGGATCGGCCGGGCCAAGGAAAAGAATGGGCGCGCGCGGCCGGTGCCGAAGCGGCGGTCGCCGTTGTGGGTTCCGTCGGTCGCCTCGCTCTACGCCCCGGTCGCGCTGCGCCAGGAGAATGCGTATTTGTCGGTCGGCGAGCGCTGCAACGCCAACGGCTCGCGCGCCTTCCGCCGATTGCAGGAGCAGCTCGACTGGGACGGCTGCGTCGAGATGGGGCGCGACCAGGTCAAGGAGGGGTCGCACACGCTCGACCTCTGCACCGCCTTTGTCGGGCGCGACGAGATCGCCGACATGACCGAGATGGTCAGCCGCATGCGCGGGTCGGTCAACGCGCCGCTTGTCATTGACTCGACCGAATACCCGGTGCTCGAAGCCGCGCTGAAGCTCTATGGCGGCAAGCCGATCATCAACTCGATCAATTTCGAGGACGGCGAGGAGGCCGCCGAAAAGCGGCTGATCCTCGCGCGTCGCTTCGGCGCCGCCGTCATCGCGCTGACGATTGATGAGCGCGGCATGGCGAAGGAGGTCGACGACAAGATCGCGGTCGCGCAGCGGCTTTACGATTTCGCCTGCGTCAAGCACGGGCTGCCGGCGAGCGACCTGATGTTCGACCCGCTGACCTTTACGATCTGCACCGG
>DATAUV010000093.1:0-1821 GCA_036268075.1 Allostellaceae bacterium | reverse complement strand
CACCATCGGCACCCCGGTGCTGATCCCCGAGGACTACGTCACCGACCTGCCGGTCCGCCTCGCGCTGTACCGCCGCCTGGCGGAAATCGAGACCGACCGCGACATCGAAGGCTTCGGCGCCGAACTGGTCGACCGCTTCGGTCCGCTGCCCGAGGAGGTCGAGTATCTGCTGCAAATCGTCGCCATCAAATCACTGTGCCGCCGCGCCAATGTCGAGAAGATCGAGGTCGGTCCCAAAGGCGCGGTGCTGTCGTTCCGCGACAACATCTTCGCCAACCCGGACGGCCTCATCAGCTACATCGCCAAGCACCCGGAAGGCGCCCGCGTCCGCCCGGACATGAAAGTGGTGTTGTTTGACGAGTGGGATACGGCTGACGCGCGGCTGCGCGGCGCCGCGGAGATTTTGCGGGCGCTGGCGGGAATTGCGGAGAAGGGGAAGAAGGCGGCGTGAGAAACAATCTGCCCCAATCAATCACGGCCGAATCAGCTTTATGAGATTGACGCCCTCCGGGTCGGGGCCGAGTGTATGGGATTTGCGAGCATATGGCGGGGCTGTATAGTCTCCGCATGACTATTGAAGACATCGAAAAGGCCGTCGCCACATTGCCGCCCGAGCAGTTCGCGCAATTTCGCACTTGGTTCGAGCAATTCGACACTGTGCGTTTTGATCAGAAGATTGAGCGCGATGCCGCGGAAGGCCGGCTCGATCGCCTGGCCGATCAAGCCCTTGATGATTTGCGGAACGGTCGCGCCCGCGAGCTATGACGCATTTTGCCAGTCGCGCGTTCTGGCAGGCCTATTATGGGTTGCCCGAGCAGGTTCGCGTGCTCGCGGATAAGAACTACGCGCTGCTCAAACAAGACCCGCAGCATCCATCTTTGCAGCTCAAGAAGATCGGACGTTTCTGGTCGGTACGCGTAGGATTGCGGTACCGGGCGTTAGCGGTAGAGTCCGACGGTGATTTGGTGTGGTTTTGGATCGGCTCCCATGCTGACTATGACGCGTTGATCCGCTGACTCAGTCGGTGGGGGGATTAGCCAAGGACGTAATCCGCTGATTCTTAAACTGGCGGGATCATGCTGCCTATGCCGCCCTACGAGGTTGCGCATTTCGCATCGAGCGAAAGGTGATCGAGTAGCGCAGCGCATCCACCGCGGGGATGCTGTGCTCCCATTCGGTTCGCGATGGGCCGCTCAGCAGATAGATCGAGCGGCGGTCGAGGCCCATGCTGGCGCGCTCCCAGCCGGTGCCACGCTTCCTTCGCAGCCGGAAGGTGCAGGGCGACGACAGCGAGACGCCAATCACGTCGTCATAGTGCGGGCGGTCGCGATGCCAGCCGATCGACGTGCCGGAGCGGTATTCGGTGATCAGCGTGTGCTCCAGGCGATCGGGGGCGAGGCTGGCAAAGGCGGCGGCGCGCTCCCGCACCGGGAGGAGAAACGGCGGCATCGGCGCGGCCTCTTTGAGCTTGGCATCGTTGTAGTCGTAGCGGAAGCCGAACGACACCACGCGGCGCTTGCCGAGAAAGCCGTGGAATTCGAATTCCTTGAACGGCAGGTCGGCGAATGCCTCGACCAGGCGCGCTTCTTCGGCAGCGCTGATCAGATCCGGCGCGTAGCGGAAGCCTTCGGGCATCGAGGGCGGCGGTGCAGTCTGATGAAAGAGTGCGAGTTGTTCGTGTTTCATTTGTTCGCGCGGAGATGCATGCACGGCGCAGATATGCGTGTGGCGCTGGTGATGCAAATGCGTAGCCATCCCCTCTCCCCTTGCGGGAGAGGTCGGCCGAGAGAGTAGCGAACGGCCGGGTGAGGGTCTGCGGAA
>DATAUV010000092.1:0-31718 GCA_036268075.1 Allostellaceae bacterium | reverse complement strand
GCGTCCTTCGAGACGCTCGCTTCGCGGGCCCTCAGGATGAGGACTCTTTCATCGATGCCGCTCAGGAAAGACCTCATGGTGAGGAGCCGCCGCAGGCGGCGTCTCGAACCACGCTTATTGCCATGCAGCCCTTGACAGTTTCCCGCTGTCGCGCGGGAATGCGCCAGCCACGGAGGAATGCCCCATGCTCGACGCCTATATGTATACCGGCAAGCGCAGCCCCTTCGGCCGGCATGCCGGCGCGCTGGCCAAGATGCGCCCGGACGACATGCTCGCCAGCGTCATCGCCACGGTCGTCGCCGAGAGCGGCTTTGCGCCGGACAAGATCGAGGACGTCGTCGTCGGCTGCGGCAACCAGGGCGGCGAGGACAGCCGCTGCATCGCGCGCCACGCGGCGCTGGTCGCCGGCTTGCCGATCGAGGTCCCGGGCTCGGTGCTGCAACGGAATTGCGGCAGCGGGCTCAACGCGATCGCCGTCGCGGCGCAGCAGATCACCTGCGGCGAGGGCGACGTGTTCGTCGCCGGCGGGGTCGAGAGCATGAGCCGGGCGCCGTTTGTCATGGGCAAGGCCGAGGGGCCGTATAGCCGCAGCATGCAGGTCTTCGATTCGACGATCGGCGCGCGCTTCCCGAACCCCAAGGTCGAGGGGCGCTTTGGCGGCGATACGATGCCGGAAACCGCCGACAACCTCGCACGCGATTATCAGATCAGCCGCGAACAGGCTGATATCTTTGCCGCCGGATCGCAGTCGAAATACGCCGCGGGCAAGGCGGCCGGGTTCTTTGACGGCGAGATCACCGCGGTCGAGGTGCCGGGTGGCCGCGCCGGGCCGGTCACGGTCAGCGAGGACGAGCACCCGCGCCCGCAGACGGACATGGCCGCCCTCGCGAAGCTGCGCCCGCTCTTCTCGGACGGCGTCACCACCGCCGGCAACGCGTCCGGCATCAACGACGGCGCGGTGGCGATGATCGTCGCGAGCCGCAAGGCCGGCGATTCCGCGGGGCAGCAGCCGATTGCGCGCATCCTCTCGACGGGCGTCGCCGGCGTCGCTCCGCGCATCATGGGGTACGGCCCGGTGCCGGCGGCGCACAAGGCGCTCGAACGCGCCGGGCTGACGATCGCCGACATGGACGTGATCGAGATCAACGAGGCGTTCGCCTCGCAGGTGCTGGCGTGCCTGCGCGGGCTCGACGTGCCGTTCGACGACAGCCGGGTCAACCCCAATGGCGGCGCGATCGCGATCGGCCATCCGCTCGGCGCCTCGGGTCCGCGCATCTGCCTGACCGCGGCCCGCCAGCTCCAGCGTACCGGCGGGCGCTATGCCCTCGTCGCGATGTGCGTCGGCGTCGGCCAGGGCATCGCCACGGTCATAGAGCGGGTGCAGTAGCCTCCGCGGCGGCTGTCTTCCGGCCATTGGCGCGGGGCTTCGCGGAAGTTTTCCGGGCGGCCTTCGCGCCTGTGGCCCTGGTGCTGGCGGTCTTGGCGACCACCTCCTCGGCGACCGCGAGCTCGTTGAGCGTCTCGCGCGCTTCGACGATCTTTGTGTCGGACATCTCCTCGGCGCCGACCAGCTCGTCGCGCGCCTTCGCGGTCACGCGGATCAGCTCGTCGATCTTGAGGTGCAGCGCCATCGTGTCGCGGCTCTGCGTGTTCTGGATCACGAAGACCATCAGGAAGGTGACGATCGTCGTCCCGGTGTTGATGACGAGTTGCCAGGTGTCCGACCAGTCGAATAGCGGGCCGGAAGCCGCCCAGACCAGAACGATGCCGACCGCCAGCACAAAGGTGCTGGAGCGCCCGACCTGACGTTCGATCGCGCGGGCGAAGGAGGCGAAAAGAGGCAGGGATTCGGAGGTCCGTTTGGAGGCCATGGGTGCTGCTCGTTCGTTGCGGAAGCCAAGGCAAACGCCGAGGGGGGATACGCGTTCCTGTTTGGTGGTCGTGACGAAGATCGATGGGTTTCGCTGCGCTCTACCCATCCTACGAATTCCGGCACCGTAGGATGGGTAGAGCGCAGCGAAACCCATCGTCTTCGTCTACTTGCTCGTCGCGACGAAGACTCCGTTCCAGTCCGGCCCGGGCGGGTTGAGCCGGAAATAGGCGATGCGCTCGGCGTAAAGCTCATAGAGCGCATCGAGGCGCTGGTCGCGGTTTCGGCAGGCGATGAGGCGGGTCTCGGCTGCGTCCCAGTCTTGCGCGCGGTAGGCGCCGAGCATCGCGTCGTGGCGCTCGGCCAATGCGATGAAGCCCGCCGAGGCCGCCGCCGCCTCGTCGCCGAGCAGCGTGTAGATCCGCACCGCCTCATGCCTGCCGTAGACGGCGATGCGGTCGAGCTCGATCGCGGCAAACGCGGGCGCCTGCTCGCGCGTCGCCTCGCCGACGACGATGCTGACATCGTAATTCTTCGATTGCGGCTCCAGCCGGGCGGCGAGGTTGACCGCGTCGCCCAGCACCGAATAGTCGAAGCGCTGGTCCGAACCGACATTGCCGACCACGCAATCGCCGGTGTTGATCCCGATCCCCACCCGCAGCGGGGTGAAGGCCCGGCCCTGGGCGGCGGCCCCGGATGCCAGTTCCGCATTGACTCCCTCGAGCGCCGCGATCATCGCGAGCGCGCTGGCGCAGGCATGGGTGGCGTGGTCGGGGTCGTCGAGCGGCGCGTTCCAGAACGCCATGATGCAATCGCCGATGTATTTGTCGATCGTCCCGCGCCGGGCCAGGATCAAATCGGTCATAGGGGTCAGGAAGCGGTTGATCAGATGGGTCAATTCGTGCGGGTTGGCCTTGTACTGCTCCGAGATCGCGGTAAACCCGCGCACGTCGCAGAATAGCATCGTCATGTTGCGCGTTTCGCCGCCGAGCTTGAGCCGCTCGGGGTGGCGCGACAGGTAGTTGACCATGTCCGGCGCGAGATAACGGCGGAACGCGGTCTTGATCACCCGGCCCTCGTAATCGACGACGCGGTAGCGGAACAGCAGCACCGCGACGCTGGCGACGGCGAGCGCGGTCTCCGGCTTCACCAGCGGCAGCCACAGCCCGTGCAGAAACGCGGCCTGGGTCGCACCCGCCCAGATCAGCAGCGGCAGCCCGGCCGACAGCGCCGCGAGCCGCGTCGGCAGCAGCGCGGCCCCGACCCCCGCCAGCCCCGCCAGCAGCGCCACCGCGACGGCCACGGCGATCGGCCAGCCGGGCGGGCTCTCGGCGATAAAGTCGCGATGCAGGATCTGGTCGATGATCCCGGCCATCCGCTCGGTACCCGGCAGCGGGGTGCTGCCGTAGGGCGAGGCGCTCGAATCGGGGAGGCCGAGAAACGACGCGCCGATCAGCACGATCTTGCCGTCGAAGGCCGTCGGGGGCACATGACCGTCGAGCAGATCGACAAAGGAATAAGTCGGGAAGGTGCCGCGCGGGCCGCGATAGTTGATGAGGAGGCGCGCCGCCGGATCGGTCGGGATCGCGATCGGGCCGAGCCGCACGCCCTCGCCGAGCGCGAGCCCGACATCCGGCCATTTGACCCCGAGATAGGCCGCCGCGGCCCGCACCGGCAGCGACGGCAGGAAATCGCCCTCGAACGGCAGCGCGAGATAGTCGTAGCGCGGGGCGCCGTCGCGGTCGAAGGCGATGTTGACATGGCCGAGCCCGGCCGCCTCCGTCGCCCAGATCGGCAGCGGCGTCACCGCGGACACCGGCTTTAGGGGGAAATCCGGCGGGACCGGGCTTTTGACAAAGCGCTGATACCCGGCGTCGGAGACGAAATCCGGCGCCGCCATCTTCTTGCCGGTAAAGGCGAAGGCGATCGGCAGGTAGACATTGCCGGAGGCCTTGATCGCGCGGGCAAGCTCGCGGTCGGGGTCGTCTTCGGCGAGCGCCTTGAGCGCCCCGCGCAAGGCCGCGTCGCTGTCGGCTGGCAGCGCGGCGGCGGCGGTCCTGGCGGCGTTTTGCAGATCGGGCGGGATCGGCTGCTCGGGCTGGGCGAACAAAAGGTCGAAGACGATCGTCCTGGCGCGGTCTCGGTCCAGAATCTGCAGCGCCTGCGAGAACAGCCGGTGGCTCAGCGGCCAGTGGCCCAGCGTGTCGATGCTGCGGTCGTCGACCATGACGACCGCCACCTCCGACCCCGGCGGCACCGTGCCGCGCAGGCGAAAGCGCAGATCGAGCGACGACGTTTCGAGGCCGCGCAGCAGCGACGAATTGTCGAACGCGAGCAGCCCCAGCACGGTGAGCGCCGCGGCGACCGCGAGCAGGGTTTCGCGAACGCCGTTCGAGAGGGTCAACGCCGCGGATCAGTGCCGCGGCTTGGCGCGGGGGACCACCACGTCGGCGTAGAAGCGCGCGCAGCTCAAGCGGGCATTGGGCACGAACGACGACACGTTGCCGGCCCCGGAACAAGCCGCCTTGCAGCCGTCCACGCCGGTCACGCAGTGGCCGTGGATGCCGGTGATGTCGGTGATGCACTGGCACCAGCCGAACTTGACGCTGGTGCGGTCGACGAGCTGATCGAATTGCTGCGAGGTCCAGCGCGCCACCGGGGTCGGCGCGATCCGGCGCGGCGGCAGCGCGGTCGGCAGCGGCCTGGGCTTCGCGCCCGGCGGCAGCGGGGCGCCGGCGGCGGTTGGCGGCGGTTGCGGGGCGGTGTCGATCTCGCTGCCCGAATCGGCCGGGATCATCACCGTGCCGGTGACCGCGCCGTTCTTCGTGTCGCGGGCGCCAAAGCTGACCTCGCCGTCGAGCACGCCGACCGTGGTGCGGTCAGGCGCGGCCTCGACAAACCAATCGGTCGAGCGCGCCGCCGCGACACCGGTCGCGGTGTCGACCTCGAAATTCGACGGCTGGCTGAGCTTTGACACGACCGCGCGCAAGAGGCCCGTGTCGAGGCCGAGCTTGGCGTCGCGCTGCTGGCCGTTGGTCGACATCGTGTAGCTCTGGATCGTCATGTGCGTGCCCGACGCCAGCGCCAGCACCGACCCGTCGACCATGCGCAGCTTGAGCTTCGCCCTCTCCGGCACGTCGATGACATCGCCGACATGGACGGGATCGCCCATCTTCAACGGCGTGCGCTGGTCGCCGACGACGACAAAGCAGTCGCCGTTGAACGTCAGCACCTCCCCCGCATTGTCCGCCGCGTGCACGGCCCCGGGGCAGCCGAGCGACAGGATCGCGGCGATAACGAAGGCAGGGACGAGGTTTTTCGGCATGCGGCAAATCAATCTACTGATGCCGCGCACCATCGCACATTTCCCCGCCGGGCGGAACGAGAGGGACCTGTGCGGCTTGCGCCGTCATTGCTACATCCCCACATTGGTTATAACATTGTATTACGGAGGTGAGACATGCGAGCGGCAGTGCGCAGGCTGGGAAATTCGTCGGGGATCATTATCCCGAAGGCGATCCTCGACGAGGCTGGAGTCTCGGCTGGCGACGTTGTCGATATGCTTTTTGACGAGGGGCGGATCGTGCTTGTTCCCGTCGCCAAGCGGGTGCGCGAGGGCTGGGCGGAAGCGGCAAAGGCCGTCGCAGAGGCGGGGGACGACGCGATGGTGTGGCCGGAATTCGGCAATTTGGACGACGAGTCGCTCACTTGGTAGCCAGCGTCAGGCTGCGTCGAGCCGACGTCTGGCTTGCCGCGCTCGACCCGACGGTCGGCTCCGAAATCCAGAAGACCCGGCCCTGCGTGGTTGTTTCTCCGCCGGAGATGCACGATTTCCTGCGCACGGTCACGGTGGCGCCGATGACGACGGGCAGCCGGCCGGCCCCGTTTCGCATTCCGGTCACGTTCCAGCATAAACAAGGGCTCATCCTGCTCGATCAACTCCGCACGCTCGATCGGCAACGGCTGATCCAGCGGCTCGGCGCGCTCGATGCAGCCACCCTGCGAGCGACCCTCGCCGCATTGCGCGAGATCTTTGCCGAATAGGCCTTGGACCGCGGGCGTCTCGCCGCATCGGTCGGCAATGGCGGGCGAGATGCCCGCGGTCCAAGCTGTACTCGCCTCACTCCGCCGCGTTCTTGCCGCCGTAGCGCCGAACCCTGAGGTCCGCCTGTTCCTTGTGGCCCCAGAAGCGTTCGATGGCGCAGAGGCGGCTGCAGTATTCGCCGATCATCGCGCTGGCCTCGGGGGTTTTGACCTCCTGGTAGGTGCAGGTCTTGAGGAACTTGCCGACCCAGAGGCCACCGGTATAGCGGGCGGCGCCCTTGGTCGGCAGCGTGTGGTTGGTGCCGATCACCTTGTCGCCGTAGGAGACGTTGGTGCGCGGCCCGAGGAAGAGCGCGCCGTAGTTGCGCAGGCGGTCGAGGTAGTGGCGCGGGTCGCGGGTCAAGACCTCGACGTGCTCGGCGGCGATGCGGTCCGATTCGTCGGCCAGCTCGTCCTCGTCGGCGCAGAGGATCACCTCGCCGTAGTCGCGCCAGGCCACGCCGGCGACATCGGCGGTCGGCAATACCGTGAGCTGCCGTTCGACCTCCTTGATCGTGTCGCGGGCGAGTTTTTCGCTGGTGGTGAGGAGGATCGCCGGCGAGGTCGGGCCGTGCTCGGCCTGGCCCAACAGGTCGGTCGCGCACATCTCGGCGTCGGCGCTGTCGTCGGCGATGACCAGTATCTCGGTCGGGCCGGCGAAGAGGTCGATGCCGACCTTGCCGTAAAGCTGCCGCTTGGCCTCGGCGACATAGGCGTTCCCGGGGCCGACCAGCATGTCGACGGCGCGGAAACTCTCGGTGCCGACCCCCATCGCCGCGACCGCCTGGACGCCGCCGAGGACGCAGATTTCGTCGGCGCCGCCCAGATGCATCGCCGCGATCGTCTCGGGATGCGGGCCGCCCTGGTTGGGCGGGGTGCAGGCGGTGATGCGGGCGACGCCGGCGACCTTGGCCGTGACGATCGACATATGCGCCGACGCGACCATCGGATAGCGCCCGCCCGGCACATAGCAGCCGACATGCCCGACCGGGATGTGCCGGTGGCCGAGGACGATGCCGGGCAGCGTCTCGACCTCGACATCCTTCATCGCGGCGCGCTGGATCTCGGCGAAGTTCCTGATCTGCGCCTGGGCGAATTTGATGTCGTCGATCGTCTGCGGCGAGACCTTGGCGACGAGGTCGCGGATTTCGGTGTCGCTGAGGCGAAAGCTCGGCGGCGACCATTTGTCGAACCGCTCGCTGAGCTCCCGCACCGCCGCGTCGCCGCGGGCGCGGATATCGCCGATGATGCCCTCGACCGTGGCGCGGGTCTTGGCGTCGGCTTCGTCCTGCGTGCCGGCGAGCGCGGCGGTCTTGATGTGGCGGGGCATAGCTTCCTCCGTGCCGGTTATCCCTGTTTTTATCAGCAAATTATCAGGCGGCGCGCTCGTTGCTTCACTATCAGCGATCCGTGTTTGTCGACGCACCTTGCACCATGATCTGGCGATTTCGCGCGCATTGCCCAAGGCGCCTCATTCGATGACCTCGTCGGCTTGGGCGAGCAGCGCGTGAGGCACGGTGAGGCCGAGCGCCTTCGCGACCTTTTGGTTGATCACCAGTTCTATCTTGTCGGGCTGCTCCACGGGAATGTCGGCGGGGTTGGCGCCGCGCAGGATCTTTGCGAGCTGCCGGGCGCGCTGCCGCCACAGATCAACATAACTCGGGCCATAAGCGGCAAATCCGCCGTCCTCCGCGTTTTGCGGCCATTGATAGATCGCCGGCAACTTCAGCGCGTCCGCGCGCTCGACGATGAGCCGGTGGTTGCGCTCGAACAATACCGACGCCAGCACGTTGAGGGCTTGCGCGCCCGCCGCCTTGGCCGCATCGATCGCGGGGGCGATTTCGTCAGGCGTCGCGGCCGGATGGATCGACAGCGCGACACCGCGTGTCCGCGCCGCATCCTCAAGGGCGCGAAGCTGCGCCGGGGCGGTGACGGCGGGATCGGTAAGGGCGGCGATGTGCCGCGCGGCGGGCACCAATTCCATCAGCAGGCTCTGGCGCTTGCCGTCGAGTTCGGTCGCCAGGAGGCTGATCCCGGTCATATTGCCGCCAGGCCGCGCGAACGAGGCGGCCAATCCCATCGCCACCAAATCGTTCGCCAAGGCAAGGATCGGAATCGTCCGGGTCGCGCGCTGCACGCCGAGGGCGATCCTGCCGCTGACGAGGATCGCGTCGACCTTGGCCGCGACCAGCGCCGCCGTGTCCTTCTCGGCGTCCGTGGCGGGCTCTGCAAAGCGGCCCTCGACTTGCAGGTTCTGCCCCTCGACAAACCCCAATCGGCGCAGCTCGTCGAAGAACGCGTCGCCGTTCGCGCTGGTGCGGGGCTCGATTTCCAACACGCCGAGGCGATAGACCCGCCCGGGCGCTTGCGCGCGGGCGAGGCGCGAGGCAGCGAGGGCGCCGGCGAGGGCCGCCACGCCGAGCGCCACGACCAGCTCCCGCCGCCTCATTCGATGACCTCGTCGGCCTGGGCCAGGAGCATTTGCGGCACGGTGAGGCCGAGCGCTTTGGCGGTCTTCAGGTTGATCGCCAGTTCGAACCGACTCGATTGCACGACCGGCAGGTCGGCCGGCCTAGCGCCTTTCAGGATACGGCCGATGTAAACGCCGACCTGGCGGTAAGCATCGGCGATGCTGATGCCGTAGCTGATCAACCCGCCGGCATCGACGAAATCGCGCAGTTCGTATATCGCCGGGACCTTGAGTGCGGCGATGCGTTCGACTATCTGCGTCCGGCGGCTGTCGAAGAATGGGTCGGCGCCGACCAGCACCGACGCAGCGTCGCCGATGCCCGAAGGCGACAACGCGCCATCGATCTCGCTGCCGGTCGAGGCATTCAGGATCGTGATCTGCTCCCCGAGTTTTTGACTGGCCTCGGCCGCGTCTTTCTTCTGCGATTCGGCATTCGGATTTTTTGGATTGATCAGCACCGCGATGCGTCCGGCGCGGGGATCGAACTGGTGCAGCAAGCCCAGCCGTTTGCCGTCGAGTTCCGAGGTCAAAATGCCGATTCCGGTCACGTTTCCGCCCGGCCGGTTAAAGCTGGCGACGAGCCCGAGTTTCACCGGATCGCCGCCGACATCGAACACGATCGGGATGGCCGTCGTCGCGCCCTTGGCGGCCAACGCCGGCGCCGGTCCGCCGGTCGCGGCGATCGCAGCCACGCGATGCCGGACAAGATCGGCCGCGAGTTCGGGCAAGCGGTCGCTGTGGCCCTCGGCCCAGCGGTACTCGACCGAGAATTCTTGTCCTTCGATAAGTCCCTGCTCCTGGAGTCCCTGGCGGAATGCCGCGGCGAGATTGCCGAACGTCGCGGGCGACTGACTGTTCAAAAAGCCGATGAGGGGCATTTGCGGCTGCTGTGCCCTCGCAGAAGATCGCGCGAACAGGGCGCTGCCAGCGAGGTAGAGAAATGTGCGCCGCCTCATTCGATCACCTCGACGGCCTGGGCGAGCAGGAACGACGGGACGGTCAGGCCGAGCGCTTTTGCTGTCTTGAGGTTGATGGCCAGCTCGTATTTGGTCGGCTGCTGCACCGGAATGTCGGCGGGTCTGGCGCCCTTGAGGATTTTGTCCATCAGCCCGGCGGCCTGAACGTATTGTGCGTCGAGGCTGGTACCATAGCCGACGAGCCCGCCGGCCTCGACGTTTTGCCGCCAGGGGTAGATGACGGGCAGCCGATACTTCGCGGCCGCGGCCGCGATCTCGGCGGCGTAACTGATCGCTAGCGGATCGAAGAACCGGATCGCGGCTCCGGCGCCTCCCTGGATCGCGGCGCTGAACAGTGTGTCGAAGGCCTCAGGTCCGGCCACGCGCAACAGCGGACCGAGCTCGACGCCGAGGCGCGCCGCCGCGGACCGCCCATTGCGGAGCTGTTCGGGCGTGCTGGGATCTTCCGGCTTGTACAGCACCGCGAACCGCGCCGCGCCGGGGACGAGCTCCTTGAGGATGTCGATGCGCTTTTCGGTGAGGTCGGCGGCGACGCTGGTGACGCCGGTAATGTTTCCGCCCGGCCGCGACAGGCTGTCGACGAGCCCGACATCGACCGGGTCGGCTCCCGCGATCATGACGATCGGGATCGTCGACGTCGCCGCCTTGGCCGTGAGGTTGGCGGGGGTGGTGGCGACCAGCAACGCGTCGGGCCGCCACGCGATGAGCTCGCGGACAAGCGCCGGAAGCGCGGTTCGGTCGCCCTCGGCGAAGCGCGCCTCGTAGACGATGTTGCGCCCCTCGCGGTAGCCGAGATCAAGCAGCCGTTGCCGAAACCGTTCAAACAAGGGGCTGCGGACCTGGCCAGCGCCGCCGTCGAGATAGCCGACCCGCCACATCTTCTCGGCGGAAAGCGCGCCACAGGGCAGGCTCGACAGCGCTGCCAAGCCGAGCAGCGGCAACAGCTCCCGCCGCCTCATTCGATGACCTCGGCGGCTTGGGCGAGCAGGACGGGCGGGACGGTAAGGCCGAGCGCCTGTGCTGTCTTGAGGTTGATGACCAGCTCGAACCTGGTCGGCTGCACGACCGGCATTTCGGCCGGCTTGGCGCCGCGCAGGATGCGATCGACGTATCCCGCACCTCCCCTGAACTCATCGAGTCTGTCCGGTCCGTAGGACATGAGGCCGCCGGCGTCGGCGAACAGCCGCACCGGATAGAGCGCGGGCAGGCGATGATGTGCGGCGGCCGCCACGATTTGCGCGTGATGGGAAATGGTGAAATCGTCGGGCAGGACAAGGAGGCCCCCGCGCGGGTCGCGCGCAATCTCGGCGACAGCGCTGGCCAGTTCGGCATCGCCGTGGATCGGCGTCGCCACCGGTCGCACGCCGAGCGGTCCGCCGGAATCTTCCAGCGCGCGCAAAAATGACGAGCCGCCGGACGGGGAGACCTCGGGATTGAACAGAACCGCGGCCCGGTCGGTGTCGGGAGCCAGCTCCTTGAGGAGCTGCAACCATTTTCCGGCCATCGCGCTATCGAGAAGCGTAAACCCGGTGACGTTCCGGCCAGGCCGCGAGAAGCTATCGACGAAACCTTGCCCCACCGGGTCCGAAACGAGGATGAACACAATCGGCCTGTGCGTGGCCTTGTTCATGGCCGCCAGCGCTCCTGTTCCTTGGACCAGGGTCACCTCCGGGTCGGCGGCCGCCAACTCCGTCGCGAGACCGGGCAGCCGGCTCGCATCGCCACCCGCCCAGCGCTGTTCGATGTGAGCTTTGCCGGGATCATGCCATCCCAACTCGGCAAGACGCTGCCGAAACGCCGCGATGTCGGCGCTACCGGGCCCGCCGGGCGTCAGCAAGCCGATCCGGCGAACGGGGTTCGCCGTCTGCGCGCGCGTAGCCGCCGGCGCGGCGAATGCGCCGGCGAGGCCGAGGATCAGATCGCGCCGCCTCATTCGATCACCTTGGCGGCTTGGGCGAGCAGGTAGGGCGGGACCGTCAGGCCGAGCGCTTTCGCGGTCTTGAGGTTGATGACCAGCTCGAACTTGGTCGGCTGGGTGACCGGCAGGTCGGCGGGCTTGGCACCGGCGAGAATCTTGCCGGCATAGACGCCGAGCATGCGGTAGTCGTCGGCACGGTCGCTGCCATAGCTGGCGAGCCCGCCTGCCTCGACAAAATCTCGCCACTCGTAGATGCCCGGTATGCGGTTCCGCGCGGCGAGCGCGACGATCTGGTGCGCCTTGCCGGTCAGAAACGGGTCGTTGGCGACGACCAGAGCGCCGATTTTCTGAGCGGCCATGTCGGCGAACGCCGTGTCGATCTCTCCTTCCGTGCGGGCCTGTAGCTCCGCGAGCTCGCAGCCGAGAGAATTTGCCGCGGCTTGGGTCTCGTCGAGCAAGCCCGTGACATTGGCCTGGCCGGGGTTGAAGAGAAGGGCGATCCGCTGTGCGCTCGGCACCATCTCCCGCATCATTTGCAGCCGCTTCGCATTGAGCCCGACGGTCAGCATGCTGACGCCGGTGACGTTGCCACCCGGTTTGTTGAGGCTCGCGACGAGACCGACTTTGACCGGGTCGAACCCGGACATGAAGACGATCGGGGTCGATGACGTCGCTGCTTTGGCGGCTATCGCGCCCGGGACCGAGAGCGCGATGATGACGTCTGCCCTGTCCCGAACCAGCTCCGCCGCGACGGCGGGAAAGCGGTCGTAGTGACCGTCGACGCTGCGGTATCGCACGGTGACGTTCTCGCCGTCGCGATATCCGGTCTCGGCGAGGCCCTTTCTGCATTGCTCGTCCAGCAGCGGGTTCGTGCCCTTGGCGTCGAGGATCGCGACGACGGGCGGTTTTCCCTGGGCGCGGGCGACGAGCGGGCTGGCGAGCGTTGCCCCGAGACCGAGGATCAAATCGCGCCGCCTCATCACCACGCGGTCCAGCCGCCGTCGACGAGGAGGCTTGAGCCGGTGACGAGGGCGGCGGCCGGGGAGCAGAGATAGACGACCGATTGCGCGACCTCGTCGACCGTGCCGGCGCGGCCCAGGGGGATGCGGTCGAGGATCCATTTGCGGGTTTCGGAGTTGTCGAAGAACGGCTGGGTCAGTGGGGTTTCGACAAAGGTCGGGGCGATCGTGACGACGCGGATGCCGTTCGGCGCAAGCTCTACCGCCATCGCCTTGGTCAGGCCTTCGACGGCGTGCTTGGTCATCACGTAGACCGAGCGGTTCCGCTCCGAGCCGACATGGCCCATCTGCGACGACATGTTGACGATGACGCCGCCGGGTTTGTTGGTGCCTCTGGGCAACGCCATCAGCCGTGCGGCCTCCTGCGCGGTGCGGAAGAGGGCGCGGATGTTGAGGTCGATGAGGCGGTCGAGCGTCGCCTCGTCGACTTCGAGGAACGGCTGCGGGCGGTTGACCCCGGCGTTGTTGACCAGGATGTCGAGGCGGCCGATCCCGGCGAAGGCGGATTTAAGCGCGGCGCCGTCGGTGACGTCGAACGGCAGGGTGCGGGCGCTGCCGCCGGCCGCCGCGATCTCGGCGGCGACCGTGTCGAGATCGGAGGGCGTGCGGCTGTTGAGGATGAGGCTCGCGCCGGCGTCGGCGAGGGCCACGGCGATCGCCCGCCCGAGCCCGCGCCCGGCGCCGGTGACGAGCGCGGTCTTGCCGTCGAGGCGGAAGGGGTTGGCGGTCATGGCATCCACAAGGACGGCAAAACATGCCCCTCGCCCGCATTGCGCGCATTGCGGGCGAGGGAGGGGCCCGTCGCGGAGCGATGGGAGGGTGAGGGCGGCGCAAGCCGAACCGCTGCCCGCGTCGCTGCGCGCCGCGCCCTCACCCGGCCTTCGGCCACCCTCTCCCGCAATGCGGGCGAGGGGATTCGTGTGGGGGCTGCTCTCATTACCCCAGCCCCGTCGCGTAGCGCTCCAGCAACGCCCAGCTCGGCGCGTCGAACTTGGCTTTCCAGCGGGCGTAGAAATCGCCGAGGCGGGCGCGGATGCCGGCGCTGTCGGCGGTGTTGACCTGCATCCCGAGGGCTTGGAGCGCCTCTGCGCCCGAGGCGTTGCTCGCGGCGACGTCGGCGCGCTGGGCGAGGGCGGCGGTTTCGGCTTCGCGCTCGACGATCTCCTGGATGTCGCGCGGGAGGGCGGCCCATTTCTCGGCGTTGGCGAGGAGGGCGAAGCCCGACCACCAGTGGTCGGTGAGGCTGAGGTGGCTCTGCACCTCGTAGAGCTTCAGCGACTGGACGACGCCGAGCGGGTCGCTCTGGCCGTCGAACGTCTTGGCCTTCAAGGCGGCGTACATGCCGCTGAACGGCACCATCCCGGCCTCGGCGCCGATCGTGGTGAAGAAATCCGCGGCGAGCGCGCCGCCGGGCGAGCGGATCTTGAGCCCCTTGAAATCGTCGACCGTGTCGATCGCGCGCACGCTCGTCGTGATGTGGTGGAAGCCGTTGAGCAGCGAGCGGCGGAAGGCGTGGAGGCCGGCACGGGCGAGCTGGCCGCGGATCGCGTCGCCGAGCCCGCCGTCGAGCGCGGCGAAGACCTGGTCGAGCCCGGAAAACGCGAACGGCATCATCGGCAACGCGCTCGCCGGGGCGATGCCGCCGAGCGTCGCGCCCGAATTGAAGAATTCGAGCCGCCCCGCCTGCACGTCGGCGAACATCTGCGGGTCGGGGCCGAGGCGGCTTTCGGGGTGCACCTCGAGCACAAAGGCGCCGCCCGCCGCCACGCCGATTCGCTCGGCCATCTCGGCATAGCGGCGGGCGGTGGGGCTGTGCGCGGGCTGGTTGAGGCCGAGTTTGTAGCGGATTGGAGCGGATTGGGGCATGGCGGTCCACTGTTAGAGGTTCGTAATTTATTCCATGTTCGGCATGAATGGGGGACTGCTTTCAGTGCAAGGAACACGTAAGGGGCCTCATGCGATAACACCTGTTCCGCAAAGAGGAGTCTCGCCATGAAGCTTTCGGTATTGTCCCTCATGCTCGCCGGTTCGGTTTTCGCCTCAACCGCCGCGCTGGCCGACGCCGACGACGCGAAATGGGTCGCGAAGTGCGTTTCCGACAACCAGCGGGAACATGCCAGCATCGAGGTCATCACCAAGTACTGCACCTGCATGAATAACAAGATGAGCAGCAACGAGACCCTCTCGGTCACCGCCTGGGAAAAGACCCATCCGACCGAGATGGCGGCTTGCGACAAGGAATCGGGCTGGAAGTAGATTTCCGGGGCGCGATCTTCCGAGTCGGGCTGCGCCTACGTGCTCCCTCTCCGCCCAATGGGCGGAGAGGGGTGGACGGTGACGCTGCCGGCCGCTAGATCAGGCGCATGACGCGCCGCCCGACCCTGCCGATCCTCGCCCTCCTGTTCGCCGCCTGCTGCGCCGGCGGGGCCGCCGCCCAGCTTGCCGGAGCCGACCGCGACAATTTCGTCGGCTCGTCGATCCGCGGCTGCGCCGAGACCGCCGAGCAGGACAAGCTGCCGATCCCGCCCGACACGATGAAGCTGTTCTGCACCTGCATGGCCGACAAGCAGGCCGACATGACGACCAAGGCGGACCTCGACTATTTCGGCGCGCACCAGACCCTGTCCGACGATTACGGCAAGCGCGTCGCCGCCCTGGCTCCCGATTGCCGCACCGCGGCGGGGCTGGCGAAGTGAGGGGGTTGGTCTAGAACCCGTAGAGGTCGCCGCGGTCCCGGCCGTCGAGCCAGCGGACCGGGGCGTCGGCCCAGGCGAGGAGGCGGGCACCGTAGCGGGTCGAGAGGGTGAGCTCGGTTTCGGCCTCGATCACGACGTAGCAGCCGGAGCCGGCGGGCTCGTCGCCGGCGCGGATTTCGCCGGCGAGGACGAAGAGGTCGGTCATCCCGGTCGTGACATGCGCCGGCACCTGGGTGCCCGGGGCCATTACGAGCTGGGCGTAGCGGGCCTGCCACGCCTCGCCGGCGTAGTCGAACAGGGGCTGGCGGGCGAGGCCGGCCACGGGACCGGGCAGGGGCGCGACCGCCTCGACGATCAAATCCGCGGGCTGGCCGACCGTCTCGTCGACGCTTTCGCCGGCGTTGGCGGCGGCAGCGCCGAGCTCGTCGAGGACACCGTTCCTGTCGCGCGGATAAAGGATCGCTCCGTCGACGCGCGCGACAAAGTGCGAGGTGTCGTAGCAGATCACGTCATGGACCGCGCCGGTCAGGTTGATGACGGCCTGGCCGCCGCTCATCCGGGTGACGTGGTCGACCAGCGACCCGCCGAGCATAAAGCTCGCCGCCGGCCCCAGATGCCGGTGCACCCCCGAGCGCGACAGCGGCTCGAACCGCACCCCGCCGAACCACCGCCCGGCGGCCGGGTCGTTGCGGATGTTCTGCTGCCAGATACCGGTCGGTCCCGACGGCACCCATTCGGTCTCGGTCATGTTGTAGACCGAGACGCGCGGCGCCTTGTTGGTGGGCTTGGTGCTCGGCATGCCTGGTCTCCCGAAAGCGGTCACGGCCGCGCGCATTAAGACACACAGAGGCTCGCTTGACATCGCCCTACTCGGCGCGTAGTAAACCCCTCGTTCCGTGGTGATTTGAGCCGACCGGCTTGCGCGCCACGTTAAATAACGCGCTAAAAGGTCGGGGTGTGTATAGGAACCCTGGCCCGCGCGGACCGGGGTTTTTTGTTGTCCGGACCGGCGCGGCCAGCCCTCAAGCGGAGGTGTGCCGATGTCGAACCCAATCCTGTCGCCCGAAACCGAGGCCGAGGTCTCTGCCGCGACGCTGCTCGTGCGTGGCGGCGCCACGCGCAGCGCCCATGCCGAGACGTGCGAGGCCCTGTTCATGACCTCGGGCTTTGTCTACGCGACCGCCGCGGAGGCCGAGTCCGCCTTTGCCAACGAGGGCTCGCGCTACGTCTATTCGCGCTATCGCAACCCGACCGTGGCGATGTTCGAGGACCGGCTGCGCCTCCTCGAAGGGGCCGAGGCCTGTCGCGGCACCGCGAGCGGCATGGCGGCGGTGTTCGGCGCACTCGCGTGCAAGCTCAAGGCGGGGGACCGGGTGGTGTCGAGCCGCGCGCTTTTCGGCTCCTGCGCCTACATCATCGGGGACCTCCTGCCGAAATGGGGCGTCCACACGACCCTGGTCGACGGGCGCGACCTGTCGGCGTGGGAGGCGGCGATCGGGTCGGACGTGACGCTGACCTTTTGCGAAAGCCCGTCGAACCCGGCGATGGACGTGGTCGACATCGCCGAGGTCGCGCGCCTCACCCACCGCGCCGGCGGAATCATGGTCGTCGACAACGTGTTCGCGACGCCGCTGCTGCAAAAGCCGATGAAGCTCGGCGCCGACGTGGTCGTGTATTCGGCGACCAAGCACATCGACGGCCAAGGCCGCGCGCTCGGCGGCGCGATCCTCGCGACCGAGAAATTCATCAAGGAGGATTTCGGGCAGTTTTATCGCCATACCGGCCCGTCGATGAGCCCGTTCAACGCGTGGCTCCTCTTGAAGGGGCTGGAGACGATCGAGCTCCGGCTCGAACGGCAATGCCGCACCGCCACGGCGCTGGCGCAATTCCTCGAAGCCCACCCCAAGATCGGCCGCGTGGTCTATCCCGGGCTCAAGAGCCACCCGCAGCGCGCGCTGATCGAAAGGCAGATGAGCGCCGGCGGCACCGTCATCGCCTTCGACATCAAGGGCGACAAGGACGCCTGCTTCCGCTTTCTCGACATGCTCAAGCTGGTCGACATCTCGAACAATCTCGGCGATTCCAAGAGCATCATCACCCACCCGGCGACGACGACCCACTCGCGGCTGAAGCCCGAGGCGCGCGCGGAATTGGGGATCGGGGATTCGCTGGTGCGGCTGTCGGCGGGGCTCGAAGGCGAGGGGGATCTGATCCGCGATTTGGACCGGGCGCTGGCGACTGTTTGAGCGGGAATGAATGATGGGTTTCGCGATGCTCTACCCATCCTACGGCAGCGAGCCTCGTAGGATGGGTAGAGCGAAGCGAAACCCATCAATTACGCATAAGAATACGTAAAATAATCCATTTGACAGCTCATAGGCGTTGTAATTAGCTGATCCACGTCAACACCCGGCATTATGCCGGCACAGGTGCGGCGTGGCTCAACTCGATAACATCTCCAAGCCCGAAGCGGTCAAATTGCACAGCCGGCAATTGCGCGGCCGGCTCGCGCGCGACCTCGCCGATGTCGAGGTGCCGTTCGACAAGGAGGGGTATTCGCTCCTCAAATTCCACGGCATCTACCAGGGCTACGACCGCGACAGCGCGACCGAGCTGAAGCAGCGCGGGGATGCGAAGCGCAACCAGTTCATGGTGCGGGTGCGCATCCCGGGCGGGCGGCTCAGCGCGGCGCAGTACCTGGCGCTCGACGGGATCGCCGAGCGGTATGCGAACGGGTCGCTCCGGGTGACGACGCGGTCGAGCATCCAGTTTCACGGCGTCGTCAAGCGCGGCCTCGCGGCGGCGATGGGCGATATCAGCCGGGGTCTGATGACGACGCTGGGGGCGTGCGGCGATGTCGTGCGCACGGTGACGACTGGGCCGGCGCCGATCCGCGACGCGGTCCACGAGCGGCTGGAGGCCGACGCTCGGCTCCTGTCGCGCGAGATGCTGCCGACCAGCGGCGCCTATCACGAGATCTGGGTCGACGGCGCGAAATGGAGCGAGGAGCAGGGGCGGGACGACGCACCCGACCCGCTCTACGGCGACCGCTATCTGCCGCGCAAGTTCAAGATCGGCGTCGCGGTGCCCGAGGACAACTCGATCGACGTGCTGACCAACGACCTCGCGATCGTAGCGCTGTGGGAGAGTGGCGAACTGACCGGGTACAATTTCCTGATCGGCGGCGGCCACGGGATGACCCACAACAACGCGGCGACCTACCCCCGCCTCGCCTCGGCGGTGGCGTTTGTCGAGCCGCAGGATTTGGTTGCGGCGGCAAAGGCGGCGGTCGGGCTGCACCGCGATTTCGGCGACCGCGCCAATCGCCGCCACGCCCGCATCAAATACGTCATCGCCGAGCGCGGCGAGGAATGGGCGCGGGCCGAGATGTCGGCGGCGATGGGCAAGGAACTCGCGCCGTGCCGCCCGATGCCGGCCTTCCAGGTGCCCGACCATCTCGGCTGGCACGAGCAAGGCGACGGGCGCTGGTATCTTGGCGTGCCGATCCCGAGCGGCCGCATCGTCGACGGCGCCGGCGCAAAGCTGCGCACGGCGCTGCGCGAGATCGTCGCGCGGTTCGGCTGCGACCCGATCCTGATGCCGAGCCAGGACATCATCCTCAGCGAGGTCAGCCACGAAGACCGTGAGGCGATCACAGACATTCTGCGCGCGCATCACGTCGACCTCGCTGAGGACCTCTTGCCGGCGCGGCGCTGGGCATTGGCGTGCCCGGCGCTGCCGACCTGCGGTCTCGCGCTGACCGAGGCGGAGCGGGTCTCGGACGATATCGTCGGCGGGATCACCGCGCGGATGGCGCGCTGGGGGCTGGAGCGCGAGCGCCTCTCGATCCGCATCACCGGCTGCCCCAACGGCTGCGCCCGGCCCTATACCGGGGATATCGGCATCGTCGGGCGCATCCCGGGGTTCTATTCGCTGTATGTCGGGGGCGATTTCGAGGGCACGCGGCTCAACGAGGCTGTCGCCGACCGCCTGTCGATCGGAGATTTGGCTGACGTCCTCGACCCTTTGTTTGCGCTGTACGCGGCGTCGCGGGGCGAGGGCGAAGGCTTTGGCGATTTCTGCCATCGCATCGGCATCGCCGCCCTGCAGCAGGTGATCGCGGGGGTCCGCAAGAAGGCGGCGTAGGGCGGAAAAGCGGAGCGCATTCCGCCACATCCGCACGCTCGCCGACAACCCGGCGGAAGGCGCTACGCTTTTCCGCCCTACGCGCGTCTCTCAGTGAGATAGACTCGGCCTCTGTTCGTGTACGGAAAGAGGTGTCGCATGGGCATTGTCGTGGCGGTGGTGGCGCAGGGGACGATGGGCGCCGGCGTGGGCCGGCGTCTCGCCGAGAGCGGGGCGGAGGTTCGCACGCTCTTGTCCGGGCGCAGCGCCGCCAGCGCGGAGCGGGCGAAGGCGGCCGGGATGGTCGCGATGGCCGACGAGCGGGCGCTGGTCGAGGGCGCCGATTTCTTCCTGTCGATCCTGCCGCCGGGCGAGGCGGTCGCGCTGGCGAAACAGATGGCGCCGGCGCTGACGGCGCTGGCGACCAAGCCGGTCTATGTCGACTGCAACGCGATCAGCCCGCAGACCGCGCAGGAGGTCGCCGCAATCATCGCGCCGACCGGAGCCGATTTCGTCGATGGCGGGATCATCGGCGGGCCGCCGCGGGAAGGTTACTCGCCGGGGATCTACGCCTCGGGACCGGCGGTGGCGAAGACCGCCGCGATCCGCGAATACGGCATCGACTGGCGGGTCATCGACGGGCCGGTCGGCGCCGCGTCGGGGCTCAAGATGAGCTATGCCGGCATCACCAAGGGCACGACCGCGATCGCCGCCGCGATGCTGCTCGGCGCGGCCCGGTTCGGCTGCGGCGAGGCGCTGATGGCCGAGCTGGCGGCGAGCCAGCCCGAGATGCTCAAGCGCATGCGCGGCAGCATCCCCGGCATGTACGACAAGGCCTATCGGTGGGTCGGCGAGATGGAGGAGATCAGCGACTTTCTCGAGGCGAGCCCGCCTTCGCGCGACATGTACGCGGCGATCGCCCGCCTCTACACGGACCTGGCCGCAGCCGAGGAGACCAAGGCGGAGGGTGGGGACAACGCCATCCGCTCACTGGACAAGGTGCTGGGGCGGTAATTCGGCAACGCGGCCGACATGCTGGCGCGCTGGACCAACGACCGCTTCGTCTCGACCCCGCACCGCGTGCTCAATACCGGCGGCGGCGCTACCGGAAGAACGCGGCGGCGGAGTAGCGGAACCACGCGCTGCGCGCGCCCTCACCCGGCCTTCGGCCACCCTCTCCCGCAATGCGGGCGAGGGGATTCTCTCGCGCACTTTCCCCTCGCCCGCAATGCGGGCGAGGGTGGCACGCGACGCGTGACGGGTGAGGGCTGGGCGACGCTCAGGCTGCTACGCCACCTTGTGCCCGGCCATGTGCTCCAGCACCTGCACCAGCCCCGAATGGTCCCACCCCTTGCCGCCGAGGGGCGTGGCGGCGTTGAAGAGTTCTTGCGTCGTCGCGGTGTTGGGGAGCGACACGCCCATCGCACGCGCGCCCTGGAGGGCCAGGTTCAGGTCTTTCTGGTGCAGTTCGATGCGGAAGCCGGGGTCGAAGGTGCGCTTGATCATGCGCTCGCCGTGGACTTCGAGGATGCGCGAGGCGGCGAACCCGCCCATCAGCGCCTGGCGCACCTTGGCCGGATCGGCGCCGGCCTTGGAGGCGAAGAGGAGCGCTTCGGCGACCGCCTCGATGTTGAGCGCGACGATGATCTGGTTGGCGACCTTGGTGGTTTGCCCGGCGCCGACATCGCCGACTAGGGTGATGTTCTTGCCCATCAGCTCGAACAGCGGCTGGACCCTGGCGAAATCCGCCTCGGAGCCGCCGACCATGATCGTGAGGCTCGCGGCCCTGGCGCCGACCTCGCCGCCCGAAACGGGGGCGTCGACATAGCCGCAGCCCTTGGCGGCGATCTCGGCGGCAAATTTCTTGGTCTCGATCGGCGAGATCGAGCTCATGTCGACGACGATCTTGCCCTTCGAGAGCCCGGCCGCGACGCCGTCGGCGCCGAACAGCACGTCGGCGACATCGGGCGTGTCGGGGACCATGACGATGACGATCTCGGATTGCTCGGCGATCGATTTCAGCGTGTCGCAGACCGTCGCCCCGGCTTCCCTGACCGGCGCGGGGAGCGTGCGCTTGCCGTAGACGTAGAGCTGGTGCCCGCCCTTGATGAGGTTGAGGGCCATCGGGTGCCCCATGATTCCCAAACCGATGAAACCGACCTTCATTGCCCGCTCTCCATAGCCCTGTTGGCGCTGCGCTCGCCGCCGAGGCGGCACAGTGCTACAGATGCGGGGCGAGTCTCAAGCTGCGGCGAATCTGGGTCGCTGACGGAACGCCTCGGGCGTCGCGCCCGGTGCGGTAGCCGATTTGACGCGGCGATGGACCGACCCTAGATTCCGACCGGTGAGGAGCGTTCTGATGACCTCTGAATGCGAAGTGATCGAAACCACGGCCGGCCGGGTGGCGGATGAGCTTGCGCGTCGCGGGATCGGCTCCGACGAACGCGTGGTCGTCACGATCGAGGCTGGCGACGAATTGTTTCCCGGCCGGCGGGAGGCACGCGCGCGGGTCGTAGCGGCCGGTTTGACCGATGACGATATCGACCGGCTGATCAAGCAGGCTCAGAAGGAAGTCGAGCCTCAAAAAGGATGAGGCTTGTCTTCGACACGAATGTATTTGTGAGCGCCGCCCTGAAGGACGGGTCCACACCGGCGGCGGCAGTGCGGATCGCGGAGAGTGAGCATACCCTCCTCAAATCCACCGAGACCGAGCGACAATTATTCGACGTATTGGCCCGCCCTCGCTTTGCCCCTCTCATTCCGGAAGCGGCGGCTCGACGGTTTGCGTCTTTGATCGCGCGGGCCGAAATTGTGACTATCAACGAGCGCATCTCCGTATGCCGCGACCCGACCGACGACAAATTTCTGGAACTGGCTGTCAATGGCTCCGCAGACCTGATCGTGAGCGGGGATTCCGACCTCCTTATTCTCGATCCATTCCGTGAGATCGGTATTGTCACTCCCGCCCAGTTTGTGCGTCTGATTACCTCCCGACGGTAATCTCAGCCGCCGCATTCGGCATCCCGACCCTGCAAAAATAAAGCATCCGGGGCTGCCCGAATTTCGCCGCGGATGGCGTATTAATCTGGCGCCTCTCGACCTGGAGTGTCCGATGTTCCGCACCTTGTCGCTCGTGCTCGTCCTTTTTGCGGCGTCGTGGGTGACGCCGGCGGCTGCCCAGGAATACCAGGACAAGGATCTGGCCGACGCGGCCGCATCGTATCGCTCGGACCTTTTGAGCTCGGTGCCGGCGGCGAAGCGGCAGCCCAAGCTGATCCCGCGCCTGGAGAGGGACGCCGACGAGGAGATGGCGGCCAAGCGCTACGGCCAGGCGGTCCGCGACCTGAGCCAGGCGATCGCGTTCGGCGCCGACGACGGGACGGTCTGGCTACGCCTCGCCCAGGCCGAATACGAAGAGCGCAACGACAGCACGATGGCGATCGCCTACGCCGCCTATACCCGCCTCACCGACAAGGCGCAGAAGGCCGAGGCCCTGTTTGTCATCGGCCGCGACCTCGACCGGCACGACAAGCAGAAGGAGGCGCTGGCCGTGTTCCGCGCCGGCCTCGCGCTCGCCAAGTCGCCCGGGGTCGAGGAGCGCGCCGCCCAGCTCGAACGGCTGACCGCGTTTCGCGTCACCAACGTCGAGATCGAAAGCGAGGCCGACACGCCGGATGTGTGCCTGCGCCTCAACGGCAGCGTCTCCACCAAGGCCGAAATCTCCTACGCCGCCTTTGTCCGCAGCGAGCCGCCGATCGACGGGGTGGTCACCGCGAGCGGCGAGAGTGTCTGCCTTACCGGGCTGAAGCACGGCGCCAACTACCAGATCCAGCTTTTGGAGGGGTTTCCGTCGGATACCGGCGACAAGACGCGCGAGACCTTTACCGCGCATGTGGTCGTGCCCGACAGGAAGCCGCAGATCAGCTTTAGCGGCACCGGCTACGTATTGCCGAGCGAGGGCAGCGCCGGGCTGCCGGTGACGACGATCAACCTCGACAAGGTCAAGCTGCGCATCCTGCGCGTCAACGAGCGCAACCTCGTGCCGACCGTCAGCAACGACAAACTCACGCTGCGATTCGGGTCCGACGACGTCGACGACGTGATCCAGCGCACCGGCAGCCTCGTCTGGAAGGGCGAGATGGCGATCGCCGGCGAGCGCAACCGCTCGGTCGTCACCGCGATCCCGCTCAAGGACATCCTCAAGGACAAGGGTCCCGGGGTTTACCTCGCCGTCGTCGACTACCCGAAGGCGAAGAAAAGCGACGAGGACGACGACGCGAACGCGGCCGCGACCAACTGGGTGCTGGTCTCCAATCTGGGCCTTACCGCCTATACCGGCACCGACGGGATGGCGATCGCCGTGCGCTCGCTCGCCGATGCGAAGCCGATTTCGGGCGTGACGCTCAGGCTCTACGCGCAGAACAACGCCGAGCTCGCGACCGTGACCAGCGACGCCGACGGCATCGCCCGCGTTCCGGGCGGGATATTGCACGGCAAGGGCGGCGACGCGCCGTTTGCGGTGATGGCCTATGGGCCGGGCGGCGATTTCAACTTCATGGAGGTCGGGCGCTCGGCGTTCGATTTGAGCGACCGCGGGGTCGGCGGGCGGACGCCGTCGGGGCCGGTCGATTCGTTCCTCTACACCGAGCGCGGCATCTATCGGCCCGGCGAGACCGTGCACCTGATGGTGCTGGCGCGCGACGACAAGGCCGACGCGGCGAGCGGGTTGCCGCTGACGCTGCGCCTCATTCGACCCGACGGGGTCGCGGTCGAGACGCGGGTGCTGTCGGGCGACAAGCTCGGCGCCTACGCTCAGGATTTCGCGCTGGCGAAAGACGCCCGCATAGGTACTTGGCGGGCGGAGTTGAAGCTCGATCCGAAGGCGGCGGCGATCGGGTCGATCGAATTCCGGGTCGAGGATTTCGTGCCGCCGACGCTCAAGGTCGCGCTCGACGCGCCCGATGCGCCGGTCAAGCCGGGCGAGGCTTACAACGCCGAGATCACGGCGACCTATTACTACGGCGCGCCGGGGGCCGGGCTGTCGGCCGAGGCGAGCGCGGCGATCGCCTATGACGACAACCCCTATCCCGGCCACCCGGGCTATCAGTTCGGGCTCGTCGACGAGAAATACGACGGCGAATCGCAGGATATCGACGTCGCGGCGACCGACGACCAGGGCAAGGCCACCGTCTCGCTGAGCCTCGACAAGGTGCCCGACAAGACGAAGCCCCTGGCGGCGACGATCAAGGTAAGCGTGTTCGAGCCGAGCGGGCGGGCGATCGGGCAGACCGTGACGCGGCCGATCCGCCAGCGCAACCTGGCGATCGGGCTGCGCCAGCCGGGCGACGACGACACGGCCATTGCCGAAGGCAAGCCGGCGGCCGTCGACCTGATCGCGCTCGACGCCGCCGGCAAGCGCATCGCCGCCAAGGGGCTGCGCTGGGAGCTGGTGCGCGAGCGTTGGCAATACGACTGGTATTCGACCGGCGGAAGCTGGCGCAACCGCGTCACCGTGCGCGACGAGCCGATCGAGACGGGCACGATCGACATCGGCGCCGACGCGCCGGCCGCGCTGTCGCGTACCGTCGCCGCCGGCCGCTATCGCTGGGAGGTCACCGACGGCGCGACCGGCGCGGCGACGAGCCTGCGCTTTCATGTCGGGTGGTGGGTCGAGAACGAACTGCCCGACGTGCCCGACAAATTGTCGGTGACGCTCGACAAAAAGCTGTACCAGGGCGGCGACACCGCCAAGCTGTTCTTCAAGGCGCCGTTCGCCGGCGAGGCCGAGGTGGCGATCGCGTCGAACAAGATCCTGTCGCTGCGCTCGGTGACGATGCCGGCGGAGGGGGCGACGGTCGAGATCCCGATCGACCCGAGCTGGGGCAGCGGGGTCTACGCCCTCGTCAGCGCCTATCGACCGGCGGTGCTGAGCGGGCCGCAGCAGCGCGGGCCGGGGCGCGCGGTCGGGGTGGCCTGGCTCGGCATCGACCCGTCGCCGCGCACCCTCGCCGTCGCGATCACCGCGCCCGATGTGGTGCGGCCGCGCGGTCCGATGGAGATCCCGGTCAAGGTTGCCGGCCTCGGCGCCAATGAGGAGGCCTATGTCACGCTCGCCGCGGTCGACGAGGCGGTGCTGAAGCTGACCGATTACCGGAACCCCGCGCCGCAGGATTATTTCTATGGGAAGCGCGTGCTCGGGGTCGAATTGCGCGATCTCTACGGGCGGCTGATCGACCCGCGCGCCGGCGGGATCGGGGCGCTGCGCAGCGGCGGCGACCAGTTCGCCAGCCGCTCGGTCGCCGGCCTCCCCGACAAGAGCAACAAGGTGGTCGCCCTCTTCTCCGGCATCGTCAAGCTCGACGCCGACGGCGCCGCCAGGATCAAGCTCGACGTCCCCGACTTCCAGGGCCAGCTCCGGCTGATGGCGGTGGCGTTCGCCGCGCACAAGGTCGGGTCGGGCACCGGCAGCACGACGGTGCGCGATCCGGTGGTGACGAGCGTGTCGCTGCCCCGCTTTCTCGCGCCCGGCGACGAAGGGCGGATCGGAATCGTCGTCAACAACGTCGAGGGCGCGGCCGGCGATTACCGGCTGAAATTCTCCGCCGCCGGCGCCGGCCGGTTCGTCCCGCCGGTGGACCAGACGATCAAGCTCGCCACCGGGCAGAGTTTCGCGGGCGGGTTTCCGCTGTCAACGACCACGATCGGCAACACGGCGCTGACGCTCGACCTCAGCGGGCCGGCCGGGCTCCACATCGTGCGCGACTTCACGATCGGGGTGCGCCCGGCGCAGTCGTACCAGCTCCGCCGCTTTGTCGGGCAGTTGAAGCCCGGGGAGAGCGTCACGCTCGACGACAACGCCGCGTCGGAGTTTCTGCCCGGCACCGCCGAGGCGCTGCTCGCGGTGAGCCCGCGGCCGGAATGGGACGTGCCGGGGCTGCTGCGCGCGCTCGACCGCTATCCCTATGGCTGCATCGAGCAGACGACGAGCCGCGCCTTGCCGCTGCTGTACGTCGACGCGGTGTCTAAGCTGTGGAACACCGACCCCGGCTTCTCCGCGTCCGAGGCGCTCGACGGGGCGATCGGCCACATCGTGTCGATGCAGAAAGGCGACGGCTCGTTCGGCGTGTGGGACGACAGCGGCGACACCGTGCCGTGGCTCGACGCCTACGCCACCGACTTCCTGCTGCGCGCCGGGGCGCATGGCAGCAAGGTGCCGGATTACGCGGTCAAGGCGGCGCTCAACTGGCTGCACAACTATGTCCGCCTGGAGCACAAGGAGCCGGGCGACCTCAGCGCGGTCGCCTATGCCCATTACGTGCTGGCGGTCGGCAAGGCCGACGAGCTGCCGGTGCTGCGCTACTTCAACGACACGCAGATGACCAACCTGCCGAGCCGCCTCGCCCAGGCCCAGCTCGGCGCGGCGCTGGCGCTCTACGGCGACACGACCCGGGCCGAGGCCGCCTATGCCGCCGCGCTCGGGCCGCCGATCCAGCGCGGCAAGGGGCTGCGTTACGTTGATTACGGCAGCGACCTGCGCGACGCCTCGGCCATCCTCGCCTTCTCCGCCGGCGACAAGGCGATGCAGCCGCGGCTGACCGCGGTGATGGACCGCGTCACCGAGCTTTTCGCCCGTAGCGGCGAGACCAGCACCCAGGAAAAGGCCTGGCTGCTGATGGCTGCCGAGGCGGCGGCCAAGGTGTCCGGCGGCGAGATGACCGTCGCGGTCAATGGCGGCTCGGGAGAGACGGTGAAGGACCCGCTCTACCGCCGCCGCCCGCTCGGCGCCGGCGCGGCGCCGATGTCGGTCGCCAACAAGGGCACCAGCCCGATCTGGCGCTCGGTGTCGATCACCGGCGTCGTCAAGGCGGATCTGCCCGCCGAGAACAAGGGCTATGCCGTCAGCCGCGCCGTCTATCACCCAGACGGGACGGCGGCCGATCTCGGCAAGGTCCGGCAGACCGATCTGCTGGTGGTCGTGGTCAGCGCCAAGCGCACCGACACCTCGCGCCCCGCCCGGATGCTGCTCGTCGACCTGCTCCCGGCCGGGTTCGAGATCGAGTCGACCGGGACCGGCAGCGATTCCGGGTCGAGCCGATCCGACTGGCTCAAGAATTTGTCGACACCGGATTTCGTCGAGGCCCGCGACGATCGCTATATAGCCGCGCTGAACCTCCATCAGAACGTCGACTCGTTCACCTTTGCCTATGTCGTGCGTGCCGTGACGCCGGGCACGTTCAAATACCCGGCGCTCGATGTCGAGGACATGTACGACCCCGAAATCGCCGGCCGCACCGCGATCGGCAAGCTGGTCGTGACGCCGCGGTAGCCGCGCCGTGACCGCGCCCGCTGCCACTTTCCCGCTCCGCCCGCCATCGGGAGAGGGCGGGGCCTCTCGCGCAGCGATGGGAGGGTGAGGTGGGCGTGTTGAAGCGCCGCGGATTCCCACCTCACCCCAACCCTCTCCCCCCAATGTGCGGAGAGGGAGCTCGAAGGGGGCGCGGGCGCTCGGCTTTTATGGCGGCATTAGGGGTTCTGGTTTTCCTCGCCGCCACCTACCTCGCCCTGCCGCTGCCAAATCTCGACCGCGGCCACCTCGTCTCCACCCTGGTCCTCGCGCGGGACGGCTCGATCCTCCGCGGGTTCCTCAGCGCGGACGGGAAGTGGCGGCTGCCGGTTTCGCCGGGCGAGGTCGACCCGCTTTACCTGCGCATGCTGGTGGCGGCGGAGGATAAGCGGTTCGGACTGCATCCGGGGGTCGACCCGGTCGCGGCGGTGAGGGCGGTGGGGCAGCTTGTGCGGCGCGGGCATATCGTGTCGGGGGCCTCGACCTTGCCGATGCAGGCGGTGCGGCTGCTCGAGCGGCGGCCCCGTACCCTGCCGGCTAAGCTGACCGAGATGGGCGAGGCGCTGGCGCTCGAGCGTGGGGTCGGGCGCGACGGGGTGCTCGGCGTCTACCTGACCCTGGCGCCGTTCGGCGGCAACCTCGAAGGGGTGCGGGCGGCGAGCCTTGCCTATTTCGGCAAGGAGCCGGCGCATCTGACCGCTTCCGAGGCGGCGCTGCTGGTTGCCTTGCCGCGCTCGCCCGAGCGGCTGCGGCCCGACCGTCACTCGGAGGCGGCGCGGGCCGCGCGCGACGCGGTGCTGGCGCGGATGGCGAGGCAGGGGATCATCTCGGCGCAGATCCTGGCCGAGGCGGAGAGCGAGGCGGTGCCGGCCATGCGGCTCGCGATGCCGTTCCACGCCGTGCATCTCGCGCGCGAGCTCGCCAACGCGACGCTGGCGCCGAATATCGCGACGACGATCGACCCGGCCTTGCAGCGTCAGGTCGAGGCGATGCTCAAGCGCGAGATCGGCGGGCTCGACCCGCGCGCGAGCTATGCCGCGATCGTCGTCGACAACCGGAGCCGCGATATCATCGCCTATGTCGGCAACGCCGAGTTCGGCTCGACCGAGCGGCGCGGCACGATCGACATGGCCCGCTCGATCCGCTCGCCCGGCTCGGCGCTGAAGCCGTTCATCTACGCGATGGCGTTCGACCGGCTGATCGTGCATCCCGAAACGCTGGTCGAGGACCGGCCGCGCGAGTTCGGCGGGTATGCGCCGGGCGATTTCGACGGGCGCTTTCTCGGCACTGTCAGCGCCCGAGAGGCCCTCCAATATTCGCTCAACGTGCCGGCGGTCGCGGTGCTCGACCGGCTCGGCGCCGGCAAGTTCGTGTCCGGGCTGGCGGCGGTCGGGGTGAGGCTGCGCCTTCCCGGCGCGGCCGAGGAGCCTGGGCTCGCTGTGGCGCTCGGCGGGGTCGGGATCACGCTGTCGGACCTCGCGACGCTCTACACGGCGCTGTCGCATGACGGCAAGGTAGCGCCGCTGCGCACCCGGCCCGACGCCTCGCGGGAGACGGAGACGACGCTCTTCGGCCCGGTCGCTTCGTGGTACGTCACCGACATCCTGCGGCACGCGCCGCCGCCCCCGGGGATGCTGCCCGACGAAACTAAGGCCAGCCGCAAGCTCGCCTACAAGACCGGCACCTCCTACGGCTACCGCGACGCCTGGGCGGTGGGCTACGACGGCGCGGTGACGATCGCGGTGTGGGCCGGGCGGCCCGACGGCACGCCGATGCCGGGGCGCAGCGGCCGCGTTACCGCGGCGCCGATCGTGTTCAAGATCGCCGACCTGCTCGGCCCCGCCCCGGCCGATGCCGGGCCCGGCCCGGCGCCGCCGGGCGCGCTGCTGGTCGGCCGCCGCGACCTGCCGCCGCGGCTGCGCCACCTCGACCCCGGCCCCGCCGAGCGCGGCCCGCTCGCCAATGCCGACGGGCCGAAGATCCTCTACCCGCCCGACGGCTCGACCGTCGCCTGGCAGGGCGGCGACCTGCCGCTGGAGGCGAGGGGCGGCACCGGCCCCTTACGCTGGCTCGTCGACGGCCGCCCGCTACCCCCGGCCCCAGCGCGCCACAGCCCCACCTGGCAACCGGACAGCATGGGGTTCGCCCGCCTCACCGTCATCGACAGCACCGGCAAAAGCGCCCGCGCCACCGTGCGGCTGGAGCCTTGAGGTGTGATATAATGGCGACCACGGTTCGCCAGGACAGCGGAAGATGGCCCGAAATTCAGCCGCCTACGACGATGATTTCTTCGCCTGGACCCAGGATCAGGCGCGGTTGTTGCGCGAAGGCAATCTCTCGTTGGTCGATGCGGAGAATGTGGCCGAGGAAATCGAGAGCATGGGCCGGAGCGACCGTCGCCAACTTGAGAGCCGGTTCATCGTGCTCCTTATGCATCTACTGAAATGGCAGGTGCAGACGGAGTTTCAGTCGCGAAGCTGGTCGAGCACGATCCGGACGCAGCGGCATGAGATTGAGGTTCTCCTTGAGGATTCTCCCAGTCTGCGCCATGTCGTCGACCAACCCCGTGAGGCCCTCTATCTGCGGGCGCGGCGTAATGCTGCCGACGAGACCGGCATCTCGGAAAGGAATTTCCCGGCCGAATGTCCGTTCACGCCAGCGCAAATTCTAGCCGAAGATTTCCTGCCCGAGGATCAGTCGTAAGGCGGACGGTGCAGCCCGGCGGGGGAGATCGTGAAGATCTCGTAGCCCGTGGCGGTGACGCCGATCGTGTGCTCGAACTGGGCCGACAATGAGCGGTCCTTGGTGACGGCGGTCCAGCCGTCGCTTAGCACTTTTACCTCCCAGCGGCCGGCATTGATCATCGGCTCGACCGTGAACAGCATGCCTTCCTGCATCACGACGCCGTCCTCGGGGCTGCCGTAATGCAGGATCGACGGGGCGTCGTGGAAGACGCGGCCGATGCCGTGGCCGCAGAAGTCGCGCACCACCGAAAATCGGTTGCCCTCGGCGTGGCGCTGGATCGCGGCGCCGATGGCGCCGATGCGGACGCCCGGCTTGATCACGGCGATGCCGCGCATCATCGCCTCGTAGGTCACGTCGACCAGCTTGCGTGCCTTGACCGGGATACGGTCGCCGACGAGGAACATGCGGCTCGAATCGCCGTGCCAGCCGTCGAGGGTCGGGGTCACGTCGATATTGAGGATGTCGCCCTCCATCAGCCGCCGGTCGCCCGGAATGCCGTGGCAGACGACGTGGTTGATCGAGGTGCAGATCGATTTCGGAAAGCCGCGGTAGTTGAGCGGCGCCGAGATGCCGCCGCGCTCGGCGACGAAATCGTAGCAGAGCCGGTCGAGGTCGTCGGTGGTGACGCCCGGCTTTACAAACGGGGTGACGTGGTCGAGCGTCTGCGCCGCGAGCAGCCCCGCCGCGCGCATCCCGGCAAACGCCTCCGGCCCGTGAATCTTGATCCCGCGCTCGGGCCGGGCCGACGCCTGGCCGAGGCCCCCCGTCACATCCTGCTGCATCACTGATCTCCCGAGAGGAAAGTAGGGTCAGCCGCGCCGGACGGCAAGCCGACGCGGTCGCCAAGATTGTGCCGGGCCGCAGCTTTGCCTATGAAGGTGAGACCAGCCCTGAACAGCCCTCGGAACGAGAGACCCATGAGCGAACCCGGCCGAGCGGTCACCGCCTGCGTGCTGATCATCGGCAACGAGATATTGTCGGGGCGGGTGCAGGACGAGAACCTCGCGTTCCTCGCCACCGGGCTCAACGACGCCGGCGTCCGGCTGCGCCACGCCCGAATCATCCCCGACGATTCTGCGACGATCATCGGCACGGTCAACGAGGTGCGGCGGCTCTACGACTACGTCTTCACCACCGGCGGCATCGGCCCGACCCATGACGACATCACAGCGCAATGCATCGCCGATGCGTTTGGGGTGAAGCTCGTCCTGCACCCCGATGCGGTGCGCATCCTCACCGACCACTACCCGCCCGGCGCGCTCAACGAGGCGCGGCTGCGCATGGCGCATGTGCCGGAGGGCGCAAGCCTGTTGCCGAACCCGATCTCGCGCGCCCCCGGTTTCCGCATCGAGAATGTGTTTATCCTGCCCGGCGTACCGCAGATCATGCGGGCGATTTTTAGCGAAGCGCGCCACGGGCTGCGCGGCGGCGCCAAAACGCTGAGCCGCAGCGTCAGCTGCACGCTTGGCGA
>DATAUV010000091.1:0-12052 GCA_036268075.1 Allostellaceae bacterium | reverse complement strand
GCCGTGAACGTCGCCCCGCCCGATTCCGCCAACACCTTCGTGATCGCCGCCGTCAGCGTCGTCTTCCCATGGTCCACGTGACCAATCGTCCCGATGTTGCAGTGCGGCTTGTTCCGCTCAAACCTCGCCTTACCCATCGTCTCTCTCCCTTCGTCAGGCCATCTTGGCGCGGACTTCGTCCGCGACCGCCTGGGGAACTTGCTCGTAGTGGTCGAAGTGCATCGTGTACTGCGCCCGGCCCTGGCTCATCGAGCGCAGCGTGTTGACGTAGCCGAACATGTTCGCGAGCGGCACCATCGCGTCGATGACCCGGGCGTTGCCGCGCTGGTCCATGCCGGTCACCTGGCCGCGGCGGCTGTTGAGGTCGCCGATCACGTCGCCCATGTAGTCGTCCGGCGTCACCACCTCGACCCGCATGATTGGCTCGAGGAGCTTTGGCGCCGCCTTCATGACGCCTTCCTTGAAGGCCGCCCGCGCGGCGATGTCGAAGGCGAGGACGCTCGAATCGACGTCGTGGTACGAGCCGTCGTACAGCTCGGCCTTGAGGTCGATCACCGGGAACCCGGCCAGGACACCGCTTTCGGTCGAGAGCCGCAGCCCCTTCTCGACGCCCGGGATGTACTCCTTGGGCACGACGCCGCCGACCACCGAATTCTCGAACACGAAGCCCGAACCCGGCGGCAGCGGCTCGAAATGCACCTTGATGCGGGCATACTGGCCCGCGCCGCCGGTCTGCTTTTTGTGGGTGTAATCGACATCCGCGGACCGCGAGATCGTCTCGCGATAGGCAACCTGCGGCGCGCCGATATTGGCGTCGACCTTGAACTCGCGCTTCATGCGGTCGACGATGATTTCGAGGTGGAGCTCGCCCATCCCCTTGATCACGGTCTGGCCGCTTTCGTCGTCGACCGAGACGCGGAACGACGGGTCCTCGGTCGCCAATCTGGCGAGGGCTTGGCCCATCTTGTCCTGGTCGGCCTTCGATTTCGGCTCGACCGCGATCTCGATGACCGGGTCGGGGAATTCCATCCGCTCGAGGATGACCGCGTGGGCCGGGTCGCTCAGCGTCTCGCCGGTCGTCGTGCTTTTGAGCCCGGCGAGCGCGACGATGTCGCCGGCGCGCGCCTCTTTCACGTCCTCGCGGTGGTTCGCGTGCATCAGCAGCATGCGGCCGATGCGCTCGCGCTGGTCCTTGACCGTGTTGAGCACCTGCGAGCCGGCGGCCAGCACGCCCGAATAGATCCGCACGAAGGTCAGCGAGCCGACAAACGGGTCGGTCATGATCTTGAACGCGAGGCCGGCGAACGGCTCGTCATCCGAGCATTTGCGGGTGACCTCGTCGCCCTTCATCGTCACGCCCTTGATCGCGGCGACGTCCATCGGCGACGGCAGGTAGTAGACGACGGCGTCGAGCAGCGGCTGCACGCCCTTGTTCTTGAACGCGGCGCCGGCCAGCACCGGCACGAAGACCGACGCGACCGTCCCCTTGCGGATGCACCGGCGCAGCGTCTCCTCGTCCGGCTCCTCGCCGCCGAGATAGGCTTCGAGCGCCTCGTCGTCCTGCTCGACCGCCTGCTCGACCATCTTCGCGCGCAGCGTCGCGGCTTCCTCGGCGAGGTCGGCGGGAATGTCGACCACGTCGAACTCCGCGCCCAGCGTCTCGTCGCGCCACACGAGCGCCCTGTTGGCGATCAGGTCGACGACGCCGAGGAAATCGGCCTCGGCCCCGATCGGAATCTGCAGCACGATCGGCGCCGCGCCGAGGCGCTCCTCGATCTGCTGGACGCAGCGGCGGAAATCGGCGCCGATGCGGTCCATCTTGTTGACGAAGCAGATGCGCGGCACGCCGTATTTGTCGGCCTGGCGCCACACCGTTTCGGATTGCGGCTCGACCCCGGCGACCGAGTCGAACACGGCGACCGCGCCGTCGAGCACCCGCAGCGACCGCTCGACTTCGATCGTGAAATCGACATGGCCCGGCGTGTCGATGATGTTGATCCGGTTATCCAGCCAAAAGCAGGTCGTCGCGGCCGACGTGATCGTGATGCCGCGCTCCTGCTCCTGCTCCATCCAATCCATCGTCGCGGTGCCGTCATGCACCTCGCCGATCTTGTAGGAACGGCCGGTGTAATACAGCACGCGCTCGGTCGTGGTCGTCTTGCCGGCATCGATGTGCGCCATGATGCCGATATTGCGATACCGCTCGAGCGGCGTAGTGCGTGCCATGACTATAAAACTCCAGCGGCGCCCAGCGCCGCGTTCTCAAATCCGGTTGCGAGGCCGTTATCCGGCCGCTGCCTCCCTACCATCGGTAATGCGAGAAGGCCTTGTTCGCATCGGCCATGCGATGCGTGTCTTCCCGTTTCTTGACCGCGACGCCGCGATTGTTGGAGGCGTCGAGCAATTCGCCGGACAGGCGTTCTTCCATCGTGTTTTCCGAGCGCCCGCGCGAGCTCGAAATGAGCCAGCGGATCGCCAGTGCCTGGCTGCGCTCGGTGCGAACCTCGACCGGCACCTGATAGGTCGCGCCGCCGACGCGGCGGGAGCGCACCTCGACCGCCGGGCGAACATTGCCGAGCGCGTCGTGGAACACATGGATCGGGTCCTGCCCGGTCCGCTTCTGGATGCGCTCGAAGGCGCCGTAGACGATCCGCTCGGCGGTCGACTTCTTGCCCTCGTACATCAGGCAGTTCATGAACTTGGTCACGACCATGTCGCCGAATTTGGGATCCGGCTGCACTTCGCGTTTGACCGCGGCGCGGCGACGAGACATCGCATGCCCTCCTTACTTCGGCCGGCCCGCGCCGTACTTCGATCGGCGCTGGCGGCGGTCCTTGACGCCCTGGGTGTCGTGGGTGCCGCGGATGATGTGGTAGCGCACGCCCGGCAGATCCTTGACGCGGCCGCCGCGGATCAGCACGACCGAGTGCTCCTGCAGGTTATGCCCCTCGCCGGGGATGTAGCTGGTGACCTCGAACCCGTTGGTCAGCCGCACGCGCGCGACCTTGCGCAGCGCCGAGTTCGGCTTTTTCGGGGTGATCGTATAGACGCGCGTGCAGACCCCGCGCTTCTGCGGGCACTCCTCCATCGCCGGCACCTTGTTCCGCGCCTTAACCGGAACGCGCGGGTGACGGATGAGTTGGTTGATCGTCGGCATTCTCGCGACCTCTATACGATCCGTGTAAAACGCAAAACCGCGCTCGGCGTCAGCCTACGCCGCGCGAAACAAACTATCGACCCCTTAGGCGCGCCCCTCACAGAAGCGCCGGACCACTCGAACCGAACCGGGCTGCGTTTAGGTGGTCTCCTACCGCCAGCCCCCGAAGAGTGTGCGGATATAGTCGAGGGGCTCCCGCGGGTCAACCGCAAAGGCGCGCAAGCCAGCATCGCGGCGAGGTTTCCGCATCGATTTCAGGCAGCCGCCACATCGGGGCCATTCTCATGGGGTCGGCACCCCAATCGACTTCAACCGCGCGTGTGCGCGCCCGGCACGCATCTTCATCCCGGCAAGATACGTGCTCACATCGTTCCCCGGCAGGTTCAGCACTTTGCACCCGAGCTGCCAATACTCCTCGATCTGCGCCTCGGTCTCCGCCGATCCCCGAGCGAGCTTGCCGTGTGCGTTGCATGCCGCCGCGATCCGCCGCACCGCGGCCTTGAATTTCGGGTGATCGAGGTCGAGGTGAACCCCGAGTTGCGCGCTCAGGTCGGAATGCCCGTACGCGATCATGTCGATCCCTTCGACCGCCGCGATCTCCTCGACGTTCTCCAGCCCCTCGAGCGACTCGATCGAGGGGCATATGATGATGTTCTCGTTGGCCCATGGCGCGTATTCGGCGGCGTGGCGCGGGCCATAGCTCTTGTACCCCGTGTGCGGCCCCTGGCCGGAGATGCCCCGGTTTCCGATCGGCGGATACTTGGCGAGGCGGACGATCGCGCGCGCCTCTTCGGCGTTTTCCACCTCGGACACCTGGATGCCCATGATGCCCTGGTCCAGAATGCCCGGAATCAGATGCGCGAACGATTTGTGAATCCGAACGATGGCCGAGACGTTCGTGGCCTGGAACCAACTCGCGAGGTTCGCGATCGTTTCCATATTGAACGCCCCGTGTTCGTGGTCGATCGCGCAGTAATCGAAGCCGGCCTGCTCGATGATCCAGGGAACGCCGTGCGAGGCGAACTCCTTGAGCCCGGTGCCCAGCGCCGCTCGTCCTTCGCGCACCGCCCGCCGGATGCTGTTTTCCTTCATGGCGCGCCCTACCACGAACCGCTGTTGGCCATGCTGGTCCAGGGCTCGGCAGGCGGCAGCCCTTCGCCGGCCTGCAATATCTCGATGGAGATGCCGTCCGGCGTGCGGACGAAGGCCATGCGGCCGTCGCGCGGCGGGCGGTTGATCGTCACGCCGCGGGCGATGAAGGCGCTGCAGGTGTCGTAGATGTTCTCCACCGCGTAGGCGAGATGTCCGAAATTGCGGCCGCCGGGGTAGGGCTGGGGATCCCAATTGTAGGTGAGCTCCACGGCAGCCTCCTCGTCGCCGGAGGCGGAGAGGAACACGTTGGTGTAGCGGCCTTTCTCGTCCGGACGGCGGCGGATCTCGCGCAGCCCGAGCACCTCGAAGAAGGCGATGGTGTCCTCCAGCGAACTGACGCGGATCATGGTGTGCAGATATTTGGTCATGGGGAGCGTCCTCCGGTCAGCGTGTTCCTGGCACAAGGGCAAGCGGGTCGAGGCGTGGTGGCAGGGGTGGTCAGAGTGGCCGCCAGGATTACCCAAATCGGCTGATACCGCAAAAGCGAAAAATCCGCTTTGAAGACAAGCGAGGTTCAGCGGAGCTACCGCCTCGGGTGCGAATGCGGCGTCGACCTGCCGCGGCAACTACACCACGGCCTAGACGGTTTCCGCACCGTAATAGAGTGTCACCGTGTGACGCGCCTCGGCAAAAAACAGCCAGCGTTCGATGATGAGCCCCAGCCCAGCGGCGAGGACGGCGAGAAACGCCGCGACGATGCCGATCCCGCTCCAGATCAGCGCAACGAGCGTCAAGAGCGCCGGGGCCAGAAACGCCGCCAGCCGCGCAATCAGCCGCAGCCGCGCCGCATGCGTGCGGGCGACGCGGAAGCCCATCTCCTTCAACAGGTAGTTCTCTTCCGTGTGCGGCGGCTCCAGCATCCGCACCGCGCCGCGCCGGCCGAGCCCGGTCGCGCTGGCGACCGTCGACGGCGCCGCGCTCAGGTCGATAAAGCGCCAGTACCGCTCCTTGAGCCGCCACGCCGCGATGATCGCCACGATGGTCAGCACCGCCGTCCCGATCGGCCGCGCCACCCAGAACCGCTCGACGAAATCGAGCAGCACCAGGCCGCTCATCAGCCCCAGCGCGAAGTAATTCGGCACGACCCAGCCATTGTGCCATTGCCGGATCGGCTTCAGCGACGCGTAGATCATCCCGGTGCAATAAAGCGTCGCCACCGATCCCGCCGCCGCGAGTATCCCGCAGAGGCCGGCGAACCCCCACACATCGCCGAGCACCACCCAGCAAAAGGCAAAGATCGCCGCCGGGACGAAGCTCAGCACCGCCAGCACCCCCTCGCGCGACAGCCACGACGACCGCCATTGCGAAAACGCCCGCCACGCCCGCTCGGGATGGGTGAGGTGCAGGGTCGACGAGACGAGCCCGCTCACCGCAAGCACCCCGGCGACGACAAGCGCCGTCACCCCGAACCAGGGGTTCGCCGGCAACAGCCCCAGCGGCACGCCGAGCCCGACCAGCATCATCAGCCCGAACCCGGCGCCGGACGAGGTGGTGAAGAAGACGATCGAGAGGGTCGGATTCATCGGAACACATACCCCTCGCCCGCATTGCGGGAGAGGGAGGGGCCCGTCGCGGAGCGATGGGAGGGTGAGGGCGGCGCAAAGCACCCACTCCCCGCCACCGCGCTGCGCGCGGCCCTCACCCGGCCTTCGGCCACCCTCTCCCGCAATGCGGGCGAGGGGATTTGCGTCGGAGCGCTCATCGCGACAGCACCTTGTCGATCCAGCGCAAGAGCCGGTTGCCGCCCTCCGCGTCGTCCGGCAACGCGATCGGCGCGAGCGGCGCCATCCGGTCGCGTCGGGGCGGCAGGTATTTGTTGACCGGCCGGTATCCCAGCTCGGGCATCAAATCGACCCCGCCGCGCCGCGCGACCATCTCCGACACGGCCGAGTTCGGGTCGCCGAGGTCGCCGTAATGCCGGGCCTTGGTCGGGCACACCATGACGCAGGCCGGCACCCGCTCTTCCTCGGCCAGGTTCTCGTTATAGATGCGGTCGATGCACAGGGTGCATTTCTTCATCACTCCGACATCCTCGTCGAACTCGCGCGCGCCGTAGGGGCAGGCCCACGAGCACAGCTTGCAGCCGATGCAGATGTCCTCGTTGACGAGGACGATCCCGTCCTCGGCCCGCTTGTACGAAGCGCCCGTCGGACAGACCGTGACGCAGGCCGGCTCGTCGCAATGAAGGCACGAGCGCGGGAAATGCACGGTGCGCGCGCCGTCGCCGTCGCCTTCCTCGAACGAATGGATGCGGTTGAACCACACCCCCGAGGGGTCACCGCCATAGGGGGAGAAATCGGTCAGCGGCGCCATGTGCCCGCCGCTGTTCCATTCCTTGCAGGCGCTCGCGCAGGCGTGGCAGCCGACGCAGATGTCGAGGTCGATGACGAGGCCGAGCTTTTTCTGCCCCGGGACCGGCGCGGGAAGATCGGTCATCGCCGCTCTCCGTAGCGCAAAATCTCGGGCAACGGCTCCATCCGCGGCGGGTGCCGCATCGGCACAAATTCCGGCGCGGTCGTGCCCGCCTCGGCCGCCGGCGCCTTCTCGACCCGCACCCGCAGATCGTACCAGGCCGCCTGTCCGGTCACCGGATCGGCATTGGCGAGGTCGCCGCCGGGCAGCAAATCGGTGATCAAATGGTTGAGCAGGAACCCTTTCTTGAACTCCGGCGCGTCCTCGGCGAGGTTCCAGGCGCCGCTCTTCTTGCCGATCGCGTTCCAGGTCCACACCGTGTTCGGGTTGACCCCATCCATCAGCTTGACCTGGCCGCGGATCGACCCGGCATGGCTCGACACCCGCACCCAATCGTCGTCTTTCAGGCCCAGCGCCCGGCCCATCGTGTGCGCCATGAAGAGGCGGTTGTGCCCCAGTATCTGCCGCAGCCAGGCGTTCTGCGAGTGCCACGAATGGTACATCTGCATCGGCCGCTGGGTGATCGCGTGGAGCGGAAACTGCGCGAGGTCGACGCGCGCCTCCTCGAACGGCTCGTACCAGAACGGCAGCGGGTCGAAATAGGTCTCGATGCGCCTGGCGGCCTCGGGCGGCGGCACCACCGCGCCGTGCCCCTGCGCCGCCAGCCGGAACCGCTGCAAGGGCTCGACGTAAAGCTGGAGGATGATCGGGTCCGCGTTGCCGATGAACCCCATCTTCATCGCGGTTTCGAGATAGTCCTTGTTGGCATGCTTGTAATAAAGCTGCTCGGGCGGCAGCTCGTATTTCCAGAAGCAGCCATTGGCGACATAGCGGTCGAGCTGCGACGGGTTCGGCGCCCCCCGCCCGGCATCGGTCCCGCTCTCGCCGCGCCACCCGGCGAGCGGCCCGACCCCCGGCGCCCGCTCGTGCAGGGCGATGTAGTCCTTGTACCCGGCCGGAAAGCGCGGCCCGCCCTCGGCGTTGCAAAACGCCGGCAGGCCCAGCCGCACGCCGAGCTCGATCAGCACGTCCTGAAACGGCCGCACGTCGCGGTCGGGCACCAGGACCGGCTGGCGGATCGCATCCCCCGGCCCGTCGACCCCACCGATCGGCCGGTCGAGCAGCGAGATGCAGTCCCATCGTTCGAGATAGGTCGTGTCGGGCAGGATCAGGTCGGCATACCCGACCATCTCGGAGTAATAAGCGTCGGAATAGATGATCTTGGGGATTTTGTACTCGCCGGTCGCCGGGTCCTTGTCGGTCAGCATGCGGATCGTCTCGACGGTATTCATCGAGGAGTTCCAGGCCATGTTGGCCATGTACATGAACAGGACGTCGATCGGGTACGGGTCGGCGGCCCAGCAATTGCGGATCAGCATCTGCATCAGGCCGTGATTGGCGAGCGGCGCGTCCCAGGAAAACGCCTTGTCGATCCGCGCCGGCCCGCCGTCGTCGTCGAGGATCAAATCCTCCGGCCCCATCGGATAGCCGAGCGGCGGCCCGCCCATCGGCTTGCCCGGCGTCACCTGGCTCGGCCGCCCGGCCGGTTTCGGCCCCGGCGGACAGGGCTTCGGGTGCGGCGACTTGTAGCGCCAGCCGCCCGGCACATCGATCGTGCCCAGCAGTATCTGCAACAAATGCAGCGCGCGGCAGGTGTGGAACCCGTTCGAATGCGCCGAAATCCCGCGCATCGCATGAACCGAGACCGGCCGCCCGCGCATCGTCTCGTGCCGCCGCCCGGCCCAGTCGGTCCACGGCTGCGCGATCTCGATGACCTGCGAGAACGCGACCTCGGCGATTTCCGCCGCGAGCCGCCGGATCGTCTCCACCGGCACCCCGCACCTCTCGGCGACATTCTCCGGCGCGTATTGCGGGTCGAGATAGCGCTCGGCGATCAGTTGGAACACCGGCACCGCGCGCCGTCCGTCGGGCAAAATCGTCTCGCCGACGATTCGCACCGACCCGCCCGGCTCCATCGCGTCGGCGACCCCGCCCGCCGCCGACAGCACCAGCGGATGCCCGTCGGCGTTGCGCGCGAAGAGCCCGTCCCGCGCCTCGCCCGGCGCCTGGATCACCAGCCACGCCGCATTGGTGTAATGGCCGAGATATTCGAGATCGACCTTGTCGGCCTTGAGCAATTCGTGGATCAGCGACAGCACCAGCAGCCCGTCGGTGCCCGGCCTGATCCCGACCCATTCGTCGGCGATCGCCGAATACCCGGTCCGCACCGGGTTGACCGACACGAACTTGGCCCCGCGCGCCCGCAGGGCCGAGAGCGCCGTCTTGATCGGGTTCGAATCGTGGTCCTCGGCGACCCCGAACATCAGGAACAGCTTGGTGCGCTCCCAATCCGGCTCGCCGAATTCCCAAAAGCTGCCGCCCATCGTGTACATGCCGGCGGCGGCCATGTTGACCGAGCAGAACCCGCCATGCGCGGCGAAATTCGGCGTACCGTATTGCGTCGCCCAAAACCCGGTCAGCGACTGGCTCTGGTCGCGCCCGGTGAAAAAGGCGAGCTTTTTCGGGTCGGTCTCGCGGATATGCCGCAGCCACCCCTCGGCGGTCGCCAGCGCCTCGTCCCATTCGATCTCGCGGAACTCGCCCGACCCGCGCTCGCCGACCCGCATCAGCGGCTTTCTGAGCTTGGCCGGCGAGGCCTGCTGCATGATCCCGGCGGCGCCCTTGGCGCAGATCACGCCCTTGTTGACCGGGTGCCTGGGGTTGCCCTCGATATAGCGGATGCCGCCGTCCTTCAGGTGGACTTTGATCCCGCAGCGGCAGGCGCACATATAGCAGGTGGTGTACTTGACCTCGTCCGACACCGCCGGCGACGGATCGATCGCCTCTCGCGGCGACCAATAGTCCCGCCAGCGTTCACGCCACATCATTTCTTGTTGTACCTCTCGCGCCCCTAAGACCGCACCATGGAGCGGCAAAAACGCTCGTGTAAATGGGATTTTGGGCTGTATTTTCAGCCAATTTTACAATATTATGCGGTGCAATTCAGAGGGGCCGATCCCCAAAACGGCGGCGGCGTAACGCGACTTTAACCCTGTCGCGTCATTGCTTAGGATGATGCTGCGTGATCCGCGCGGCAAAACGGCGATGGCGGGGCACCGTGGCCATACTCAAGTTCGACTACGACCTGTTGGTGATCGGGTCCGGCCCGGCCGGCCAGCGCGCGGCGATCCAGGGCGCCAAGCTCGACAAGAGGGTCGCCATCATCGAGAAGACCGCCGTCCTCGGCGGCGTCAGCGTCAATCTCGGCACGATCCCGTCGAAGACGCTGCGCGAGTCGGTGCTGGAGCTCTCCGGTTACCGCAGCCGCGAGTTCTACGGCGTCTCCTATACGGTCAAGCAGAACATCACGATGCAGGACCTCCTGGTCCGCACCAACCAGGTCATCCATCACGGCATCGACGTGACCCGGCACCAGCTCATGCGCAACCGGGTCGAGCTCATTTCGGCCAGCGCCTCGTTCTGCGGGCCGAACAAGGTCAAGCTCGATTTCGTCGACGGCACGACCTCGCGCGCGGTCTGCGCCAAGACCATCGTCATCGCCAGCGGCACCGAGACGACGCGCGACAGCCACATCAAATTCGACGGCAAGCGCATCTTCACCAGCGACGACATCCTCAAGCTCGATCAGCTTCCCCGCACTCTCGCGGTGGTGGGCGCCGGGGTCATCGGCTGCGAGTACGCCGCGATCCTCGCCGCGCTCGGGGTCCGCGTGACCCTGATCGACCAGCGCCACCGCCTGTTGCCGTTTATCGACGACGAGATCGGCGACGCGCTGGTCCATCATCTGCGCGAGAACCGCGTCACGCTGCGCCTCGGCGAAACCGTCAAGAGCCTCGAAAGCGTCGAGGGCGAGAGCGGCGGCCAGGTGCGCCTGCACCTCGACAGCGGCAAGACCATCCTCGCCGAAAAGGCGCTCTATTCGGTCGGCCGCACCGGCGCGACCCGCGCGCTCAACCTGCACGCCGCCGGGGTGAAGCCCGACAGCCGCGGCCGCCTCGTCGTCAACTCGCATTTCCAGACCGAGGTGCCGAACATCTACGCCGTCGGCGACGTGATCGGCTTTCCCGCCCTCGCCTCGACCTCGATGGAGCAGGGCCGGCTCGCGGTGTGCCACGCCTTTGGCGTCAAGGCATCGAGCGTCCCCGAGCTGTTCCCCTACGGCATCTATTCGGTGCCCGAGATCTCGATGGTCGGCAAGACCGAGGAGGAGCTGACCCGCGACGGCGTCGCCTACGAGGTCGGCAAGGCGCGGTACAAGGAGATCGCCCGCGGCCAGATCTGCGGCGACACGACCGGCCTCTTGAAGCTGATCTTCCACGCGGAGACCCGCAAGCTGCTCGGCGTCCACATCATCGGCGAGGGCGCCAGCGAGCTGATCCATATCGGCCAGGCGGTGCTCGCCTTCTCCGGCAAGATCGACTACTTCATCAACACGGTCTTCAACTACCCGACCCTCGCCGAGTGCTACAAGGTCGCCGCCTTCGACGGCATCAACCGCCTCGGCCTCAGCGCCGAGGAGGAGGTCGTCGAAGTGGCGGACCCCATCGCCGCCCTGGAACCGGTCGCCGACCCCGTAAAAGCCGCCGCGGAATAAAGGACCGCGGGCGTCCCGCCCGCATCTTTCTTGGTAGATTGCGGGCGAGACGCCCGCGCTCCTTTATTCTTGCGGGTGCAAAACAAACCCCGCCGGCCGCCCCGCCTTCTTCGCCGCCTCACCGGCCGGCAGCGACGCATCCCACGCATTCGCGTCGAAGCGATAGCCGTTCACCCCGTCGGCCTCGCGCGACACGACATACATCAGCGGCGGGACCATCTCGTCCGGTTCGACGAGGCGCGGAAAGCGGCCCTCCGCGGCGGCGAGTTTCGCCTCGTCGGCCATGCCGGGTGTGTTGGCGCCGGCGCCGGGGTTGACGATGTTGATCGTGAGGCCGGTGCCCGCGACGTCCTTCGCCCACACCTCGGTCGCCATCTCCAGCGCCGCCTTCGACGCGCCGTAAGGGTGCGTGCCGGTGCGGTTCATCGTGTCGAGCTTGGTCGTCACATTGACGATCCGGCCCCACCCGGCCTCGACCATCGCCGCCGCGACCCGCCGCGACAGCCGGTCGGCGGCCAGGTAATTGGTCGTGATGACGTTGTCGATGATCTCGTCGCCGACCGTATAGAACGGCAGCACCGTGCCGCGGCTGAACCGGGGCGGGTCGATATAGGTGAAGGTGAGCCCCGCATTGTTGACGAGGATATCGAGCGCCCCGAACCGCGCCCGCGTCTCGGCCACGACCCGGTCGCACTCCTCGGCCTGGCGCAGATCGG
>DATAUV010000090.1:0-21595 GCA_036268075.1 Allostellaceae bacterium | reverse complement strand
TCGGCGAACTCGAAGCCGCTATTCAAGACTACCTCGATCACCACAATGCCGATCCAAAACCCTTCGTCTGGACTGCCGCAGCCGCCGATATCCTCGGAAAAGTCGCCCGAGGGCGACAAGCGTTAGAGTCACAACACTAGCCACGCCCCATGAAAGTCGCGGTGCAGTCAAACCGCGCTATCGCGCCCGCCCCCGTCGGCGAGGGCGGCGCGTAAGGCGGTGGCGAGTTCGTCGCTGCGGTATGGTTTGCGGATCAGATGCTGCAGGTGGGTTCCGCCGGTGCCGTTCTGCCCGCCGTGATCGCCGTAGCCGGTGGTGAGTAGGACGCCGAGCCCGGGGTGGCGGCGCCGCGCTTCCTCGGCGAGCTCGCAGCCGTTCATTCCTCGCGGCAGGCCGATATCGGTGAACAGAAGGTCGAACCGTTCGCCGGCTTCGAGCAGCGCCAGCGCGGCCGGCCCGTCCTCGGCCTCCTCGACGCGATAGCCGAGCCCGGTGAGACGCCGCAGCGTGGCCCGGCGCAGCGCGGCGTTGTCGTCGACGAGCAGGATGGCCTCGCCTCCGGTCGGCAGGGGCCGTCGAGGCCGGATGGGGGGCGTCGCCGGAGCGTGTTCGCTGTGCGCCCGCGGCAGGTAAAGCCGGATCGTGGTGCCGACCCCGACCTCGCTGTAGATGTTCAGATGGCCGCCGGATTGCTTGGCGAACCCGTAGATCATGCTGAGCCCGAGACCGGTGCCTTTGCCGATTTCCTTTGTCGTGAAAAACGGCTCCGTCGCGCGTTCGATGACCTCCGGCGGCATCCCGGTTCCGGTATCGGTCATCGCCAGCATCACATAATCCCCGGGCGTCACGTCCGGGTGCAGCGCGGCATAATGCTCGTCGAGCTGCATGTTCGCCGTCTCGATCGTCAGCGAGCCGCCGCCGGGCATCGCGTCGCGCGCGTTGATCGCCAGGTTGAGCAAGGCATCCTCGATCTGGGTGGGATCGACGCTGGTCAGCCACAAATCGCCGCCCAGAACGGCTTTGATCGCGACCTGCTCGCCGAGCGTCCGCTGCAGGATCATGACGACCCGCGGAAGTTGCGCATTCAGCTCGACGATTTGCGACGACAGCGATTGCTGTCGTGCAAACGCCAGCAGCCGGTGGGTCAACGCCGCCCCGTGCGCGGCGCTCGCGAGGATTTCGTTGGTCAGCTCGGTCGGCTGCGGGTCGCCTTTCACAAAGTCGAGCAGCAGATCGGCGTTGGAGACGATAACGCCGAGCAGATTGTTGAAATCGTGGGCAATCCCCCCCGTGAGCTGACCCAGCGCCTCCATTTTCTGGGTTTGCCGCAACTGGTCTTCGACAGCCGCGCGAGCCTCGGCGGCCTCCAGCTCCTTGCGCAGCAGCTCCTCGCGGATGCGCCGGTTTTCGTCCTCGAATTGCCGGCGCCGCATCTGGGCGAGCACGCGGGCGCGGAGCACGTCGAACTCGCCCGATTTGGCGATGTAATCGTCCGCGCCGGCGCTCAGTCCGCGGATCATCACCTCGCGATCCTCGAGCGCCGTCAGCATGATGATCGGCGTGTCGCGCATCGTCGGCGCCGCCTTGATGCGCCGGCAGGTTTCCTCGCCGCCGATCCCGGGCATCAACAGGTCGAGCAGAATGCAATCGACCGGCTGAACCGCGAGCAGGTCCAGCGCCTCCTCGCCGGACCGCGCCGGCACGACCTCGTACCCGGCGCCGCGCAACGAGTCGGCGACGGCGTGAAGATAGGTCTCGCTGTCGTCGACGGTCAGGATGCGCTTGGGCGCGTGCAGGCTGGCGGCCGGCGACCGCCCCGCCAATGCTCGCTCCGACTGCGTCCCCGCGCTGCGCAGCGTCGCCGTCAGCCTGGCGAGGACGACCGCGACTTCCTCCTCCTTGCGAATAAAAGCATCGGCTCCCGATTCGAGCGCGCGTATTTCCGCGCCGACATCGTCGGAGCCGGTCAGCAGCAGGCAGGGCGTGCCGCGCAACGCCACATCCAGGCGGATGCGGCGAATGACCGAGGCACCGTCCGCCCCCGGTAGTATCCCGTCGACGATGATCGCCGCCGGCTGGCGCTCGGCGGCGATCCGCAGCCCCTCCTCGCCGCTGCTGGCGGTAATCACGCAAAACTCCGCGCGCTCCAGCTCGTCCCTCAACGCTTCCCGGTAGGTGACGCTGTCGTCGATCACGAGAATGGTTTCCGCCGCGCCCGCCGCCTCGTTGCCGGTGCGGACCAGTTCCCGTGCGCGGGCGACCAGATACGCGGGTTCGTAAGGCTTGCCGAGATAGTCGTCGGCGCCGGTTTGCAGCCCGCGGATGCGGTCGCGTACCTCGGCCTCGGTGGACAGCAGCATGACGGCGATGTCGCGCGTGACGGGGTTGCCGCGGATTTCCTTCAAGAGGTCGACGCCGTCGCCATCCGGCAACAGCACGTCGAGGACGATCAGGGAGAACCGGTTTTCGGCGAGCGCCCGGCGCGCCTCGGCGACAGTCGCGCAAACCACGGTGTCGAGGCCGGCGCCGCCGAGGTGCTGGCGCAGGTTCATCCTGACCGTGAGGCTGTCGTCGACGATAAGCACGGGCGCGCTCATGACCGCTCCTCGACCTTGGCCGTCAACAGGGCGCCGAGCGCGGGGCCGATATCCTTGATCGGCAGGATGTGCTCGGCCGCGCCGATCAGCGCCGCCTCGCGCGGCATCCCGTAGACGACGGAACTCGCCTCGTCCTGCGCGATCGTCAGCCCGCCGGCGCGGCGGATGTCGAGGAGGCCGGCGGCGCCGTCCTTGCCCATGCCGGTCAGCAACGCGGCCGCCGCCGCCCGCCCGTATTCCCGCGCCAGCGACTCGAACAGCACGTCGACGGAGGGGCGGCACGAATGCCGCTCCGCATCTTGCGTGAGGCGCAACCTGCCGTCGCGCACCGCCAGATGACGACCCGGCGGGGCCATCACAACGCGCCCCCTCCCCGCCGCGACTGCGTCGCCGTCGACCGGATAGCCGACCCGCCATTGGGTCTGTCCGTCGAGCCATTCGGCGAATGCCAAGCCGAACGGCTCGTTGATGTGGAGGACCAGCAGGATCGGCCAGCGAAAATTCGGCGGCAACCCGCGCAGGACCTCGACGATCGCGGACGGCCCGCCGGTGGAGGCGCCGATCGCCAGGACCGCGGCGCAGTGCTTCGGACCGGCTGCGGCAGGGGCTGCCGCCGGCCGCCGCAGGCAGGCCAGGCGATGCCGCGGATGGGTGATCACCCGTATCCGCGCCACCATCTTTACCTGCGCGAGGAGTTCCCGCTCCCACACCCCTTCGGGTTCGGTGCCGTTGGGCTTTTCGAGCACGTCGACGGCGCCGGCCGCGAGCGCGTCATAGGTTTTGAACAGCTCGCCGCGGTTGAACGACGACGACACCACCAGGATCGGCGTCGGACAATGCGCCATGATGTATTCGGTCGCCGCCAGCCCGCTCATCACCGGCAGGATCATGTCCATCGTCACGATGTCGGGGCGCAGGTCGCGGCACAGCGCGATCGCCTCCCTGCCGTCCGCGGCCTCGCCGGCGAGCTCGACCTCGGGGTCGGCCGACAGCACCTCGCAGATGCGCCTGCGCACCGTTAGCGAATCTTCGACGACGAGGACGCGCAGCGTGCCCATCTCTAACCCACCCCCATCCTCTATCCCACCAACGGCTGGATCATGGTGAGGAGCTTCGCCTGGTCGAACTCGCCCTTGACGATGTACCCCTGCGCGCCGGCATCCCGCCCGCGCAGAAAATCTTCCGGCGCGGCCCGCGAGCTCACCAGCACCGCCGGGATGTCGTGCAAGGCGGGGTCGGCGCGGACCCGCTCGACAAAATCGAACCCGCTCATCCCGGGCATTTCCACGTCGACGAGGAACAGCGAGTAGCGCCGGCGCCGGGCGATTTCGAGCCCGTCCTCAGCCGACACCGCAAGGTCGACCTCATAACCCGCTGATTCGAGGATGCTTTGCTCTAGCATTCGCGTGGTCAGCGAGTCGTCGACCACCAGCACCGGACGACGCGCGGGCTCGGGCTCGGCTTCGGCGGAATCCGGCCGGCGCGCCTCCGCGACCAGCCCGTCCGGGTTGAGGACGAGCTGCGGATTTCCCTCGGCGTCGAGCGAGGCCCCGGAAACGATGGCGTGGGCCGGCGCGAGCTCGGGGAGTGGCCGCACGACGATGCGCGCCGTGCCGAGCAGGCGGTCGAAACCGACCGCCGCGAAGCCTGCCGCCGCGGATACGATGACGGTCGGAAATTTGCGGTCACCCGGCAGCCGCTCACCGTCGAGCGACCGCGGCAGCCACAAAAACGGGATCGCCTGGCCGCCATGCACAATCGTCGCCTCGCCCGCTCCCCGGGAGACCGCGCCGGCGCCGAGCAGCATCGTGGCGCGCACCGCGTCGAGCGGGACGGACACGACGCGTCCGGCCGCCTCGATCATCAGCGCTTCGATCGCCACGAGCGACGGCGGCACGGCAAGCTCGAAGCTCGTACCCTTCCCCGGCTCGGTCACGACCTCGATGCTGCCGCCGATCCGCTCGACTGTCTCGCGCACGACATCGAGGCCGATCCCGCGGCCGGCGATCTCCGTGACCGCGGCGGCCGTGGTGATCCCGCCGCGCATCAAGAGGTGAACGAGCTGCCGCGCGTCGAGCCGGTCGGCAGCCGGCGGCGCCATGCCGCGCCGGACCGCCGCGCGCCGGACCGCGTCGACGTCGATCCCGCCTCCGTCATCACTGCACGAAAAGACAATCCGCCCGCCACGCCTGAAAACGTCGAGGCTGATCGTCCCGGCCGCCGGCTTCCCCTCGGCGCGGCGAACGCTCGGGCTCTCGATGCCGTGCGCGGCCGCGTTGCGCACAAGCTGCACCAGCGCCCCCTGGAGCGCGGCCAGTATGTCCGCGTCGAGCCGGAGGTCGCCGCCGCGCGCGGTAAAACCGACCTCCTTGCCCAATGCCCGCGCGGTGTCGCGCGCGGTGCGTTCGAGGAGGGTGAACAACGTCCCGACGCCGACCAGCCGCACCTGTTCCGCAGCCTCGCGGGTTTGCCGCAATTCGCGGTCGATCTGGTCGATTGTCGGGCCAAGCTGGCGTTCGACGTCCCGGACGAGACGACGCAAATCGTCCGCCAGCGCATACGTCCTTTCTCCGCCGCTCCCTCGCCGCGGGGTGAGCTGCTCGGCGACGAGATCGGCCAGGCGCTGCACCTCCTGGACCGAGCTGAGCGTCGCGCGCAATCCGCCCAGCAGCGCGTGCGTTTCACCAAGCCCGTCCAGCAGCGCATCGATCTCGGCGATCTCGGCGCGGACCGTGCGCACGGTCTCGTCGCCGGCCGGTCGCGCCGCCGACTCCGGCCGGTCCACGACGTTCGGCGCCGTTTCCGTGGTTGCGCCAAGCATGCCGACCCGCTCGTCTATCGTGTCGAGGCGAAGCAGCATCTCGTCGATAGCCCCTCGGGGCACCATGCCGTCGCCGTCCCGAAACGGCGCCAAAATGCCCTCGATCGCGTGCGCGCAATCGGCGATCTCCGGCTGTTTGACGATGCGGGCCGCGCCTTTCAGCGTGTGGGCGAGCCGCAGCAGGCGCTGGATGTGCGCCGCATCGCCCCCCTTCTCCAGATCGAGGATCGTGGTCCCGAACTGGTCGAGGATTTCACGGGCCTCGAGGCGAAAATACTTATACGGGTCCTCGCCCATGGTTTACGCCGCGGCCTGGGGCCGGATGATGCGCGCGAGATCGGTCGACAGATGCGCCAGTTCCGACGCGGTTTGCAGGGTCTGGCCCGCGCTCGCCTCGGTTTCGTGCGACGCCTGCGCGACGTTGGCGACCGCGAGGTTCACCTGCTCCACCGCGGTGCTTTGCTGCTTGGTCGACAGCTCGATTTCCCGCGCGGCGTCCGTGGTGGTGATCACCAGCTCCGCGATCTGGCGGAAACCCGACGCCACGTCCTCGAACTGATTGGCCCCGCTGTCGACCGCTTTCGACCCGGTTTCGGTCGCCATGACCGTGGTGTTGACCGCGCTCCTCACGTCGTCGATCAGGGTGCGGATTTCCTTCGTGGAGTTGCCGACCCGGTCGGCCAGCTTGCGGATCTCGTCGGCGACCACGGCAAAGCGCTTGCCGCCCTCGCCCGCGCCGGCGGCCTCGATCGTCGCGTTGATCGCCAGGATGTTGGTCTGCTCGGCCAGTTCCGAGACGATTTCGAGGACCGCGCCGATCTGCTGCGATTTCTTGCCGAGCTCGAGCATGTAGGAGACGATCTGGTCGACCTGGCGGCGAATGCCGCCGATCGCATCCTGGGCGAGGTCGACCGCGCCCTGCCCCGACCGGGCGCCACCGGCGGTCCGGTCGGCGATCTGGGCCACGCGCTGCGCGCTCTCGGCGATCTGGCGCGAGGTGACGAGCAGCTCGGTGATCGTCGTGGTGATCTCGCTCATCGCGGTCGCCTGCTCGCGCAGCCCGGTCGCCTGCTGGTTGGCGGCGGCCTGAAGCTCCGCCGAGGAACTTTGCACGTGGCCGACCGCGGCGCCGATCTGCCGGGTCAGCACCCGCGTGATCAGCCAGCCGATCACGCCGACGACGGCCGCGCCGGCGAGGCCCCCCCACAGGATGATCGCCAGCGTCCATTGGGCGCCTTCTTTGCTCTCCGCCACCCGTTGCTTGATCAGGTCGGATTCTTGCTGCTCGAGATCCCCGATATTCGCCCGTACCCGATCCATGGCGGTTTTGCCCTCATTGGTCGTGACCAATTTGAGGGCCGCGTCGAACCCGGATTCGCGGCGCAGGTCGATTGTCCGCCTAAGCTCCGCCAGTTTTGCCGCGATCAGCGGCTCTATCGCAGCCACCTTGCGCGCGCGGGCCTGATTGTCCGCGCTAAGCTGGCGGATCGAATCGACGCCGGCCTTGATCTCCCCGAGCGCCGCCGTGTACGGCTGCAAATAGGAATCGTCTCCGGTCAACAGATAGCCGCGCTGGCCGGTCTCCGCGTCTTGCAGCGCGGACAGCAAGGTGCGGAGTCCCGCCCGCACATCGAGCGAGTGCGTTACCAGCTCGTCATTTTCGATGAGTCCGGCCGTGGTGCGGTACGAGATCGCGGCGATGACCAAGAGCGTTAATCCGGCCAGCCCATAGCCCACGGCCAATCTTTTGGCGAAAGTCCAATTGCCGAACATCGTTCAATGCTCCTGCGTCTCTGGGGCGGCGGGCACCTGCCGCCTTATGGCTTCGAGTACCGAGGGGAGGTGGACGATCGGACGCGCGAATTCGGTCGTGTGGGCGAATTCCCGCACGTGCCGGCGCTGATTCTCGCCGGTCCGGTACGAGACGATCGCGCTCCGAGGCAGGCGCAGATGGCCCTCCTGCACGGCGAACGCGAACGCGACCGGCGTTCCCGCCGCGATCACGAGCCAACGCGCCGTTTCGAGCGGGGGACAGCCGAGCAGCACCTGGAGGTCGTAGACCGGCACGATGGCGCCGCGAAACCCGGCGATGCCGAGCAGCGCCGAGGCGCGTCCCGGAACCGGCGTGACCTTGCGGTCGGCGAACAGCCCGGCAACCTCCGTCAGGCGCAGCGCGTAAGGCTCCGAGGCGACGCGGATCGCGAGCAAATCCTCGCTCGGCGGCGGCGCCGGCGGGCGGGGTTCGGCAAAGGCGCGGTCGAACGCGTCGCGCAGCTCCGCCGCCCGGTCGGTGACCTCGGAGCCCCCGCTCATGACGCACCGCAGTCGCGCAGAGCCGCCGCGCAGAGGGCGAGGAGGGCGTCGCGGTCGAAGCCGCCGCCGAACAGCAGCAGCCGGGACGCGTCTTCGCGCTTGAGGAGGACCAAGGCATCGGCGAGCTCGCGCCGTCCCGCCGAGCGGTCGCCCGACCGCCGCGCCAAGAGCCCGAGATGCAGTCGCGGCATCGCGAAGCCGGAATCGAGATGCGCCGCCACCCGGTCGTGCTCGGCGGCCGCGGCGCAGTCTCCGGCAGCCTCGCGGCACAAGGCGAGGACGTAGTGCGCGCCGGCGTTCAGCTCGTCGATCGCCAGGAGCTGGCGGCAGGTGTCCTCGGCGGCGGGCAACAGGCGGCTATTGGAGAGCAGCACCGCTTCGAGCAGCAGCGCGTCGGCGTTGCGCGAGACGGCCGGCACTTGCGAGCGAAGCAGCGTCAACCCGTCCGCAAAGCGCTCGCGGCGCAGGAGTTGGAGAACTCCCGTCAGGTCGGGCGGGACCGGCGCGGCCTTCCGCCCGTGCTGCCGCATACGGGGTGGCGCGGCGAGAGCGGCGATGCGGGCGCTCGCGGCGCCGATGACGTCGACCCATGCGTCGCCCGCCGCATTCGTCACGCCATCTGCCGCGGCCGGGTACGGCGGCGCGCGCCGCGCGGCGTCCTCGGAACCCCCGTCCTTGAGCTGGTAATAAAACGTCCCGTGCGTCTGCCGCAGGTGGAAGGCGTCGGAGAGCCCGCGCAAGGTTTCCGCGTGGCCCAGGAACAAATATCCGCCCGGCCGTAGCGCCCGGGCGATGCGCGCGATCAGCGCACGCGCCTGCTCCGGCGCGAAGTACATGATCACGTTCCGGCAAAAGACGATGTCGAGCTGGTCGGCTTGCCATAATTCGGCGTCTTCGACGGCCAGGTTCCGCGCATCGAAACGCACCGCCGCCCGGATCGCCGGGTCGAGAACGACCTCGCGTCCTCCGGGCCGGAACCACTTCTCGACGGTCTCCGCCGGCGTCTCGCGCAGCGCCCAGGCGGAGTAGCGCGCCCGACGGGCCTTTTCGAGCGCATCGGGATTGATGTCGACCGCCCGGATCACCGCTTCATAAGAGGGGTCGGAGATCGTCTCGCGTGCAACGATCGCCAGCGTATACGCCTCCTCGCCCGAGGCGCAGCCCGCCGACAGCAGCTTTACGGGGCGAGACGACCGGTTGGCTTTGACCCGCTCCGGCAGCGCGATCTCGGCGAGCGCACGAAACTGCTCGCTGTTGCGAAAGAAATAGGTCTCCCCGACCGTCACCTCGCGCGCCAGCGCGGCGAACTCGGCCTCCCGGATCATCGGGCGGCCGCCGGGCAGATAGGCCTCGAGGGTTTCTCCGAGCTGACGCAGCCGCCGCGTCAGCAGATCGGCGAGAAACTCGCTTTTCGCCGTCTCGAACTGCAGTCCAAGGCTGCTCGCGAGCGCCGCGCGGAACCGCTCCACGCCCTCTGCATGCGTCGTGCAGATCATGCGCTCGGCCTGGCCAGGTCGAGGCTTTGCAACAAACCGTCCGGAACCAGGCGGCTCGCTTCCAGGTGGATGAGGAATTCCCCGTCGAGCACACCGATCGCCGTGACCGCGTCGCCGGCCGCCTCGCGAAGCAACGGCGGCAACTCCTCCAGCAAATCCTCGGCGATCGCGATGACGCCGACCACATCGTCAACCGCAAGCGCGACCGACCTCGCGCCGATTTCGATCGTGATCAGGCGCCGGTGGCCGCCCTCCGCTTCACCGAACAATCCGCCGGCATCGACGACGGGAACGGGTACGCCGCGGATATTGGACACGCCAAGGATGAATCCGGCGCTCCTGGCGCGCTCGATCGGCAACACGCGCATCGTCTCGGCCACACAGCCCAGCGGTACGGCGCAAAGTCGCCTGCCGGCCCGAAACAGGAGCCATTTTTGCAGAGAAGAAAAATCGGCCGCACCAACCGTCATTTTTTCGATCCGAGAGCCGGGTACTTGGTCTTGACCCCGACGATGATCTTGACGATAGGTAAATTATGATGAATAAAGAGTTAACATGGACAATTTCCTGCATCATGAGGCCTGATAATCCAAAATTATCCGAACGATTTTATTAGAAAATATTGATTCTCTAGCGGGAAGGCCTAATTTTAATTCGGTTAACTGTTTTGCTTGTCGAAAGCCAAAAGTGCCATTGCACACCATAGCTCCAGGATAGTGGAATTATAATTATCGAGACTCTCACGTAATGCGTGTGCTTGGCGCTGGTAGAGATTTAAATGACGCATGGCCGGGCCGAGCCATTACCTGTGGATAGCTCCGTTGGTCTTCGATAGGCAGGCTTCGGGCTAACCGGTTGCCGGATTTGGGATCTCTTGCGAGCGCCGAGGGGGCCGACAGAACATCAGGCTTATTAACCAGTCGGCGGATTTACAGAGCCCCGCCTACCGCTTAGGATTGGGCGATCGGCCGGGACTGGCCGACAGCAGGGGGCATCGTGACCGACCGCCGACACGCGGGGTTTTCTTGGCCGGCGACGGCCGGGTTCGGATTGCACCTTTCCCGTTTCACAATATTGCTGTGGGTCGCCGCCGCGGCGCTGGTTTGCGGCCTCCCGGGCCATGCCCGCGCGCAGCAGGTTGCGCCGAGCCGGGTGACGCCGGAGAGCTTGCGCCCGGCGCCGGCTCCGGCGCCGACCATCGCGCTGCCGAGCGGTGCGGGCGAGGCGGCGCCGGTTGGGGCGGCGGGACTGTCCGTGATGGTCGGGTCGGTCGCGGTGACGGGTACGTTTCCGGGGTTCGAGGGGGCGACCGCCGCGGTGGTCGACGGGCTGCGCGGCAAGCGGGTGACGCTCGCGCAGATCTACGAGGCGGCGAGTGCGCTGGAGCGGGCCTATGCGGCGGCGGGGTATGTCCTGGCGCGGGTGGTGGTGCCGCCGCAGCGGCTCGCCGACGGCGGCGCGGTGCGGTTCACCGTGATCGACGGCACCATCGAGCGGGTCGATGTGGGCGCGGTGCCGGAGCGGCAGCGCGCGGTGGTGGCGGCGCGGCTGGGCGGGATCGTCGGCGAAGCGCATGTGACGCTCGACGAGATCGAGCGGCGGCTGTTGCTGGTGAGCGACCTGCCCGGACTGCGGCTGCGCAGCACGCTGGCGGCGGGGTCGACGCCGGGCGGGACGCTGCTGGTGGTGGAGGCGACGCAGGATCTGGTGACCGGGTCGTTCGGGGTCGACGACCGGCTGCCGCAGTCGCTGGGCACCTGGACGCTCAATTCGACCGCGGCGGTCAACGACGCGCTGGGGTTGGGCGAGCAGGCCTATGTGTCGTATTCGACGAGCCCGGATGTGGGGTCGCCGCGGCTCAGGGTCTTTGGCGCCGGTGTCGTGCTGCCGCTCGGGAATGACGGGTTCACGCTCAACCCGGAATACACCGAATCGATCGCCCGGCCAATCCCGGCGCCGGGGACGCCGGCGACCAGCGGCGACTTCAAGCGGTTCGCGCTGCGCGCCGCCTACCCGCTGGTGCGGACGCGGGACCAGACGCTGAGCGTGCAAGGGACGGCGGAGTGGGACGACGAGACGCTGACGCCGATCGGGTTCCCGACCAAGCTCTACGAGGACGATTACGGCGCCGGGCGCTTTGGGGTGCATGACGCGATCACGCTGTCGTCGGGCGCGTCGGCGGTGCTGGACGGGACCTATTCGCACGGCCTCGCGGGGCGCGGCGGGACGGCGGCGCTGCCGCTGTCGCAGCAGGGGGCGAGCGCGGTCTTCAACAAGCTGAACCTCGCGGCGAGCCTGCGTCAGCCGCTGCCGGAGGCGTTCGAGCTCGACCTGATCGGCCACGCGCAGACGAGCTTTGGGGCGCCGCTGATGCTGTCGGAGCAGTTCGGGCTGGATGGGCCCGACGCGCTGTCCGGGTTTGCCAGCGGCACGTTCAGCGTCGACCAGGGGCTGTCGCTGCGGGCCGAGTTCGCGCGTCCGTTCGCGCTGTCCCTGGGGGCGCTCGGTGGCTTGCCGCCGCTGGGTCTGTCGCCTTATGTGTTCGGAGCTTTCGGCTACGGGCAAATCGTGCAGCCGACGGCGGTGCAAAAAGGGTCGATCGACGCCGGGTCGGCGGGGATCGGGCTGCGCAGCGCGGCGGCGGCGGATGTGGGATTGCCGCTCGGCAGCACGCTATCGGTCGAGCTGGCGCGGCGGTTTTCCGACGTGCCGGGGCTGCGCGGCGGCTACCGCGCCAATCTGGCGGTGAACCTTACGTTCTAATTTTTGGCTGATTTCTGATTTTTTTTCGCTGACGCTTTGGTTGGAGACGCAGGAGATGGCTGGCAATCGTATCCGCCCTACCGTCGCCGGATTGCTTCTCCTGAGCGTGGCCGCGATCGGCCCGACGCAGGCGCAGAGCACCCTGCCGACCGGGGGCCATGTCGTCGCCGGCGGCGCCACGATCGGCGCGCCCAGCGGCACCGCGCTGTCGATCACCCAGACCTCGCCCCGCGCCGTCGTCAACTGGAACTCGTTCTCGGTCGGCCGGCCCAACATTGTGACTTTCGCGCAGCCGAGCGGCTCGGCGGCGATCCTCAACCGGGTGACCGGCGCGACGCCGTCCTCGATCGCCGGCCAGATCGACGCCAATGGCCAGGTCTATCTCGTCAACCCGAACGGCATCGCGATCACGCCGACGGGCAATGTGCAGGTGGGCGGCGGGTTTGTCGCCTCGACGCTGGGCATCGCCAATCGCGACTTCATGCGCGGCAACCTGAGCTTCACCGGCAACGGGGCGTCGGCCGGGGTCGGCAATGCCGGCCATATCGGCGTCGGGGACGGCGGCTTTGCCGCCTTGATCGGCGGCACCGCGGCGAATTCCGGCACGATCTCGGTGCCGCTCGGCCGGGTGGCGCTGGGGTCGGGCGAGGCGGCGACGCTCGACCTCAACGGCGACGGGTTCATGCAGGTGGCGGCGCCCACGGGCGCGACCACGGCGAAGGGCCAGGCGCTGGTCGGCAATTCGGGGACGATCGCGGCGCCCGGCGGGACGGTCGAATTGAAGGCGGCGACGGTCGCCACGGCGATCCGCGACGCGGTCAACATGTCGGGCACGATCGCGGCCAATTCCGCCTCGGGCCGCGACGGCGCGATCACCCTCTCCGGCGGTCCGGGCGGCGCGGTCAACGTGACCGGCACCCTCGACGCATCCGCCCCGATGTCCGCCGGAAACGGCGGCGCGATCGCGGTCGCCGGCGCCCGGGTCAGGCTCGGCCACCACGCGATCCTCAACGCGAGCGGCGCGAAGGGCGGTACCGTCCTGGTCGGCGTCTCCGGACCGGGCGGCGCGGACGAGGCGGCGACGACGACGATCGCCGACGGCGCGACGATCCTCGCGCGGGGCCTGCCCGGCGCGGGCGGACACATCGAAACCTCGGGCCGACAACTCGATCTCGGCCGGGCGCTGATCGACGCCGGGATCGGCGGCTCCTGGCTCATCGACCCCAGCAACCTGACGATCGACGCGACCGCGGCGACGACGATCGACAACGCGCTCAACGCGGGCATCGATGTCACCGAACAGACCACCGCGACCGTGACGGCCGGGACCGGCATCATCTCGACCGGCGCCGGCGACATCACGGTGGCATCGGCGCTGTCGTGGGGCACCGGCGCGACGCTCACCCTCAGCGCGTACAACAATATCGTCGTCAGCGCGCCGATCACGGTCAGCGGCGGCGGCACGCTGGCGTTGACATACAACAACGCCGGCGCGAACTCGGCCGCGGCCTTGACTTTCGTGATGGGCCAGGGCAGCGCCCAGTTCACCGGCGGATTGGCCGCCGGTGCGCACCTGTCCATCAACGGCACCTCGTACAACCTCATCTACAGCTTGGGCAGCGGCACCGGCGGGATGGAGGCGATGGGCGCGACCGGAAACTACGCGCTCGCGATCCCGATCGACGCCTCGATGGATTCCACCGTCACCCTGCCCCTCACCACCGCCCTCGTCGGCAGCTTCAGCGGCAATTTCAACGGGCTTGGCAACACCGTCTCGAACCTGACGATCAGCGGCAACAGTTTGTGCCCGGGCGCAAACTGCGGTGGGTTCTTCGGCTTTCTCAACGGCACGATCAGCAATTTCGGCCTTATTGGCGGCTCGGTCACCGACACTGCTACTTCCGCCTTTGTCGGCGCGCTAGTCGGCTTCAACACAGGAACCGTGGTCAACAGCTACGCAACGGCCGCGGTCACGGGTCCGAATGGCAGCACCGGGTTTGTAGGCGGGCTTGTCGGAGCGAACAACTTCGGGGTCATCGAGACCTCCTACGCGACCGGCGCCGTGAATGGCGGCAGCGCCGGCTTTGCCGGCGGTCTTGTCGGCCGGAATTCAGCTACCATTGCCGATTCGTATGCAACCGGCTCAGTCACAGCCAGCGGCCTGACGGGAGGCCTCATTGGCGGAAATGAAGGCAGCGTCAGCAACTCCTTTGCGACGGGCACGGTCAGCGGCCCGGTCGGCAATACCGGCGGGTTTATCGGTGAGAACGACGGATCCTTGGCAAATACCTTCTGGGACACATCGTCAAGCGGGACGGCGACGGGGATTGGCTCGAACGGCGGCACCGATACGCCGACCGGGCTGACCACGCTGCAATTGTCGGCGGCGTTGCCGGGCGGGTTTTCGCCGACGATCTGGGGCAACCTCAACAACCGTGTCACACCCTATCTCGGCGCCAATCCCGGCCCGGTCATCATGGGCAATGAGGGAGGCAGCAGCCCGCCGCTCAACTATCTGATCTTTACCGTGCCGCAGCTGCAGGCGATCGGCGCCAACGCCACGGCGCTGTCGCAACACTACATCCTGGCGCAGGACATCGACGCGACCGGGGTCACCGGCTTCACGCCGATCGGCACCTTCACCGGCGTCTTCAACGGGTTCGGCAACGTCATCGCCAATTTGACGATCAGCGAGAACGTCAACACGCCCGTCGGGCTGTTCACCCTGTCGACCGGGACGATCGAGAATCTGGGGCTGGTGGGCGGCTCGGTGACCCAGCTTGCGCCGAGCCAATTGGCCGGCGGCCTCGTCGGACAGAATAACGGTACGATCCTGTCCTCCTATTCGACCGCCGCGGTGATAGCCAACAACTACGATACCGGCGGCCTCGTCGGCCAGAATGAGGGCACGATCACCGATGCTTACGCGACCGGGGCGGTGACCGTTAGTGGCAGCGGTACCGTCGGGGGACTGGTCGGACTAAATAATGGTATGATCACCGACGCTTACGCGACCGGTGCGGTGACCGCCAGTGCCAGCGGTACCGTCGGCGGCCTCGTCGGGTGGAATGCAGGCCCGGGCGAAGGCACGATCGTCAATGCCTACGCCGCCGGAGCGGTAACCGTCGGGAGCGGTGGTCACGCCGGCGGCTTGATCGGCTTGAATTCCGGCTCGGTTACCAATGGGTATTGGAATTCGGACCGTACGGCGGCGGGTTTGCCGGGCGTTGGCGGAGGCAGCTCGTCGGGTGTCTTCGGGCTCGGCGTCGCCACCGACGCGTCGGCGTTCGTGGCGAAAGCCTATACCGGCTTCAATTTCATCAGCACGCCCGGGTTGATCGGCAACAATTGGGTCATGGTCGAAACCGACGGCTCGCTGGCGACGAACGCCAGCACCGCGATCGCGGGCACGATGCCGATGCTGGCCTTCGAGGCGCAATCGACGATCCAGAACGCGCATCAGCTCCAATTGATGACGATGAACGCCGCCGGCAACTACACGCTCGGCCGCAGCATCGACGCGACGGCAACCGGGTCGAGCACCAGCGCCTCGACCGGCACCGATGTGTGGGGCTCGACCGGATTTGTCCCGATCAACGGTGTGAGCGGCTTTACCGGCACCTTCAGCGGCCTCAGCAGCATCGGTGACGTCAACACGATCACGAACCTGACGATCAACTCCGCGCTGCCCAATGCCGGCCTGTTCGCCTCGATCGGCGTAAGCGGCACGGTCCACGACGTCGGGCTCGTCAATGTCGCGGTGAGCGACAGCACTGAAGCCGCCGGCGTCGGCGGTCTCGCCGGCGGCAACAGCGGCACGATCTTCAACACCTATACGAGCGGAACGATCAGCAACGGCGACGGCGGGTTCGATGGCGGGTTGGTCGGCGGGAACGGCGGCGCGATCAGCACCTCGTTCTCCTCGGCGACTATCGTCAATTGTTCCGGCTGCGACGCAGGCGGACTGGTCGGCAAGAACAGCGGCAGCATCACCGATGCTTACACCACCGGCATCGCGCTGGTCGGCCTCAACCAGGGACCCGTCACCGACGCCTACGCGCTCGGCCCGACCGCGCCATTTCCGGGGCTCATCATCAGCTCTTCGGGCGGGACCGTCATCGACGGCTACTACGATGCGGGCACGACCGGAGCACCGCTCGGGCCGCTCGGCGACAACTCGGTCGGCCTGACCACGGCGCAACTTCAGTCGCTGAACCTGTCGACCGGCTTCCAGAACCCCGGCAAATGGGGCATCGTCGCCGGCAAGACCTATCCCTATCTATGCTTTCTGGTCGGCAATTGCGGCGAGACGCCGCAAGCGGTGTCGGGCACCGTCTATACGAACGCGGCGGGTACCACCCCGGCCGGGGGCGGCGTCGCGGTGACGGGGCTGGTCAACGGCGCCACGCTGAATTCGGCGGAAACCGGCGGCAATGTCGTGAATACCGGCGCCGACGGCTATTACTATTATCTGCTCGGCCCCAACGCGATCCCGGCGAACGGCAATGTGCTGACTTATGCCGGGGCGACCGCCGGCGCGGCGCTGGCCGACCAGGTGAACGGGGCTGCGACCAACCTGGCGATCTACGCGAACACGCTGCACGACGTGACGCCGTCGGCGCTCTACTCGACGGTCCAGGCGCATCTCGCGACGGCAGAAGGCATTGACGCCGGCGCCATCAGTGCGGTCAACGGCGTCTCCAATCTCTGGATCGACGCCGCCAACAGCTTCACAATCGATGGCTTTATCGTCACGGGCACGCTGACCCTCAATGGCGGCGGGACGATCGGCGAGACCGCCTCCGGCCGGATCACCGCCGCGACATTGACCGGCAGCTCGGCCGGCGACACGGTGCTCAACGGCCCAAGCAACTTTGTTGATAACCTGGCGGCGTTCTCGACGACCACCGGCGGCGCCAACGGCAATTTCACGCTTGTCCTTGTCGGCAACAACGCCTTCACCATCGTCGGGGCGGTTAACGCCGGCACCGGGACGGTGAGCCTTACCAACCCCGGGTTTCTACCGTCGTCAATCACCGAACAGACCGGCGGCTCGATCGCCGCCGGCACGCTGATTGGCAGCGCCGGGGGCAGCGCATTCTTCCAGCAGCCCGGCAATCAGATCGCCAATCTCGGCCCGTTCACCGAGACCGCCGGGGCGAATTTCGCGCTGACCGACGCCCGCGCGCTCGACGTCTCCGGATCGGTCAATGCCGGGGTCGGCTTCATCTCACTGACGACGACGGGTGCGGGATCGAACCTGACTCTCAGCAACAATCTGACCGCGAATGGCAAGACCGTGGCGCTGAACGCGGCCGGGACGATCACCCAGCCCGCCGGAATCATCACCGCCGCGACGCTGACCGGCGGCTCGGTGGGCGGCGCGACGTTCGATCAGAATAACGCGGCCGCGACGTTCGGCGCGTGGAGCGATACCGGCACAGGTTCGGCCGGGGTGAGCTTCCTCGACGCGCAGTCCCTGGCGACGACCGGAACGGTGAGTTCGGCGAGCGGCCCGGTGGCGCTAACCACGACCGCCGGAAACCTGACCCTTAACGGCAACCTCACCGCCGCCGGCAATACCGTAACGCTGAATTCGGCCGGCACGATCACCCAGCCGTCGGGGTTCATCACAGCCGCGACGCTGGTCGGCAGCTCGGTCGGCGGCGCGAGCCTGACCGGCGCCAATTTGGTCGATACGCTGGGTTTAGTGGAATCGCTGATCGGGTTCACCAATTCGGGCAGCGGCAATATCAGCTTTACCGACGCGAAAAGCCTGACGATCGGCTCTACGGTGACCTCCGCCGGCGATGTGACGCTGACGGTCTCCGGCAATATTAGCGACGCCGAGAGCGGGTCGATCCGTGCGGTAAATCTCGTCGCCACGACCCTGCTCGAGGGCGGTGGCGCGATCTCGCTGATCAGCCCTTCTCCGAACTCGATAACCGGCAACGTCACGCTGACCTCGCTGACCGGAAACGGCGGCGCGCTCGCCGCCGGCGCGATCAGTCTCGCCGACGATTTCACCTATACGGTCGCCAGCCTTGGCGGGCTCCAGACCGGCATCGGCACGACGGGAACCGCGAATCTGGATTCGGGCGTGGCGATCGGCGAAGCGAGCGGGGCGATCATCACCGCCAGCACCTTGACCGGCTTTTCCTTCAGCGAGGCGAGCCTTACCGGTATAAACCAAGTTGGAGTACTCGGGCCGTTCAGCAGCGGCGTTATAAACGGGGGCGGTTTCAGCTTTACAAATGGGGCACCTCTGACGACCACGAGCACGATCAGCTCGGCCAGCAACCTCACCTTGACCACGACCGGGTCGGGATCGAACCTGACGCTCGGCGGCAGTCTGATCGCGACCGGCAACGCCGTGACGCTGAACTCGGCCGGGACGATCGCCCAGCCGTCGGGCTCCATCACCGCCGCGACGCTGACCGGCAGCGCGGTCGGCGGGGCGAATTTCTCCGGCGCCAACCTGGTCAACACCTTCGGCAATTTCACCAACACCGGCGGCGGCGCCGTCGCCTTTACGGACGGGCAGGCGCTGACTACGGCAACGATAACATCGGGCGCGGGCGGCGTGACGCTGACGACAACCGGCAACGGAGACAACCTGACGCTCGCCGGCAACATCACCACCCCGGGCGGCACGATCACGCTGAATTCGGCCGGGACGGTCTTTCAGCAGTCCGGCTTCTTCACCGCCTCGACCGTGACCGGCAGCTCAGTCGGCGGCGCCAGCATGGCGAGCGGCAACAACGTTTCCAATCTCGGCCCGTGGAGCGATACCGGCACCAGCCCCGGCGGCATCCTTTTCAACAACGGCCTGGTCTTGACGACGGCCGGGACCATCGCCTCGACCGGCCCGGTGACGCTGTTCACCATCGGCGACCCGGACCTGATCCTCAACAGCGATATTTCCGGCACCAATGTGAAGCTGTCGGTCACCGGAAACATCAACCAGACCGCCGGCGGCATCACCGCGACCAATTTCCAGGCGACGACCGAGCTCCTCGCCGGCGGGTCGATCACGCTCAACAGCGCGACCAACGCGATTACCGGCAATGTCACGCTCACCAGCTTCGACGCGGCCGGGACCGGGCTCGCCGGCGGGGCGATCGGCTTCAGCGACAGCACCGGGTTCACGATCGCCGGCCTCGGCGGGGTACAGACCGGCATCGCCACGAACGCGGCCGTGACCGCCATCGCCGGCGGCGACATGACGATCGCCCCGGGCGCGGCGGTGACCGGAGCCGGCGTCGCGCTGTCGACGCTCGGCAACTTCGTCAACAACAGCGGCGCCGGGGCCGTCGCGGCGACCGGCGGCGATCGCTGGCTGATCTATTCGAACGCGCCGGCCGGCGACACTTTCGGCAATCTCGACAGCGGCAACACGGCGGTGTGGGGCGCGACCTTTGCCACGCTGCCGCCGATCGGCGTGACGGCGGGCGGCAACCGTTACCTGTTCGCCCAGGGCCAGCCCCTCACCGTCACCACCACCAATGTCAGCAAGACCTTTGGCCAGGATGCGACCGCCGCGGTCGGGGCGGCATTCACCGAGACCGGCTTTGCCCCCGGCGTCGCCGGCGCGTTTCTCGCCGACACGGCGGCAAATGTCGTTTCCGGCACGCCGAACGTGACCTCCACCGGCTCACCCATATCCGCGACGGTGGCCGGCAACCCCTACCCGATCGTCGCGGCGGCCGGTTCTCTGACCGTCGAGAGCGGGTACAGCCTCGCCTTCGTCAATGCCGGGTTCTTGACCGTCAACCCGGCGGCGTTGACGTTGACGGTGACGGCGTCGGACCAGTCGAAAGTCTATGGCCAGGCCTTGTCGTTGGGAACGACGGCGTTCACGACGAGCGGGCTCATCAACAGCGATACCGTGGCCGGGGTCACGCTGACGAGCCCCGGTGCGGCCGCGACGGCGAACGTGGCGGACTCGCCTTACGTGATCACCGCGAGCAACGCGGTTGGCAGCGGGTTGTCGAACTACACGATCACCTATGTAAACGGCGCGCTGACGGTGACTCCGGCGGCGTTGACGGTGACGGCCTCCAGCCAGTCGAAAATCTATGGCCAGGCCTTGTCGCTGGGGGCGACGGCGCTCACGACGAGCGGGCTCGTGAACGGCGATACCGTGACCGGGGCAACGCTGACGAGCCCCGGTGCGGCCGCGACGGCGAACGTGGCGGGCTCGCCTTACATGATCGCCGCGAGCAACGCGCTCGGCAGCGGCCTGTCGAACTACACGATCACCTATGCCAACGGCGCGCTGACGGTGACTCCGGCGGCGTTGAGCGCCTCGATCACCGGCAACCCGACCAAAATCTATGACGGCACGGCCGCGGCGCCATTGGCCTCCGGGAATTTCACGCTGACAGGCTTCGTCGCCGACGACGGCGCTACGGTGTCGCCGGTCACCGGCACTTACGTCTCGGCGAACGCCGGGACCGGGATCGGCGTCGGCGCCAGCCTCGTCGCCGGCGACTTCACCCCGACGGGTACGACGCTGCTCGGCAACTACACGCTGCCGACCACCGCCTCCGGCACCGGCACGATCACCCAAGCGGCGCTGACCATAACCGCGGACAATCTCGCCAAGGTCTATGGAAACACGCTGAACTTCGCCGGCACCGAGTTCGGCGCCGGCGGGTTGGTGGCGGGCGACACGGTGACCGGCGTGTCGCTCGCCAGCGCCGGGGCCGCCGCGGCGGCATCCGTTACCGGCAGCCCCTACGCCATCAGCCCGTCCGCGGCGATCGGCACCGGCCTGTCGAACTACGCGATCACCTACGTGCCGGGTGGGCTCACCGTAACGCCGCGTCCGCTCACGGTTGCCGCGGACGACCTGTCGCGGCTGCCCGGCCAGCCGAACCCGCCGCTGACCTTCGCCATCACCTCCGGAAACCTGGTCAACGGCGACAGCCTGTCGGGTGCGCTGGCGACCACCGCAAACACCGGCAGCGCCGCCGGCTCATACCCGATCACGCAGGGCACCCTGGCCGCGGTGCCGAATTATGCGCTGACCTTTGCCGACGGCACCCTCATCGTGACGGCGACCGCGGTGCCGGCGCCTGCGGTGCCGCCGAATTTCGGGGTCAGTCCCGACCAATTCATTCCTCCGGTTTCGGATCTCGGGATCACCCTGTCGGGCCCAACGCAATGCCCGCCGAACGACGTGGCCGCGATGCTGCAAAATTCGGGCAGCGTCGTCATCTTCGGAACGCAAGCCACGCGCTGCGGCAACCTCTGATCGGCCGCCTATATACCCGTCGGGGACGACGTCACTCGTCACCCAAAATCGAACCGCCGGGTTGGGCAGATTGTGCACCACATGCCCACGCGAGCGGCCATTTGCCGAGCGGCCAGAAGCCGACCGGGCGCGTCGTCTTGGCCCGCCAACCCGCGGGTCGATGATCCGCTTCGATTTTCCAGATAAGCTATTGATTTGTTTAGAAGGGTGGCGGAGGGGATGGGATTCGAACCCACGATACGGGGTTAACCGTATAACGGTTTAGCAAACCGCCGCCTTCAGCCACTCGGCCACCCCTCCACCGATGAGTGGGTGCACGGCGCATGCCCCGCCACTTCTAGAGAGT
>DATAUV010000089.1:0-84601 GCA_036268075.1 Allostellaceae bacterium | reverse complement strand
TGCTCGATTGTCACGGCGCCGCTATCGGAGGCGGCGGCCGGCGAAGCGAACAGCACAGCGATCAGGCATACGAACATCCGCATCGGCCGCTCGGCTCACTATATGAGGCGCTGAACAAGATAGAGCGCGCGGCCGGCTCTTGCTACGATCGGCGCGGGACATAACGGAGGCCCTGATGACCGGGTGCATCGTCGGCTGGGCGCATAGCAAATTCGGACGGCATGACGACCGCGACGTCGAATCGCTGATCGTCGAGGTCGCGCAGGGTGCGCTCGTCGATGCCGGCGTCTCGGCCGCCGATATCGACCAGATCTATCTCGGCACGATGAACGGCGGGTTCGTGAAGCAGGAATTCCCGGCCTCGCTGGTGTTCCAGGCCGACCCGGGCTTCCGCTTCAAGCCGGCGACGCGGGTCGAGAATGCCTGCGCAACCGGCTCGGCGGCGATCCATATGGGGCTCAACACGATCGCGGCGGGGAAGGCGCGGCTGGCGCTCGTCGTCGGGGTCGAGAAGATGACCGAGCGCAGCGGCGCCGAGGTCAACGACCTCTTGCTCCGCGCTTCCTACCGCAAGGAGGAGGACCAGATCGAGGGCGGGTTCGCCGGCATCTTCGGCCAGATCGCGCAGAAATACTTTCAGCGCTACGGCGACCAGTCCGACGCCCTCGCCCGCATCGCGGCGAAAAACCACAAGAACGGCGTCTCCAACCCGATGGCGCAGATGCAACGCGATCTCGGCTATGAGTTCTGCCGCAATATCTCGGAGAAGAACCCGCTCGTCGCCGGGCCGCTGAAGCGCACCGACTGTTCGCTGGTCTCGGACGGCGCGGCCGCGGTGGTGCTCGCCGACGTGCAGACGGCGCTGTCGTTGAAAAAGGCGGTGGCGCTCCGGGCGGCCGAGCAGGTCAACGACTTCCTGCCGATGTCGAAGCGCGACATCCTCGGTTTCGAGGGGGTGGAGCTGGCATGGAAGCGGGCGCTCGCCGGCTCGCGGCTGTCCCTCGCCGACCTCGACTTGGTCGAGACGCATGATTGCTTCACGATCGCCGAGCTGATCGAGTACGAGGCGATGGGGCTCACGCCGAAAGGCGAGGGCGCCCGCGCGATCCTCGAAGGCTGGACCGAGAAGGACGGGCGGCTGCCGGTCAACCCGTCGGGCGGACTCAAGTCAAAGGGCCACCCGGTCGGCGCGACCGGCGTGTCGATGCACGTGCTGGCGGCGATGCAGGTGACCGGCACCGCCGGCGACATGCAAATCCCCGGCGCCTCGCTCGCCGGCGTGATGAACATGGGCGGCGCCGCGGTCGCGAATTTCGTCTCGATCGTCGAACCGCTGCGGAGCTGACCCTGCCCTCACCCGCCCTTCGGGCACCCTTAATCCCCTCGCCCGCATTGCGGGAGAGGGTGACGAGCGCAGCGAGACGGGTGAGGGCCGGGCGGCACGCCCGCCCTTCCGATGAGGCAGAGGAGTTCTAGATGGCGATATTCCAAGCCCTCGTCCTCCACGAGGCGGACGGCAAGGTCACTCCGAAATTCGAGACGCTCGACGAATCGCAGCTCCCCGACGGTGAAGTGACCGTCGCGGTCGAGTATTCGACGCTCAACTACAAGGACGGGATGGTCCTGTCCGGCATTGGGCGGCTCGTTCGCACCTACCCGCATGTGCCGGGGATCGACTTCGCCGGGACGGTCGCGCACTCCGCTTCTCCCAACTTCAAGGCCGGCGACAAGGTCGTGCTGACCGGGTGGCGGGTCGGTGAGATGCATTGGGGCGGGTATGCCGGGCGGGCGCGGGTCAAGGCGGATTGGCTGGTGCCGCTGCCGGCGGGCTTGTCGACCCGGCAGGCGATGGCGGTCGGCACCGCCGGGTTCACGGCGATGATGGCGGTGATCGCGCTGGAAAAGCACGGGCTGAAGCCCGGCGGCGGCGAGGTGCTCGTGACCGGAGCGGCGGGTGGGGTCGGGTCTACGGCGGTGGCTCTGCTGGCAAAGCTCGGGCACCAGGTCGTGGCCTCGACCGGGCGGCCTGAGCAGGGCGACTACCTGAAGGCGCTCGGCGCCGCGGAATTGATCGACCGCGCGACGCTCTCCGAAAAGCCGACGCGGCCGCTCGACCGCGAGCGCTGGGCCGGGGCGGTCGACGCGGTCGGCGGGAATACGCTGGCAACCTTGCTGACCCAGCTCAAATACATGGGCAGCGTCGCGTCGTGCGGGCTCGCCGGCGGCAGCGACCTGCCGACGACGGTGATCCCGTTCCTGCTGCGCGGGGTCAACCTCCTCGGCATCGACTCGGTGATGTGCCCTTACGAGCCGCGCGTCGAAATCTGGCAGCGGCTCGCCCAGGACCTCCCGCTCGACAAGCTCGAAACCATCATCGACGAGGTCCCGCTGAGCGCGCTCCCCGGCCTCGCCGCAAAGATACTCAAGGGCGGCGTGCGCGGGCGGACGGTCGTCAAGATCGATGGGTGAGCAGCTCTTGGTCTAGCAGGTCCTGGCACAACCCCGACGGCCGCGCGGGAACGGCACATAGGCCGGCCCCGTCCACAAGACGACGATCACGACGGGAACGATGATCGGCAGCGCGATCGCGAGCGTTAACCCGCAGGCGAAAGCGCGGGAGCGGTTTCACGCGCTTGGAGTTGGTTCGGTCGGGGCGAGCGAATCGTGCCGCCGTGCGCGCGGCGATTGTCCCGAAGGAGCCCTCGAAAATGACGCTAAGTCTTGCCCACCTGCAACCGATCGTGGCGCTGATCGCCGGCGTCCTGATCCTGATCGCGCCGCGAATCCTGAACTACGTCGTCGCCGCCTACCTGATCGTGATCGGCCTTTTGGGGCTCGGGCTCATCCGTTGATGTGGCGGCGGGTCGGCTGGATTGACAAACGCGCGCCGGTGGACCTGTCATGACATATGGTTGAGCGAACGACAGTCAGGCTGCCGGGCGATCTTATCAGGCGAGCCAGGCGTAAAGCGCTCGACGAAGGACGGTCGCTGACCGTCTTGATCGAGGATGGGCTTCGCCGTGTCCTCGACGAAGGTCCGCGGACCAGCCGAGGCGCCCGGGTTTTGCCGCCGGTCAGCACCGCGACCGGCGGGTTGATGCCGGGGATCGATCTCGACGACCGCGCGGCGATGCGGGAAGCCGAGGATATGGAGCTGGCCGAGCGGCTGGCGTGATCCTGGCTTTTCCGGAACATGCTCTAGCGGGCGGGTCGGATCAGAGGGTCGGCGGCGGCCGCCTCACCCTCTGACCGAAACTGGCTCGCCGGGTCCGGCGATGACCAGACATATACGTAGGCGATAGTCCTACCCGAGGGCGGCTGGAAAGAGCCGAGACGCCCCCGGACTACGAAAAACCCCGACAGTCGCAATACGAACCCTTCTGAGGGACAAGGCCGTTGCCCTGGTCCGGGAGAAGGGCATAGCCCGCACCCGTGACTTCGCGGGATTGGGCATTACCCGGTTCTACCTGTGCAAGCTGTGCGCCGAGGGGTTCCTGTACCGAGCAGGATATGGCGTTTACGCCGTCCCAAAGGACGCCGCATGAATGCCTTTAGAAAGCGCATGACCGTGGATTTCGGGAGACAGGGGTTGTCAGAATATACAAAACCTTATATAGGAGAGGGGTTCGATGGTTGAGCCCCTAAAGCCGCTGGAGTTTCGGGGTTCGGCCCTCAGCGACCTGCGAACCTTTCCGGGCGCCGCGAGGCGTGAAGCCGGCTTTCAGCTCGATCGGGTGCAGCGCGGGCTTTGAGCCGGGCGATTGGAAGCCGATGGTGACTGTCGGCCAGGGCGTCCGGGAGATACGGATTCGGGACGAAGACGGAGCCTTCAGGATCATCTATATGGCGAACTTCGCCGAGGCGGTATTCGTGCTGCACTGTTTCCAGAAGAAGTCGCAGCGGACGGCACGGGAAGACATCGCGTTGGCGACACGGCGGTACAAGGAACTGGTCAGGGAATTGAAGCCATGAGCAATGAGAGATTTGCCAGCGTCTGGGATGCCATCTCCGAGTCGCCTGCCGAGGCGGAGAACATGAAGCTCCGCTCTAGCCTGATGATAGCCCTGACCGAGCATATCAAGCACGAAGGGCTGACTCAGGCCCAGGTGGCGAAGCTGCTGGGGGTGAGCCAGCCCCGCATATCCGACCTCAACCGCGGCAAGATCGACCTATTCAGCATCGACACCCTCGTCAACATGCTCTCTGCCGCCGGCCTCCATGTTGAGGTTCAGATCGCCAAGGCGGCATAGAACCGCGCAGGTCAGGGGAGGGCGCAGGGGATTATGACGGCCGAGCGGTTCCAGCTTCTTCGCAACGGGACGCCAATCCCTCAAAGGCGCGCCCACACCTTCGTCTGGGTTCGAGAGAAGGCATGGCCCGTACCCACGACTTTGCGGCTCTGGGCATCTCCCGGTGGCTGTGCGCTGAGGGACACTGGGCGCGCCGGCCGGAGCCTCATGCCGCCCCGAAGGATGCAGCGTGATCACCAATAGAAAACCCGCCGGGTGCGCATCGTCGAGAGGCGTGGCGGGTGTTGCTGCGATGACAATGACGCCGGAGAATTGGGACGTCAATTCCCCAAGATCGCCTGCTAGAATGGTTCACCAACGCCGTCGCCGAAGTTCGCCTCGTACTGTGGTGCAGAATCTGAAGGAGAGAGAAGCCACGGCGCGCTTTCGCGCGCCGTGGCGAAGATGGCTCCCCGGGCCGGATTCGAACCAGCGACAAGGCGGTTAACAGCCGCCTGCTCTACCACTGAGCTACCGGGGATCAAGGGGCGTCATATAAGCCGCAGGCGGGCGGGTCCGCAACCCCCGGCGGCGGGGATTATCATCACCGCTTACGGCCGGCCTCGATCGCGGCGACCAACGCCTCGGGCTTGATCGGGGTGCGGTTGATCTCGACGCCGTATTGCGCGAGCGCGTCGCAGACCGCGTTGGCGATTGCGGCGGGCGGGGCGACGGCGCCGCCTTCGCCGACGCCCTTGACCCCGAGCGGGTTGAGCGGCGACGGCGCGTGCAGATGCACCATCGCGATATCCGGCATGTCGCTCGCCGTCGGGACGAGGTAGTCCATCAGAGAGCCGGTCAGAAGCTGCCCCGCATCGTCGTAGGCGAGTTCTTCCATCAGGATGCCGCCGAGGCCCTGCGCGGTGCCGCCGGCGACCTGGCCGTCGAGGAGGAGCGGGTTGACGACCGTGCCGCAATCGTGCGCGACGGCGTATTTCTCGACCGTGACGCGGCCGAGCTCGGGGTCGATCTCGACGATCGCGACGTGGACGGCGTAGCTCCAGGTGACGGTCGGCGGCTCCCAGTAATAGGTTTCCTCAAGGCCCGCCTCGACGCCCTCGGGACGGGCATTGTCCCAGCCCGGCCGCGCCGCCGCCGCGATCTTGGCGAGGCTGACCGTGGTGCCGGGCACGCCGACGATGCCGACCCCGCCGTCGCGCAATTCGAGGTCGGCGGGCGCGCATTCGAGCATGTTGGCGGCGACGGCGAAGACCTTGTCGCGGAGCTTCGCGCTCGCCTGGTGGATCGCCGCCGAGAGCGTGACCGTGCTGCGGCTCGCGATCGTGCCGAACCCCATCGCGATCGACGCGGTGTCGGCGAGGCCGAGCACGACATCGTCGGGCGTCACCTTCCACTGGTCGGCCATCACCTGGGCAAAGATCGTCTCCATGCCCTGGCCTTGCGGGCACGCGCCGGAGGCGACGTAGAGCTGGCCGCCGGGGTCGAGCCGCACCGTCGCGCCCTCGAACGGACCGACGCCGGTGCCCTCGACATAGCAGCCGATCCCGAGTCCGAGATGGCGGCCTTGCTCGCGGGCGGCTTCCTGGCGCTGGCGGAACTCGGCGAGGCCGCCGATCGCCGTCAGCGCCTCGTCGAGCGCGCGCGGGTAGTCGCCGCTGTCGTAGACGATCGGCTCGCCGTCGCGATAGGGGATGCCGGCGCTGTACGGCATCTCGGCGGCGGGGATCATGTTGCGCCGCCGCACCTCCGCCGGCTCCAACCCGAGCTCGCGGGCGATCAGGTCGATCGTGCGCTCCATTGCAAACGCCGCCTCGGGGCGGCCGGCGCCGCGATAGGCGGAATTGGGCACCTTGTTGGTGACGGCGATCTTCGCGCTCGACGAGTAATTCGCGAGCTTGTACGGGCCGGGGAGGTGGACGGCGGTGTTGTAGGCGATGCCGGCGCCGAGCGTGTTCCACGCCCCGCAATCGACGGTGAATTCGTCGCGCAGCGCGAGGATGCGGCCCTCGTCGTCGAACCCGACCGCGACGTCGTGGATTTGGTCGCGCGAATGGGCCGAGCAGAGGAGGTGCTCGTGCCGGTCCTCGATCCAGCGCACCGGGCGGCCGAGCCTTCGCGCGAGGAACGGGATCAGCAGATCTTCGGGATAGACATGGCCCTTGACCCCGAACCCGCCGCCGACATCGAGCGCGACGCAGCGCACCCGCGTTTCGGCCATCCCGAGCACATGCGCGGCCTCGCGGCGGACCCAATGCACGACCTGGGTCGAGGACCAGATCGTCATCCGGTCGTTGCGGCGTTCGTACTCGGCGACGACGCCGCGGCACTCCATCGGCATCGCCGCGTAGCGGTGGTGGACGTAGCGGCGTTCGAGCCGATGCGGGGCGGCGGCGAGCGCGGCGGCGACGTTGCCTTTCGCGATCGCGAACTCGCCGATGAGGTTGGTGGCGAGATGGTCGTGCAACACCGGCGCGCCGGGGCCGATCGCCTGCTCGACATCAATTGCGGCGGGCAGGGGGTCGAGATCGACCGCGACCAGCTCGGCCGCGTCCTCGGCGGTGTAGCGGCTGTCGGCGACGATGACGGCGAGGGCCTCGCCGACAAACCGCACCTTGTCGTGCGCGAGCAGCGGCTGGGCGGGGTTGAGGAATTTGTGCTGGACCGTCGCGGTCCATTTGCTCGGCAGGGAAAGCTGCGCGTCGGGGGCCGGCGGCACCTGCGCCATCAGCTCGGCGCCGTTCATCGCCAGCACGACGCCCGGCGCCTTGACGGCCGCGCTGACATCGACGCCGCGGATCGTGGCGTGGGCGAGAGGGCTGCGGACAAAGGCGACGTGCAGCATCCGCGGCAGTTCGAGGTCGGCGGTGAACTGGCCGGCGCCGGTCAACAGGCGCCGGTCCTCGCGGCGCAGGATCGAGCGGCCGACCCAGGGCGTGTCGATCGTTTTCATTTGGCGCGCATCTTTTCGGCGGCCGCGGCGACGGCCTTGACGATGTTGTTGTAGCCGGTGCAGCGGCACAGCACGGCGGAGAGGGCGTCGCGGATTTCGGCGTCGGTCGGGCTTGGGTTGACGGTGAGGAAATCGAGCGCGGCGATCAGCATCCCCGGCGTGCAGAACCCGCATTGCAGCGCGTGGTGCTCGTGAAAGGCCTGTTGCAGCGGGTGGAGCGCGCCGCCGCTGGCGAGCCCTTCGACGGTGATGATCTCGGCGCCGTCGGCCTGCGCGGCGAACATCAGGCACGAGCGCACGCCGTGGCCGTCGACCAGCACCGTGCAGGCGCCGCAGACGCCGTGCTCGCAGCCGGCGTGGGTTCCGGTGAGGCCAAGGTCCTCGCGCAGGAAATCGACCAATAATTTGCGCGGCTCGCAGTTGCCGCGCTCGGGTTTGCCGTTGACGGTGAGGGCGACGTCCATGGGGTCAGGCCACGGCTCGGGCGGCCGCAATCGCCGCGCGGCGGGTCAGCACGGCGGTCAGGTGCCGGCGGAAATCGGCCGAGGCGTTGTGGTCGGAGAGCGGGTCGACCAGCTCGGCCGCTTTTTCCGCGGCGGCGGCGAGCGCGGCGGCGCCGAAACCCTGCTGCTCGAGGATTGTCTCCGCCGCCCCGAGCCGCCCCGGCACCGCGCCGATTCCGCCGGTCGCGAGGCGCACCGTGTACCGTCCGCCGCCGGTATGGACCACCATCGCGGCGACCGACGCGATCGCGAAATCGCCATGGCGGCGGGCGAATTCCTCGATCGCGCAGCCGGCGCCCTCGGGCATCGCCGGCAGGCGGATTTCGGTCAGGATTTCGTCCGGTGCGAGCGCGGTCGTCAGCGGCGACAGGAAAAGGTCGGCGGCGGCGATGCGGCGCTCGCCCCCGGCTCCGCGCGCGACCACCTCGCCGTCGAGCGCCCGCAGCACCATCGGGATTTCGGCGGCCGGGTCGGCATGGGCGATCGAGCCGCCGATCGTGCCGCGCGAGCGGGTCGGGAGGTGGCCGATCCACTTGATCGCCTGCTGTAGCAAGGGCAGGCGGTCGGCGATCAGCGGCGAGAACTCGATCGTGCGCTGCCGGGTCATCGCGCCGATCCGCACCATGGCGCCATCGGTGACGATATGGTCGAGGTCCGCGACGCGGTTGAGGTCGATCAGCGCGGCCGGCGCGACGAGCCGGAAATTCATCATCGGCACGAGGCTCTGCCCGCCCGCGAGCAGCCGCGCCTCGTCGCCGTAGCGAGCCAACAGTGCGAGCGCTTCGTCCAGCGAGGCGGGGGCGTGGTAGTCGAATTTTGCGGGCTTCACCGGGTCATGCTAGATCAGTTTCGGCCGAAGAGGGAGACCGCCATGTCGCTGAGCCGGGAATTCGCCGCCTTTGTCGCCGGGCTCGGCTATGACGACCTGCCCGACGCGGTGGTCGACCGCGCCAAGGGCGTGACCTTGCAGGCGCTCGCCTCTGCCCTCGTCGCGCACGACATGCCGGCGAGCAGGCAGGCGCTGGCGCTGATGCAGGAGGAAGAGGCGGGCGGCGGCGGGGCGGCGCGCGTGCTCGTCAGCGGCGCGAAGCTCACCAAGGCCGGCGCCGCCTTTGTCAACGCCGAGATGATCCTCGCCGGCGGCAAGTGGGACACGTTCCGCATGCTGACCCATCCCGGCACCGCGATCCTGCCGGCGGCGTTTGCCGCGGCCGAGCTGACCGGCGCTTCGGGCAAGGCGTTCCTCACCGGCGTCGCGGCCGGGTACGAGGTCATGGAGCGGATGGCGGCCGAGTTCATCCTGACCGTGATGTCGCGCGGGTTTCATGCCGGGCCGGTGTTCGGGATTTTCGGCGCGGCGGTCGCGGCGGCGAAGATACAAGGGCTCGACGCCGGCCAGGTCCACGGGGCGATCGCGCAATGCGTCAACCTCGCCTCGGGCAACCTCGAAGGCATCCGCAGCGGCGGGCGATCGTTGCGCGAGGGCGGGGCGGTGAGGAACGCGCTGCTCGCGGTCGCGATGGCCAAGCAGGGGACACCGGGCGGCGAGACCGTGCTCGAAGGCGAGGCCGGGTTCTACCACTCCTATGCCGGCAACAACCGCGGCGAGCTCAGGTTTTCCTATACCGGCGACAACCGCGCCAGCATCGCCGACGTCACCAAGGGGCTCGGGCGCGACTGGATTTTCCTCGAGACGCTGTACCGCATCTATTCGACCGCCGGGTACAACATCGCCCATATCGACGTGACCGCGAAATTGTGCGAGGAGCACGACATAAGCTACGCCGACATCGACCGCATCGAGGCGCTGGTCAACTGGTTCGAGACCGAATACCCGAGCCCGGCCTTTCCGACCCCGGCGATCGACGGCAAGCCAAAAATCGGCAGCACCCAGTATTTCTCGGCTTATGGCGCGGCGATGCGCGGGTTTCCGATGCTGCGCCAGGCGATGCCCGGTCCCGGCGAAAGCGACCCCCCTGAGGTGCTCGACCTGATGCACCGCGTAACCCTGGTCCCGGTCGTGCGGCGCACCCTCTTCGGACCGCGCGTGACGATCTTCACCAAGGACGGAAAGAGCCACACCCGCGAGGGCACCGGCCGCGAGTTCATCTGGGATTTCGAGGAACACGCCCGCCGCATCCGCCCGGTCTCCGACGGCCTGCCGATCCCGGATGCGCAGTTCGCCGAGCTGATCGATGCCTGCCGGCATCTGGAGGGGGTCGAGAAGGCGGCGGAGCGGCTGATGGGATTGACGATCCCTAAATGACCGACCGTAGGATGGGCTGAGCGCAGCGAAGCCCATCATTTCCATGTCAAGCACTACGGCGCCTCAGGGCTTTCCTCGACCGCCGTTCCCGGCTCATAGTATTCGTGCCCTGTTGCGAAGGAGTATTCGATGACCGGCTCACCGCGAATCCGTCCGCTTGGCGAGGCTTTGGGCGCCGAGGCTATCGGTGTCGACCTGGCGACGCTCGACGACCCGACATTTGCCTGGATCGAGCAGGCATTCGCCGAAAACCCGGTGCTGGTGTTCCGCAAGCAGAAGCTGACCGCCGAGCAATTGGCGTCGTTCGGGCGGCGGTTCGGCGCGCCGAAGATTCATTCGCTGGTCAAGTACCGCTATCCCGGCGTGCCCGAGGTGTCGTGGCTGCGCAATGTCGAGGATGACGGGCAGATCGACTGGTACGGGGTCAAGCGGGCGACCGACTGGCATACCGACTCGACCTATGAGGAGACGCCGCCACGCCTCGCGATGCTGCACGCGCTCGAAGTGCCGTCGGCGAAGGGCGGCACGATGTTCGCCGACATGTACCGGGCCTATGCGGAATTGCCGGCGGCGATGAAGGACCGGCTCGCGGCGATGACCGGGCTCCACGGCCGCACCGACGGCCCCGCCGGCGCGCGGCTCTACGATCCCGAGGAAGAGCAGCGTATGACCGACAAGCCGTATCCCGAAAAGGAGCGGCCGGCGGTCATCAACCACCCGGTCACCGGACGCCCCGTGCTGTTCGTCAACCCGATGCACGTCCACGGCTTCCGCGGCATGGAAAAGGACGCCGCGTGGGAGCTGATCGAGGAGCTGGCCCGGCATTCGACGCAGGAAAAGTTCACCTATTACCATTCGTGGGAAGTCGGCGACCTGTTGATGTGGGACGAGAAGGCGACGATGCACCGCGGCGCCGGCGACTCCCACCCCGGCGAACGCCGCGTGATGATGCGGACGATCGTCTATCCGAACTAGGAGCGCGGGCGTCCCGCCCGCATTTTTCGCGAAGGGTGCGGGCGAGACGCCCGCGCTCCTTTACTGTGAGCATATGGCGAACGCTCCCCTCAACATCGCCGTCATCGGCGCCGGCATCGGCGGGCTCACCGCTGCGTTGTCGCTGCGCCGGGCCGGGTTCGATGTCGAGGTTTACGAGCAGGCCCCGGAGCTGACCGAGATCGGCGGCGGCATCAATATGGGGCCGAACGCGGCGCGCATCCTCTACCGGCTTGGGCTGGGCGAGGGCCTCGATCGCGACGCGGTGCGGCCGATCGGGATGCACCAGCGGCGCTGGGATGACGGGCGCACGCTGCAAAAGGCGGGGCTCAACCCGCAATGCGAGGCGATCTATGGCGCGCCCCATCTGACCATGCACCGCGCCGACCTGCTCGCGGTGATCGCGTCCGGGTTTCCCGCCGAGCGCATTCATCTCGGGCATCGGCTGGTCGGGCTCGCCGACCGGGGCGACCATGCCGAGGTGTGGTTTGAGAACGGGGTCCGCGTACGGCCCGGTATCCTGGTCGGGGCGGACGGCATCCATTCGGCGGTGCGTGCGGCGCTGTTCGGAGCCGAGGACCCGCAATTCGCCGGGTGCGTCGCCTATCGCGGGCTGGTGCCGAGCGAGCGGATCGCCGATCTCGGGCTCGAACGCGGCAACCAGTCCTGGCTCGGGCCGGGGGCGCACCTCGTCCATTATTTCGTGTCGGGCGGGCGCCTCTTGAATTTCGTCGGCTGGACCGAGCACGACACCTGGAACCGCGAGGACTGGACCGACCGCGCGACGGTCGAGCGGGCGCTCGCCGCGTTCGAGGGCTGGCATCCGCAGGTCCGCACGGTCATAGAACGGGCGGAGACGTGCTTTATCTGGGCGCTGTTCGACCGTGACCCGCTGCCGCGCTGGTCCGCCGGGCGCGTGACGTTGCTCGGCGATGCCTGCCACCCGATGTACCCGTTCATGGCGCAGGGCGCGGCGCAGGCGATCGAGGACGGCGCGTGTCTTGCGACCTGCCTCGCCGAAGGCGGCGACCCGGCCGAGGCGCTCCTGCGCTACGAGCGCATTCGCCTGCCGCGGGTGTCGCGGCTGCAGCAGATGTCGCGCGCCAACAAGCTCCGCTACCACATGATAGACGGGCCGGAGCAGGAGGCGCGCGACGCCGCGATGGTGGCGACCCGCGAGCGTGCGCCCGAAAGCATGCAATGGCTGTTCGGGCACGACGCCGGGGTGGTTACGGAGTAGGGCGGGTCAGCTCCCTTCGCCGAGGCCGAAGCACTTCCTGAAGACCCTGAGATTGCCGGCCGCGAACCTGGCCGCGCAGTTCGGATAGTGCTCGGGCCAGGCATGAGCCAGGAACTGAACCTGGTTCTCGGCCGAAACGCAGCCTCTGGTGCCTGCCTCGGCGTGCATGGATCGCCGCAACTCCCGTGTCAGTCCGAAAAGCCCGTCGCCCATCCATGATTTGGCGCACGGGTCGAGGATGTGTTCGCCGTCGATTTGATAGCCAGCCTGGCTGACAGCATAGGTTTCGATCGCCTGGGCCTGCGGCTCGGAAAAGCCAACCGAGACCAGCAGCGCGATCAGCGCTGGTGCAGTCATCACTGTTTTTGGTCCGCTGCTCTGTTGATCCGAAAGGGGCTCAGAGGCGCGGGTCGGGACGGGCCGTCGGCCCGCCGATCAGGGTGACCATCAGGAACATGAATATTACAATGCGCGCGGTAAACTCAACGCTTCGACAGCGCGAATACACGCTCCTGAAGCAATGAGAAAGAACTTGTACCCCCAGTAACGCACGCGACCCCTCGCCTCAATATACTCCGCGATCCTCTCCAGGATCGCGATGGTCGCGTTTCTATAGAACGATCATGGCAGGAATAAGTTCCGTAACCTGCGACGAAATCGCACGTCTACTCCAAGGCGAGTAGGGAACGGGTTTGCGACTCGGGTGTTTTAGGAACATGCCCGATATCGCACCCAATACCGGCATCTCCAGCCACGCCGACCTCTTCCGCGAGGAGGCCGAACGCGCCCGGCGCTATGTCGCGACGACGCGCGACCGCAGCGTGATCGAACAGCTCACCCAGATCGCCCGGATTTACGAGAACCTGGCCGCCGGCCAGACGCCGGGGCCGACCGATCGGGATTAATGCAATTTTCGATCGGACCGCACCGTCGTCCTTTTTCGTCGTTCCCGCGAAGGGGAACCCAGGGCCAACGCTCGGCCGCTTGCCCTGGACCCCCGCCTTCTCGGGGGCGACGAGTTGAAAGGCGATGCGTCTTTGCGGGCACCTACCGCAATACCACGCCGGCGTGGATCATGCCGTCCAGGATGGTGTAGCGGCCTTCGATCGCGGTTCCGGCGGGAAATGCGGCCGATAGCGCTCGGGTCAGGCGGCAGGTAAAGCGGTCGGCGCCGATCGCCTCGATCTCGACATCCGTGAATTCGAGAAACTCCCGTACGAGCGGGTAGAGGCATTTGTAGACTGCCTCCTTTGCCGAAAAGATGATTGAAAACTCGGCGCCGGCGAGATCGAAGCGGGCGCGCTCGGCTGGGGTCGCGACGATCGTGGCGAGTTGCCGCGCGAGGTCGGGCGCGACGAGCCGTTCGACATCGAGCCCCAGGCTTTGGGCATCGGCGGCGCGGCAAGCGGCGGCGAAGGCGAGCCCTGACGTATGCGAGATCGAGCCGACAAACCCCGCAGGCCATTCCGGCGAGCCGTCGGCGGCGCGCGGGATCTCGGTGGAGACGGCGCCGAGCGCGTTCAGCGCCGCGCGGGCGCAGAGGCGGCCGGCGACAAATTCGGCACGGCGGCGCGGGATCGCGGCGGCGAGGGCGGGCGGGATTTCGGTGCCGGCGCCGGCGAAGTCATCCTCGGTGACGGCAACGCCGCGATAGCAGACAAAAGACGGGAACAGCGCGGGCAGCGCCGGCATGGTCCCGGCCGGGCGCGGTCAGGAGGCGAGCTGAGCCCTGGCGCTGTCGGCGTTCTTGTGGATGTCGAGGATGCGGTCGAAGCCGCTGATCTCGAAAACCTCGCCAATCGTCTCGTTGAGCGAGCACAGCGCGAGCCCGCCGCCGCTTGCCTTGAGCCGTTTGGCGGCCATCAGGATCACGCGCAGCCCGGCGCTGCTGATGTAGTCGAGGTCGGAGAAATCGATCAGCAGCCGCTGGGCGCCGGCGTTGAGGTATCCGGTCAGCTCGGTCTCGAACGCCGCGCAGGCGCCGCTGTCGAGGCGCCCCTTCGGCCGGGAGGTTTGGATTTGGTCCGCCATGGATCTTCGTGCCTTTCCTCAACTACCGGTACTGTTACAGCCGGGTTACGGCTCGGATTCGCGCTAGGCGGAATCTTTCAGATACTTTGCCATCGTCAGCCGGTTGCGTCCATCTTCACGGCAATATTCGACCTTATCCATAAATGTGCGAACAAAATGAATGCCAAGTCCGCCGATCGGGCGATCTTCGACCGACAAGGTGATATCGGGAGTGTCGCGTTCCAGCGGGTTGAAGGCGATGCCGGAATCGAGGATCTCGGCGACGAGGCTTTCGTCGTCGAGCGTGACGGAAACCGTGATCGCCTCGTGCATCCCGTCCGGGAAGCCGTAGGAGATCGTGTTGGTCAGGAGCTCGTCGAACGCCAGCGTGAAGTGATAGATCAGCTTTGGAGGCAGCCCGGTGCGCTCCCCGAACTCCTCGATGAGGCGCCCGACCCGGTCAACCTCGGTCAGATCGCTGCCGAGCTCAGCGGCGAACCCGTCGTGCAAGAACGTGCCCCCCTTGATATGGGACGGAAACATAGCCATCCGCGTGTTGCGGTTCAACGCAGGGAAGATCGCCTTCTATCATTTGGCCGGTCTCGGCGCCGCTTCCGGTCCGATGGTGGGACCTGGGGCGGAAAAATCATCCTCGTTCGCCGGATAGAAGCCGATCCACTTGTCGCGCACGGCGTTCATGTAGGCATTCGGGTTGTATGGCGCGACCGGCAATTTCAGCGACGCCGCGGTCAATCTGCCGACGGACTGCGCGATCTGCACCTGCGCGGTGAATTCGGTGGCGACCGCCTGGGCCAACGCCACCTGGGCCTGGAACAGCGTCTGCTGCGCGTTCAGCACGTCGAACACGGTCCGCACCCCGACCGCGTTTTCCGCGATCATCCCTTCGAGCGTTTTGGCGTCGGCGCGGGTCGCCTCGCGCAGCGCGGTGACGACGCCGCGGATCTGGTCGAGCGTGTCCCAGGCCGCGCCGACCGCGTCGACGGCCGTGCGCTGGGTCGTGTCGACCTGGCTGCGCTGGACCGCGACGTTGCGCATCGCCTGGCGGGTCTGCGAATAGATGGCGCCGGCCTCATAGAGCGGCATCGTCATCTGCAGCTTTATCGTCTTTGCCGTCAGTTCCTGCCCCTCGATATTGAGGTCATTGGTACGCTGGACTCCGGCTTGCGCCGAAATCTGCGGCAGGAGCTGGCTGCGCACGGCGTCGACATTGTCCTTTGACGCGAGGGTGGATTCCTTGGCCGCGAGCAGGTCGGGGTTGTCCGACATGGTCTCGTCGACGGCGGTGTCGCGGTCCTTGGGGATGTCGAACCTGATATGCGGCAGCGTCAGCCGGCCGGGCGGGTGGCCGATGTCGCGCAGGTAGTTGGCGCGCGAGGTCGCGAGCGTCGCCTCGGCCTGTTTCAGGCTCGCCTGGCCGGCGGCGTAGTATCCCTCCGACTGCGAGACGTCGGTTTGCGTGACCTCGCCGGCCTGGATGCGGGCGCGGCTGCGTTGGAGTTCGTGGGCGAGGAATCTGACGTTCTTGGCGTTGAAATCGACGATCGCCTGGTCTCGCAGCACGTCGGCGTAGTCGATGGCGACCGCCGACAGCACGGTCTCCTCGGCCGAGACGAGCTGCCATTGCGCGGCGGCAAAGAGATGGTCGGCCTGAGCCGTGCGGGCGACAGTCTGGCCGCCGCTGTAGAGGGGCTGGGTGATCGCGGCTTGGTAGAGCTGGGTGTGGAAGTAATTGGTGCCGACGACATTGCCGGCGGTGGTTCTGGTAAACGAGTCGAGCTGGATGGGGCCGCCGCTGGCGGTGATCGTAACGGTCGGGCGCCAGCCGGACAGCGCCTGCGGCACATTCTCCGCGGTGGCGTCGAGTTGGGCGCGCGAGCCGCGGATTTGCGGGTTCGACGCATAGGCGTTGGCCATCTCCTGTTGCAGCGTCTGTGCCCGCGCCGGCGACGCAAGCGCCACGCCGACGCAGATCAGGACTGCCGGACCGGCTAGGGCTCGCTTATGCTGGGGGCTGGGTCGCATCCTGGCCTATAGGTCACAGTGCCCCGGTCGGGCGGTATGGCGCAATCGTCGCTCTCTTCACGGTGGATTTCCACGGTTCCGGCGCGAGGCGCGCGCGCCCGGCTGTTCTGTTTTGCCCATGCCGGCGGCGGCGCGTCGTTCTTCCGGCCCTGGGCGGCGGCGCTGCCCGGTCACGTCGAGCTGTGCGCGATCCAGCTTCCCGGTCGTGAGCGGCGTTTTGCCGAATCGTGCTTCGACGCGCTCGACCCGCTGCTCGATGCATTGATGCCGGCGTTGACGCCGCTGCTCGACCGGCCGTTCGCCCTGTTCGGCCACAGCCTTGGCGCCCTCGTCGCGTTCGAGGTGGCGCGGCGGCTCGAAGCGGCCGGAACGCTGCCACAGGGTCTTGCCGCCTCGGCGTTCCGCGCGCCGCATTTGCCGCCGGAGCGCGCGCTGTCGGGGTTGCCGGACGCAGAGTTCGTCGCCGAGATCGCCGCTCTCGGCGGGACGCCGGTGGAGTTGCTCAGCGACCCGGAGCTCCTGGAAACGATCCTCCCCGCGCTGCGCGCCGATTTCGCGATCGCCGAGCGCTATCGCTTCGCGGCGGGGCCAAAGCTGACGGTCCCGGTCGCGGCGATGGGCGGCGGCGCCGACCCGTGGGTCAGTCCCGCGGCGCTCGGCGGCTGGGCGACCCATGCCGGTGCCGGGTTTCGGTTGCGTCTCTTTCGCGGCGGCCATTTCTACCTGGTCGAAGAACGTGACGCGGTGATCGCGGAACTGGCTCGAATGATCCCCTAATCGGCGGCGTTGGGGATGGCAACCTCGGAATCCGCGTCGACCGCCGCGAGGATCGCCTCTGACAGCTCCTCCATGCGGGCATAGGCGGTGGCGGTGATCGCGTCGCGCAACTGCTCGTCCATCGCGAGGAGCTCGGTGAAGTTCTGGCGACTGAGGGTCAGGCACACCGAGTCGGTCAGCGCCGTCATCGTCCAGGTCCGCGGCACGGGCCGGATCAGCGCCAGTTCGCCGAAATAGTCGCCGAGCTCGCTGATCGACAGCACATGCTTGGTCGTGCTGTCGAGCAGCACCGACGCCTCGATGCGGCCGCGCGCGATGATGTAGAATTTGTCGCCGCGCTCGCCCTCGGAAAACACCACCCGGCCGGCCGGAAACGTCTCCGAGTGGAGATCGTTGGCGAGCTTCTCCAACAGCGGGTCGGTGCATTTCTCGAGAAAGGGGATGTTGCGCAACCGGTCGACCGTGATCTTGGCCTCACCGGTCTGGTCGATCGAAAACCCGCTCTGCTTGCGCCACAGATTAGCGTAGATGCCGTTTTTCGCGACCAGTTCGTGATGGCTGCCGGATTCGGCGACCAGCCCCTTGTCCATCACGAAGATCAGGTCGTAGTTGGAGATGCTAGCGAGCCGGTGGGTCACCGAGACGAGCGTCCAGTTGCTCGCCAGCTCGTCGATCGTCTCGTTGACCTGGGCCTCGGTCTGCGCGTCGAGCGCGGAGGTTGCCTCGTCGAGGAACAGCACCGCCGGCCTGCGCAGCAGCGCCCGGGCGATCGCGACCCGCTGGCGCTGACCGCCCGAAAGCAGGCTGCCCTGGCTGCCGACGTTGGTCTCGTAAGCGTCCGGCATCTGCATGACGAAATCATGGAGCCCGGCCTGCCGCGCGGCTTCCTCGACCTCGGTGTCGGTCGCGTCCTGCCGACCCATGCGGATGTTGTCGCGGATCGTCGTGTTGAAGAGCGCCGTGTTTTGCAGCACGACGCCGGTCTGCGCGCGCAGCGACGCCTCGGTGGCTTGGCGCAGATCGTGGTTGTCGAAGACGACGCGGCCGCTTTCCGGGTCATAGAGCCGGGTCATCAGCATCAGCACGGTCGATTTGCCCGACCCGGACCCCCCGACGATCCCGACCGACTTGCCCATCGGCACCGACAGCGACACGCCCTTGAGGATCTTTTGCGCGGGGCCATAGCCGAATTCGACGTCTTCGAGCGCGATCCGCTCGCGCACGGGGGCCAGCGGCTGCGCGTCGTGCGCTTCCGTTAAGCTCGGGTTGCGGTCGAGCAGCCCGAGGATGCGCGACAACCCGCTCGCCCCCTGGACCAGCAGCGGGATCGCCTGGGTGAGCTGGTCGGTGGCGCCGCCGATATTGAGCAAGAGGCCGATAAACGCGATCAGCAGGCCGGAGGTGAGGAAGCCCGCGACCGTCAGATAGGCGCCGATGCCGAGCACCACGATTTGCAGGAAGCCGGCAGCCAGCACCGCCGCCCGGCCGACCGTCGCGGTCATGAACTTGGCGCGGAACCCGTGCGCCGTCAGCGAATCCAGCAGGTTCTTCAGCCGTCCAAGTTGGAGAGACTGGAGGTTGAAGATGCGGACCGACAAATTGACGAGGATGTTCTCCTGCACCATCCCGGCGATCCGCGCCTGGGTGTCGTCGGCGGCGCGGGTCGAGACGCGCGCGCGGGGCGCGAAAGGCTTGGAGGCGAAAAAGATGATCGGCATCGTCACGAGAGCGGCGACCGCGAGCCGCCACTCGATCACGAACAACAGCGTGACGCTCGACAGGATCGTCATCAGCCGCATCAGCACGCTGGGGAGGCCCCGATAGATCGCCATGTCGATCGCGGTGATGTCGGGACCGAACCCGGCGACGATCTCGGATTCGGGAACCTGGGTGAAAAAGCCGACATCCTGGCTTTGCAGGTGCTTGAACAGGCGCTCCTGAAGCGCGCTCGTCACGTTCGAGCCGACCCGCGCCGCGGTATAGTCCTGGATCACCCCGGCGACGCCGTTGACGACGTAGATGATGCCGAGAAACCCGATGAGCTGGAGCAGGAGGTGCATGTCGCTATTCTTGATCGCGCCGTCGAAGATGTAGCGATACGTCAGCGGCAGCAGGATGTTGTAGACAACCTGAAGCACCAGCCCGATCGCCAGCGCCAGCGACAAAAGCCGGTACGGCAGCATGAACTTGATCGCCAGACCGATGAATTGCCCCAGTGATATCTTACGTTCCATCGGCTCATCTCCAGCGTAAGGCAGGTGCGGCGGGTTGCTTGACCGACGGGGCGGGGCGCGGGACCTTGACGCGGAAAAACACCGTGTAGAGGACCGGGATGACCCCGAGCGTCAAAAGCGTGCCGAGCGCCAAGCCGCCCATGATCACGACGGTCATCCCGTACCAGAGGTCGCCGCCAAAGATCATCAGCGGCACCAGGCCGAGGATGCAGGTCAGCTTGGTCATCACGATCGGCCGCAGCCGCTTTAGCGCGGCGTAGATCACCGCGTCGTAAGGCTGCTTGCCGTCCTGTATCTCCTCCCAGATGCGGTCGAGGAGGAGGATCGCGTTGTTGACGATGATCCCGGCGAGCGACAACAGGCCCATGATCGCCATGAAGCCGAACGTCGCGTGCGACACGAGAAGGCCGGCGACAGCGCCGATCAGGCATAAGGGGATCGTGATCGCGATGATCGCGACCTTTCGGAACGAATTGAACTGCCAGATCATCAGCAGCATTATCGCGCCGAAGCAGACCGGCATGAATTTGAGCAGCGCGTTTTGCGCGTTACCCGAGACTTCGAGCTCGCCGCCGACGCCGATGCGATAGCCGGCGGGCAGTTTGAGCGTCGCGAGTTGCGGCCGCATCGCCTTGTTCAGCGCCGACGCGGACAATTCGAGGCTCTTCGCCGACACCGTCACGGTACGCTCGCCGTTGCGCCGCTGGATCGCGCCGTCTTGCGGGATGCCGACGAAATCGGCGACCTGGTTGAGCGGCACCGACACCTTGCCGTCGGACGAGAACACATAGATCGTGCGCAGCCGGTCGAGGGTCAGCTTTTCGTCCTGGTCGCCGCGCATGACGATCGGGATCGCCTGGTCGCCCTCGCGGAACGTGCTGACCTGGGTCCCTTGCAGCACCGTGTTGAGCGACAGCGCGATGTCCGACGAGGTCACGCCGGCGCGCGAGGCGCGGGCCTGGTCGATGTTGACGACCAGCTTGATGACGCGGTTTTCCCAATCGTCCTTGACGTTGACCGTGCCGGGCTCGGCGAGGAGCATCTGCTTGACCCGCTCGGCGAGGCCCTTGAGCGTGTTGGCGTCGTCGCCGGCGATGCGGAACTGGACGAGGCCGGGTTCCGTGCCGCCGAGCCAGAACGCCTTGACCTCGGCCGACACGTTCGGGAAATCGTGCAGCAGGTGCTCGCGGACGCGCTCGATGATCGGGTCGAGCTTGGTGCCGAGCGGCACGTTGACGAGGAAGTAGGCGCGCTGCGGCCCCGGCGACACCGGCGCCATCGCCAGCACGATGCGCGGACCGCCATAGCCGAGATACGACATCACGCTCTCGGTCTCGGGGTTGACCTTCTTGTCGAGCAACCACTGGTCGATCCGGCTCAGCGCCGCCTCGGTCTGCCCGATCTGGGTGCCCGAGGCGAGGTTGAGGATGATCATGTATTCGTTGCGGTCGGAATTCGGAAAGAACTGCTGCGGCACCCGGCCGAAACCATACAGCGCGCCGACGAACAGCCCGCCGATCGCCATCAGGAACAGGATGCGATGGCGGATCACCCGCGTCAGCAGCCCGCGATAGCCGCGGTAAAACCGCGTCTCGTATTGATGGTCGTCTTCGGCGTGGTGCGCCGACGCCTTGAGGAAATAAAAGCACAGCGTCGGCGTCACGGTCAGCGACAGCACCCACGAGCTCAGCAGCGTGATCGCGATCACCTGGGCGAGCGAGCGCACGTACTCGCCGGTCTGGTCGTCGGCCAGCAGCAGCGGCATGAAGGCGAGGATGATCGTCAATGACGAGGTGAGGAGCGGCGTCGACAGCGTGCGCCCGGCGTTGATGCAGGCCGCCCGCCGGTCCTCGCCCCCCGCCAACCGGCGCATGATGTCCTCGGCGATGACGATGCCGTTATCGACGAGGAGCCCCAGCGCGATGATCATCGAGGCGATCGACACCCGCTGCAGCTCGATGTCCATGAACCGCATGACGATCAGCGCCATCAGCATCGTCAGCGGCACGATCGAGCCCACGATCAGCCCGGTGCGCAGGCCCAGGAAGATCATCACCACGCACAGCACGATCACCAGCGTTTCGTACAGCGTGCGCTCGACGTCCTTGATCGAGTGGTACACGACGTCGGGCTGGAACGTTGCGAAATTGACCTCGAACCCGATCGGCAGCGTCGGCTCCAGCCGCGCCACCCCCGCCTTCAGCCGAGCCCCGAAATCGATGATGTTGTCGCCTTCGACCATCGACACGGCGAGCACGACCGCGCGGTGGTTGTCGAAAAACGCCGCGGTCGACGGCGGGTCGAGATAGGCGCGGCGGACCTTGAGGATGTCGCCGAGCCGGATCGACTGGCCGGTTTTGGGAACCGAGATCGGCGTGTCGGCGATGTCGGCCAGATTGTTGAAATTGCCGGTCGGCTCGATCGTGATCGTGGTGCCGTCGGCGGCGAGCTGGCCGCCCGGCTGGATCACGTTTTCCTTTGTCAGCGCGTCGAGGATGCTGCCGACCGACAGGCCGAGCTGGGACAGATTGGCGGTCGAGCCCTCGAGGTAGACGCGCTCGGGCAGGAGCCCTTGCACGTCGATGTTCTTGACCCCCTGGACCGTCGCCAGCTTGTCGCGGAACCTGGTCACGATGTCGCGCATCTCGGCCATCGTGAAGCCGTCGGCGGTGATCGCGACGGTCGCGACCGCGACCTCGCCAAAGCTGTCGTTGACGACCGGGCCGAGCGTGCCGCTCGGCAAGGCGGAGCGCATGTCCGCCATCTTGTTGCGCAGATCCTGCCAGTACTGCGCCAGATTGAAGTACTTGTCGTAGAGCTTGACCTGGATCGAGGTCGAGCCGGTCACGGACGTCGAAGTGATCGTCTCGACCTGCGGGATCTCGCGGATTTTCTGTTCGAGCGGCTTGGCGATCAGGTTTTCGATGCGCTGCGGCGACATGCCGGGGAAGGCGGCGCTGACGACCGCGACGCGCACCTTGACCTGCGGGTCTTCCTGGGCCGGGAAATCGAGGAACAGGAAGATTCCGGTGAGCACCACCAGCAGCGTCGCGGCGACGCACAGCCGCGTGTTGCGGAGGATAAAGCTGGTGAGGTCGATCACTGGTTGGCCTGGGCCGGCAGAGCGGCTCCCGATGCGCTCGCGGTTTTCAGGTCGCCGGGGTTGAAGACCACCACTTTCTGCTTGTCCGAGAGAAAGGCGACGCCGGCGACGACGATCGCGTCGCCGTCCTTGATCGCGCCGTTGACCTCGACGAGGTTGTTCTGGAGATCGGTCGCCTTGACCGAGACCTTGCGGACGATGTGCTCGGTCGGGTCGTAGACGAAGACGTATCCCTGCATCGCCGAATCGCCCGGCAGTATCGCGCGCAGCGGCACGATCAACGCGTCGAGATTCTTGCCGACGGGCGGGTAGTTGAAGACGACGCGCGCGGTCATGCCCGAGCGCAGCAGCGGGTTGACGCCATCGATGCGCGCGATGACCTCGAACGCATTGCCGGCCTCGACCTGGGCGCCGACCTCGCTCACCGCGCCGGTATAGGGCTTGTCGTTGACGTTGATCGCGACCTTTTGCCCCGGTTGGGTCTGGTGAATAAGGCTTTCCGGCACGCGCACGGCGACCTGCAGCGCGTGGGTCGAATCCACGCGAAGCACGGTCTGGCCGGAGGAGACATCGGTGAACGGCTCGATCGAGCGCTGCGCCACGACGCCGTCGTCGGGGGCGAGGAGCACGGTGTTTTCGAGGTCGCGCTGGGCGAGGTCGCGGGTGACCTGGCGGGCCGCCACATCGGCCTGGGCGGCGCCGAGATCGGATTGGGCCTGCTGTTGCGAGCGCAGATTGCCGAAGCCCTTGGTCTTGAGGTCGTTCTGCGCGTCGAGGCGCTGCCGCTTGACGCCGACATCGGTCGTCGAGGCGCGAAGATTGGCCTCGGCGCTTTCCAATTTGAGCTTGTACGACGCGGGGTCGATATGAGCGAGCACCTCGCCCTTCGTGACGGTATCGCCGGCCTTGACCAATATGTCGGCGACGCGGCCGGACACCTGGAACCCCAGCGTCCAGAAGCGGACCGGGCGAACCTCGCCGACGAACTCGCGGGTCTGGGCGCTGCGTTCGGTGTGAACGACCTCGACCTTGACCGCGCGGATCGTATCAACCGCTTGCTTCTCTTGAGCTTTAGAGCAACCAGCAAGTGCCAGCGCCGTGAATAACGCGACGCCGCCGGCCCGCGACCACAACGGCGCGCCAGCCTTGGACATGTTCACCGACCCCTGATGTTCTTCCGTCACGCTGCCGCGGTAGTATTACCGGTGCGCGGCGATCTACCCGATCCTAATCTACGTCGCCCAAATCTATCCACTTTGGCCGACCCGCGCCACGCATAGTTCTTTTCTAAAATGCTCGTCTTATGCGACCGCAGGATGAGCTGGATCGAGGCGGCGCGACTCCAAGCGGCGGCGGATCGCGGCCTGGCGCCGCCGGGTGATCGGAAACCCGATCAGCAGCGCCGCCCCGGCGGCCATCAGCAGCCCCGGGATGACCAGCGCCACGATTCGGAGGAACATGAGCCGTCCCGAATCATTCGGCCCGTTGGCGTTGAACCCCGCGAGAGCGAGCAAGCCGAAGGCGAGCGCGGTGCTGCACGCAAAAGCCAGCTTGCCGATGAAAATAAGCCCAGCCATGTGCAGCCCGCAGCGCCACTCGGCATGCTTGAACTCGTAGTAATCGACGGTGTCGGCGACGATCGAGCTCGGCAGCACCGTCATCGTGCAAAAGCCGAGCCCGATCGGCAAAAGCAGCGGCAGGACCAGCGCGAAATTGTCGGCCGGGACAAAGAACAGCACCGCCAGTGCCGCGATGTAGAGGCACTGGCCGCCGCACAGCACGATATGCTTGCCGGCGCGTCCCGCGAGCCAGATCGCCCCGGGCACCGCGATCGCCGCGATCGCGAACGTGGCGAAGATCATCAGGTTGAGCTTGCCCGGCAGCAGCAGCGCCTTGCCGATAAAGAGCGGGAGCACGGTGTTCCACACGCCGAGCCCGAGCTGCAGCAGAAAGAACGCGGCGATAAAGCGCAGGAACGGCCCGTTGCGGCGAAAGGCGCGAATCGCGCCGCGCCACTCCTCGATCCCGCCCTTCGCAGGCGCCATCTCGGGCTGCGGCGGCTCCGGCGCGAAGAACGCGGCGCCCGCCACCGTCACCGGCATCAGCACGAGGAGGGTATAGGTGAAGACTTGCAGCGTCGCGCCGAGGCTCGGCTGGGCCGCCTTGGTCGCGACCAGCATCAGGGCGCTGGCGAGGAAGAAACCCAAAAGCGCGATGGCCTCGCGCAGTCCGATGATGACGTTGCGCTCCTGGTAGCCGCTCGCGATCTCCGGCCCCCAGGCGAGATACGGGATCCAGAACGCCGAGAACGCCGTGTACCAGGCAATGATCCCGACGACGAGAAACGGGAGGCCGACCGGGAACCACGGCATGAAGACCAGCACCGTGAGGCCGAGCAGGATGATCGAGGTCACGACCAGCCAGATTTTCCGGCGGCCGAAGCGCGAGTGGGTCCGGTCCGACAGCGATCCGAGCAGCGGGTCGACCACCGCGTCCCAGGCCCGCGCGGCGAGAAAGGCGAGGCCGACCGCGCCGAGGGGCAGGCCTTTCTCCTGCACGTAGAAATTGGGCAGATAGATCGTCGGCGCCAGCGACAGGATCATCACCGACATCGCCGGCGCGCCGTAGGCGACCAGCGGGATCGCGCGCCGCGCGCCGAGCGCCATCGGGTCAGGCCTGCTGGGTCGCGAGCCAGGCCGCCAGCTTTGCGATCGTCGGGTATTCCCAGGCGATCGTCGCGTCGACGGTGATGCCGAGCAAATCCTCCAGATCGGCGGCGAGCTCCACCGCCATCAGCGACGTCACGCCAAAGCTTTGCAGCGGGCTGTCGATGTCGATCCCGGCCTCCGGCAGCCCGACGAGCGTCGCGACCCTCGCCACCAGCCAGTCTTCGAGCGCTGGTTGATCCATGCTCATCGCATTTGCGACGATTCGGACCCTGTCTGCAAGATCAACTCACCGCTTCTCGCCGCGGCCGGGAGGTCGAGGAAGCTGCGGCGGATCGCGCCGTATTGGGTCTTGCCGCTGGTCGTCTTGGGAATGCGTCCGGGCAGCACAAGCCAGACCTGCGCGACGGCGATGTCGAAGGCGGCGCCGACCGCGCCGCGCACCGCCCGGGCCAGCACCGCCAATCCGGCGGGCGGCGGCGCGGCGGGGTCGGCGTTGCGCAGCAATTGCCGGCTTTCGCCCTCGACCTCAATCACCGCCACGACGCGCTCGCCGGCGAGGTCTGGATCGACCGCGAACACCGCCGTGTCGCGGATATCGGGATGGCAGAGCTGCGCCGGCTCTTCGAGGTCGTGCGGGTACAGGTTGCGCCCGGCCACGATCATCATCTCCTTGCGGCGGCCGGTGACGAACACCTCACCCTCGGAGAGGAAGCCGAAATCGCCGGTGCGCAGGAAAGCGGGCGAATCGGGCTCGCCGGCGAGGCGGGCGCCAAATGCCTCCGCCGTCGCCTCGGGCTGGCCCCAATAGCCGCCGGCGACGTGGGCGCCGGCGGTCCAGATCTCGCCGATTTGGCCCTCGGGAAGTCGCGCACCTGTGTCCGGATCGGCGATCGCGATGGTCTGCCCGGGCCAGAGCCGGCCGCTCGACACGGCGCGATAGACGCCCTCCGCCGCCGGCCGGGCCGTGCCGTGCTCCAGCGCCGAGCGATCGAGGTCGCGCATCACCGGCCCTTGACCCGGCGCCGCGCCGGCGGCGAACAGCGTCACCTCGGACATGCCGTAGCACGGATAGACGGCGCCCCGGCGGAATCCGACCGCCGCGAACCGTTCGACAAAGCGGTCGATGGTGCGCGCGTGGATCGGCTCGGCGCCGGTGAACGCGACATCCCAGCCGGAGAGGTCGAGGCCGGCCTCCTGACCCTCGGGAATGCGGGACACGCACAGATCGTAGCCGAAATTCGGCGAGCCGCCGACGGCGCGGGGCTTTCCCGAGATGGCCGACAGCCAGCGGATCGGCCGCTTCGCGAAGGTTGCCGGCGACATGACGTAACAGACCGAGCCCGAATACACCGGCTGCAACAGCGTGCCGATCAGCCCCATGTCGTGAAAATGCGGAAGCCAGTTCACAAAGGTGCTGTCGGCCGACAGGGCCATGCCCTCGGTGATCATGCGCTGGTTCGCGATCAGGTTCGCGTGGCTGACGACGACGCCCTTGGGGCGGCCGGTCGAGCCCGAGGTGAACTGCAGGAAGGCGACATCCTCCGTCGCCGGAAGGCGCGGGGCGGCGGCGGGAGCGTCCAACGCATCGATCGCCAGCAGCTCGATCTGCGCGAGGCGCGGCGTCGCCGCCAGCGCGCGGCCGAGCGTCTCGACATTCGCGGCGGCGCAAAGCGCGGTGCCGAGCCGGGTCGATTCGACGATCGCGTCGAGCCCGTGCAGCGGCCGGTTCGGCAGCGGCATCGGCACCGGGATCGCGATGATCCGCGCCATCAGGCAGGCGAAGTAGGCGACGATGAATTCCGGCCCGGTCGGAAACAGCAAAAGCGCCAGGCGCTGCGCGTTGTCCGACGCGGGCACGCGCTGTTCGAGGACGGCGGCGAGGTTCGCCGATCGCGCGGCGAGGTCGCGGCGGGTCAATGTGCCGGTCTCGGCGCCGCTCTCGGCGAGATAGATGAAAAGCGGCCGGTCCGGGTCGTGGTCGGCATGGGCGAGGAGGCGCGAGACGAGGGTTTCGTCGGACATGGTCAGCCGTTGAGATGGAAAGCGTCGGCGAGCGCGTCGAGCGCGGCGAGGCGGCGGTCGGCGTGGTGCCAAAGGTGGAACAACACGACCTCGTCGGCGCCGTAGCGTTCGGTGAGCGCCAGGATCTGCTCGCGGCATTCTTCCGGCCGGCCGGCGATGACGACGCGCATGTCTCCGGCGAGCCAGTTCTCGACGAGCCCGCGCTGCGCGGCGACGGCCTCGCTGGTTTCGCCGCAGATGCAGCTCGCGGCGATCGCGAAGCGCCGCGGGCCGATCAGCGCCTCGTCGCGGAAGAGGTGGGCGACGCCGGCATCACCGCGGCTGCCGCGGTGAAACAGCGAATAGGCGAAATGGCCGCCATTGCCGGCCGCGAGCCGCGCGCTGTTCCCGCTCGTGCCCATGACCCAGAGCGGCGGCGGATCGGCGAAGCGCGGCGTCACCCCGCCGGCAAAGCGATGCCCCTCGGGAAAATCGCGGCGGAGATAGCGCGAGAGCTCGGCGAGTTTGCGGGCGAAGCTATCGGGCTCGGGGTTCGGCGCCTCGTCGAGCAGCGCCACGAGCGCGGCCTGGTCGATCGGGATGCCGCCGGCGACGCCGAGATCGATCCGCCCCGGCGACAGCGCGTGCAGCAACAGGTAGGTCTCGGCGATGGCGAGCGGGCTGTAGAGGGGCAACAGCACCGCCGCGGCGCCGAGTCGGATGCGGCGCGTGCGCTGGGCCAGCGCCGCCATCATCACCGCCGGCACCGCCCAGCCGAAATGTGCCTCGTGATGCTCGGCGACCCAGAAGGCGTCGAAGCCGAGCCGGTCGGCGGCGTCGGCGAGATCGAGACTCGATTGGAGGACACTGGCGCCGTCGCTACCCGGCGCGATCACGCCGATATCGAGGACCGACAGCGCCGGCGGGTTCATCCGCGAGGCTCCGCCGGGACCAGGCCGGGATCGGGGTCGACCGCGCTGTAGGTGTTCCAGAACACGACCCGCCGCCCGGCGAGGTTGCCGGCGGCGAAATAGGCGAGGCTCTTGCCGGTATAGGTCAGCTCGGTGCGGAAATCGCCGAGCTCGGCGACATCCTCCATCGCCTCTTCGGCGCCGGGATTGCTTTTGCTGTAGCCGGGGCGGGCGTAATCGTCGACCCACAGCACGTCGCCATAGCGGGGCTCGCCGCGATAGCCGCCCTTGCGCATCAGGTCGACCGTCTGGGCCGCGAGCTTTTTCAGCTTCGCCGACCCGGTGATCATCATCGGCACCATCCGCACCGCGACGGTCCGGACCGGCAGCTCCGCCAGGGCGAGGCCGAGGTAGATGCCGGCGGCGGTCGCGCAGGTGCCGGTCGGCACGACCACGTCGTCGGGGCAGGGCAATTCGCCGTTGCGGATCGACTGCGCCAGCTCGAGCACGCCCTCGACGACGCCGAGCACGCCGAGCGGGTGCTTCGAGCCTGACGGTATCCAGTACGTGCTGCCCCGCCGCGTCAGCCGCACGCGCAGATAACCGAGTGGCACCTGCGCGAAGCTCTTGCACCGGATCACCTCCATCCCCAGCGCCGGCAGCAGCCGCTCGTTGACCGCGACCTCGCGAACCGGGTTCTGCGGCACCAGCAGCGCCCGGGTGCGCATCCCGAGATGCGCGCCGAACGTCGCCATCGCCAGCACCTGATGGCTGCCGAGCGGACCCATCGTCGCAACCTCGGTGGCGCCCTGTCCCTTGGCCGCGCCGAAGAAGAATTCGAGGTTGCGCACCTTGCTGCCGCCATAGATCGACGAGGTCAGGTCGTCGCGCTTGAGCCACAATTCGCCGAGGCCCCAGCGCTCGGCAAGCGCCGGCTCGGGGGTCACCGGCGTCGGCCGCTCGACCAGGTCGACCGGGCGGACGACATTGACGAGGCCGGGAACAAGTTCGTCGAGGTGGCGCGGCGCGCTCATGCGTGGCCTCCCGCGGCGATCTCGTCGGAATGCAGCGCGGCCAGCCCGTCGATCAGCCCCTCCGCCGCCGGTGTGGGGGTAAAGAAGGCGGCGACGCGCGGATCGCCGGAACCGTGCGCCCGCACCCGCTCGCCGAGCGCGGGCAGCAGGCGGTGCAGCACCATCAGCATCGCCAGCGACGGGTTGCGGTACTCGGCCTCGACATCGACGGCGTTGCCGCGCAGCAGGTGCCGGATCGTCTTTGCCAAATCGGCGACCGCGGCCAGCATCGGTTCGGCGAAGCCTTGGGGCGTCGTCACCGCCTCCATCCGCTGCACCGAGCCGAGATCGACAAAGCCGCCGTCGATCACCGCGTTCTTCATTTCAAGACAATGGCCCACGCCGATACTCTCGATGCTGCCGGGGAGAAAGCCCAACGCCAACATCCGGGCGACGAGATCAATCCAGCGCTCGATCGCGACCGCCGGATCGGCGATGGCGGCGAGGCGGGTGCGCCATTCGGGCTCCCCACCGGTGAGCCCGAGGATGGCCGGCAGATGCGCGACCCGCAGCGGTACCGATGGGTAGTAGTAGACAAACGCGCCGAACCCGCCCGCGGCCTGGGTCTCGACGATCCGGCGCGCGCGGCCCGACAGCAGCGGCGCCATCGCGGCCACATGACGCTCGACCGCCGCGTCGGGCCAGCGCAGGACCAGGAGCGGCAGCGGCACCCGGGCGAGGCCGCCGAAACGGGCGAGATGGGCGGATTGCACGGCCTCTGCCGCCCGTGCGTCCTCTCGCGCCTCGTCGAGCGCGACCGCGAGCGGGATTTTCTGCTCGATCAGCGGGAAATGCTCGAGCGCCGAGAACAGCGACTTGCCGCGCGCCGGGTAGTCGATGCGGAACCGGCTCATCACGGCGAAATGCGGCTCGACGTGAGGCGCGAGCGGCTCGCTGCCCTTGACCGCGATAATCCCTTCCGGGATCGCGCGGTAGAAGGCGCGCAGGTGGCGGTGCGGCCGCACGCAGCCCTCGGCCTCGAACGGACGCAGTTCCTGCGCCACCGGCACCGCGCGCCGCAGCGCCGCCAGGTGGCCGGCGAGGCCGGGCACCTGTGCGACGAGTGCGGGGGCCGCCTCGCCGGCATCCCAGACAATCTCGCCGGGCGGCGTCTCGACGATCAGGCTCACGACGCGGCCTCCGTCGCGCCGCGGCGCATCGTGCGCAGCCGGGCGAGGCCGGCGCGGCGCAATTCCTGGCGGGCAAAGGCGGCGCGCTCCTCGGCGGCGAGCGAGACGAGGCGGTCGAGCGCCTCGCAGCTCGCCTCGGCGTCCTTGGCGACGACATCGAGCACCGCCTTCAGCGACTCGGTCATCGTCTCGGCGGTGGCGCGGTCGAACAGATCGGTGGCGAATTCGAGCGTGGCTTCGAGCTGCGTGCGGTCGTTGAAGGTCAGCAACAGATCGTATTTCGCCGTGCCGGTGCCGATCTCGACCGGCTCCAGCGCCAAATGCCGCGAGGCGAGGTCGGCGAAGGGCGCGTTCTGCAGCACCAGCTTGACCTGGAACAGCGGCATCCGCCCGGCTTCGCGCGGCGGGTTCAGCTCCTGCACCAACAGCTCGAACGGCGTGTCCTGGTGAAAGATCGCCTCCAGCGCCCGCTCGCGGACCCGGTGCAGGATATCGCGGAAATTGGCGGGTCGGTCGAGGTCCAGGCGGAGCACGAGCTGGTTGACGAAAAACCCGATCAGGTTTTCCGCCGCCGGATGGCTGCGCCCGGCAATGTCGGTGCCGACGACCAGCTCATCGGTACCGGCGAGGCGGCGCAATACGACCGCGAACCCGGCCAGCAGCACCATGAACAGCGTCGCCGCCTCGCGCCGCGCGGTCGCCCGCAGCGCCTCCGAGGTTTCCGGCGAGAGCGCGAACCGCACGATGTCGCCGGCGTAGGTGGGAATGGCGGGGCGCAGCCGGTCGGTGGGCAGATTGAGCGTCGGCAAATCCGTCAGGCGGGCGCGCCAGAAACTCAGCTCGCGGTCGAGCGCGCCGGCGGCGAGGTGGGCTTCGTGCCAGGCGGCCCAGTCGGCATATTGCGCCGGCAGCGGCGGCAGGGCGGCGCCGTCCGAGTCGTAGAGGCGCAGCAGCTCGGTGGCGAGGATGCCGACCGACCAGCCGTCCGCGGCGATGTGGTCCATCAGGATCAGCACCAGCGCACGTTCCGTCTCGACGCGGGCGACGATGACCCGCACCGGCATCTCCTCGGCGAGCCGGAACGGCCGGCGCGCTGCCGTTGCCGCCAATTCCAGGGCCGCGGCCTCGGCGCGCTCGGGTGGCAAGGTGGTGAAATCCTCGACGGTCAGCGGCAGCTTCATGTCCACCGGGACCATGACCGCGCCGCCGTCGCGGTTCTCGATCCGCGTGCGCAGGATTTCGTGGCGGGCGGCCATCTCGCGCAGCGCCTCGGCGAGCCTCTCGGGGTCGAGCGGCCCGCGCGCCCAGGCCGCCAGCGCGATGTTGTAGTAGGGGCTGTCGGGCTCCATCTGGTGCAGGAACCACAGCCTGGCCTGCGCTCGCGACAGCGGCAGCGGGCGGTTGCGCGCCAGCGGCACGATCTCGCGGCTCGCCTCGCCGTCCTGCCGGCGCAGCCGCCCAATCGCGGCGGCAAGAGCCTGCGGCGTGGGGTTTTCGAACAGCAGCCGGAGCGGTATGTCGGCGCCGACCGCGCCGCGCAGCCGCGCGACCGCCGAGGTGGCGCGCAGCGAATGCCCGCCGAGATCGAAGAAATTGGCGTTTTCCGGCACCGCGTCGATGCCCAGCACGGCGGCCCACACCTCGCCGACCAGCTCGACCAAGGGATCGGCGGTGCGGCGTGCCGGCGCGGCCTCGGCGACGGGGTCGGGCAGGGCCTTGCGATCGACCTTGCCGTTGGCGCTGAGCGGAAGCTGGTCGAGCGCGATCACATGCGCCGGCACCATCGGCGCCAGCAAATGCTCGCGCAGATAGGCGCGGATCGCGGCGGCGTCGAGCGTGGCGCCGTCGCGGGGCGCGGCATAGGCGACGATCTCGCGCTCGGTGGTGCCGTCGTCGAGCCGGCGGTCGCGCACGATCACGGCGGATTCCCGCACCAGCTTATGCCGCGCCAGGACCGACTCGATCTCGCCGAGTTCGATGCGGAACCCGCGGATCTTCACCTGGCTGTCGAGCCGGCCGAGGAACTCCATGACCCCGTCGCCGTCGAACCGGGCGCGGTCGCCGGTGCGGTACATCCTGGCGCCGGACGTGTCCCAATGCGGGTCGGGCCAATGCGGGTCGGGCAGGAACCGCTCGGCGCTCAGCTCGGGCTGCTGGGCGTAACCGTCGGCCAGACATTCGCCGCCGATATAGAGGTCGCCCGGCACCCCGACCGGCACAGGCTCCAGCGCCTCGTCGAGCACGTAGTAGCGGGCGTTCTGGATCGGCCGGCCGTAGGGGATGCTGACCCAGCTCGGGTCGACATCGCGGACGATGTGGAAATTCGACCACACGGTCGCCTCGGTCGCGCCGCCGAGGGAGATCGGCTGGACCCGCGCGAAACACTCGCGCAACCGACCCGGCAGGGCCAGCGGCACCCAGTCGCCGCTGACGAAGGCGAGGCGCAGAGGGTGATCGGGCACAGTCTTCGGCAATAGCGCCAGCACCTGCCATAGCGCGGCCGGGGCCGAATCCCAGAAGGTGATCGGCTCGCGGGCGAACATCGCCGCGAGCAGATCCGGGTCGGCGAGCGTTTCATCGCCGACGATCCGCACCGACCCGCCGGCGGCGAGGATGCCGAACAAATCGTAGACCGACAGGTCGAAGCACGGCGAGGTGACGAACAACAGGCGGTCTGCCGGCCCCACCGCGAAGGTGCGGTTGACCCATTCGATCAGATTGATCACCGGCCGGTGCCGCACCATCACGCCCTTGGGTTGCCCGGTCGAGCCCGAGGTGAAGATGACGTAGGCGAGATCGTCCGCGTCGCCGGCCGGGAAGGTTTGCGGCGGGGGCTCGGCTTCGTCGTCGGCGACGAGGATCGCGACGTTGCGGTCGCCGAGGAAGCCGGCGATGTCGCCGGTGAGGGCTTGCTGGGTCAGCATCGCCCCGACCTTCAGCACGTCGACGATGTGGTGGATGCGGGCGGCCGGGAATTGCGGCTCCATCGGCACATAGGCGCGGCCCGCCTTGAGCACGCCCAGCATCGCCGCGACGAGATGGCGGTCGCGGCGCATGCACAGCCCGATCGGCCGCTCGCGCGGCAACCCGGTCGCGACGATCCGCGCCGCGATCCGGTCCGAGAGGCGGTCCAGCGCGGCGTAGCTGAGCTCGCCGGCATCGTCGACCAACGCGACCGCGTCGGGTTGCGCCGCGGCGGTGCGCGCGAAAAGCTGGGGCAGGGTGGCGGCGCGGTCGTAGGGCGCCGCGGTGTCGTTCCAGTCCTGGAGGATGTGACGGCGCTCGGCGTCGGACAGGGTTTTCAGCGCGGAGAGCGGCGCGTCCTCCGCGGCCTCGGCCATCTGTTCCAGCAAATGCGCGACCCCGCGCAGCGCCGCCCGGCCCGACGCCTCGGGCACGCGGTCGCGATCGACGATCAGGGCGAGGTCGAGCCCGTCGGGGCGCGGCTCGGCGAGGAGCGCCAGCGGATAGTTGGCGCGCTCCTCGACATGCGCGCCGGCGAGGGTCAGACCGCCGGCCGCCGAGTCGTCGCCGAGCGGGTAGTTCTCGAACACGACGATGGTTTCGAACAGCGGCGTCCCGCGCGGGATATCGCTCCATTCCTGGATGTCGGCGAGGGCGGTGTCGTCATGCTCCTGCACCGCGACGAGCCGCGCCTGGATTTTCTGCAACCATTCGCCGAGGCCGGCATCGGACAGCGTGAGGCGCAGCGGCACGGTGTTGATGAGGAGCCCGACGATTTCTTCGGCGCCGTCGAGCGTTGCCGGGCGGCCCGATACCGTGACGCCGAACACGACCTCCTCGGTCTGCGTCTGCCGCGCCAGCACGAGGCCCCATGCGGCGAGGACGGGGATCGACGGACCCAGCCGCAGCCGCCGCGCGAGGCCGCGCAACCCGGCCGCCACGTCAGGCGCCAGCGTCTCGTGCAGTGTCACGAAATCCGACCCGCCGGCGCGCCCTGCCTTGCGGCCGATGGCGAGCGGCGTCGGCTCCGCGAAACCCGACAGCTCCCGCCGCCAGAACTCCCGAGCCGGCGCGGGGTCGCGGTGCGAGAGCCAGTCGAGGAAGCGGCTGAACGATTGCGGCGGCTCCAGCGTCGCCGTCTCGCCGCGCCGCGCCGCATCGTAGAGCACGGAAAACTCACGCATCACCAGCGCGGTCGACCAGCCGTCGAGCAGCAGATGGTGATGCGTCCAGACTAGCGTGTGCGCGGCAAGACCGGTGCGGATCAGCGTCATCCGCATGAGCGGCGGCGCGTCGAGCGCGAACGGGCGGGTGCGGTCGTCGGCGAGGAAGCGGTCGAGGCGCTCCTGCACGATCTCGGGGTCGGCGCCGGCCCAGTCTAGATGCCGGAACGGGATGGTGAGGTTCTCGGCGAAATCTTGCGCCGGATGCTCGCGGCCTTCCCAGACGAACCCCGCCCGGAGCGCGTCATGGCGCGCGAGAAGCTGGTTCCACGCGGCCTCGAACGCGGCCGGGTCGAGCGGCCCGTCGAGCCGGGCGACGAGCTGCTGGAAATACGCCGGCGAATCCGGGTTGAGCACGGCATGGAACAGCATGCCTTGCTGCATCGGCGAGAGGGGGAACATCGGTCCCGGCATCGGGCTCACACGCCCAGCATGAAAAAGACGACGCGCTGGCCGAGCTCGTAGCTGCGCTTGACCTCCTCGATCTCGCGCCGCAGCGCCGCGCCGACATAGGCGACGTGTGGCTCGGTGACGATCGACAGATGGTCCGCCGCGCATTCCTCGACCGCGAGGTGGTGGCATAAATCTTCCCAGCCCAGTCCCGGCCGGTCCGAGCGGCGGTGCATCGCCGCGCTCTGCACCATCTCGGGCAGCGGGTTCTCGGCCTTGAACAGCATCACCCGGCGCCCGTAAGGCCGCGGGCGATAGCGGCCGATCACCTCGACATTGCGCTGGAACACGCCGAACAGCCGCTCGATCTGCATGAGGCCGGCATCCTCGGGAACGATGCCGGCGCGCCGGGCGAGGTCGAGCAGCTTTTCGAGCGCGGCGGGGAGCGGCAATCCGTCGAGATCGGGCGCCTCGGCGCCGCACTGATAGGCGATGAGCTGCCCGACCGCCTGCGCCAGCCGCGCCGGGTCGACCGGCTCGGCCGTCGGCGGCATGACCTGGCTGTCGAGCAGCGCGAGCACCCCGACCTGACGCCCCGACGCGGTGAGCTGGCACGCCATCTCATAGGCGATCACCCCGCCCGACGACCAGCCGGCGAGGTAGTAGGGGCCGTCTTTTTCGACGCTGAGAATGCGCTCGACATAGAGAGCGGCCAGCTCCTCGACGCTCTTATAAGTGGCCTCACCGTCGAGTCCCGGGTCTTGCAGCGCATAGACCGGCTGGTCGCCGCCGAGCCGGCGGGCGATCTCGCGATAGCACAGCACGTTGCCGCCGGTCGGGTGGACGAGGAAGATCGGGCGCTGCCCGGCCGTCGCGGGGCGGATCGGCACGAGGATCGAATCGTGCGGCAACGCGGCGGCGTGGATAAGCTGGGCCTGCGAGGCCACGGTCGGCGCCGAGAACAGGCTCGCCAGCGGCAGATGATGCCCGAACTCGCGCTGCACTTCCGAGACAAGCCGCACCGCCAGCAGCGAATGGCCGCCGAGATCGAAGAAATTGCCGTCGATCCCGACCGGCTGCACGTTCAGCACCTGCTCCCAGATGCGTTCGAGCCGCATCTCGACCGTGTCACGCGGCGCGCGGGCGGCGCCGGTCGGGGCGGGCATCCAGGATTCGAGCGCCTTGCGGTCGATCTTGCCGGACGGGGTCAGCGGCAGCCGGTCGAGCGGGACGCACCACCCCGGCACCATATAGTCGGGCAGTTCGGCCGCGATGTGCGCCTTCAGCTCGGCCGCCTCGACCGGCTCGCCGTTGCGCCCTTGGTAAAAGCACAAAAGCTGCTGGAGACCGGAATCCTCGCTCGACACGGTAACGGCCGCGGAGGTCACGCCCGGATGCCGGCACGCCGCCGCCTCGACCTCGCCGAGCTCGACGCGGAACCCGCGCAGCTTTACCTGATCGTCGGCGCGGGCGAGGAAATCGAGCCGTCCGTCGGGCCGCCACGCGCCGAGGTCGCCGCTGCGGTACATCCGCGCGCCGGGCGTGAACGGGTCGGCGAGAAAGCGCTCGGCGGTCAGCTCGGGCCGGCCGAGATACCCGCGCGCGAGGACCGGGCCGCCGATATGGATTTCGCCCGGCACCCCGATCGGCGCCGGCACGCCGCCGCGGTCGAGCACATAGATGCGGGCGTTGTCGATCGGGCGGCCGATCGCGACGGGGCCGTCCTCGTCGCCGGCGATGTCGGTGACGCACTGGATCGTCGCCTCGGTCGGGCCGTAGAGGTTGACGAGGTCGGCGCGCATCGTCTCGCGAAAGCGCCGGACGAGGTCGCGGCTCAGCGCCTCGCCGCCGCACCCGACCCGCCGCAGCAGCGTGCAGGCGGTGAAGCGCGGGTCGTCGATGAGGAGGCGCAGCAGGGTCGGCACCACCTGCAGCACGGTGATGCGATGGCGGTCGAGCGCGGCGATCAGCGCCTCCGGGTCGCGCTCGCTGCCGGCCGGCGCCATCACCAGCCGGGCGCGCGACATCAGCGGCGCGAAATACTCCCACACCGAGGCGTCAAAGCTCATCGCGGTCTTTTGCAGCACCGCGTCCTCGGCCCCGAGCGGCAGCGCGTCGAGCATCCAGGCCATGTGGTTGGCGAGCGCGCCCTGCGTCGCCAGCACGCCCTTTGGCCGGCCCGTGGAGCCGGAGGTGTAGAGCACGTAGGCGATATCGTCGGGGGCGAGGTCGACCGCCGGCAGCGACCCGGCGGCCCCGCCCAGCGTGTCGATCAGGCCCGGCGCGTCGATCAAGATCGTGCGGGTTGCGGCGAGGCGGTCGGAGAGCGCCGTGGTCGTGACCAGATGCGCGATGCCGCTGTCTTCGAGCATGTAGCCGAGGCGATCCGCCGGATAGCTCGGGTCGAGCGGCACATAGGCGCCGCCGCAGGTGAGGATCGCCAGCATCGCAACCACCTGGGCCGGCGACCGCTCCAGATGCAATCCGACCAGCGTGCCGTGCCCGACCCCCGCCGCCGCCAGGCGCCGCGCCAGGGCCTCCACCCGGACGACCAGCTCCGCGCCGGTGACGTGTTCGTCGTCGGAGGTAACGGCGAGGTCGTGCGGAAAGCGGCGGCACTGGTCGATGACCTGCCGGTGAACCGGCTGCCAAGGCTGCGGCGCAGGGCGGGTTCGGCCCTGAAACGCGCCGAGCACAAGGCCGCGCTCGCGCGGGCCGAGGATAGTGAGGGCGTCAACCGCCCGGCCCGGCGTCTCGGCGAGGGCGGCGAGCAGGGTTGGGAACTCCTCGGCGAGCCGCCACAGCGCGGTCTCGTCGACCGAGGCGGCGTCGTAATCCAGGAACAGCGCCAGTTCGCCGCCGGGCCTCTCAACTGCGACCAGCGCCGCGGCGAAACAGTCCTGGCGGGCGACCAGCGCGCCGATCCGGACGCCGCTGGCGAGTGCGGGGAGCGGTAATGCCTCGAAGGCGAACAGGGCGTGCTGGCCGGCAGGGACGGGCGCGGCGGCGTGCTGGGTTTCCAGCACGCGCAGCCGGGATGCGGCGACCTGCTTCAGGCACTCGGGAAAGGGCTGCGCCGGTTGCGGCGCCACGTCGAGCCGCAAAGTCGGCGCCAGCGGGCCGAGCGCGCCGTCGAGGCTCGGGTCGCCGCGGCCGTCGCCGACCAGCGCGACCGGGGCGGGCTCCTGGCCGTTGAGCCGCCACAGCAGCACGATCCAGGCCGCAAGGAGTAGATCCACGCGGGTAACGCCGCAATCCCGGGCCGTCGCCGCGAGCGCCTCGGCTAATGCCGGGCTAAGCGGCAAATCTTGCCGGCGCGGCGCGAATTTTCCCGACGCCTGGCGCCGCAGGAATGGCACGGATGGCCGCGGTGCGGCCCACGGCGGCGCGTCGGTCTCGGTCCATCCCGGCGATGCCGGCGCCTCTTCGAGCAGCGAGTGCTGCCACTCGGCGAGGTCACAGAACTGCATCGGCTCGTCGGATTCCGCCTCGCCGGCGTAGAGCGTGCACAGTTCCGCCGCGATTCGGGCGAGGCTCGGCGCGTCGGCGCAAAGCGGCGGCACGGAAAGCGTCAGTCGCGTGCCGTCCAGGCGGGCATGAAACCGCGTGGAGGCCGCGTCGCCGATCGGCACCGGGATCGGGTCGAGCGGGCATTGCAGCGGCAGGCTCATCTCGGCGAGGGCGCGGAATTCGGTGCGCAGGATTTCGTGCCGCGTGGCGAGGGCGGTCAGCGCGTCGGCCAGCGCGGCGCGGTCCCATTCCTTCGGGGCGGTCAGGGTCAGCGTGGCGGCAAAGGCGCCCGGCTCTGCCTCGGCGGCGAGACGCCACAGCCGCTCCTGCGCGGGCGACAGGCGGAAGCCGGTGAGGGCGGCGTCGGTCATCGCTCAGGCACCGACCGCGGTTGGCATCTCGATCGCGTCGCCCATCGCGACCAGCACCTGACGCGGCCCCGAATAGGTCGAGCGGCCGTGCGCGACCAGCATGTTGTCGATGACGACAAAATCCCCCGCCTGCCACGGGAACATCGTCGTCTCGGCGTCATACGCATCGCGCAGCGCCGCCGCGACCGCGTCCGGGATCGGCGAGCCGTCGCCGTAATAGGTCGCGTAGGGCAGGTTGCCGGCGCCGAAATCGGCGACGAAGCGGTCGCGGATGTCGTCGGGCAGGCTCGACAGATGCCAGAACGCGACGTGGTTGAACCACAGCTCCTCGCCGGTCGCCGGGTGACGCCGCGTCGCCGGCCGCACCTGCCGCGTGCGCAGCCGCCCGTCGGGGAGCCATTCCCAGGCGATGTGGGATTCGCGCAGATAGGTCTCCAATTCCTCGCGCGTCTCGACCGCGTAGGAATGCTGCCAGGTCGGGCCGATGCCCGGCGAAAAGGTGCGCACGAGGCTCCAGCCTTGCCGGCGGAAGCGGTCGACGATCGCCGGGTCGATCCGCGCCAGCACGCGCCGCACGTCAACCAGCGGCGTCTCGCCCCCGACCGGCGCCGGCCGCACGCAGAAAAAGACGATCCGGCCCGGCCAGATATTGACGTAGGACAGCTCGTTATGCGGCGCGATCGGGTATTCCGCCGGAAACTCGGTCGCGGTGTAGATCTGCCCGCCGAGCTCGGTCCGCGGCGTCGCCTTCTCGATGTAGTTCATCAATGAGAGGCCGAGCCCCGTCAGCGCCCGGCTGAAATCGTCCTGACCGGCCGCGCCGAAGCCGCGGAACAGGATCGCGCCGTGGCGGTGCAGCCAGCCGGTGAGCTGATCGCGATGCTGCTCCAGCCAGGCCGGCAGCGACACCCCTGCTGCGGCGGGCTCGACGACGAGCGGCAGTATCCCGCCGCCGGGCAGCGGGTGGCTGTCGACGAGACTGTCGGCGGATAGCGCAACGGGCTGGCGGCGGCGGGCGATGCTTCTCGGGTCGAGGGGCGCGGGCATGGCGGACCTCGTCTACTTGGCGGCGGAAAGGTGCGGATCGGCCCGGGTCCGCGCCGCGCAGGCGGCGACCAGGGTCGGGATGTGGCGGGCGAACGCGGCGGCGGCCTTCGCCATCGCCTCGGGATCGTGACGGCGCGGGTTGAACTGCCAATCGGCGACCAGCCGCCCATCGATGATCATGGCCTCGACCGCGAGCGCGTGGGCGCGGCAAAGGTCGCCGCCGCGCTCCGGCCCGCGCTCGGGCCGCTCGGGCGCCCACGAGACGACGCTGAACGCGCCGGGCGGCGGCGGCGCGATCTGGCCGAGATAGTTGAAGCTGATCTGTGGCTGGGCAACGCCGGCAAGACGGCGCCGCGCCGTGTGGGGGCCGAGGTAGCGCAACAGCCCGAACCCGATCCCGCGGCCGGGAATGTCGCCGCGCTGGTCGTGGATCGCGGACGCGGCATTCGCGGCCGGCGTGTCGCTCAGGTCGAACCAGGCCGGGTAGCGGCTGCTGAGCCAGCCGAGCGTGCGGGCGATGTCGAGCCCGTCATCGGCGTCGCGGCCGTGCCCCTCCAGCTCGATGTATAGCGCCGGCTCGCCGCTCCACTCGCCGAGCGCGAGGGTCAGCGCCGCGACCAGCACATCCTCGACGAGGATGCCGGCGGCGGCGGGCCAGCGCAGCAGGGCGGCGGTGTCGGCGGGGTCGAGACCGACCGTCACGCGGGTTTCGGCGGCGTTGATGTCGTCGGCGGGCGCGGTCGGCAGCAGGGGCAGCTCGGTCGGGGGCAGCGACCCGACCAGCTCCCAGTAATCGGTCTCCTCGGCGAGCGCGGGGGTGCCGGCCCGGGCGGCGAACGCCTCCGCGACCTGGCGCAGCGACGCGGTCTTGACCCCGAGCGACGGCGGGCGCCCGTCGCGAAGCTGGAGCAGCAAGGCGCGCAAATCCTCCAGCAGCAATTGCAGCGACACCCCGTCCGTGGCGAGGTGATGGACCGCCAGCAGCAGCCGCGCGGGCGCACCCTCGGCAAAGGCGGCGCCGATCATCCGGCCCGATGAGGGATCAAGCCCCCCTTGCAGCGCCGCAAACGACGCGGCGGGGTCGACGCCGTCGGCGATCAGGCTGAAGGCGATGGATATTTCCGCCGCGAAACGCGCCTCGTTTCCGGCGAAGGCGAGGCGCAGCCCGTCGTGATGTTCGGCGAGCAGCGTGACCGCGCGCTCGACCATGTCCGGCGTCACCCAGGGTTCGAGGTCGAGCAGGACCGACAGGTTGAAATGCGGCGCGGCCTCGCCGTAGAGGGCGAAGAAGCGGTGCTGGCTCGGCAACAGCGGCACCGGGCCGGTGAGGATCCCTTGCTCGGCCGTGCCGCCGCCGACCGGGCGCAGCCGGGTCGCCAGCTCGGCGATCGTCGGGTGGCGGTAGAGGTCGCCGGCGTCGAGATGCAGCCCGACGCGATGCAGCCGCGCCACGACCTGCATCCCGAGGATCGAGTCGCCGCCGAGGTCGAAAAAGCTGTCGTGCCGGCCGAACGCCGCTTGGTTGAAGACCTGTCGCCAGACGGCGGCCAGCTCGGCTTCGAGCGTGTTTTCGCCAGGGCTATCCGGCGCGCTTTCCGGCTCCACGACGACAGCGCGGTCGAATTGCGGTTCGGGCAGGGCGGCGCGGTCGAGCTTGCCGTTGGCGCCGAAGGGGAGCGCCGCAAGCGGAACGATCGCGGCCGGCAGCATGTGGTCGGGCAGGCGCTCGGTGAGGAAGCGTTGCAGCCCCGCGGAGTCGAGGCTCTGCCCGGCGCGCGCCACCGCGTAGGCGACGAGGCAGGCGCCGCGCAGCGGGTGCGTTGCCGCGACCCCCACCGCGGCGGCGATCGCGGGGTGCGCTTCGAGCGCCGCCGCCATCTCGGCCGGCTCGACACGGTAGCCGCGGATCTTGACCTGGTCGTCGATCCGCCCGCGCAGTTCGAGGCCGCCGTCCGCGGCGACGCGCCCGAGGTCGCCGGTGCGGTAGAGCCGGCCGGCGAGCGGGTGGTCAATAAACCGCTCGGCGGTCTGCGTGGGCTGCCCGAGATACCCCAGCGCGAGGCCGGGTCCGCCGAGATGCACTTCGCCATATTCGCCGTCGGCGACCCGGTGCCCGGTCTCGTCGAGCAAGAGGATGCGGACGCCGGCGAGCGGCGCGTCAAAGACGATTGCCGCCGAACGCCCGTCCCACTCGCCGGTCATCACGCCCACTGTCGCCTCGGTCGGGCCGTAATGGTTGACGACGCGGCAGGCGGGTTTTAGCCCGGCGAGGGTTTCGAGCAGATGCGGCCGCGCCGCCTCGCCGCCGAGGACGAGGACTCGCCGGGGCAGCAAATCCTCGGGCCGCGCGGCCGACAGCAGGCCTTCGAGGTGGCCGGGGACGATCTTGAGGAGGTCGACGCGGGCCCCGCGCATCAGCTCGGCGAAGGCGTCGGGGTCGCGCGCGGTCGCGGCCGGCACGATGACCAGCCGCCCGCCATGCGCCAGCGCCGGCAGAATCGCGGTCATGCCGAGATCGGCGGCAAAGGTCGAGGCGAGGCCGTAGCCGAGCCCCGGCTCCAACCCCAGCCGCGCGATCAGCGCGTCGAGATAGGCGGCCACCGCGCGGTGCGGCACGACGACCGGCTTGGGCGTTCCCGTCGAGCCCGAGGTGAACAGGATGTAGGCGGGCTGTCCGGGCGCGGGTTCGGGCATCGCGGCCGGCGGCGCCGCCCCTGGGGCGGGTAGGGTCTCGTCGATCTCGACGATCGGGCAGGGGAGGTTGGCAGGGCCGCCAGCCACGCCGATCGCGCAGGCCGCGCCGGCGATCGTCAGCAATTCGCGCAGCCGCGTCGGCGGGGTCTCGTATTCGAGCGGCAGGAACGGCCGTCCGAGCCGCCACGCCGCCAGCATCGCCGCCGGGATCGCCGGTCCGCGCGGCAGCACCAGCGCGACCGGGCCGGGTGTCGACAATCTGCCCGCCGCACGCTCGGCGATGTCGGCGGACCAGCGGAGGAGGTCGCCGCGGCTGATCGTCTTGTGGCCGGGCATCTCGATCGTCGGGGCGGCGGGGTCTTTCGAGGCGAACCGTTCGATGCGGCCGGGGAGCGGGACGAAACCTGGTGCGGGGCTCTCGCGCCAGCCGCTTATCGCCGGAAGCGCGAAGGCGTCGAGCCGTGTCTGCGGCGCGTCGCGGAGCGTGGCGAGCAGGCGTTCGCAGGCTTTGAGGAGGTATGCCGCCCCGGCCTCGTCGAACAAATCGGTGTCGTAATCGATCTCCAAGCGCGCGCCGCCGTCCCAGGTGAGCAGGTTGACGCCGAAATCGAACTTGGCGTGGCGGGCCGGGACCGGACGCGGCTGGACCGTAAGGCCGGCGAACTCGGGTGGCGTGTCGACGCGGTCGTGGTTGACCGTCACCGCGATCAGCGGCGGGCGCGTCGGGTCGCGGCGCAGCGCCAGCGAGTCGAGGATCGCGGCGAGCGGGTAGTCGGCATGGGCGTAGGCGTCGAGCAGCCGGGTTCGCGTCTCGGCGAGCACGTCCGCGAGCGCGGCGTCGGCGGCGAGGCGCAGCCGTACCGGCAAAAGGTGGGCGCAATAGCCGACGACGCGCTCGCCGCCGGGGAGACCGCGTCCGGCATAGGGCACGCCGATCACGATGTCATCGCCGGCGCCGAGCTGGACCATCGTGGCGGCGACGGCGGCGGTGAGGGCCATCGGCAGGGTCGCGCCCTTCGCGCCGGCCGCGCTGCGCACCGCCTCCAGCAGCGCCGGGTCGAGGTCGCGGACGGCGCGCGCGCCGGCGTAGCGGCGGGATGGCGGCCGGTGCCGCGCGAGCAAGAGGTCCGGCCCGGCCGGCGGATCGACGAGGGTTTCGCGCCACCAATCGCGATGCGCCCGCCATTCCGGCGTGTCGAGCTGCGCGCGCTGCCAGGCGACGTGGTCGCGCATGCGGGCCGTGACCGGCGGCAGGGTCTTGCCCGAATAGCGGACGGCGACCTCGTCGACGAATACCTGCAACGCCAGCCCATCGAAGACGATGTGGTGGCCGACCAGCAGCAGGATCGCGCGCGCCGGCGAGATCACCAGCAGATGAGCACGGAGCAGCGGCGGGCGGGCGATGTCGAACGGCTCGGCGGCCAGGGCGGAGAGGCGAGGTTCGATCTCGGTCTCGGCGACATCCTCGATCGCGAGCGGCAGGCGCGGGGCCGGGTCGGTGCGCTGGGTGTCGGCCTCGCCGTCGCAGGCGGTCATCGGTCCGTCGTGCCGCCCGGCCACCTCGGTCAGCGCCGTCGCCAGGCGCGAGGCGTCGACCGGCCCGTCGAGCTCCAGCGCCAGCGCCAAATTATACGCCGCCGAACCAGCGGTATCGAACGCGGCCAGGAGCGCGAGCTGGCGCTGCGCGAGGCTCAGGGGAAAGCTCGCGGCGGCGGTTCGGCGCGGTGCGGCGGAGAGAAACTCGCCCTCCCGCATCGCCTCGATGCTGTCGGCCACGACGGCGACGATTTGGTCGAGATCGGAATCGTCATGCGCGGTCGAGAGGAAGCAGGTCCGGCCTTCCCACACGTAAAGCCCGCGCAGCGCGAGGTGGTAGAAGAACGGGTCGAGGTTTTGCTGGATGCCGAAACGGAACAGCGAGCCGAACCGCTCGATCCGGATCGGCGCGCCGGTCGCGTCGAAAATCCCGTCGAGCCGCCCCGCCAGCCCGCCGGCGCGGTCGTTGAGCCGCTGCTGCAAGGCCGGCCCCTGGCGCTCGATCTCCCTCAGCACCGACAGCGCCGCCGCCATCGTCAGCGGGTGCTTGTTGAAGGTGCCGGCGAAAAACGTCGTCTCGGCGCCGGGGAACGAAGCGTCGCCATACTCCCAGGCGCCGCCGTCGATCGCCGCCATCACCCGCGCTTGCCCGGCGACGACGCCGATCGGCAACCCGCCGCCGAGGATCTTGCCGTAGGTCACGAGGTCGGCCTTGACCCCGAAATGCGCCTGCGCGCCGCCGGGATGGATGCGGAAACCGGTGATCATCTCGTCGAAGATCACCAGGCACCCGGCCGCGTCGGCGATCCGGCGCAGCTCGCGCAGGAACGGGCCGGGCTGGAGCTCGGGGTGGCGGCTTTGCACCGGCTCGACCAGCACCGCCGCGAGCTGCGAGCCATGCCGGCGCAGGAGGTCGAGCGCCGCGTCGCTGCCGTAATCGAGCACGAGCAGATCGGCGACCGCGCCGCGCGTGACGCCGGGGACGATCGGCACGCCCCATGGCGGGTTGCCCGCGGCGTCGCCGAGCACACCGTCGGAATGGCCGTGATAGCTGCCGCGGAAGAGGGCGACGCGCTCGCGGCCGGTCACCGTGCGGGCGAGGCGGAGCGCGGTCATCACCGCCTCGGTGCCGCTGTTGAGGAACGCGACCCGATCCTGGCCCGACAGTACCGCCAGCCGTTCGGCCACTTCGCCGGCGAGGTCCGATTGCGGGCCGAGGCGCAGCCCATGTTCGAGACTCGCGGCGAGGGCGTCGCGCAGGAACTGGGGCTCATGGCCGAACAGGTGGACGCCGAACCCCATCGCCAGATCGACATAGTCGTTACCGTCGAGATCGCGGAAATGCGAGCCGCCGGCGTCGCGGCCGACGATCGGGTACAGCATCTCCTTGATCGAAAAACGAAACCCGGCGGTGCCGCGGCTGTCGGCGAGGACCTGGCGGTGCTTCGCGGCGTAGGCCTTCGAGGCGGCGGTGCGCGCCGTGTAGGCCCGGGTCAGCGCGTCGAGATGGGCGCGCTGGCGTTCGGTGAGGGTCGCGGCGGGCGGCGCGGCCGAGCGCGGCCTGACGATCGCGGGCGCGGCCGGCTTGATCTCGACGGTCGGGGTCGGGGTTGCGGCGCCGATATGCGCGGCGAGCGCGGCGATCGTCGACAGCTCCTCGAAAAACGCGCGGACCGCGAGGGTGATGCCGAACTCGGTCTCGATCCGCCGCACCGCACCGATCAGCACCAGCGAATCCGCCCCCATTTCGAGGAACGGCGCGGTCGGGTCGACGCGGTCGGGGCTGACGCCGAGCAGGTCGGCGACGAGCGCACGCAGCCGGTCTTCCACGGAGGCGCCGGTTGGCGGGATGGGAGCGACGGCAATTGCCGGGGCTGGATCGATCGCGGCAGGCAGCGCCGTCGAGGGCCGCCGCGGCGTGTCGATCCGGAGCGGGTAGGGCTTTTCGTCGAACGGGTAGAGCGGCAGGTGCGAAGTAATGCAGGCCGTGTCGGTTTGCGCGATCTTGCGGCCGGCGACGAAGAGCGCGCCCAGCGTCTTGCGCAGCGAGCCGAGATCGTCGCGGCCATCGGCCAGCGACGGAAGGACGCGCAACCGATCCGCCGAAACGGAGAGCGCGGCGAGGCGGCCGAGCATCCGGCCGGGGCCGATCTCGATCGCGAGCATGTACCCGGCCTCGGCGAGCGCGGCGGCGCTGTCGGCAAAGCGCACCGGCGAGCGGGCATGACGGCGCCAATGCGCGGCGTCGATCGTGTGGCCGGGCTTGAGGAGGGCGGCGGTCTCGTTCGCGACCAGCGGCAGGCGCAATTCCCGCCACGGCATGTTCGCGGCGATCACGGTGAATTCGTCGAGCATCGGCTCGATCGCCGGGGAGTGGAAGCCGGCGGAGACGGCGAGGGGGCGCGGCTCGATACCGGCCCGGCGCAGGTTTTCACAAGTGGCGGCGAGACCCGAGGCGGTGCCGGCGATGGCGAGCTGTTCGGGGCCGTTATAAGCGGCGATCACCGCGCCGCTCGCGAGATGCGGCGAGACCGCGTCGGCGGCGGCGAAAACCGAGACCATCCCGCCGCGATCGGTCAGCGCCTGCATCAGCCGCCCGCGCTCGGCGATGAGGCGCAGCGCGTCGGGATAGGCAATCGCCCCGGCCGCGGTCGCCGCCGCGTATTCGCCGAGGCTGTGGCCTATCACGGCCTCGGGCTCGACGCCCCACGACGCCCACAGCCGGGTCAGCCCGATCTCGACCGCGAGCAGCGTCGGCTGGGTCAGGTCGGTGCGCGACAGGTCGGCTGACTCGTCACGCAGCAAGCGGGCGAGATCGAACCCCAGAATCTCGCTCGCCTCGTCGATCGCGGCGCGGAAAACCGGCGCGGTGTCGAGCAGCGAGCGCGCCATGCCGGCGCGCTGCGCACCTTGGCCGCTATAGATAAAGGCGAGCCGCGGCGCGCGCCGCGGAGCGACCCCGGCGACGACGCCTGAGGGTTTTCCTTCGGCGAAGGCGCAGAGGTCGTTCGCGATGTCGGCGCTGGTGAGTCCCACGATGGCAGCGCGATGCGGCAGCGCGGCACGACGATCGCGCGCGGAATCGGCGACGCCGGCAACCGCCGACCCGTCCATCGCACCGACGCGGCTGGCGCTGTCGCGGGCGAGGCGGCGGAGGGATTCGGCGCTGGCGGCGGAGAGCACGAGGAGGTGGGCCGCGTCGTCGGCCCGCTTGGCCGGGGCGGGCGCGGCGGCGCCTTCGAGGACGACGTGGCAGTTGGTGCCGCCGAAGCCGAACGAGCTGACGCCGGCGATCGGTGCTTCCGGGTCGGGCCAGGCGGCCGGCTCGGCGACGAGGTCGAGGTTGAGGCCGGCGAAATCGATGCGCGGGTTGGGCGCGGCGCAATGGAGGCTCGGCGGGAGTTGGCGGCGCTCGATCGCAAGGGCCAGCTTGACCAGCCCGGCAATGCCGGCGGCGGCCTCGAGATGGCCGATATTGCTTTTGGCCGAGCCGAGCCGCAGCGGCGCGTCGCGCCCGTCGACACGGCCGAGCGCGTTGCCGAGCGCCCTCGCCTCGATCTGGTCGCCGAGGGGGGTGCCGGTACCGTGCGCCTCGACGTATTGGACCCGGGCGGGATCGATGCCGGCGACGGCCAGGGCGCGGCGGATGACGCGTTCCTGCGCCGGGCCGCTCGGCGCGGTGAGGCCGTTCGACTGGCCGTCCTGATTGACCGCCGAGCCGCGGATCACGGCGCGGATGCGGTCGCCGTCGCGCAGCGCGTCGGCCAGCCGCTTGATCGCGACGAACCCGCCGCCTTCGCCGCGCCCGTACCCGTCGGCGCCGTCGGCGAAGGATTTGCACCGCCCGTCCGGGGCCAGCATGCGGGCGCGCGAGAAGGCGACGCTCGGGTCGGCGCGCAGCATCAGGCTGACGCCGCCGGCAAGCGCCAGATCGCATTCGCCGCTCGCGAGGCTGCCGCAGGCGAGATGCACCGCGACCAGCGACGACGAGCAGGCCGTGTCGATGACGAGGCTCGGCCCGGAGAGGTCGAGGAAATAGGAGATGCGGTTGGCGATGACGGCGTTGCTGAGCCCGGTGCCGCTATGGGCGCCGAGCGCGGCGAGATCGTCGACATCGCCGAACTCACTGTTGCTCGCCCCGATAAAGATGCCGGTCGCGCTGCCGCCGAGGCCGGGCGGCGGGATGCCGGCATCCTCCAGCGTCCACCAGGCCAGTTTGAGCGCGAGGCGCTGGCGCGGGTCCATGCCCTGCGCCTCGCGCTCGGAGATAGAGAAGAAGGCGGGGTCAAACCCGGCCGGGTCGGCGATGAACCCGCCTTCGCGCGTCAGCACCCGGCCGGGTGCGTCGGCGTCGTCGCTCCACAATGCCGCCGCGTCCCACCGCTCGGGCGGGGTCGGGCCGATCGCGTCGCGGCCGGCGGCGAGCAATTCCCAGAACGCGTCGGGGCCGACCGCCCCCGGGAAGGCGCAGCCGATGCCGACGATTGCTATGCGCATCGCCGTCGGGGCGATGGCCGGCGGTGCGGACCCCCCGGCCACGGATTACGGTCCCTGGTGGCCGATATAGCGGAGGATCGAGGTCTCGCTCGAAACGAGCGCGCGGTGCATGTCGGAGATGATGCGGTCGCCGATCTGCGCGCCGTAGCCGGAGATGATCTGGCTCTGCAGCGAGGAGATCACGCCGAGGTCGCCGATGCTGTCGCCCATCACAAAACCGTGAACCCGTGTCGGCCCGGCAAACGTCCCGAACACGACCATCGGGCTGTCCGGCAGCACCTGTCCGACCCGCCGCAGCCCGTCGAGAAACACCGCCGCGTCGCCGGGACGAACGTTGAGGTTGACGTGGTAGAGGTATTCCGGCGGCTTTTCTCGCGATCCGGGTGCGCCGAGGCCGACATCGAGCCGATTCAGCACCGACGTGCTCATGTCGACGACGCAATCCTGGAATTTCTCAAGGATGTCGGCGCCGCGCTCGCCGTAAATGTCGGACATCACCCGGTCGAGCGAGACCATTCCGTCGAGGTCGGCAAGCTCGTTGAGCGGGATCAGGATATAGGCTTGGAGAGCGGGCCCGGCGACGGTCCCATACGCTGACCAGGACCGTCGGCCGGGATGCTGCTGGTAGGCAAACGCGACCTGCCCAGCCAACTCCTTAAACATGGTGTATCGCTCCCGCCGGATGCCTGTCCTGACGAACAGGCAAAACGGCGCGGGAAAGATCCATTCCGTCACCTTGAACGCAGCATCAGGCTTGCTGCCCCCCGCTGTCGCGTCGCTCACGGTGCCGCAATCAACAAATCTATTTTTCGATCTTGAGAAGAATCGCGCCGCTCCAATTCGCGCCGCCGTTGGTGATGTGGATGTTCAGGCTGTTGGTCGACTCGACCCAGCTCAGGTTAACCTTCGCACCGCCGGTATCGACGCCGGCGCTCTTCAGCGTGCCGCTCGGGTCTTTCAGAAGGCTGTTCCGATAGCCCGTGTCGCTGATCGCGCGAGCCAGCTGCTTGGAAAGATCCTCGTAGAGATTTCCAGCCATTAGTGACCTCCCATTGAATGGACTTGAACGCCCGGACCGTACTCACAAGAGCAGGAATGGTCAATTCCCACCTTTGTTCAAAAAGTGACCAATACAGTTAACAAGGTTGTAACACGCCTTGAGACAGGCGCGGAAAGGTTGAAATTGAGGGAAATGGAGGCCGGAAGCGGAATCGAACCGCTGTGCACGGATTTGCAGTCCGCTACATAACCACTCTGCCATCCGGCCGATAGCCCGGTGATATAGGCGTTTGGCCCCGAAAGGGTCAAGGTTGCGGCGGCCTCGGCGCGTAAAAACACCAGGGCGGTGTTGCCGGAACGCACCCCGTTCCATATATTTAAAACCGTTCCAGTGAAGTGGGGATTTCCAGGGATGGCGCGTGTTACCGTCGAAGATTGCGTATTGAGGGTGCCGAACCGGTTCGAGCTGGTGTTGCTCGCCGGCCAGCGGGCGCGCGAGATCACCGCAGGGTCGCCGCTGTCGGTCGACCGCGACGACGACAAGAACCCGGTGGTGGCGCTGCGCGAGATCGCCGAGGAGACGGTCAGGCTCGACCATCTCAAGGACGGCCTCATCCGCGCGATGCAGAAGCATGTCGAGATGGACGAGCCCGAGGAGACCCCGGAGCTCGAGGCGAGCCTGTTCGGCGCCGACGTCACCGAAACGATCGACGACCGCGAGGTCGACGAGGAGGTCGTGAGCGACGAGGACGAAGAGGCCGAGGAAGACATGCTGACGGTCGAGGAAGAGACCGATCTGCCGGATTTCTCGCCTGCCGAGGTCGAAGAGAATTTCGAAGACGAGCCCTGACGTGCGGCGCCGCGAAAGCGCCGTAAAGCCCGGATAACGGGCGCCGCGCGATGATGCGGCAATTTGAACTCGTCGAGCTCGTCAGGTCATACGACCCCAACGCCGACGAAGCCCTGCTCGACCGTGCCTACGTCTATTCGATGAAGGCGCACGGGACGCAGCTTCGCGCCTCCGGCGACCCGTATTTCTCGCACCCGATCGAAGTCGCCGGCCTCCTGGCCCGGATGAAGCTCGACACCGCGTCGATCATCACCGGCCTCCTCCACGATACGGTCGAGGATACGGTCGCGACGCTCGACGACATCGATCGGCTGTTCGGCAAGGAGATCGCGCATCTCGTCGACGGCGTGACCAAGCTGTCGCGCCTCGAACTCCAGTCCGACCAGACCAAGCAGGCCGAGAATTTCCGCAAACTCGTGCTGGCGATGTCGGAGGACATCCGGGTCCTGCTGGTCAAGCTCTCGGACCGGCTCCACAACATGCGCACGCTCGGCTTCATCAAGGACGCCGACAAGCGCCGCCGCATCGCGCGCGAGACGATGGACATCTACGCGCCGCTCGCCGAACGCATCGGCATGCACCGGATGAAGGACGAACTCGAAGACCTCGCCTTCGCCGAGTTCTATCCCGACGCGCGCGTCAGCATCACCGCGCGGCTCGAATTCCTCCACGACAAGGGCGGCGGGGTCGTGCCGCGGATCATCGCCGCGCTCGTCAAGGAGCTGAAGGACGGCGGGGTCGAGGCGAGCGTCTTGGGGCGCGAGAAATCGCCGTATTCGATCTGGCGCAAGATGCAGCAGCGCGACGTTACGTTCGAGCAGCTTTCGGACATCATGGCGTTCCGCGTGCTCGTCAACGACATCGGCGATTGCTACCACGCGCTCGGCGTCATCCACTCGGCCTATCACGTCGTCCCGGGCCGGTTCAAAGACTATATCTCGACGCCGAAGCCGAATAACTACCGCTCGATCCATACCGGCGTGATCGGGCCCGAGCGGCAACGCATCGAGGTGCAGATCCGCACCCGCGACATGCACGAGGTCGCCGAGCTGGGCGTGGCCGCGCACTGGACCTACAAGCAGGGCGCCGGCCGCACCGACGGGCCGCAATACCGCTGGCTGCGCGAGCTCGTCGACATCCTCGACCACGCGGCGGGCCCCGAGGAATTTCTCGAGCACACCCGGCTCGAAATGTACCCCGACCAGGTTTTCGCCTTTACCCCCAAGGGCGATTTGATCGCGCTGCCCCGCGGTGCGACCCCGATCGACTTTGCCTATGCGGTGCATTCGCAGATCGGCGACAAATGCGTCGGGGCCAAGATCAACGGCCGCCTGCTGCCGCTGCGCACCGAGCTTGCCAATGGCGACCAGGTCGAGATCGTCACGTCAAAGGCGCAGACCCCGTCGCCCGATTGGGAGAATTTTGTCGTCACCGGCAAGGCGCGGGCGCGCATCCGCCGCTTTGTCCGCACCCAGCAGCGCGATCAATACCTCGATCTCGGCAAGGCCATCGTGCAAAAGGCCTATCGCCAGGACGGGCGCGAGTTTTCCGAGCGGCCGCTCGAGGCGGTGCTCAAGATATTCAACTGCGGGACGGTCGAGGACCTTTACGTCGCGGTCGGCGAGGGGATCGCGACCGGGCGCGAGGTCGTCAACGCCGCCTTTCCGCAGCCCGCGGGCACGAAGGACAAGGTCGTGCCCATCGCCCGCGCCCGGCGCCAGGACAAGGCCGGGAACGCGGTGCCGATCCAGGGCCTCATCCCGGGCATGGCGCTGCATTTCGCCGGATGCTGCCATCCGCTGCCGGGCGACCGCATCGTCGGCATCGTCACCACCGGCAAGGGCGTTACGATCCATACGATCGATTGCGACACGCTCGAAAGCTTCCAGAACGAACCGGAACGCTGGCTCGACGTGTCGTGGTCGGATGACGGCGAGGATGCCGTTCATGTCGGCCGCATCAATGTCACGATCGCCAACGAGACCGGCAATCTCGGCAGCCTGACGACGACGATCGGCAAGCAGGGCGGCAACATCAGCAATCTCAAGATCACCAACCGCTCGATCGATTTCTTCGAGATCATGATCGACATCCAGGTCGCCGACGTGAGGCAGCTCACCACGATCATCGCGGCGCTCCGCGCGACGCCGGTCATCAACTCGGTCGAGCGCGCGCGCGGATGATCCTCGGGATCGGCAGCGACCTGATCGACATCCGCCGCATCGACGACGCCATCAAGCGCTACGGCGACCGCTTTCTCGATCGCATCTTCACCCCCAGGGAGCGCGAGCGCTGCGACCGCCGCGCCAACCGTGCGGAGGGCTATGCGCGGCGCTTTGCCGCGAAGGAGGCGATGTCGAAAGCGCTCGGCACCGGGTTTCGCCGCGGCGTGTTCTGGCGCGACCTCGGCGTCGTCAACCTGGCGGGCGGGCGGCCGACCATGGAATTGACCGGCGGCGCGCTGAAACGGCTGGAGGCCATGACCCCGGAGGGCATGACCGCACGCGTCGATGTGAGCCTGACCGACGAGCCGCCGATGGCGCAGGCGATCGTCATCATCTCGGCGGTGCCGGCTTGACACGTCGCCGGGCAGTAGGCTTGATCCCGCCTTGTCCACCGGACTCGGTCAGCCGATGAAATCCAACAACCAAAGCGCGCTGTCCAAGAAAAAATCGTCTGGCGGCATATTCGAGACTGTCAAAACCATAATCTACGCGGTGTTGATCGCGCTGGTGGTCCGCACTGTTGCCTACGAGCCATTCAACATCCCGTCCGGATCAATGATTCCGACCCTTTTGGTCGGAGACTATTTGTTCGTCTCGAAATTCTCCTACGGGTACAGCCGCTATTCGCTGCCGTTTGACCTGCCGCTGTTTTCCGGCCGCATTTTAGAGTTCGGCCAGCCGAAGCGCGGCGACGTGATGGTGTTCCGTCTGCCGAGCGACCCTTCGACCGATTTCATCAAACGCATCATCGGCTTGCCCGGCGACAAGGTGCAGATGCGCGACAGCAACCTGTTCATCAACGACCAGATGGTGCCGCGGGCCAAGGTCACCGACCAACAATGCCCCGAGCGGCTCGGCGAGATGTGCCAGCTTTACACCGAAACCCTGCCGGGCGGCGTCGCGCACCCGATCATCAAGCACGGCGACGGCAACCTGTTCGACAACACGCGCGAGTTCGACGTGCCGCCCGGCCACTATTTCATGATGGGCGACAACCGCGACAATTCCGACGACAGCCGCGACCATGTCGGTTTTGTCCCGGCCGAGAATCTGGTCGGACGGGCGCAGTTCGTGTTCTTCTCGACCGACGGCAGCGCCCGCTGGTGGCAGATCTGGATGTGGCCGTTCGCGGTGCGCTACGACCGTCTGTTCCACGGCATCGACTAGTGTCCGGCGAGGACCCTGCCGCCCTGCTCGGTCACGCCTTCGCCCACCCCGAGCTGCTGACCGACGCGCTGACCCATCCCGGTGCGGTGCCGCCCCCGCGCCGCGGCGGCCGGCGCAAGGCCGGCCCGCCGCGGGGTGGGTATGAGCGGCTCGAATTTCTCGGCGACCGCGTGCTGGGGCTGGTGGTGGCCGAGACGCTGTGGCGGCGCTTCGAGCGCGAGCCCGAGGGCGATCTGACCCGGCGCCTCACCCATCTCGTCCGCCGGGAGGCGCTCGCCCGCGTCGCGCTGACGATGGGGCTCGACCGGCACATGACCTTGTCCCGCCCCGACGCGCTCGCCGGCGCGGCGAAGAACCCCGCGATCCTCGCCGATGTTTGCGAGGCGGTGATCGCGGCAATTTACGTCGATGCCGGGTTCGACGCCGCCGCTTCGTTTATCCGCCGCTGGTGGGAGCCGCTCTTCGACGAGATGGACAAGCCGCCGACCGACCCTAAGACCAGTCTCCAGGAATGGGCGCAGGCGCGCGGGCTCGCCTTGCCGAGCTATGATCTGGTCGAAACCACCGGCCCCGACCATGCGCCGCGCTTTACCGTCGCCGCGCGGCTTGAGGGGCTTGAGGAGGCGACCGCGACGGCCTCGTCGAAACGCGCGGCCGAGGCCGGCGCGGCGGCGGTCTTGCTGACGCGGCTGGGGATCGAGTGATGGCAACACGCTGCGGCTATGTCGCGCTGATCGGCGCCCCGAATGCCGGCAAATCGACACTGATGAACCGGCTTGTCGGCCACAAGCTCGCGATCGTCACGCCCAAGGTGCAGACGACGCGCAGCCGCCTCCTTGGCATCGCGATGCACGACCAGACCCAGCTCGTCTTTGTCGACACGCCCGGAATCTTCGCGCCGCGGCGGCGGCTTGACCGTGCGATGGTGGCGGCGGCATGGGCCGGGGCGGCGGATGCCGACGCGACGGTCTTGCTGGTCGACGTCTCGGCGACGCCGGGCTCCGCCGGCGACCGCGACACGCAGCGCATCATCGAGCATCTGATCACCCGCAAGCGCCGCGCGGTCCTCGCGCTCAACAAGGTCGACCTCGTCCGCCGCGACAGCCTCCTCGCCCGCGCCGACGCACTGTTCAAGACCGGCGCGTTCGACCACGTGTTCATGATCTCCGGGCTCAACGGCAGCGGCGTCGACGATCTCAAGCTCCACCTCGCCGCGACGATGCCCGAGGGGCCGTACCTGTTCCCCGAGGATCAGCTTTCCGACGCGCAGGAACGCTGGCTCGCCGCCGAGATCACCCGCGAGCAGGTGTTCCTCCAGCTTCACGACGAGCTGCCCTATGCCGCGACGGTCGAGACCGAGACCTGGGAGGAGCGCCGGGACGGCAGCGTCAAGATCGACCAGGTGATCTATGTCCGCCGCACCAGCCAGCGCGCCATTGCGCTCGGCGAGGGCGGCAAGAAGATCAAGATGATCGGAGCCCGCGCCCGCGCCGAACTCGAAACCCTGCTCGACCGCCGCGTCCACCTGTTCCTGTTCGTCAAGGTGCGCGACAACTGGATCGAGGACCCGGAGCGCTACGCCGCCCTCGGCCTCGATTTCAATGCGTGAAAATCCCCTCTCCGCCCATCGGGGGGAGAGGGAGGGACCCACGAAGTGGGAGGGTGAGGCGGGCAGCCGCCGAACATGCCCACCTCACCCCAGCCCTCTCCCCCCAATGGGCGGAGAGGGAGAAGGCTTCTGATGGAGTGGCGCGACAGCGGCTTCATCCTGGTGGCGCGGCGGCACGGTGAAACCGCCGCGATCGTCGAGATTCTGACCGCCGAGCACGGCCGGCACGCCGGCCTCGTCCGCGGCGGGCAATCGCCGAAGCGGCGGGCCCTGTTGCAGCCGGGAAACGCCGTCGAGGTGATTTGGCGGGCGAGGCTGCCCGAGCATCTCGGCACGGTCGAATGCGAACTGGTCCGCGCCCATGCCGCGCGCTTTCTCGACGACCCCGAGCGCCTCGCCGGCCTCACGGCCGCGGCCTCGCTGGTGGCGGCGTCGCTGCCCGAGCGCGAACCGCACGGCGACATCTATCGCTCATTTGCCCGATTCGTCGAATCGCTCGATTCCGGCCGGGACTGGGCGGCGCATTACGTCGCCTGGGAGTGCGAGTTGCTGACCGCGCTCGGCTATGGGCTCGACCTGTCCACCTGCGCCGTCACCGGGGTCACCGCCGACCTCATCTACGTATCCCCGCGCACCGGCCGCGCGGTGTCGCGCGAGGCGGGGCGGGACTATCGCGACAAGCTGTTGCCGTTGCCTGGTTTTCTGACACATGAAGTGCCCGCCGACCAGGCCGCGATCGTATCCGGGCTGACCCTGACCGGCTACTTCCTGCACCGCCACCTGATGCAGCCGCAGGGCCGCAACCTGCCCGAGGCGCGGGAGCGGCTGGTCGAGCGTATGCGGCGCGTGGGTGCCGTTGGTACACTCGTGCCATGACCGACACGCCGACCGGCGACATCCGCGACGTCGACTTCGCCGACGCGCTCGGCGAGCGATATCTGTCCTATGCGCTGTCGACGATCATGGCGCGCTCGCTGCCGGATGTGCGCGACGGGCTGAAGCCGGTGCATCGCCGCATCCTCCACGCGATGAACCAGCTTCGGATGAACCCCGACGCCGGCTACAAGAAATGCGCGCTGGTGGTGGGCGAGGTCATCGGCAAGTACCACCCGCACGGCGATGTCGCGATCTACGACGCGATGGTGCGGCTGGCCCAGGATTTCGCCCAGCGCTATCCGGTCGTCGACGGGCAGGGCAATTTCGGCAACGTCGACGGCGATAACCCCGCCGCGATGCGCTACACCGAAAGCCGCATGTCGGCCGTGGCGCGCGCGATGCTCGAAGGCATCGACCAGGACGCGGTCGATTTCCGCGCGACCTACGACGGCGAGAACAGCGAGCCGGTCGTGTTGCCGGCGCGGTTCCCGAATCTGCTCGCCAACGGCGCCGCCGGCATCGCCGTGGGCATGGCGACGAGCATCCCGCCGCACAATGTCGGCGAAATCTGCACAGCGCTGACCCATCTGATCGAGCACCCGAACTGCCCGGTCGGTGACTTGATCGCGCACATGCCCGGACCCGATTTCCCGACCGGCGGCGTGCTGGTCGAGGGGGCCGAGGCGATCGCCGAAGCCTACGCGACGGGCCGCGGCGCCTTTCGCCTGCGCGCGCGCTGGACCAAGGAGCAGCAGGGTCACGGCGCGTTCCAGATCGTCGTCACCGAAATTCCATACCAGGTGCCGAAGGGCCGGCTCATTGAAAAGATCGCGGCGCTGCTCGAGGAAAAAAAGCTGCCGCTGCTCGCCGACGTGCGCGACGAATCGACCGAGGACATCCGGCTCGTCCTCGAACCGAAAACCCGCAACGTCGACGCTGACGTGCTGATGGAGCAGCTCTTCCGCCTGACCGACCTGGAAGTGCGCGTCCCGCTCAACATGAACGTCCTCGACGCGGCCGGCATCCCGCGGGTGATGAGCCTGCGCGAGGTGCTGCAGGCGTTTCTCGACCATCGCCGCGTCGTCCTCCAGCGGCGCAGCCGGCACCGGCTCGCGGCGGTCGCGCGGCGGATGGAGATTCTGCGCGGGCTCATCATCGTCTACGTCAACCTCGACGAGGTGATCCGCATCATCCGCGAGGCGGACGACCCCAAGGCCGAGATGATGGCGCGCTGGGGCCTCAGCGACGTGCAGGTCGAGGCGATCCTCGACATGCGGCTGCGCACGCTGCGCCGCCTCGAAGAGCTGGCGATCACCAAGGAGCTCGACACGCTGGCGACCGAGTCGTCGGGTCTCGAAACGCTGCTCGGCAGCGACCGGCGGCAATGGACGGCGATCGCCAAGGAGGTCGCGGCGACGGCGAAGGAATTCGGCGGCGACACCCCGCTCGGCCGCCGCCGTACTGAATTGGCGCAGGTGCCGGTCGCGGTCGAAATCCCGCCCGCGGCGCTGGTCGAGCGCGAGCCGGTGACCGTGCTGTGCTCGCAAAAGGATTGGATTCGCGCCGTCAAGGGGCACGGCGCGGGAGCTGTCGACCAGCGCTACAAGGAAGGCGACGGCCCGCGTTTCGCGGTCAACGCCGAGACCACCGACCGGCTGATGATCTTTGGCAGCAACGGCCGGTTCTACACGCTCGGGGTCGATAAATTGCCGGGCGGGCGCGGGCAGGGCGAGCCGCTCAGGCTGATGATCGACCTGCCCAACGAGCACGAGACGATCGCGATGTTCCCGCACCGGCCGGGGCTCAAGCTGTTGGTCGCGTCGAGCGACGGGCGCGGCTTTGTGGTCGACGCTGACGAGGCGCTGGCCCAGACGCGGGCGGGCAAGCAGGTGCTGAACCCGGCGGCGGGGGCGAAGGCGTGCGTCTGCGTGCCGATCGAGGGGGACGCCGTCGCGCTTGTCGGCGAGAACCGGCGGATGCTGGTCGTCGACCTGGCCGAAATCCCCGAGATGACCCGCGGCCGCGGCGTCATCCTCCAGCGCTACCGCTCCGGCGGCCTCGTCGACGCCAAAAGCTTCCGCCTCGCCGACGGACTCTCCTGGCGCCAAAGCGAGGCCCGCACCCGCAACGAATTCGACCTCACCCCCTGGCGCGCGCCCCGCGCTGGCGCCGGACGGAACGTGCCGCAAGGGTTCCCGCGAAGCGGTCGGTTTAGCTGAGCGTCGTAGGATGGGCTGAGCGCAGCGAAGCCCATCAAGAAGAATCCACCACAGAGGACACGGAGGCACAGAGGGGCTCGAAGCCCTCTCTGCGCCCTTGGCGTATCCGTGGCGAAAGAAATCGATGGGCTTCGCTGCGCTCACCCCATCCTACGATGTCGAAAAATCGACCGCCGTCGTGTTCGCCCCGCGCATTTCCGGCCGCAGGTCGACGGCGACCTGACCGCGGCGATTGTCGAGGCGGTGTGAGCTCGGCTAGGGTGCCGGCATGAGCGACGGAAACACCACGACCAGGCCCGACAACACTCTCGACGCCACGGGGCTCAAATGCCCGCTGCCGGTGTTGAAGGCGCGGCGGGCGCTCCGGGATGTGCCGGCCGGCGGGCTTCTCGAAGTGCTCGCGACCGACCCCGGCGCGACCCAGGATTTCGCCCATTTCTGCCAGACCACCGGCTGCGACCTCATCGAATCGGGGGAGTCGGACGGGGTGTTGCGGTTTCTGCTGCGCAAGCCCGCTTGACACCGGCCGCGCCATCGCCATCTTGAGCCCGCCATGACCGACCTTCTCTTCGCCCTGCGACGACGAATGCGCTAGCAGCCTCCGCGGTGATGCCGGGGCTGCTTTGGTGTGTTCGCCTCAGCCTCCTTCCGCAGGGTTCTTCCGATGACCGAGAGCGTCCTCGCTTGCCGTGACAGCGGCGGGCATGTCTACGAGATCGATACCGACCCGAACCGGCTCGACCTCGACCTGATCAACGATTTCCTGGCCAACTCCTCGCATTGGGCGCGCGGCATCGCGCGCGAGACGCTGTGCCGGGCGATCGAGCATTCGCTGGTCTACGGCCTCTATCGCGACGAGGCCCAGATCGGTTTCGCCCGCCTCGTCAGTGACCACGCGACCTTCGCCTATCTCGCCGACGTGTTCGTGCTCGACGGCGCGCGCAACGAGGGGCTCGGGCAATGGCTCGTCGAGACGATCCTCGCCGACGGCCGGCTCCAAGGGCTGCGCCGCTGGCTGCTGGTCACCCGCGACGCCGCCAACCTCTACCGCCGCTGCGGCTGGCGCGACCTCGCCCCGGCAACCTACCTCGAAATCTGGAACCCGGAGTGCTACAGGGCGACGTAGTGCCCGACTGGACCGCGGGCGTCCCGCCCGCATCTATGAAAAGAGCGGGCGGGACGCCCGCGGTCCAGTAATCAGCCCAGCTTTACTTGCAGCTCGTCTCCGACCTGCCGGATTTCGTAGGTCTTGATCGCGTCGATGCAGGGCGGGGCCGTCGCGGCGCCGGTTTTCACGTCGAAGCGGCCGGCGTGGAGCGGGCATTCGATCTCGCCGCGGTCGAGCCAGCCGTCGCTGAGCCGGGCATAGGCGTGGGTGCAGACGTCGTCGGTCGCGCAGAGCGTGCCGTCGAGGTCGTAGAGCGCGATCTCGCGGCCGCCGATCACGACGCCGATGATCTCGTTCTCGCCGAGTTCGCTCCGCGCCGCCGCCCTGACCCAGCCGTCATCGCTCATCCCCGACCCCCGAATGCCTTGAACGCGATGATCGTGAAGGTGTCGCGGATGCCCGGCAAGACCTGAACCTTTTCGGTGACGAAATGACCGATATCGGTGCTGTCGGGCAGGTGGCACTTCATGATCAGGTCGTATTGCCCGGATATCGAATAGACCTCCGATATCCCGTCGACATCGAGCACGGCCGCGTCGGCCACCTGATAGGCTTGGCCGCGCTCGCATTTGACCATGACAAAGATCGTCTGCATGTGAACCCCGCCATCGCCGGCCCGACGCCGGCGATCATAGCGGTTTTATCCGAGGCTAGCGACCGACCGGACGCGCCAAAAACGCCGGGGTGTGATCGCCGAACGCCGCGGTCGGCGGCCCAGGGGAGCGAACCGGCGCGGACGGGCGGGGATCGCGCGTGAACGGGGTGACGGTCGGCTCCTGGCGGAGCGGGGCGCGCTCGGGCCTATCCGCACGCTCCGGCCTCGGTGCGCGCTCTGGTCTCGCCGCACGCTCTGGTCTCGCCGCACGCTCGGGCCGGGCGGCGCGCTCAGGTCTCACCGCACGCTCGGCGGGCTTTGCCGCGGGGCGACGGCTGCTCGCGGCGGGCCGGCGGCGGCGCCCGTCCGCGCTCTCGTCGAGCACGGCCGTGTCGATGCCGTCGATTGCGGTCGTCGGGATGTCCTTGCCGATCAGCTTGACGATCGCGGCGACATTCTTGCCGTCTTCCGGCGCGGCCAGCATGAACGAGCGGCCGGGACGCCCGGCGCGGCCGGTGCGGCCGATACGGTGAACGTAGTCCTCGGCGTGATAGGGCACGTCGAAGCAGAAAACGTGGCTGAGCCCGGCGATATCGAGCCCGCGCGCGGCGACATCGCTGCACACCAACAGGCGGATCTCGTTGTTCTTGAAGCGGGCGAGGGTCTCCGTCCGCTTCGGCTGCGGCATGTCGCCGTGCAACGCGGCCGCGTCGAAGCCGTGCTTGCTGAGCGATTTATGGAGAATGTCGACGTCGCGCTTGCGGTTGCAGAAGATGAGGGCGTTCTTGACGTCCTCGCTCTCGATCAGCCGGCGCAGCGCCTCGCGCTTTTCCTCGGGCTCCAGCACGATCAGCGACTGCGCCACCGTCTCCGCCGGCGAGGCGGGCGGGGCGACGGACACTTCGACGGGATTGCTGAGGAACGCGTCCGCGAGGCGGCGGATTTCCGGCGGCATCGTCGCCGAGAAAAAGAGGGTCTGGCGGGTCTTCGGCAGCAATCCGACGATGCGCTCGACATCGGGGATAAAGCCCATGTCGAGCATCCGGTCGGCCTCGTCGATGACGAGGATGCGCACATCGGACATCAGGATGCGCCCGCGCTCGAACAGATCGATCAGGCGGCCGGGGGTCGCGATCAGCACGTCGACGCCGCGATCGAGCTTGCGCTCCTGGTCGCCAAAGCTCTCGCCGCCGATCAACAGCGCCGTCGTCAGGCGATGATACTTTCCGTAGATCTCGAAAGACGCCTCTACCTGGGTCGCCAGTTCGCGGGTCGGTTCGAGAATGAGGGAGCGCGGCATCCGCGCACGGGCCCGCCCGGCGGCGAGCTTGTCGATCATCGGGAGGGCGAAGCCCGCGGTCTTTCCGGTGCCTGTCTGGGCACAGCCGAGCAGGTCATGCCCGGTTTTTACGAAGGGGATCGCTTGCTGCTGGATCGGCGTGGGAGTGGTGTAGCCGGCATCCGAAATTGCCTGAAGAAGTTCAGGCGACAGTCCAAGTTCAGAAAAATCCATCGAGAAGTGGGTACCTTATATGAGGAATTAAGTAGCGGCTCTCACCGCTTTTAATTCGCTTTGGCGAGAGGAAAGTCAATCGTTTTTACCGCCGGAAGGATAAGAGTCGAGCACGGCGATGTTCCGGCCGAGGCTTTTACGACTCAGCGGCGGCGGAATTGCGGCCGCGCCATGACGGGCGGCGCAACGGTGTCTTTGTGGCGGAAGTTGATTCGCCCTTTCGACAGGTCGTAGGGCGTCATCTCGACCGTCACGCGGTCGCCGGCAAGGATGCGGATGCGATTCTTCTTCATTTTCCCGGACGAATAGGCCAGCGTCTCGTGGCCGTTGTCGAGGCGCACGCGGAAACGTGCGTCGGGCAACAGTTCGAGCACCATCCCTTCGAATTCTAAGAGGTCTTCTTTAGCCATCCGCTCTCCTTGCATCGAAAAGGGGCACTGACGCGCCCCCGGCGAACCTCCGGTCTACTCCGGACGTAAATTTACGGCTGAAACCCGGCCTCGCTGGCCTTGTTCGAGATCAAAGGTCAGCTTCTGGTTCTCCTGCAGCCCGTCCAGACCTGCCTGCTCGACCGCGGAGATATGGACGAAAACATCGGCGCCGCCGCTATCGGGGCGAATGAATCCATAGCCCTTCTGCGTATTGAACCACTTGACCGTACCGTTAGCCATCAGGGGACTCCACTTGATTACTATAGAGCGCCGCACAAGCGATGCGGCGTGGTAGACGACGTCGATGGGGCTGGAAACACGCGGGCGCTCGGAGCGAATGCCGGCAGTGGTGCCGGACCCAAGCGGGTCGACGTGGGATTAGGTAGGACCAAGCCGGCGATTGCGCAAGACCTCAGAACCGTTAACCGGCATGCGCCCCGGTCAGACGTCCAGTCAAACATCGAGATCGTGGGCGAAGCGCGCGTTCTTTTGGATGTAGTCGAAGCGCAGCTCGGGGCGCCGGCCCATCAACGTCTCGACCATTTTCTCGGTCCGCGCGACATCCTCCGCGGCGGTGTCGTCGCGCGGCGGCAGCTTGACCCTGAGCAGCGTGCGCTGGGCCGGGTCCATCGTCGTCGCCCACAGGTAGCGCGCCGGCATCTCGCCGAGCCCCTTGAACCGGCTGACCTCGATCTTGCCGCGGCCGGTAAAGCCCGACTGCATCAGCTCCTCGCGATGCGCGTCGTCGCGGGCATAGATCGTCGTGTCGCCCTGGGTCAGGCGGTAGAGCGGCGGCAGCGCCAAAAACAGATGCCCGTTATCGACGAGGCGCGGCATCTCGCGGAAAAAGAACGTCATCAGCAATGAGGCGATGTGGGCGCCGTCGACATCGGCGTCGGTCATGATGACGACCCGCTCGTAGCGCAGCGCGTCCTCCTTGTAGCGCGAGCCCGAATCGGCGCCGAGCGCGAGGATGATGTCGCTGATCTCCTGGTTCGCCCGCATCTTGTCTATGGAGGCGCTGGCGACGTTGAGGATCTTGCCGCGCAGGGGCAGGATCGCCTGCGTGACGCGGTCGCGCGCCTGCTTCGCCGAGCCGCCGGCGCTGTCGCCTTCGACGAGGAAAATCTCGGTGCCCTCGGCGCTGTCGCGGCTGCAGTCGGTGAGCTTGCCGGGAAGGCGCAGCTTGCGCGTCGCGGTCTTGCGCGACAGCTCCTTTGCCTGGCGCCGCTTTTGCCGCTCCTCGGCGCGCTCGGCGATGCGGTCGAGGAGGAGGCGGGTCGTCGCGGGGTCGGCGCCGAGCCAGTGGTCGAAATGGTCCCTGAGCGCGTTCTCGACCAGCCGCACCGCCTCGGCCGAGGCGAGCCGCTCCTTGGTCTGGCCCTGGAATTGCGGGTCGCGCAGGAACAGCGACAGCAGCATCGCCGCGCCGGCGGTCACGTCCTCGCCGGTCGCCTGCGCGATGCGGCGGTTGGCGGTAAGCTCGCCATAGCCCTTGATCCCGCGGGTCAGCGCGTTGCGCAGCCCGGCCTCGTGCGTGCCGCCCTCGGGGGTCGGGATCGTGTTGCAGTAGGAATGGCAGAACGCGTCGTCTTCGTCGTCGGGCCACGTCACTGCCCATTCGACGCTGCCGCCGTCGGGGATCGCGACCTGGCCCGCGAACGGACGCGGCGTCAGCACGGCGTTGCCGTCGAGGCTCGCGGTCAGGAAATCGCCGAGCCCGTTCGGGAAATGCAGCCGGTCCTCCTGCGGCACGCCATCGGGGCGGGGCAGGGACGGGTCGCAGCTCCAGCGGATTTCGACCCCGCGGAACAGATACGCCTTCGACCGGCCCATGCGGTAGAGCGGCGCCGGCTTGAAGCCGGCATCGCCGAAGATGTCGGGGTCGGGATGAAAGCGCAGCGTCGTCCCGCGCCGGTTTTGCACCGGGCCGCAATCCTCGACCGGGCCGCCCGGCACGCCGCGGCTGTAAGTCTGCCGCCATAACCTGCGGTCGCGCGCGACCTCGATCTCGAGCCGGTCGCTGAGCGCGTTGATGACCGAGATGCCGACCCCGTGCAGCCCGCCCGAGGTCTTGTACGCGTCGCCGCCGAACTTGCCGCCCGAGTGCAGCATCGTCAGGATGACTTCGAGCGCGGATTTACCCGGAAAGCGCGGATGCGGGTCGACCGGGATGCCGCGGCCGTTGTCGCGCACGGTGACGCAGCCGTCGGCCGCGAGCTCGATCTCGATACGGGTCGCGTGCCCGGCGACGGCCTCGTCCATCGCGTTGTCGATCGCCTCGGCGGCGAGATGGTGCAGCGCCCGCTCGTCGGTGCCGCCGATATACATGCCGGGGCGGCGGCGGACCGGCTCCAGCCCCTCGAGGACCTCGATGTCCTTGGCGGAGTAGGAATCCGCCGCCTTCGGCGCCACATTATCGAAGAGGTCTGGCATGGCGCGGAATTATAGGGACGCTTGAACCGCGTGCAAGCAGGATGCAGTATATGAACGTGCGGCTATAACAACATCTTGGTGTCGCGGGCGTGGAACGGCCCTCACGGTTTAGGTCCTCCGGAACTCATCTGGCTCGGCGGGATTTATCATAATGATGATCAACGAGATGATGACCAACGAGCGGAAGATTTGGGAGGCGGCGCTGTTGCTGGTCCGCCGCCACGGCGCCGATGCCGTCCAGATCGCCGAGCGTGAGGCGGAGCGGCTCAAGGGCGGCGACGACGATCTGACCTGCGTGGTATGGTGCTGGATCGCGCGCTCGACGGCGGAGTTGCTGCGCCCCTCACCGGACGCCGGCGAGAAAATCCACTAGGCCCGCGCGCGACGGTCGCCAGACCGGAAGATCAATAGCGGCGAGGATCATCATCCATGGCGGGAAATCTGTTGGGCCGTCTGAGCGGCCACGGCAAGGCCTCGGACAAGGAGTTCGAGGTCGAGCACGACGATTCCGAGTGGCGCAAGAAGCTGAGCCCCGAATCCTATCACGTCCTGCGCGAGCACGGCACCGAGCGCGCCGGCACGAGCCCTCTCGACAAGAAATACGATCCCGGCGTGTACCACTGCGCCGGCTGCGGCCAGCCCCTCTTCGAGGCGACGACAAAGTTCAATAGCGGCTCGGGCTGGCCGAGCTTCTATCAGCCGATGGACGGCGCGGTCGAAACCGACACCGACACCAGCTTTTTCATGTCCCGCACCGAGGTCCACTGCAAGAAATGCGGCGGCCATCTCGGTCACGTCTTCGACGACGGACCGAAGCCGACCGGCCAGCGCTATTGCATGAACGGCGTCTCGCTCGCCTTCAAGCCGGAAGACGAGAAGGCGGAGAAGTAAAAAGGACCGCGGGCGTCCCGCCCGCATCTTTTTGCTGCCCGATGGGATTTAGGAACCTTCCCAACATCGTCATCCCGGCCTTCGCCGGGATGACGATGTTGGGGGTTTCGGAACAGCACCCGGTTAGAACAGAATTCCGCCTTCGAGCATCAGCCGGCCCTGGGTCTTCTGGTTGCCGGATTTGCCGAATGCGAAGCCGGGCGTGGTGCTGCTCGCCTCGACGATCGAGGCTTCGCCGCGGGCGAAGAAGATGCCCTGCTGCCAAGTCGGGGTAAGCGTCAGCGACCAGGCGTTGCTGCCGGGACCGTAGAGCAGGTTCGCTGCGCCGTTTGCGACAGAGCCGCTCGAGCTGATGTACTCGGCGCGGCCCGCCATATTCCAGTTGTCGTTGATCGAGTAGTTCGCGAGCAATGCGAAGCCGACGGTCGATGCATCGTGGAAGAAGCCGAGGCTCGTGTTCTTCGGCACGTCCGTGTACTGGAAGTACGGCGTGATCGTCCACGGCGCCAAGTTGTAGGTGTACATCAGGTTGACGATCGTGCTGTTCGACTGCGGCGTCGGGGTCAGCAGCGTGGCGACGTTGGTCTGCCCGACATTGCCGCCCGCGACGACCTCCAGCGTATTGGCAGGGTCGATCGTCCAGATCGCGGCGCCGGTTATCCAGTTGTACCGATCCGAATCGAACCCGTCGTTGAAGCCCACCGACCAGGCGACCGGGCCCGTCGTCAGATTGGCCTGGACGCCCTTGCTGACCGCCGGTTCCTGGTTCCACAACAGGCCGCGCTCGATGTTCAGGTTCTGGAACGTGAAGGTGTACTCGGCGCCGATCAGCGTCGGCAGCTTGCCCGCCTGAACGTTGAAGCTGTCGTTGACGACCCACTTGCCCCAGGCGACCGGCAGCGGGCCGAAGAGCTGGCTATTGAGTTGGCTGGCGCGGATATAAGAGGTGCCGAGAGAGGGAATCGAGTAGATGCCGGCCTGGGCGTAGAACTGCGCCGGGCCAGAATTGTTCTGGACGATGACCTGACCGTTGCTGATATCCGCGGCCGATTCATGGTCGGTCGAGAAATGGTTGCTCTCCTCGAACCCGAGCCCGCTGAGCACGCCAGTCACATAGACGGGCCCGAACACCGAGTTGCTCTCGAACTTCGTCGGGTTCGGGTTGGCCACGAGCGGGCCGCTCAATGTCGGGTTGGTCATCGCGTTCGAGGTCGGCGCCGCGGGCGCGGCGGCGGGCGGCGCCCCCGGCGGCGGGAGGGGCTCGTCGGCCAATGCCGCGGTCCCCGTGCCGGCCAACCATAGCGCCGCGCCGGCAAGCACAATTTTATTCATTGCTCGTCCCCCATCTGATCGGATCGCCACCCGCAGGCGCCCCGCCTGTCCTAGCAAGAGCCGTGCCCAGCGCGACGTGACGAGACCCGATTGAATACAAGACGAGTCTAACGGCGTGATTGAACTCTGTATAGATTGTTTGTGTTATTTCAATAAGTTGCCGGTATTTTCAACAATTGGTCAAAAACTAGGCAGAATCTTATCGGGCAATTGACTGGCCGTGCCGAAATATTCACTCGCACGGCCAGTCTCGCGGCGGGATTGCCCAGTTATTGGACAACCTCGCCATGTAGCGACAGGTCCAGCCCTTCTCGTTCGACGTCAAGATGGACCCTGATTCCGATCACCAGGTCGATCACCTTAAGGAGAATGAGGCTCACAATCGCGTCATAGGCGATCGTGCAGCCGACGGCATAGAGCTGGATCAGCACCTGGCCGGGATTGCCGTCGATGAGCCCGCTATGCCCGGTGCCGCCCACCGCCGACACGGCGAGGACGCCGGTCAGGATCGCGCCGACGATCCCGCCGACCGCATGCACGCCAAAGGCGTCGAGGGCATCGTCGTAGCCGAGCGCATTCTTGAGCCCGCTGACGCCCCAGTAGCAGACGATCCCGGCGGCGAGGCCGATCACCAGGGCGCCGCGCGGGTCGACATAGCCGGAGGCCGGGGTGATCGCGACAAGCCCCGCGACCGCGCCCGAGACGATACCGAGCACGCTCGGCTTCCGCCGCAAAATCCACTCGACGAACATCCAGGTCAGCGCCGCGGTCGCGGCCGCGATCTGCGTCACCGCCATCGCCATCCCGGCGCTGCCGTTCGCGGCGACCGCGGAGCCGGCGTTGAACCCGAACCAGCCGACCCAGAGAAGCGCCGCGCCGATCACGCTGAGGACGAGGTTGTGCGGCGCCATCGGCTCGGTGCGATAGCCCCGCCGCTTGCCGAGCATCAGCGCGCACATCAGGCCGGCGACGCCGGAATTGATGTGGACGACCGTGCCGCCGGCGAAGTCGAGCACCCCGGCACTGGCGAGGAACCCGTCCGGCCCCCAGACCCAATGCGCGATCGGCGCGTAGACGAGGATCGCCCACAGCCCGATAAACCACACCAGCGCCGAAAACTTCATCCGGTCCGCGACCGACCCGCAGATCAGCGCCGGGGTGATGATCGCAAAGGTCATCTGAAAGCACATATAGACGGATTCGGGGATCGTCTTGGCCAGGTCGTTGACCGAATCGACCGTCATCCCGCTCAACAGGAACCGGCTCATCCCGCCGACGAACGGCGTACCCGGGGTGAACGCCATGCTGTAGGTCACGACCGCCCACAGCACGGTGACGAGGCAGGTGACCATAAAGCTCTGCATCACCGTCGCCAGCACGTTCATCTTGCGGACCATGCCGCCGTAGAACAGCGCGAGGCCGGGGATCGTCATCATCAGGACGAGCGCGACCGAGGTGAGCATCCATGCGGTGTCGCCGCTGTCGATCTTCGGCGCGGCGGCGGCCGGCGCCGGGGCTTGGGCCAGCGCCGACAGCGTCCACAGCGAGGCGATCGATCCCGCGAGGATCAGACGCTGCCCCAGTCGATACACGGAACGCATGCTTGTTCTCCTGAAAGGTCGGCTGGTGCCGATGGCGAACGGGGCCGGCCTGTCCGGCCGACCCCGTCAACAACGTTGGGTTCTGTAAGTGGGACGAGGCGGGGCGGCCGAACCGGGCAATTCTGCCTGAGGCGCCGCCGCCGCGCTCGCCTTCTATGCGTGATCTACTCGGCGGGGGCGGCTTCCTCCCCGTCGCCGAAATTGTAGGCCGTCTCACCGTGAACCGCGTCGTCGCCGACCCTGAGCGTCGTCTCGTCCATCCGCAAGGCGACAAAGACCGAGATCACCTTGAGGATGATCGTGGTGCCGACCGCGTTGAGCGCGATGATGAACAGCGCCGCGTAGACCTGCATCAAGAGCTGGTGGCCGGTGTCGCCGTAGAGGAGGCCCGTGATGCTGACGCCCGGCGCCTCCTTGTCGGTGCCGATATACATCAGCATGTCGGGGCAGGCGAAGATGCCGACCGAGAGGCCGCCGATCAGCCCGGCGACGCCGTGCGTCGACAGGACCGACAACGTGTCGTCGACCTTTTGGAACAGCTTCGTCGTCTGCACCTTGTTCATCATGATCCACGGGATGACGCCGGTGAGGACGCCGATCGCGATCGCGCCCCAGCCGTTGACGTAGCCGGCGCCCGGGGTGATCCCGACCAGGCCGGCGATCATGCCGTTGATCGCGCCGACGACCGACGGTTTGCCGTAGGCGAACGTGTCCATGATCGTCCACACCAAGAGCGACACGCAGGTGCAGAGGTTCGTGGTCATTATCGCGGCCGAGGCGTCGGCATTGGCGAAGTAGGGGTCGCCGCCGTTGAACCCGTTCCAGCCGATCCACAGGATCCCGGCGCCGGCCAAGGCCATCAAGAGGCTGTTCGGCGGGAAATGGTCGCGGTCCTGCTGGATGCGCGGGCCGATCAGCGCCGCCGCGACAAACCCCGACGTGCCCGCCGCGAGATGGATCACATAGCCCCCGGAGAAGTCGGCCGCGCCGAGCCCGGCGAGCCAGCCGCCGCCCCAGATGCTGAACGCCCCGACCGTGTAGATGAACGTCATCCACAGCGGCACGAAGATGATCCAGGCCTTGAAGCTCATCCGCCCGATCAGCGAGCCCGCCATGATGATGACGGTGATCGCGGCAAACACGAACTGGAAGTACATCATCGTCGACATCGGGAAGCCGAGCTCGGGCATGCCCGACGCGGCCGCCGGAACGACCGCCTGACCCATCAGGAACCCGGCGGAAAGCGCCGGCGCCGGTGTCCCTAGGAACGGATACCATTGTGGGCCGAAGGCCATGTTGTAGCCCCACAGCACCCACACGATCATCACCGCGGCGAACGCGTACAGCGCCATGAACGCCGAGTTCAGCGCCCATTTCTTTTTGACGATACCCCCATATAGAATCACCAGCCCCGGTATGCTCTGCAGGCCGACGAACGTCGCCGCCGCCATCTGCCAGCCATTGGAACCGGTATCTAGCCATTTTGGTGACGGGACTAACATGCTCCACCCCTTGAAATTGTACCCGGGCCTGCGTCGATACTCTGCTTCCCCCGCCGGGTGACCGAGAAGCGCCACGCTCCGTGGAGGGAGTTGGCAAGATTCGTGCCTAGTATCGAAGCGGAGCAAAATTGATGGTGATGCCCATGAAAATGCTGGAACCAGCCCTGGCCCTCGCCGGCGCCTTTACGCTTGCGCTGGCCGCGATCCCGGCCCGGGCGGCGGAGAACCTCAAGTTCCGCTGCACCAATGCGGCGAGCGGAACAAGCTGGGGGGTCGTCGTCGACCTCGAACGCCGCCTCGTCGATGGTTCGCCGGCCGAAATCAGCGACCGCGCGATCACCTGGCGCGACCGCGAGAGCCGCACCTACGATCTCGACCGCACCACCGGGGGGATGCGGATGCGCAACGCGTCGAGCACCGGCGGCTATTTTCTCTACTACACCTGCAAGCCCGACGACCCGGTCAGGTAGCGCCCAAATTTTAGGCAGAAAGTCGCGTTTATGATCACTTGCCCAATTGCCGGGTTAGGCGAGTTTCCGCGGGGGCGATACGCCGATGGCTGAATTCGGCGTCCAGGCCCAGGTCGGGTTCGCCTCGAAGACCGGTCCGCGCAAGCACAACGAGGATTTCGCCGGCGCGCTGTTCGGCGCCGAGTTGCCGCAGCCGCGCCATGAAGTCGTCGCCGCGATCGCCGACGGCATCGGTGGGGCGAAGGGCGGGCGCATCGCCGCCGAGACCGCGGTGCGCGGTTTCCTCGACGGGTTCTGCGACCTGCCGGAATCGATGGAGGTGCAGCGCGCCGGCGCCAAGATCGTCAGCGCGCTCAATCTCTGGATCAATTCGCAGGGGCGCCACGATCCCGAGCTCGCCGGGATGGGGTGCACGCTGTCGGTCGTCGTGCTGCGCGGGCGGGTCGCGCATCTGCTGCATGTCGGCGACACGCGGGTCTACCGGCTCAGCGGCGAGCGCATGACGTGCCTCACGACCGACCATGTGCGGCCGGACGGCCGGACCCGCTCGCACGTGCTGACCCGCGCACTGGGGGTCGACCTTGAGGTGCGGCTCGACTACGCGGCCCAGCCGCTGGCGCTGCACGATCGCTTCCTGTTGTGCAGCGACGGGGTCCACGGGGCGCTGAGCGAGGCGAGCATCGCCGCGATCCTGCGCGACCGGTCCGCGCCGGAGGATACCGCCAACGCGGTCGTCGCGGCGGCGCTCGCCGCCGAGAGCATGGATAACTGCACCGCGCTCGTGCTGGACGTCGTCGGCCTCCCGACCGGCGGCTCGGCCGATGTCAGCACCGCGGCCTCGCAACTGCCGACGATCCCGGCGCCGCAAGGCGGCGAGGCGATCGACGGGTTCGTGTTGCGGGCGCTGGTGTCCGACGGCCGCTACACGCGCCTCTTCGCCGCCCGCGACGAGGTTGAGGGCGGCGAGTACGCGATCAAATTCCCCAAGCCGCAGATCGCCAGCATCGAAGCCTTCCGCGCCGCCTTCATCCGCGAGGCCTGGGTCGGCGCGCGCGTCCACAACCCGGGAATCGGGCGCGTCGTCGAGTTGCCGCCGGGCCGGCAAAGCTGCCTCTACACGGTGATGCCGCTCTACCAGGGCGAATTGCTGGAGACGCGGCTGTCGCGCAGCCCGGCGCTGGGGCTGGAGGAGGGGCGGGGGATCGGCATCACCCTGGCCCGGGCCGCGGGCGCGCTGCACCGCGCCGGCATCATCCACCGCGACATCAAGCCGGACAACGTCATCCTCGAAGGCAGCGGCGCGTTGAAGCTGATCGATCTCGGCGTCGTGCGCGTGCCGGGGCTGGAGGAGTTTCCGCCCTCCGAAATCCCGGGAACGCAGGCCTATATGGCGCCCGAGATGGCGGCGGGCGAGCCGGGCAACGAGGCGACCGACATCTTCGCCCTCGGCGTCACGATGTTCCGCGCCTTCACCGGCCAGTACCCCTTCGCGAATGTCGACGCGATGAGCCCGGCGCGGCGGACCCGGCCGCTGGCCCTTGCCGCCCTCCGGCCCGATCTGCCCGCCTGGCTCGACGCGGCGTTGTCGCGGGCGCTCGCACCCGATCCGCAGCGGCGCTACGACGACATGATCGAGTTCGCCCTGGTGCTCGAGGCAGGCCCCGCGCGCAGCCAAACCGAAACCCGCCGCCGCCCCACCCTCTACGAGCGCGCGCCACTGCAAGTATGGCAGGGCATCGCCGCGATCCTCGCCCTCGCTCTGCTGATCTCGCTCTGGCGGCGGTGAGGCTCATCCGGCGCAACATCTCGGGCCGTCATCCCGGCGAAGGCCGGGACCCACGGTTCAAAAGCACGAGTGGATGACAAGTGGGTCCCGGCCTTCGCCGGGATGACGGCCTGTATGGTATCTAGCTCTTGTTGTCCCCGCCAAAGAGGCTGCCGAGGATGCCGCCGACGGCGCCCAACCCAGCCGCGGTCGCGACCGCGGCGGCCGGGTTGGACGGGGCGGAAATTTCGTAGCGCATGCCATTCCTCGTCACGGCAGGTCCGCGGATCGCGTGGCCGAACCATACCATTTTGGCCACGCCTCATCCCGTGCTCTGATACCGATGTCCACGAGCGAGGTGATCCGATGCCTGATAGCAAACCCGACCGCGCGCACCTGGTGACCGGCGGGTTTCCGCCCGGCTCGATGGGCGGGCACGACCACGATTATGCTCGGCTGCGGCTGCTCGGGCTTTTGGCCGAACAGGATGTCCCGGCGTCGGTCGGCAACGATTTCACCGAGGTCGAGAAGTGGCTGCCGGTGTCGCGGCTGCTGATCACCTATGTCGCCGGCCCCTATCCCGACGCGGCGCAGAGCCGCGCGATCGAGGGTTGGATGGCGGGGGGCGGGCATTGGCTCGCGCTCCACGGCACCAGCGGCGGCCGCGCCCAGCGGGTCGAGGGCGCCCGCATGCGCCGCACGGTCAGGACCGAGCACCACGCCGTCCTCGGCAGCATGTTCCTGACCCACCCGCCGATCCGCGAGATCAAGGTCGACGTTGCCGCCCACCACCCGCTGACCAAGGGGCTAGGCGCGTCCTTCACCGTGGAGGACGAGCCCTATTTCATCGAGCTGACCGCTCCGGCCGAGACGCAAATCCTGCTGACCACGGATTACGGCCCCAGCGCCGCCGGCGCGACCAGGCTCCTCTACGAGACCGACACCTCGCTGCAGCCCGACGGCAAGACCCGCGTGCTCGGCTACACCCGGCCGGTCGGCAGGGGCGCGGTGACCTATTACGCCTTCGGCCACTGCCACAACCCCGCAATCCGCGCCGCCCGCGCCAGCCAAGACCCGACGGACAAGACGCCGCCGACCTTCAGAGGGCCGTGGGAGAACGACGCGGTCGAGACGCTGCTGAGGAACGCGATCGGGTGGGGTGCGGAGGGGTAAGAGTCACACCAAGCCCAAAAAAATCCGTCATCCCGGCGCAGGCCGGGACCCACGGCTCAAACGCACGAGCAGTGGACAAGTGGGTCCCGGCCTCCGCCGGGATGACGGTTGGGGATGTTGCGCCGGTCAGCGAATCAACAACGCAGCCGCCTAATCCTACAAACGAAAAAGGCCGGGAAATTCCCGGCCCTTCGCGCAATAACGGAAACCTCACACCGAGTAGTACATCATGAATTCGATCGGGTGCGGGGTGTGCTCGAAATTGTACACTTCTTCCCACTTCAACTCGATATAGCTCTCGATCTGGTCGCGGGTGAAGACGTCGCCTCGGGTCAGGAACGCGTGGTCGGCTTCGAGCTCCGAGATCGCCTCGCGGAGTGAGCCGCAGACGGTCGGGATGTCCTTCAACTCTTCCGGCGGCAGGTCGTAGAGGTTCTTGTCCATCGGGTCGCCCGGATGGATCTTGTTCTGGATGCCGTCGAGCCCGGCCATCAGCATCGCGGCAAAGCCGAGATACGAGTTGCACGCCGGGTCGGGGAAGCGGACCTCGACGCGCTTCGCCTTCGGGCTCGCCACGATCGGGATGCGGCACGAGGCCGAGCGGTTGCGCGCCGAATAGGCCAGCAGCACCGGCGCCTCGAACCCCGGGATCAGCCGCTTGTAGCTGTTGGTGGTTGGATTGGTGAAGGCGTTGATCGCCTTGGCGTGCTTGATGATCCCGCCGATATAATAGAGCGCGGTCTCGCTGAGATCGGCATAGAGGTTGCCGGCAAAGCTCGGCTTCCCGCCCTTCCAGATCGACTGGTGCGTGTGCATGCCCGAGCCGTTGTCGCCCTTGATCGGCTTTGGCATGAACGTGGCCGTCTTGCCGTATTGGTGCGCGACGTTATGCACGACGTACTTGTAGATCTGCATGTTGTCGGCGGTCTTGACCAGCGTGTCGAACTCGGCGCCGAGCTCGGCCTGGGCGGGTGCGACCTCGTGGTGGTGTTTTTCGACCTTGAGCCCCATATCGGCCATCACCGTCAGCATTTCGGCGCGCAGGTCGCTCTGTCCGTCGACCGGCGGGACCGGAAAATAGCCGCCCTTGATCGGCGGGCGATGGCCGGTGTTGCCGTCGGGGAACTGCTTGTTGCTAACCCAGGGGCCTTCCTCGGAATCGATCGAGTAGCCGGCCGAATTCATCGTCGACTCATAGCGCACGTCGTCGAAGATGAAGAACTCGGCCTCGGGGCCGAAATAGGCGGTGTCGCCGATCCCGCTCGACTTCAGATAGGTCTCGGCCTTCTTCGCGGTCGAGCGCGGGTCGCGGGCATAGGGCTGGCCGGTCAGCGGGTCATGCACGTCGCAGAACACGATGAGCGAGGTCTGCGCCGCGAACGGGTCGAGCACCGCCGTGTCGCAATCGGGCGCGAGCAGCATGTCGCTTTCGTTGATCGCCTTCCACCCGGCGATCGACGAGCCGTCGAACGCCACGCCGCCGGTCAGGAAATCGTCGGTGATCGTGCGGATATGGTGCGCCAAATGCTGCCACTTGCCGCGCGGGTCAGTGAAGCGGAAATCGACGTATTTCACGTCGTGTTCCTTGATCATCTCCATGACCTTCTTGGTGTCGGCCATCGCAAAGTTCCCCTTGTTAAATGGTTGGATAGGTTAATCGGACCGCATCGTCAGATCGCGTCCGGCTTAGATCGCGTCCGGCTTAGATCGCGTCCGGCCTAGATCGCGTCTGGGCCGCGCTCGCCGGTGCGGATGCGGATCGCTTCCTCGACCGTACAGACAAAGATTTTGCCGTCGCCGATGCGCCCGGTATGGGCGGCCTGCTGGATCGCCTCGACGGCGCGCTCGACCATCGAATCCTCCATCACCACTTCGATCTTCACCTTGGGCAGAAAGTCGACGACGTACTCGGCGCCGCGATACAGCTCGGTGTGACCCTTCTGGCGGCCGAAACCCTTGGCTTCCGTCACCGTGATCCCCTTGATCCCGACCTCGTGAAGCGCCTCCTTCACCTCGTCGAGCTTGAAGGGCTTGATGATCGCCTCGACCTTCTTCATCGCTGACCCTCTCTGGCGCATGGCGCCGACTCGCTGCGATGGCAGAGCATAACCCATGCCAGCGCAACGCGGCGACCGGTGCATGGCTCTCGCCCGCCGGCCGCCAAATCCTTATGCAACTATCGGCTCTTCTGCCTATTCCTTGAGCATAACGCAACCATCAGGCTGCGCTGCTCTTCGGCAGGTTGCCGAGGAAGTCGCGAATGCGGGAAACCGCCTCGGTCAGATTGTCGAGGCTGTTCGCATACGAGAACCGCACATAGCCCTCGCCATGCACGCCAAAGCTGGTCCCGGCGATCGTCGCGACCCCGGCCTTGTCCAAAAGCTGGGTCTGGAATTCCTTGGCGTCGTAGCCGGTGCCGCTGATGTTCGGGAACGCGTAGAACGCGCCCCCCGGGTTGGCGCAGCGAAAGCCGGGGAGGGCGTTGAGCGCGGCGATGATCATCTTCCGCCGCTCGGCAAACGCCTCGACCATCATCCGCACCGGCTCGCGCGGACCTTCGAGCGCGGCGAGGCCGGCGTATTGCGCCGCCGCGTTGACGCAGGAATGGCAGTTGATCGCCAGCTTCTCGGCCGCGCCGAACAGCGCGGCGGGCCACACCCCGTACCCCATGCGCCAGCCGGTCATCGCATAGGTCTTGCTCCACCCGTCCAGGAGGATCACGCGGTCGGCGATCGACGGATAAGTGAGGAGGCTGGTGTGCTCGGCGCCGTCATAGAGCATCTCGCCATAGATCTCGTCGCTCATGATGGCGACGTGCGGGTGCTTTTCGAGCCCGGCGACGAGCCGGTCGAGCTCCGATTTCGGCACCGCGCCGCCGGTCGGGTTGGCCGGGCTGTTGATGATCAGCAGACGCGTGCGCGGCGTGATCTTCGCCAGCACCTCGTCGGCGCTGAACGAGAACCCTTTGCTCTCGTAAAGCGGCGTCGGCACCGGGGTGGCGCCGGAAAAGCGGATCACGCTCTCGTAGATCGGAAACCCGGGGTTCGGATACATGATCTCGGCGCCGGGCTCGCCGAACATCAGGATCGCGAAGAACATCGTGACCTTGCCGCCGGGCACGACCAGCACATTGGCCGGCGACACCTCGACCTTGTGGCGGCGATGGAGGTCCCTCGCAACCGCCTCGCGAAGCTGCGGGATGCCGTTGGCCGGCGTATAGCCGTGGTGCCCGTCCGCGAGCGCCTTACGCCCGGCCTCGACGATGTGCTGAGGCGTCGGGAAATCGGGCTGGCCGATACCGAGGTTGATGATCGATCGGCCCTGCGCCGCCAACGCGTTGGCCCGCGCCAAGACCTCGAACGCGGTCTCGGTGCCGAGCGTGTTCATCCGGTCGGCCATCTGCAGCATGAAATTCTCCTTGTCTCCGCGGCGGTGTTTTACTTCGGCGCCGCGATGAAGAACAGACGCGGGTAGGGGAGCATGATCTTGCCGTCGCTGCGCCGGGGATAGGCGTCGGCGAGGAGTTCGGCGTAGCGGTCGAGAAAGCGCGGCTGCTCGTCTTGCGTCAGGCGCGCGAGAAAGGGTCCGAGCCCGGTGCCGCGCAGCCAGTCGATGATCGCAGCGATGCTGTCCATGATCTGGATGTAGTTGGTCTCCCAGACCACGACGCGGCAGGTCGGGGCGAGCAGGTCGTAATAGAATTCGGGCGGCTTGACCGGTGAGGGGTCTCGCGCCCCCGCGAGCCGCGGCGCCCAAGGTCCTTCCGCGGCGACCTGCCGCATCAGCGCGTGGGTCGCGAAATCGTGGTTGCGCGGCATCTGCACCGCGAGGTTGCCGCCCGGCGCGACCGCCGCGAGGAGACGCGGGATCAGCCGCTCATGGTCCCCGACCCATTGCACGGCCGCGTTGGAAAACACCAAGTCGTAGGGCAGGGGCGGCTGCCACTCGGCGATGTTGCCCTGCTCGAACGTGATGCCCACGTGATCCCGCCGCGCCTGCGCGAGCATGTCGGCGGAGGTGTCGATGCCGGTCAGCTCGGCATCGGGCCAGCGCGCCCGCAGGATCGCCGTGCTGTTGCCCGGCCCGCAGCCGAGATCGACGATCCGCCGCGGCGCCTCCAGTCCGATCCGCGCGACCAGATCGACCGCCGGGCGCGTGCGCTCGCCGGCAAAGCGTAGGTACTGGCCGGCATCCCATTCGTGCATCGGGCTCTACTACGGCGCGGCGGTCAGAAATGCAATCGCAGCCCGACCCGGACCAGATTGCTGTCGCGCTGCCAGCGGAAGTCGAGGTTGGGCACGGCGGCGGGCGTCGTCATAGCGCCGCTTTGCCACCAGACATGCTGGAAGTCGAAGAAGAGAGACGTGCCGCCGATCGCCAGCGTGTGCGCCGGCAACGCCCATTCGACACCGCCGCCGAGCGCATAGCCGGTCGTGGTGCGGCTTTGGCTCGTCGCCGGGCCGCCGAAATTGACCTTGACGTTCTCCTGCGCGAGGGCGAGCCCGGTCTCGCCGTACCACAGCAACACCGGGTTCGACAGGTACCCGACCCGCGCCTCGATCAGCCCGGCATAGTCGTCGTTGGTGCGAAACACACGGCCGGCCGAATTGTCGAGCCCGTCAAAGCTCGCCAGCGCGCCGACGACAACCGGGCTCGACCACGGCCGCCAGTTATAGCCGAGATTGACCCCACCCCCCGATCCCGCCGCCCGACGAGGTGAATTTGTGAAAGACGGTCCCGGTCGCCGCGGCCGTCTCGGTCGTGTCGACGCTGTCGAGCGAGCCGAGCATCTCGACGCCGGCGAACGGGCCGGTCCACGCGCTTTGCTGTTGGGCAATCGCGTGCCCCGCGCCCAGCACCCACAGCGCGGCTGCAACGGCCGTATGGCGCAAGGTGCGGCGCAAGTGGCCCTACCGATGCATGCCGGGAAGCAGCCTGACCAGCGCGACGATCGCCGCTCCCTGCGCGATCATCAGGCCCGCGACCCATTTGATGACGTCGACCTTCCTCTCCGAGACTTGCAAAGCGACACCTGCGATCTTCTTCTGTGAGACCGCGCGGCGCTTCTGAAGTTCGAGGGAGGACCGGAGCTGCTCGATTTTCACCGAATGGTCAGAGCGGACCTTTTCGATGTCGAACCTGATTTTCTCGACACGCGCCTTCGTCGCCATGTGCGAACCGAAGTACCCGGCCAGCGCTTCCACCTGGGCATCGGTGAAGCCGGCTTTGGACAGGTTGAGGACCGCGGTTGCCGACATGGTCGAATATCCTAGCCGAGCCCCGGCCGCTCGTCACCCGGCCCGTATGTACTGGATCGCCGCGTCGCGCTGGAACAGATAGAGCAGCGTGCGCAGCGCCTCGCCGCGCGGGGTTTCGAGGCCGGGGTCGCGTTCGAGGATCAGGCGCGCGTCGTCGTGGGCGATCGCGACGAGGCTGGCGTGCCGGGCGAGGTCGGCGAGGCGCAGCGTCGGCAGCCCGCTTTGCCGCGTGCCGAGCACCTCGCCCGCGCCGCGCAGCCGCAGATCCTCTTCGGCGATACGGAACCCGTCCTCGGTCTCGCGCAGGATCGCGAGGCGCTGCCGCGCGACCTCGCCGAGCGGCGGCTGGTAGACCAAAAGGCAGGTCGAGCGCCCCGTGCCCCGCCCGATCCGGCCGCGGAGCTGGTGGAGCTGCGACAGCCCGAACCGCTCGGCCCGCTCGATCACCATGATCGTCGCCGACGGCACGTCGACCCCGACCTCGACCACCGTCGTCGCGACCAGCAGATCGATCGCGTCGCCGGCGAACGCCGCCATCACCCGGTCCTTGTCGGCGCCCTTCATACGGCCGTGGACGAGGCCGATGCGGGCGCCGGGGATCAGCGTGTGCAGCGCCTGGTGGCGTTCCTCCGCGGCGGCGAGGTCGGCGGTCTCGCTCTCCTCGACCATCGGGCATATCCAGTAGATCTTGGCGCCCCCGCGCAGCGCCCGGGTGAGGCCGGCGATGACTTCCTCCATGCGGTCGAGCTGGATCGTACGGGTATCGACCGGCTGCCGCCCCGGCGGCTTTTCGGTGAGGCGCGAGGTGTCGAGGTCGCCATAGACCGTCATCATCAGCGTGCGCGGGATCGGGGTCGCGCTCATCAGCAGCGTGTCGACCCCGCCGCCTTTTTCGGTAAGCGCGAGGCGCTGGTCGACGCCGAACCGGTGCTGCTCGTCGATGACGGCGAGCGCCAGGTCGCGATAGACGACATCGGGTTGGATCAGCGCGTGCGTGCCGACGACGATCGGAATGTCGCCGCCCGCCAGCCCGGCGAGGATCGCGTCGCGCGACCGGCCCTTCTCGCGCCCGCTCAGAAACCCGATCGCGACCCCGGATGGCGCGGCGAGGCGCTGCAAGACCGCGTGGTGTTGCCGCGCGAGAAGCTCGGTCGGCGCCATCAGCGCCGCCTGCGCCCCGTTCTCGGCCGCGATCAGCATCGCCAGCAGCGCGACGACGGTCTTGCCGCTGCCGACATCGCCCTGCAGCAGCCGCATCATCTGCAGCGGCGCCGCGATGTCCCCGGCGATCTCGGCGAGCGCGAGGCGCTGGCTCTGCGTCAGGGTAAAGCCCAGTCCGGCTTCGACCGGCTTCGCCAATGCCCCGGTGCCGCTCAGCGCTCGGCCGGGCCGACGCCGCCGGCGGGCACGGACGAGGGCGACCGCGAGCTGGCTCGCCAGTATCTCGTCATAGGCGAGGCGCTGGCGGAACGGCGTCTCCGGCGACAGATCGTCCTCGGTGGCGGGCGCGTGCGCGGCGGCGAGGGCCTCGTGCCAGCCCGGCCAATGCTCGCGCGCCTGGAGGGCAGGGTCGAGCCATTCCGACATTTCCGGCGCCCGCTCCAGCGCCGTCGCGACCGCGCGCTGGACGACACGCGGCGACAGGCCGGCTGTCAGCGGATAGACCGGCTCGATCGGCTTGATCCGCGCCGCGTCGTCCGGCGCGACGACATAGTCGGGGTGCGCCATCTGCGGGATGTTGCCGTAGAACTCGACGCGGCCGCTGACGATGCGCTCGGCCCCGATCGGCAACAGCCGTTCGAGGTGGTCGCCCTTGACGTTGAAATAGATCAGCGACATGTAGCCGCTGCCGTCGCCGACGCTGACGCGGTAGGGGCGGCGGCCCATGCCGGGATCGTGGCGCACCACCTCGACTTTGACCGTGACGATCTCGCCGTCCTTGAGCTCGGCGATCTTGGGCGCGGCGCGGCGGTCGACGAGCCCGGTCGGCAGGTGCCACAGGAGGTCGACCACCAGCGGCCCGGCCGCGCGCTCGACGAGGCGCCCGAGCGACGGCCCGATGCCGTTTAGCGCGGTTACTTCGGCGAAGAGCGGGTTGAGCAGGGGAGGGCGCAAGTTCCGGGATATCCGCCATTCGCGCGCGCGGGCTGACGCGGCGTCGGGAAATGACTATACCGGAGCGTCCCCGCCGCCAACCCGACCGATGACCGAATTCACCGACACACGCCGCCGGCGCCTCTATTACCGATCCTGGCATCGCGGGACCCGCGAGGCCGATCTCGTGCTGGGCTCGTTTGCCGAGGAGCATCTGGCGCAATTCGACGACGGCCAGCTCTTGCGTTACGAGGCCCTGCTCGAATGTCCCGAACCCGATCTGCTCGACTGGATTTGCGGCCGCGAGGCCCCGCCCCCCGAATATGACCACGACGTGACCCGGCTCATCCTCACCTTCAAATACCGCCCCCGGCCGACGTGATGCCTGTCGTCTTCGGGATGTTAGTGCTCCGCCCACTGAGCGGAATCCCCCTCTCCGCCCATTGGGGGGAGAGGGCCGGGGTGAGGTGGGCATCCTCAACCTCACCGCGCGCCCACCTCGTCTTCCCATCGCGTTCCGATGGGCCCCGCCCTCTCCCCCCAATGGGCGGAGAGGGGAAATGAAGGGCGCCGCGCTCTCCGACCTTGCCGCCTCGCTGGCTGCCGAGCCACGGGCGGTGACGCTTTCCGGCGCGCCCGAGGGGCACGATTCGGCGACGATCGGCGCCCTCGTGCGCGACACCTGGCTGCACGTCTGCCGCGACGACAACCGCATGCAGCGCTTTGCGGACGGGCTCGCCTTCTTCCACCCAAAGCTGCCGGTGCTGACCTTTCCGGCCTGGGACTGCCTGCCCTATGACCGGGTGTCGCCGAATAGCGAGATCACCAGCCGCCGCATCGACACGCTGACCCGGCTCGCGGCGCGCGACGCCAAGAAGCCGCTGATCGTGCTGACCACGGTCAACGCGCTGGTGCAGTTCGCGCCGCCGCGCAGCCTCTTCGACGGGCGGGTGCTGACGCTTGGCACCGGCGGCCATATCCCGCTCGACCGGCTGCAAAGCTTTCTCCGGAACAACGGCTATTTCCGCACCGACACGGTCCGCGAGCCGGGCGAGTTCGCCGTGCGCGGCGGCATTGTCGATCTGTACCCGGCCGGCGCGGCCCAGCCGATCCGCCTCGATTTCTTCGGCGACCAGATCGAAAGCCTGCGCAGCTTCGATTCGCTATCGCAGCGCTCGATCGGCACGCTCAAATCCTTCGCGCTGCGTCCGGTCAGCGAGGTGCTGCTCGACGAGCCGGCGATCCACCGCTTCCGCAGCCGCTATCGCGAGCTGTTCGGCGCCGGCACCGACGACCCGCTCTACGAATCGGTCTCCGCCGGCCGCCGTTACGCCGGGATGGAGCACTGGCTGCCGCTCTATTACGAGCGGCTCGAAAACCTGTTCGACTATCTGCCCGGCGTGGCGCTGTCGTTTGACCACCAGGCCGGCGAGGTGCGCGCGCACCGCCTGGAGGCGATCGCCGATTTCTACGCCGCCCGCAAAAGCCTCGCCGGCACCGCCCGGAACGCCGCCGCCCCGGTCTATCGCCCGGTGCCGCCCGACCAGCTCTACCTCGACGAGGCGGCGTGGGGCAGGGCGCTGGCGGGCAGGGCGGTCGTGCAGTTGTCGCCGTTCGCCGCTGAAGGGTTCTCCGACGCGGTCGATGCCGGCGCCCGTCCGGCCAAGAATTTCGCCGCCGAGCGCGCCGACCCGAAAATCCAGCTCTTCGACGCCGTGCGCGACTACCTCGACGGCGAGCGCGAGGCGGGCCGCCGCACCGTGGTCGCCGCGTTCAGCAATGGCGCCGCCGACCGCCTGGCGACGGTGCTGCGCGAAAGAGGGCTCGCCGACCTCAGCCGGGTCGACGACGCCGATGCGCTCGCGAAATTGCCGGAGGCGGCGACCGGGCTCGCGATCCTGCCGCTGGAGCAGGGGTTTGCGACCGACACCCTCGTCGTGGTCGGCGAGCAGGACATTCTCGGCGACCGGCTCGCGCGGGTGCCGCGGCGGCGGCGCAGTCTCGACCAGTTCATCAGCGAGGCGACGAGCCTCGCGCCGGGCGATCTCGTCGTCCATGCCGAGCACGGCATCGGGCGCTATGAGGCGCTGGAGACGCTCGATGTCGCCGGCGCCCCGCATGATTGCCTCAAGGTGCTCTATGCCGGCGACGACCGCCTGTTCGTGCCGGTCGAGAACATCGAGGTTTTGTCGCGCTATGGCTCCGAGGATGCCGGCGCGCAGCTAGACCGGCTCGGCGGGGCCGCGTGGCAAGGACGCAAGGCGCGGGTCAAGCAGCGCATTCGTGAGATCGCCGGCGAGCTCATTCGCATCGCCGCCGAACGCGAGCTCCGTCCTGGCGAGGCGGTCGTGCCGCCCGAGGGGCTTTACGAGGAATTCGCCGCGCGGTTCCCCTATCCCGAGACCGAGGACCAGCTTCGCGCGATCGCCGACACTTTCGGCGACCTCGCCTCCGGGCGGCCGATGGATCGGCTGATTTGCGGCGATGTCGGGTTCGGCAAGACCGAGGTGGCGTTGCGCGCGGCCTTCATCACCGCGTTTTCCGGGACCCAGGTCGCGGTGATCGTGCCGACCACGCTGCTCGCGCGCCAGCATCTGCGCAGCTTTACCGAGCGCTTTGCCGGGCTGCCGGTGCGCATCGGCCAGCTCTCGCGGCTCGTGGGGCCGAAAGAGGCGAAGGCGACCAAGGAAGAGCTGGCGGCGGGTAGGCTCGACATCGTCGTCGGCACCCACGCGCTCCTCGCCAAGGACGTGAGATTCCAGCACCTGGGCCTCGTCATCGTCGACGAGGAACAGCATTTCGGCGTCCTGCAAAAGGAGCGGCTGAAGCAGCTCAAGGCCGACGTCCATGTGCTGACGCTGACCGCGACGCCGATCCCGCGCACCTTGCAACTGGCCCTCAGCGGCGTGCGCGAGATGAGCATCATCGCCACCCCGCCGATCGACCGCCTCGCCGTCCGCACCTTTATCACGCCCTACGACCCGGTCGTGCTGCGCGAGGCGATCCTTCGCGAGCGCGACCGCGGCGGCCAGATCTTCTATGTCGCCCCGCGCATCGCCGATCTCGACGAGGTGAGGGATCGGCTCAAGGAGATCGTGCCGGAAATCCGCGTCGCGACGGCGCATGGCCGGATGGCGCCGACCGAGCTCGAAAACGTGATGAACGCGTTCGACCAACGCGCCTACGACCTCCTGCTGTCGACCAACATCATCGAAAGCGGGCTCGATATTCCGTCGGCCAATACGTTGATCGTGCACCGTTCCGACATGTTCGGCCTGGCGCAGCTCTACCAGCTTCGCGGGCGGATCGGGCGCGGTAAGGTGCGGGCCTATGCCTATCTGACGCTGCCCGAGCGCAAGCAGCTCGCCCCGACCGCGCTGCGCCGGCTAGAGGTCATGCAGACCCTCGACACGCTCGGGGCCGGGTTCCAGCTCGCCAGCCACGACCTCGACATCCGCGGCGCCGGGAACCTGCTCGGCGACGAGCAATCGGGTCATATCCGCGAGGTCGGGATCGAGCTCTACCAGCAGATGCTGGAGGACGCGGTCGCCTCGGCGAAGACCGAGGGCGACGAGGCCGCCGCGGAGGAATGGAGCCCGCAGATCGCGATCGGCACCCCAGTGCTGATCCCGGAGGGCTACGTAGCCGATCTCGGCGTCCGCCTCGGCCTTTACCGCCGCATCGCCCAGCTATCGAGCGCCCGCGAGCGCGACGCCTTCGCCGCCGAGCTGATCGACCGCTTCGGCCCCTTGCCGGGCGAGGTTGAGAACCTTCTGCAAATCATTGCGATCAAACGCTATTGCCGTGAGGCCGGGGTCGAAAAGGTCGATGCCGGGCCAAAAGGCGCGGTGATCGCGCTGCGCAACAACCGCTTCGCCAACCCGGCCGGGCTCGTCGACCTGATCCAGAAATACCCCGGCGCGATGCGCCTGCGGCCGGATCACAAGCTCGTCTATCTAAGGAATTGGGAAGACGAGAAAACCCGCCTCAAAGGCGTCGCCGGCTTGATGCAAACCCTGATGCGGCTGGCGAGGGAAGGGGC
>DATAUV010000088.1:0-19189 GCA_036268075.1 Allostellaceae bacterium | reverse complement strand
TACCGGCCCGATCCCGCCGAGCCCGAGCGCGGAAAGCGGCGCGATCAACAGCGCGAAGAGCGCGATCGACGGGACCGTCTGCAACAGGTTGAGCGTCGCGAACACGGGACCGCGCCACCGTTCGCGGCGCAGCGCGAGGATGCCGAGCGGCACGGCGATCGCGATCGCCGGCGCGACCGACCCCACCACCAGCGCGACATGGCGGATGATCGCGGCGGCGAAGACCGCGTGCCGGTTGTGGTACTCGCGCGCCAGCGACAGCGCGTCGAACCAGCCGGCCTCGCCAAGCGCCACGGCGGCGGCCGCGACCGCCAGTACGATTGCGAGCCGCGGCACCGGCCCGGCCCCCGCGCGCTGCAACCCGTCGACGATCGCGAGGGCGGCCGCGCCGAGCAGCACCCAGAACCCGGCGCCGAGCGAGATGCGCGCCAGCTTCGGCGCCCCGACGCCGAGGCGGTGCGCGGCATCGCCGGCGGTATAAAGCACGGCCACGAACAGGATCGCCGCGAGGATCGTCGCGGTCACGTGAACCGCCCGCCTGGCCGGCACGAACGCCAGCGCGGCGAGGGCGAGGAACAGCGCGCCGATTACGGCCGCCGCGGGGCCTGCCGCATGCCACAGCATTACCGGCTTTCCGGACAACAGCCGGTTCGGCGCCAGCGAGACGAAGCCGCAGGCGACGATCGCCAGCGCGGCGACGACAGCGAGCGCGAGCACGACCTGGTTGTGGAGGCGGATCGGCGCGGCGTGAATAGCCGTGGCGGCGGTCACGGCGACAGGTGCTTCGACTTCAGGTAGTCCGCGGCGACCGTGTTCGGGTCCTCGCCGCCGACCGCGATCCGGGCGTTCAGCGATTGCAGCGTTTCGAGGCTCAGCGTCGCGAAAATCCTGTCGAGCAGCGGCGCGATCTCGGGATGCGCGTCGAGGACGGTCTGGCGCGCAACCGGGGTCGGGGCGTAGACGATCTGCGCGCCCTTGTCGTCGCACAGCGCGGTTAGGCCGAGCGCGGAAAGCTCGCCGTCGGTGCCGTAGGCCATCGCCGCGTTGACGCCGGACGTGCCTTCGGCCGCCGCGCGCAGCGTCGCCGCCGTGTTGCCGCCCGACAGGGTCAGGAGCTGCTCGGCCTTGAGCCGGAAGCCGTAGGTCTGCTCGAACGCCGGCAGCGCCGCCGGGCTCTCGACGAACTCGGCCGAGGCGGCGAGCTTGAACTTGCCGCCGCCGGCGAGGTAGGTCGCGAGGTCGTCGAGGCAACGCCGCGCCGGAAACCCCGCGAGGTCGCCGCGGATCGCGATGACCCAGGTGTTGTTGGCCGGCGCCGGGGTCAGCCAGACGATATGGTTCCGCGCCGCGTCGAGCGCCTTGACTGTCGCGTAGCCTTCCGCCGCGTTCTTCCACACCGGGTCGCTCTCGCGGTGAAAGAAAAAGGCGCCGTTGCCGGTGTATTCGGGATAGACGTCGATCTGCCCCGCGAGGATCGCCGCGCGGACGATGCTGGTGGGCCCGAGCTGGATCTTGCGCTCGACCTGGAGCCCCGTCGCCTCGAGCGCGTCCGCGATCATGTTGCCGAGCAGCGCCCCCTCGGTGTCGAGCTTCGACCCGACCACCACCGCCCCCGCCGCCCACGCCCCGCCCGCCCAGACGAGCGCGGAGACGACTACCAGCAGGCGCACTATCTTGCCCATCACCACACCAGTTTGGCGCAGACCTGTGATCCGTGTCGATGCGCGGCTAAAAGAATGAGGGCGTGGAATACTCGCCGCGACGGAGGAAGTGATGGATAAATCGGTCGATGGGGGCGTCCCGGAAGTCACGCCACTGGCCCGAGCTATCGCTGAACTGAAGGCCGAGGCGCGGGCGGCCGGCTTGACCGACGCGGAAATCGACGCGGAACTGGCCGCCTTTAAGGCTGAGCGGCGCGAGGGCGATCACCCATTGCCTCCGAAGGCGTAGAGCGGACCTCACGCAACTGCGCTGTCATTGCGAGCAGAGCGAAGCAATCTCGTGCGGAGGAGCCTACCCCGCCCGAGATTGCTTCGCTCTGCTCGCAATGACGACGCCCGTATATACGGCGTTGGCTAGCCGTGCACGTTTGACCCGCCATGCGCCGGCCGGGCTTCCCACCCGGCCAGGACATGCTACGCTTCGCGCGCGGCAGGAGGAGCGGATGGATACGTTGAGCGAAGACACTCGCCTACCGGCGGACGTCGAGGCGCAGCCCGTGGTGCGGGCGGCGGCGGCGCTGCAGCCGATCATCCGCGAGCATCGCGAGGAGATCGAGCGCGAGCAGCGGTTTCCGAAGGCGCTCGTCGACGGGCTCCACGCGGCGGGCTGCTATCAGATGGTGATCCCGCGCTCGCTCGGCGGCTTGCAGGCCGACCCGCTGACCTATCTGCGCACGGTCGAGGTGCTGGCCGAGGGCGCCGGGTCGGTCGGGTGGAACCTCGCCAATAACGGCATCATCCAGCTCGTGACGCTCGGGCTCCCCGATGACGGGGTGCGCGAGGTCTATGCCGACCGGGCGGACACGCCCGGCGCCGGCACCGCGGTGCAGGGCGGCGGCACCGCTGTCGCGGTCGACGGCGGCTATCGCGTCAACGGGCGCTGGCAGTTCGGCAGCGGTTCGCAGGAGGCGTCGTGGATGCTCGGCAGCTTCCAGATTCTCGAAAACGGCGAGCCGCGGCGCAGTCCCGAGGGGCGGCCGCTGTTCTGGCGCGGCCTCTTTCCGAAGCACGAGACCGTCACCGTGCCGGGAAGCTGGGACGTGACGGGGCTCCGCGGCACCGGCAGCTTTGACTGGACTGTCGACAACGTGTTCCTGCCCGAGCGCCGCACGATGGTCCATGCCGGCGCGCCGCTCGACAACCAGTGGGCGAAGTGGCCCGGCATCACCTACCAGCTCCCGACGCAATGCTGGGTCGGGCCGCATCACAGCGCGGTCATCACCGGCATCGCCCGCGCCGGCATCAACGCCCTCATCGAGCTCGCCGGCGGCAAGCAGCCGCGCGGCCGGCCCGCCGGGCTTCTCTGCGACAGCCCGCAGGTGCAGGAATCGGTCGGCCGCGCCGACGCGATCCTCAACGCCGGCCGCGCCTATCGCACCGCGATGATCACCGAGCTATGGAACACGATCGCCTCGGGCGGCGAGACGACCTTGGAGCAGCGCGCCCGCTGCCGCCTCGCCTCGACCTACGCCGCCGACAGCGCGCGCGAGGCCTTGGACCTCGTCTACCGCCACGGCGGCAGCACCTCGTTCAAGCGCGAAACCCGCCTCGCCGAATGCTGGCGCGACCTCCACGTCGTCGGCCAGACCGTGACGATCGCCCCCGAATGGTACCCGATCGGCGGGCGCGTCTATCTCGGCCTCGACCCCGGGTCGCGGATGCGGTAGCTAGCCTTTGGGGCGCTTGCGGGAGGAACGGATGGTCATTTTGAGCGAAGAGCCGCGCCGGCTGCCTGCCGATGTCGAGACGCAGCCCACCGTGCAGGCGGCGGTCGCGCTGCATGCGGTGATCCGCGGCCATCGCGAAGAGATCGAGCGCGAGCAGCGCATACCGCCCGCGCTCGTCGCCGAGATGCGCGAGGCCGGGCTCTACAAGATGACGATCCCGCGCGTGCTCGGCGGGCTCGAGCTCGATCCGCTGACCTTTCTGCGCACGGTAGAGGTGCTGGCCGAGTCGGTCGGCTCGGTCGGCTGGAACGTCTGCAACTGCAACGTTGGCCAGCTCGTCACCCTCGGCCTGCCGCAGGACGGCGTCGAGGAGATGTACGGCAAGCGCGCCGACCCGATCATCGCCGGCACCGCCGTGCCGGGCGGCGGCAAGGCGACGCCCGTGCCGGGCGGGTATCGCGTGACCGGGCGCTGGTCGTTCGGCAGCGGCTGCCACGAGGCGAGCTGGATGCTCGGCAGCTTTCAGGTGATCGGCGACGACGGCGAGATCGTATTGCACCCGGAGAGCGGCACGCCGTTCTGGCGCGGGGTGTTCGCGAGGGAAGAGATCGAGATCGTTCCGGGGAGCTGGGACGTCACGGGCCTGCGCGGCACCGGCAGCTTCGACTGGACGGTCAAGGACGTGTTCCTGCCCGAGCGGCGAACGATGCCGCAGGTCGGCATCCCCTTGGAAAACCAATGGGCGCGCTGGCCGGGGCTGACCTACCAGCTACCGGTGCAAGCCTGGATCGGGCCACATCACTGCTCGGTCATCACCGGCATCGCCCGCGCCGGCATCAATGCGCTGATCGAGCTCGCCGGCGGCAAGCAGCCGCGCGGGCGCCCGGCGGGGCTCCTGTGCGACAGCCCGCAGGTGCAGGATGCGGTCGGCCGCGCCGACGCGATCCTCAACGCCGGCCGCGCCTACCGCAGCGCGCAGATCACCGAGCTGTGGAACACGCTCGCCGCCGGCCATGAGACCACGCTCGAACAGCGCGCCCGCTGCCGCCTCGCCTCGACCTATGCCGGCGACTGCGCCCGCGACGCGATGGATTTGATGTACCGCTACGGCGGCAGCACCTCGTTCAAGCGCGAAAGCCGCCTCGCGGAGGCTTGGCGCGACCTGCACACCGTCGGCCAGACCGTCACCGTCGCCCCCGAATGGTACCCGATCGGCGGCCGCGTCTACCTCGGATTGGATCCGGGGTCGCGGCTGAGGTAGGGGACTAAATTCAGCCAAAACCCGTCATCCCGGCGAGATGAGGTAGTTATCGCATATAACTGAAATAGTCCGCCGCATGGAGCCATTCGTCAGAGAGGTCCGCCGGCGTGCCGCGGCGCTCGGCATCGGGCAAGCTGAGGTTGCAAGGCGCTCGGGGGTCTCGATCCGGGCCTTCTCTCATTATCAATCGGAACGCAGCGAGCCGAACCAGGCAACGCTCGTGCGAATTGCCGAGGTGCTGGGCTATACGCCGAACGACCTCCTGGGGATAGGTGAGACGACAGGGCCTGGAGGCGCGAGCGAGGAGATCAGAGGACGCATCGCCGTCCGCTGTCAGCAGTTTAACGCCCACTCATTACGGCTGGCGCTGTTGCTCGTCGAAGCCGTGGAAGCCTCGGGAATGCAAGCGGCAGTAGAAGCCGGTGCGAATAACACGATAGGCTCTAATAGAGCGTGCGGACCAAGTCATGACGGGGAGGGGGACAACTGCACTTGGCGCCATACATTTTCCTGGCAGGTCCCTCGGCGCGGCGTTATCGAGCACGGCGTCCGCCAGCCGGCTATCGCCGGTGCGCCGACAGGGATCGCGACGGTGGCGGCGCCGTGGCTCTCCTCGCCTGTCTGGACGGAGGCGGTGCCGAGGTCGCGCTCATGAGCAACTGCATCAGTCCCAACCGTCCGGGCTCCAGTTGTCGAAATGGTCCCTCCCCCACCGGCGGGCGACCGGCGGGGACCATCTCCCGGTGTGCCAGACGCGAGGCCGAGCTGAAGAACGGATTCCATCGCTGCTCGTTTTACCAATAGAGGCCTCCTGTAAAATTAAGCATTAATTGCGCATACCGCAGTTGATTCCGCAGCACTAGTATGGGATTTTCTGGGCTGCCGAATGAGACGGCGGGACGAAACGTGGTGAAGACATCGTTTTCACCCGACCGGCGGTAGCGTGAGCGCGGTCTGACGGGGCGAGCCACGGCATCCGTCGGCGCCATCACAGTCCATCGGCGGTCATCGAGGGATTGAAGCGATCCTTCCTGGCGAGCTGAGACCCTCGCAAACGTCGCATTTCACACCGAATTCGTGAAAGACGTGCACAATCACCTGAGCTACCGAAGACACGCGTCGGCCTGATCGCTCATGTGCGGCATCAACGGCATCTTCGCCTATCATCCGGCGGCCAGTGCGCTGAAAGAATCGGAATTGCTGGCGACGCGCGATGCGATGCGCCGCCGCGGGCCGGATGGCGCCGGCGCGTGGTGGAGCGGCGACCGGCGCTGCGGCCTCGCCCACCGGCGCCTGACGATCCTCGATCTCAGCGACCGTGCCGCGCAGCCGATGGTCGGCGCCGACGGCCGCCTGGTGGTGACGTTCAACGGCGAGATTTACAACTTCCCGGAGTTGCGCTACGAGCTCGAGGCTGACGGTTTTCGCTTTCGTACCACATCGGACACTGAGGCTCTGCTCCATCTCTATGCGCGCGATGGCGCAGCGATGGTACATCGGCTGCGCGGCATGTACGCCTTCGCGATCTGGGACGACGTCAAGCGCGAACTGTTCCTGGCGCGCGACCCCTACGGCATCAAGCCGCTCTATACCGCGAATGACGGCTGGACCTTCCGTTTCGCCTCGCAGGTCAAGGCGCTGCTGGCGGGGGGGGCGGTGTCGCGCGATCCCGAGCCGGCCGGAATCGCCGGGTTTCACCTGTTCGGCAGCGTGCCCGAGCCGTTCACCCTTTACCGCGACATCCGCGCCCTGCCGGCTGGCCATACGCAGATTGTCGACTCAGCCGGCCCGCGTGAACCGCAACAATTTGTCAACCTCGCCGCGATCCTCGCCGAGGGTGCAGCGCATCCGGCCCTGTCGGCCGAGTTGCCACAGCGCCTGCGCGAGGCTGCGCTCGACAGCGTGCGTGCGCATCTCCTGGCCGATGTCGAGGTTGGGCTGTTCCTGTCCGCCGGGATCGATTCCGGCGCGTTGCTCGGGCTGATGCGCGACACGGGGCAGCGCGACATCCGCGCGATCACCCTCGCCTTCGACGAATTCCGCGGCACCGAAGACGACGAGGCGCCGCTCGCGGCGCAGGTGGCCGGGCATTACGGCGCCGAGCACATCATCCGCCGCGTCGATCGGCGCGAGTTCGACACGGACCTGCCGGCGATCCTCGACGCGATGGACCAGCCCTCGATCGACGGGGTCAATACCTGGTTCGTCGCCAAGGCGGCGAAGGAAGCCGGGCTGAAAGTCGCCTTGTCGGGGCTGGGCGGCGACGAACTCCTCGCCGGCTATTCGAGCTTCGCCGATCTGCCGCGCTGGCGCCGCCGCTTCGGCCCGCTCGCCGCGATCCCCGGAATCGGCCGCCTCGCCCGTTACGCGATCCCCGCGCTGGCTCCCGGCTTCGCCAAGGCCCGGCCCAAGGCGCTCGGGATGCTCGAATACGCGAACCGGTGGGCCGGCGCCTACCTCTTGCGCCGCGGCCTGTTCCTGCCGCACGAACTGCCCGGCATCATGGACCCGGACATGGCGCGCGAGGGCCTGCGCCGCCTCAAGCCGCTGCGCCGCCTCGCCGCCAGCCTCGCCCCCGACCCCGGTTCCGACACCGGCCGCGTCTGCGCCCTCGAATCGACCCACTACATGCGCAACCAGCTCCTGCGCGACGCCGACTGGGCCGGCATGGCCCACGGCATCGAGATCCGCGTGCCACTGGTGGATGTGGTGATGCTCAAGTTGGTTGCACGCGCATACCCCGCACTGACCCATGCCACCGGCAAGGCCGCCCTGGCGCAGGCGCCGGTGACGCCTTTGCCTCCCGGGATGGTCCACCGCGCGAAAACGGGTTTCGTCGTACCGACGCGGACGTGGATGAATACATCCGCCAACACCGCATCCGCGGCACGTCGAGAAACCGCAAACACCCGTGGATCGACTTCCCGGCAGTGGTCGCGGCTAGTCTTGGCCGGCCACGGCAATCTGGAAGCACGCGCCGCATGACGACCCCGCCGATCATCCTTGCCCTTGTGACCGATGCTTTCGGCGGGCGCGGCGGGATCGCCCAATACAATCGGGATGTCCTGTCGGCCCTCGCCGCAGGCGGAGCAGCGGCGGTCACCACGCTGCCCCGTCACATCGTGGATGAAGTCGATACTCCGCCAACCATCCGACAATTGCCCGCACGGCCCGGACGGCTGGCCTATGCAATTGCGGCGTTGATAGCCGCGATCCAGTGCCACCCGTCGCTGGTTTTCTGCGGTCACCTCTATATGTCGCCGCTCGCCTGGGTGATTGCGCGGTTATGCGGCGCCAAACTCGCCGTGCAAATGCACGGCATAGAAGCCTGGCCGCGGCCGTCCCGGCTCCAGCGGATCGCGGTGGAAAACGCGGATCTCGTGCTGTGCGTTTCGCGCGATACGAGGGCGTCGGTCCTCGGTTGGGCGGCGATTGCCCCGGAGCGGTTGACGGTCATACCAAATACGGTTGCCGACGCATTCGCCCCGGGCGACAGCATCGCGCCGCAAGCCGCCCCGCCACTCGATGCTCGGCGCATATTGCTGACCGTCGGCCGCCTTGATGCCCGCGAGCGCTACAAGGGCCACGACCGCGTCATCGACGCCATCCCACAGCTCGTCGCACAGGGCCACGACATCGCCTATGTCATCGTCGGCGAGGGCGACGACCGCGCCCGCCTCGAAGAGCGGGCTCGCGCGAACGGAATTAGCGATCGCGTTTATTTCGCCGGACCGGTCGCCGCCGAAAAGTTGCCGGAAACCTACCGCATGGCCGATCTGTTCGTGATGCCGTCCACGGGCGAAGGGTTTGGCATTGCCTTTCTGGAAGCGATGGCGAGCGGCACGCCGGCGCTCGGGCTTGCGTTCGGTGGTGCGTGCGACGCCCTCGCCGACGGCGAACTGGGGACGGCGCTGGCAGATGACGACCTCGCCGCGGCGATCGCCCGCCTGCTCTCCGCGCCCACGCCCGACGCCCAGGCGCTCTCCGCCAAGACCCGCGCCCGCTTTGGCCAAGATGTCTTTCGCGAGCGGGTTGGCCTGGTCTTCGATCGCTGGTTCACGCCGGCATGACCGCCGAAACCCCCACATCCCCCGCCGCCGAGCGGCTGCTGGTCCTCGAGCATGGCCGGGCCGAGCGGAACTATTGGCGCGACCTGTGGGCTTATCGAGAATTGTTCGCGATCCTCGCCTGGCGCGACGTGGCGGTGCGCTACAAGCAGACCGTGATCGGCATTGCCTGGGCGGTGGTGCGGCCATTCCTGACGATGGTGGTCTTCACGGTCGTGTTCGGCCATCTCGCCAAATTGCCGAGTGACGGCGGCGCTCCCTACCCGGTCATGGTGTTCGCCGGCATGCTGCCGTGGTTCCTGTTCTCGACGATCCTTAGCGAAGCGTCTGCAAGCCTCGTCGGCAACGCCAACCTGGTCGGCAAGGTGTATTTTCCGCGCCTCATCATCCCGGCGTCATCCGCGGTCGTGGCGCTCGTCGATTTCGCGATCAACCTCGCGATCCTGATCGCTCTAATGCTGTGGTACGGGTTCGAGCCGAGCTGGTCGTTCGCCCTGCTCCCGGTGTTCATCGCGCTGGCGATGCTGGCGAGCCTCGGCCCCGCCTTCCTGATCACCGCCCTCAACGTCAAGTACCGCGATTTTCGATACATCATCCCGTTCATCGTGCAGTTTGGCCTCTACGTATCGCCGGTCGGGTTTACGAGCGCGATCGTGCCCGACAAGTGGCGCTTCTGGTATAGTCTCAATCCCGTCGTCGGCGTCATCGACGGCTTCCGCTGGTGCGTCCTCGGCGGCGACAGCCACCTGTATCTGCCCGGTTTTCTGTTGAGCCTTGCCGTCATCGCCCTCTTCCTGTGGCTCGGCATCGCCTATTTCCGCCGCACCGAAAAAAGCTTCGCGGATTTGATCTGACATGTCTGACGACGTGGTGATACGGGTCGAGGGGCTCGGCAAAAAATACGCGATCGGCCATCAGGCCGAGCGTGAGCGCTATACGGCGTTGCGCGACGTGATGGCGCGCGGGGCGAAGGGATTGTGGCGCAAGGCGGCCGATATGGCGCGCGGCCGCGCGATCGTCGCCGGCGACACGGTCGAAGAGTTCTGGGCGCTCAAGGATGTCAGCTTCGAGGTAAAGCGCGGCGAGGTGCTCGGCATCATTGGCCGCAACGGCGCCGGCAAGTCGACCCTGCTCAAGATATTGTCGCGCATCACCGAGCCGAGCGAAGGGCGGGTAACGATCAAGGGCCGCGTCGCCAGCCTCCTCGAAGTCGGCACCGGCTTCCACCCCGAACTCACCGGCCGCGAGAACATCTACCTCAACGGCGCAATCCTGGGCATGACCCGCGCCGAAATCCGCAAGAAATTTGACGAAATCGTCGCCTTCGCCGAAGTCGACAAATTCCTCGATACGCCCGTCAAGCGCTACTCCAGCGGAATGTACGTCCGCCTCGCCTTCGCCGTCGCCGCGCACCTGGAGCCAGATATCCTGGTGGTGGACGAGGTGCTGGCCGTCGGGGACGCGGAATTCCAGAAGAAATGCCTGGGGAAGATGTCCGAAGTCGCCGGCGGCGGCAGGACAGTACTGTTTGTGAGTCATAACATCGCATCGTTGCAGCGAATATGCGCTAATGGACTTCTTCTTACTTCGGGACAGCTCGCATTCGAAGGCACAATGGAGGAAACCGTCAGCCGGTACTCTGAAAGCGGTACTGCCTACAGGAAGGAAAATCAGATATATTTCGACTTTTTTCCAACAGATAAACCCTATCTCAAGAAAGTTGATATTCTTGATAAGTGTGAACGACCGCTCTTACACCCACGGACGTGGGGTTATGTAAAATTTAGGATTACCTTCTACAGCCCAACCGCGATCAAAAGTGGATCGGTTGTCCTTTATATCTCCACTAAAGAAGGCGTGTTACTGACACTGTGTTCAACATCCCCAGACAGCGCAGTTTCAATACAATTTAAACCCGGCGAGAACGTCGTTGATTGTGACTTTCCGAACATTCCACTGTCGGCGGGCGCTTTTATTATAGGGGCGGGCTTGGCGATTCCAAATGTAGAATGGCTGGACAACCAAATGCATGCCGCAACAATTCAAATCGAGGCGCGAGACTTGTTCAACTCCGGCCTTGCACCGGTTGTCAGCCGGTATCCCGTGCCGATGGCACATATATGGCGGGTTTTCCAAACGGAAGAGACCCTTGTGGTCGGGAGCAAACAAGGCCAGTTCGATGAGGATAAATGTTTTCCATTTCACGACGAAATTGTCTCTCCTTAACATAAAGGAACGACTGAAGCAGTTGATCCGACGCTTGCTCGGCGATACGGCTCTTGGAGCCATCGACTATTATCGCAATCCCCAAAGAGGAGTCGGATGGGGTGGCCCGTTCAATGGGCAGCACGGCCGCCAGCGGCTGTTTAAGGAAATGGTGGCAGCTGTCAACCCGCAGGCGTTGATAGAAACCGGAACGTACCTGGGCGCCACGACAGAGTTCTTCGCCGAGTTCGGCAAGCCGGTTTTTACGGTTGAAGGGCACCTTCGTACTTATGGCTTTTCGAGAGCGCGATTACGAGGACGCCCAAATGTGACTCTCGTGCATGGTGACAGTCGCGTGGCGCTGCGCCAGTGGTGCGAGGGGCCGCTTGGCTCATTCGCTGAAGCCACCCTGGTATTTTATCTTGACGCCCATTGGAACGGGGATTTACCCCTGGCTAATGAATTAGACATCGTCTTCAGCCGCTGCCCCATGGCGGTGGCGATGATTGACGACTTCCAAGTACCTTTCGATGATGGCTATGGCTACGACGATTACGGCCCGGGAAAGGCGCTGATCGTGAACTACATCGCACCGCTCGTAGCCAAACATGAGTTGCAGATATTCTATCCGGCCACACCGTCCGGTGCCGAGAGCGGAATGCGCCGCGGCTGCGTTGTTCTGGCGAGGGACCATGTACATACGATGGCGTTGGGATCGCTCCCCTTGCTTCGTGCCGCCGGAAAGCCCGAAGTAGCGTTGGCCCCCCGCTCTTAAGGTTGTCAAGATGCGCTGTCCCACTCTTGCCGAGTTGTCGCCGCCGCCCGCCGGAAAGACCGGCTGGCCGTGGACGGTCGAGACGCCGCAATTGCCCCCGGCGCGGCCCGACGGGTCGCCGTGGCCGCGCATCTCGATCGTCACCCCGAGCTACAACCAGGGCCAGTTTATCGAGGAGACGATCCGGTCGGTCCTCCTCCAAGGCTACCCCGATCTCGAATACATCATCATCGACGGCGCCTCGACCGACCAGAGCGTGGACATCATCAAAAAATACCAACCCTGGCTAACTCACTGGGTCAGCGAGAAGGACCGTGGGCAGGCACATGCGATCAATAAAGGGTTTGCCAGAGCATCTGGACAAATCGGGGCGTATTTGAATAGTGATGACTGGTATACGTTAGACACTTTCAGTTTTGTGGGGCACTCCTTCTCTAGTATTCACTGGGACCTCTTGATCGGAAACCCAATACCCGCGACGGTACCTAGCTGGCGTTATTTGCGTCGTTCTTGGTGGAAGCAGCGCCTAAATTATCCGCCACGTCCCTTTTTTGTTGCCGATAGCCGGTATCCATATGCCATATCACAGGAGTCTACGTTCTGGAACCTACTGAGCCGAGGGCATCTGCAGTTTGACGAAAATCTTCACTGTTGTCTGGACGTCGACTGGTATTGCAAGATAGCTCCAGGCGCAAAGATTGCATTGACTGGGCGTCAGATCGGATTTTATCGCCATCATCCGCTAAATAAGTCTAGTACTATGCTCGAAACTATTAGGTCCGAAATTTCACATATCTCTGCACATAATAAGAGTTTTATTTTGCCGTATGAGGAGTATGAAAATATACACAAGGGTCTTGGACGGCAATCAATCGGTATTTTATCCAAATCAATTCGGAGTCGTATCGAAGAATGCGTAATATATTGCCATCCGGAATTGAAATATATACATCGAGATTAGATGTATTAAACCACTCATTCTATAATTAAAATGAGTTAATCTAACGAGTGTGCAGGAATTTGATAGACATCGTAATCCCTTTTTATAATTCCGAAAATACTCTTTCGGACACCATTTGGAGTGTGTTGTTACAAGGCGGGTTCGCGAACAATATTGTCGCGGTTGATGACGGATCGGTAGACCATTCGGCATGCATTGCACGAACATTTCTGCCCGAAGTTCAAGTCCTCTGTCAATCGAACCAAGGAGCTTCGGCGGCACGTAATCGCGGGATCGCTGAAACGAGCGGTGAATGGATTGTCTTTCTCGACGCAGACGACCTGCTGCTGCCTGGGACGTTGAGAAGACGGCTAGACACGGCACATGAGACAGGCGCCGATGTCGTTATCTGCGACTGGGAAGAGTTCTCCGATGACCAGTACGACACATCCCTGGTGGAAGTGAAGTCGCCTAATATGGCGGCCATGGTGAATGATGCGGAAACATCATGTGCAACCCATTTCAAGCCTGCTGTAAACGCGCTGATGTACCGCAGGTCTCTTGTACAAAAGATAGGGGGATTTCGCGAAGATCTACCGATCGTTGAGGATGCGCGCCTTTTGTTTGATGCCGCTTATTATGGCGCGACCTTTGCCCACTCCCCCCATCTTGGTGCGAGAGTAAGGAAGCGGCCGTGCAGCCTCTCGCGCCGAGATCCGGTACTGTTCTGGCGCTGTTGCCTGCTGAACGGCACGCAGATTGAGGCGTTGTGGCGAGCCCGCGGTTCCCTTTCATCGAAACAGTGGGAGGCGCTCGCCGATATTTACAACGGTGCTGCACACGCGCTGTTTCGCGCCGGCGACCCTTCATTTCGGGAGGCACTCGCCGCGCTGCGCGCCGGCGGGTTGCCGATCGGATTGCGCAATCGGATCGCGGAGATCGTGGCGGATGCGGCCGGTCAGGATTCAGCGGTGCGGTTGGCCGAATTGTGGACCCGGGGCCGCCGTGTGATCTCTGGCACTGGACGAGGCACACCCACCCGGCCCGAGCGACGCAGATAGCAGATAGCAGATAGCAGATAGTAGATGGTCGGATTGTTGGAGCTTCCGAAGGTTACGACGCGGCTCACGGAAACATCTTCGGTCGACGTCCTCCACCTCCCCTATACCTATTTCCCCGATGCACCCGGCGGCACCGAAGTCTATGTCGCTGGGCTGGTTGCGGCGCTGCGTCGGGAGGGGGTCGGCTGCGCGGTGGCGGCTCCAGGTAAGGAAGCCGCGGAATATTCATACAGCGACGCGCCTGTGTTCCGGTTCGCGACGGCGCGCGATGCGGGGCTCGCCCAGGCTTACGGGGCCCCCGATGCGGAGGCGGAGCGGTCAGTCCGGGCATTGCTGGCACGGCTGCGGCCGCGCATTGTCCATTTGCACGCGCGTACGGCGGCGGTGTCCGGGGCGCTGGTCGATGCGGCGCGGGAGGTCGGCGCGAAGACCGTGTTCACCTACCACACGCCGACCGTCAGTTGCGCGCGTGGTACGATGATGCGGCTGGGTCGCGTGCCGTGCGACGGGGTTCTCGATCGGCGCCGCTGCACTGCGTGCGTGTTCGCGCAGCACGGCGTGCCGCCGCTGATGCGCGATGCGCTGGCGTCCGTGCCGGAAGCGATCGGTGCTAGGCTCGGCCGGGCCGGGCTTGGCGGCGGAGCGTTTACGGCATTGCGTCTTCCGGCGCTGATCGGCGCGGGCCATCGGCGGTTTCACGAGCTGATGCACAAGGTCGATCGGGTCGTCGCGGTCTGCGAATGGGTCCGAGAAGTATTGCGCATGAACGGGGTGCCGGAGGACAAGCTGCTCCTGTGCCGCCAGGGGCTGGTGCGGGGTTGCGCTACCCCGATGGCCCGGGCTCGGGCGATCGCCCCTCGGACACCGCTGCGGCTCGGCTATTTCGGCCGACTCGATCCGACCAAGGGCGCCGATCTTCTCGCTGCGGCGTTGCGGCGGGTGCCGCGCGCGCCGGTTCAACTCGCAATATACGGGGTTCGGCAACCTGGCCGCGACGACTACGCGGACTCGCTCGGACGCGCGGCATTGGAGGATCCACGGATTACGCTTTTACCGGCGCTGCCGCCCGAGCAGGTTGGTGCGGCAATGGGGCAGTGCGACCTAGTCGCAGTGCCCTCGCGGTGTCTCGAGACTGGTCCGCTGGTCGTGCTGGAGGCGTTTGCCGCAGGGGTTCCGCTGCTCGGGGCGCGGCTCGGCGGCATCGCCGAGCTGGTGACCGACGGGATCGACGGAGTGCTGGTGCCGCCGGATGATGCCGGTGCCTGGGCCGCTGCGATCGCCGCCCTTGCCACGGCGCCCGAGCGGGTGGCGGCGTTGCGTGCCGGGATCCGGCCGCCCCGAACGATGAGGGCCGTGGCCGGCGAGATGGCGTCATTATACCGAAAATTGCTTGCCGATGGCGCTCGCTGAAGCCGAGCCGCGCGGGGCGCGGGGGCGCCGGGTGCTATTCATCCAGGCGACCGAGCCGGCCGGGTATCCACCGCTCATTCACGCATCGATGCTGATGGCCGAGGCGGGATGGGAGGTGGCGTTTCTCTCCGCGCCGATCCGCGGAAGGCCGCTGAGGCTGTCGCCACATCCGAACATAACCGTGCACGCGGTCCCCGAGCGACCGTCGCATGTGATGGGGAAGGCCGCCTACGTCGGATATAGCGCGGCCGCGGCACGGCTGGCGTTGAGGATGCGGCCCGATGTCGTTTATGCCTCAGACCCGCTCGGCGCAGGGCCGGGACTGCTGGCAGCTCGGCTCTCCGGAGCGATGTTGGTTTATCACGAGCATGACAGCCCCCCGCCGGGCGGGCTGAACCCCTGGCTGGCGCGATGGCGGTCCGCCGCGGCGCGCAGCGCCCGGGTGGTGGTGTTCCCCAATGCCGCACGGGCCGAGGCGGCGCAGAGTGAACTTGGCTTCTCCAATGACCGCCTGCGCATCGTGTGGAATATGCCGCGCCGGGAGGAGCTGCCGGCCTTGGTTCCCCGCGAGGATGGTCCGCTCCTCGTCTACTACCATGGCGGCATCTCCCCGGCCCGTCTGCCGGAGACCGTCGCAGATGCGGTGCGACGGAGCGGCGGCCGAGTGAAATTACGGATCGCCGGCCGCGAGGCCCCGGGAGCGCAAGGATATCTCGCGCGACTGCTGGACGCCGGCAACTCGCACAATGCCGCGACATCGGTCGAGTACCTGGGTGAGCTACCTTTTCGCAGCGAACTATTAGCTCGGACAGCAACCTGCGATCTGGGTTTGGCGCTTATGCCCCGCGACTCGATGGACATCAATATGCGCCACATGGCCGGCGCCTCGAACAAGCCGTTCGATTATATGGCAGCGGGTCTCGCTCTGCTTGTTTCCGACCTGCCAGACTGGCACGAGATGTTGGTCCGGCCCGGGTATGCCCGCGGCTGCGACCCGGCTGATCCCGGCTCGGTTGCCGCGGCGCTGGGCTGGTTTCTCGACCACCCCGAGAAACGCCGCGCCATGGCAGCCCGCTCCCGCGCAAAAATTGAAGCCGAATGGAACTACGATGCAGCTTTCGCGCCGGTGATGGCCGAGCTGGTCAATGGATAGCCGCTTCTTCCTGCCGGGGGCAAACCGCCTTGTGCGTCTAATTCCCGACGCATTGCCGGGAAAAACGCGAGTCGCTCGCATCCTTCTTCGCCCGTTTATCGACGACAATCGACCCGCCCTCCTGCCGGATCGGTTTGGCAATACCCTGTCCCTACCCAGTCGGAGAGAGCCGATGGCGCTCAGCTTGTTCGCGTTCGGCATCTAGGAACCGGATACGCTGCAAGCGATCCTTGGCGCGCTGAGCCATGCAGGCGCGTATCTTGATGTCGGCGCCAATATCGGCGTGCTCGCCCTCGCTGTTGCCGCCCGGCGTCCACAAGCTCGAATTGTGTGCGTCGAAGCAGACCCTGCAGTCGCCGCCCTCCTGCGCCGCCATGTTGCGGATAATGAGCGGACGAACGTTACGGTCGTTGAAGGACTCGTCGGCGCTGCCGCGAATATGGATGTTCCTTTCTTTCGAGCGCCGATACAGAAATTTGGTATGGGCTCCATCGGCCCGCAATTTGACGCCGAGCCCATGATCCTGAAGCAACGCACGCTCGATGACGTGCTCGACGAACGGGGCATAGATGACATCGATGTGGCGAAGCTCGATATCGAAGGCGCGGAATTGGGCGCGCTACAGGGGCTGAAACGCCGATTGACTGGTGCTAAGCCGCCAGCAATCGTCTTTGAATTCAACGACTGGGCCGAAAGCAGAATTGCCGGACAATCGGCGGGCGATGCGCAGGCGTTTCTGCTCTCTACCGGCTATCGCTTGTTCCGCGTAGCGCGCGGCGGCGCGACCGGCGCCGCGGTAGAATGTCCGCTGACCGCCGGCTCGGCGATGATCCTTGCGTTACCACCGGCCGCCTGACCGGAAGAGTGCGTCGTTCCGTAACGAATCGATGAGAAAGCCCGCCCCGATACGCGTCGCCTTTGTCAACACGCATCCAATTCAATATTTCGCGCCGCTTTATGCTTATCTTCATGGGACCGGAGAGTTCTCGGTCACGGCGCTCTACCTTTCGGACTACTCGATCAGGGGGGCGGCCGATCGAGGTTTCGAGCGCGTCGTGCAATGGGATATCGACCTACTCGCCGGCTACGATGCGCGGTTCGTCGAGGGGGCTGGGCGGAGGAACGCGCCGGACGGCTTTTTCTCATACCTCGCGCCGCATCTTTGGCACGACGTGCGTGGCGGAGGCTTCGACGCGGTCGTGGTCCACGGTCATACGCCCGCTGCAATGCTCGTCGCCGCTGCGGCGGCTAAGGTGGCCGGCATCCCCGTCTTTATGCGTGGCGAAACGCATCTGGGATTGAAACGGTCACGAATGAAGGGGCTCCTCAGGCAACCAGTGATGGGGGCGCTGTATCGCAGATTTGACGGAGTGCTTGCGATTGGGTCGGCCAATGCCGCCTTCTACCGCGCAATGGGAGTGCCCGAGAGGAACGTGTTTTCGATGCCGTACACGGTGGATAATGCCCGCTTTCACGCCGCATCCCAATTTCGGGACCCCGAACGGGCTGCGCAACGCGCCCGCCTGGGGGTGTCCGACGATCGGCCAGTGGTTCTTTTCGCAGCCAAGTTTCAGGCGCGCAAACGGCCTGCGGATTTGATCCGCGCGGCGGCCCACTTGGTGGAGGCCGGTATTCTATTTCATGTCGTAATGGTCGGGTCCGGCGAGTCGGAAGCGGCGCTGCGGATCCTGTGTCGGGATTTAGGGCTTGAGAGTGTGCACTTTGCCGGGTTCGTCAATCAGGATGCGATGCCGCGCGTATATGCGGCGTGCGATCTGTTCGTGCTACCGTCCGACAATGAGCCGTGGGGCTTGGCGATCAACGAGGCAATGTGCGCGGGCCTTCCGATCGTCGCCTCTTCGGAACTCGGCTGCGTGCCCGATCTTGTCCATGAAGGCGTAAACGGGCGCCTTTTTCCCGCCGGCGATGTCCGCGGTCTTAGCGATGCGCTGCGGCCGTTGCTTACCGATCCGGAGATGCGCTGGCGCATGGGTGCGGCCAGCCGCGATATCATCTCGCGCTGGAGTTATGCGGAATGTCGGGAGGGATTGCGGGCCGCGGTCGCGGCGGTGGGTGGCCGTGCCCCGCTCGCCGGATAATGGATGACGGGTCGTGGATCGATGCCGGAGTCATACCGGCGGGCAGCCCGTCCTGTCGCAGCCTGGCAATCGTCGGAGCGTTTGGCGGAACACATATCGCCGGCGCGCTCAAGCGAGCGGCAACAAAGCTCGCCCTGGAAACAATCACGTTCGATGTAGCCGATGCAGCCGGTAGGATTCGCTTATTGCGCTTACTCACGTGGCATCTCGCCGGCAGGCGCCCGCCCTATCTCGATCGGTTCTCGGCAAAGGTCCTTGCCGGCTGCGTCCGGCCATCTTCTCGGATATTGATCGCCACGGGTGCCGCTCCGCTGACTCGTGCAGCTCTGCACGTACTCCGAGCGAGGGGAATAACTACCATCAACTACTCGACCGACGACCCGTGGAACCCGGTGATGCGGGCGGGATGGTATTTGCGTGCGCTGTCGGAATACGGCGTGGTGTTCACGCCACGGCGGGCCAATATTGAGAATTTCCGCGCCATGGGCTGCCAAGATGTGCGCTATCTGCCGTTCGGTTATGACGAAACGTTGTGCCGCCCACCGGAAGCCCCGGTCGAAGGCGTGGGGCACGACATCCTGTTCGTCGGCGGCGCTGACGAGGACCGCGCCGATTTCATGACCGCCTTCATCCAATCGGGGCAGGCGCCGTCGCCGACCCTCGTCGGCGGCTATTGGGAACGATATGCAGCAACGCGGCCGCTCACCCTCGGCCAGAAACCGCCCGATACGGTCGCGGCGCTGACCGTTGCCGCCAAAGTCAACCTATGCCTCGTGCGCCGCGCCAACCGCGATGGGCATGTCATGCGCAGCTTCGAGATCGCCGCCCTC
>DATAUV010000087.1:0-51149 GCA_036268075.1 Allostellaceae bacterium | reverse complement strand
GCAAATCTTAATGATGGAATATCATGCAGGTCTAATATCACAACGTCAGTGATCGGATGCCAACTAAGGTCAGAGGCGGAGTTGTCACAGTTCAACAAAAATACCTGATGCCCCCGTTTACTAAGCCCACTTGCATATTCTAAAATTACGTTAGTCCCTCCGGAAAGCCCCAGCCCTGGCACGACATACGCGATGTTCATAACCCAACTCCCCTAACAGTCCAACAATAATCGACCCAAGACAGATATCAAATTCCCCAATTTACGAACGGTTTATAATAATTTTGCCACATTGTGCGAAACCAGTCCTCCTTTCGGTCTATAAATTTGAGTTCTGTGTTTCCCGAGTGTAGACGATATTGGGAAAATAGCTTATCCGAATAATTAAATCGTGCGCCATGGTACGCTAGGCGAAGCCACAATTCGAGGTCTTCTAAGTATTCCTGCTCGGGACGAAATCCCCCGTACTTCAATAGTAGGTCGCGTCGAACATGTACTGTGCATGTCATGAATGGGTTATCTCGCATTAATACGGCCATATTTACATCGCAGGGCTGGTTCGTATGGCCCGTTTGAAGGTCTCCCACGATTCGGGACCCATCCACTATCCACGACGCCCTCCCAGCGACCACGTCCGCCCCGGTTTCCACAAACGCTTCGTATGCGCTCATTAGCGTATCTCGATAGAATAAGTCATCACTATCCAAAAATGAGATAAATTCTCCTCTTGCTTCTACTATCCCACGGTTCCGCCCTCTGCAGGGGCCGCCAGAATTATCCGGGTAATAATATGCAGCCACTCGATCATCTCTTTTGTATTCGTCTATTAGGTCGAGAGTCTCCTGCGGCGACCCGTTGGTGACGATCACGATTTCAAGACTCGAAAGCGACTGTGCTAATACGCTGTCTAATGCCTCTCGGAATTCCACAGTCCGAGAGTGGACCGGAATTATCACCGAGAATAGAGGTCCTGCCGTCGGCGCTCTGTGGTCGGCCAGTACGGGGGCGACATCACGTATTGGAGAGAGCGCGGTGAGTTCGGCCACCTCTCGCATCGACCACCCTAACTTCTGAAGCTCCGCGACCAGGCCATCAACGGAGGGATTCAGGGCAAATGCCCGCAGATAGGCCGCCTGGGCCTCTTCGGTTTTGCCCTGGACCTTCAGGCAGCGGCCGAGTTGGAGGTAAGCGTCAACCGTAGCCGGGCCGGCTGCGAGGGATTGGCAATAAGCCTGCTCGGCGCCGTCAAGGTTGCCGATCTCCTTCAGCGCGTGACCGAGCTGTATCCATATCGGCACGTTGCGTGGGTTGCGGGACAGGGCGCGACGGTAGAAGCGTGCTGCCTCGTCGTATCGTCCCGCGTCGCGGGCGCGATCGGCAAGCGTAATCGAGCTTGGCCGGCGCCGGCCCGTCATGAACCCTGGTACGATACTCATAGCCCCTATTCCTCCCCCTTCGGCGGGCGCGCCGCATTCGGCTGTCCAGGCCCGTGAAGCAATCTCCCGACACGACTCCCCGGGTCGCGCAACATCGCGGCATACATAATCTGGAGTATCAAGCCCGTCCGCCGTAAAACTCCACAAAATCATCCCAGCCCCTTGCCTCGTCCCAACCGAGCCGCCCGGCGTCGAGGAGGTCGGTGTTGATGCGGACGGAGGGCTCGGGGAAGTCGGTTTGGTTGGCGAGGTCGAGGGTGCAGGCGAGGCCGAGACGGGTCCGTACCGCGTCGGCGACGCGGTGGGCGAAGGCGCCTTGGCTTTCGGGGTAGAAGCTCGGGTTGAGGCGGCGCACCGCCCCCTCCGCCGGGCTCGCGCCGACGAACGCGGCATAGGCGCGGGCGAGCAGCCCCGCGGGCACGTTGTCGCGTACATAGCGCGGGGTTTGCACGCCGGCCGTCTCCCCGGCGCGCCAGCAGCGCATCAGGTAGCTGGTGAAGCGCGGCTCCTCAAACGGGCCGAATGGGTTCGGGATGACGAATTTCTCGAACGTCACCCCCTCGCGATCGGCATAAAACGCGGCAGCGCCGGCGGTGAGTCCCTTGGAGAGCCCATAGGGGCTGAACGCCCTGAGCGGCGTCGAGCCGGCGCCCTCGTCCTGCTCGAACACACTGCCGGTCAGCACGAGCCGGCCGCCGCCCCGGTCCTTCAGCGCGCGCAGCACCTCCGGCAGGCGATGCAAATTCGCCGCAGCGGCCCAATAAGGATCGAAATCGGGGCTGCGGTAATCGCCGACCTCTGCCGCATGATGACACAGCACGTCGAACCCGTTCGGCGCGGCGCGAATGAGTTCCAGAAATCCGTCGCTGCCGAAAGCACAGCCGAAGCGCAAGTCGCAATCGGCGCCTGACCGCCGGATACGCTCCGCCCGGACCCCGTCATAATTCCCGTCGCCACGGCAGGCCGCCACGACCTCATGGCCCGCGGCGGCCAGCTCGCGAACAAACCAATAGCCGGTAAAGGAACTCGCGCCGGTGAAGAGTATACGCATCGCCGCCACTCAGCCGGGCAAATGCCACGCGGGGTCGAAATCGCGCTGATTGGCGTCCTTGTCGGAGATGACCTGCGGGGGCGCCGGCCAGGCGATGTCGAAGCGCGGATCGTTCCACCGGACGCCCCGCTCACGAGCGGGATCGTAGAACGCCGAGACGAGGTACAGCGCCTCGCTATCCGGCGTGAGTGTCAGGAACCCATGCGCGAAGCCGCGCGGCACGTACATCATAGAGCGGTTGTCGCCGCTGAGTTCGGCGCCGAAGCTTTTGCCGAAGGTCGGCGAGTCGGGGCGGAGGTCGAGGATGGCGTCCCACAGCGCACCTTGCAGCGCGCGCACCACCTTGACCTCAGCCGACGGCGCCAGCTGGTAATGCATGCCGCGCAGGGTTCCCTGGTCGCGGCTCAGCGAATTGTTGATCTGCACGAAATGGGTTTCGAGGCCCGCTTCGCCAAACTCGCGCTCGCAGAAGAACCGGGCAAAAAACCCGCGATCGTCTTCGCGCTTCTCCAGGTGAATCACATAGGCGCCGGCCAGCGGCGTTTGTTCGAAACGCATGAGCGTTACCCTCAGCTCTCTGGGTTATCCGGCGGGGAGACGACACGGTCGAGGCGATGCCGCAGGGTCCGTAGGCGAACATATTTTTCGCCATCGAAATCGTCGACCGAAAACCCGCGATCGGCAAAATGCGCGTACAGCTCTTCCATCCCGGCTGCGAGCGTGTATTGCAGGCGGAAACCGGGGACCACGCGGCGCAGACGAGAGAAGTCCACGCGGTAGTCTCGCGGATCCTTTCCAACTTCGCCCGTGTACACGATCTTCGCTTGGGGCACGAGGCGCCGCACCAGGTCGGCGACGTCGCGGACCTGATAGTTTTCGTCGTCGCCGCCGATGTTGACCGCCTGGTTGAAGATCGCCGCGCGTGGCGCCTCCAGGAACGCGACGAAGGCGCGCGCGATATCCTTGCAATGGATCAGCGGGCGCCACGGGCTCCCGTCGCTCATGATCCGGATATCGCCCTTCGCCGCGGCGCAACCCAGCAAGTTGTTGACGACCAGGTCAATGCGCAGCATCGGTGAATCGCCGTACGCCGTCGCGTTCCGCAGATAGGCCGGGCAAAAGCTGTCATCCGCGAGCTCGGAAATCCCCTGTTCGGCGACGATCTTGGATTCGGCGTAGACCGACACCGGGTTCAGCTCGTCATCCTCCGCGAGGGGACGCCCCTCGGTCTTGCCGTAGATCGAGCAGCTCGACGAAAACAGGAAACGCGAAACGCCTGCCGCCTTGGCGGTCTTCGCCAGGGCGATGGAGCCGCGCGCGTTGATGTCGCGCGTTATCTTGGGGTCGAGGTCGCCCATCGGATCGTTGGAGATCGCCGCGAGGTGCATGACGCAGTCGAAGCCGTCGAGATCGCGCGGCGTCAGCGTCCGAAAATCGACCGCCAATTCCCGGTCCGGCTCGGGTATCTCCTCCCAGGCGCAGCCGTCGTACAGATCGAGATCGCAGCCCGTGACGTGATGGCCGCCTTCCCTTAAGAGCCGGACCAGATGGGTACCGATATAGCCCCTATGGCCCGTCACCAGTACTTTCATTCCCCACCCCTTTCATCTTGCTCCGCGCCCCGGTCGCGCGGCAGCGGCTTGACCCCATACGACGCCTTGTCGGATTGGCGCAGCACGGTTTGATCAGACCGGCCGTCTAACCCACGGTGCGTTGCCGGATTCCCATAATTTGGTCAGTGACTCGTGGTCGCGCTGGGTGTCCATACAGGCCCAGAATGAATTGTGCTGAAACACCGCCAACTGGCGATCGCGAGCGAGCTTCGACAACGGATCGCGCTCGAGCACGCACTCTTCCGTGTCGGAAATGTAGGACCGGAAGTCGCGCCGGAAGAAGAAATAGCCGCCGTTGATCCACGCCGAATTCAGTTCCGGCTTTTCGGCGAATTCGACGAGCTCGCCGCCTTCCATGCGAAACTCGCCGAACCGCGATGGCGGGTTGACGCCAAGCACGGTTCCGAGCTTCCCGTGGCTCAAGTGGAAGTCCAGTTCGGCGCCGAGATCCACATCGCTCAGCCCGTCGCCGTAGGTTACCGCGAAATGCTCCGCGTCGCCGAGATAACGCGCCGCTGCCCGGGCGATGCGACCTCCGGTCATCGTCAATTCGCCGGTATAGGCCAAGGTGACTTTCCAATCGCACGAATGATCTACGCTATGAACCTCTACGGAATTCGTCTTCAATTCAATCGTCGCATCGCTGTTCATGGCGTAGAAATTCAGAAAATACTCGCGAATGATTTCGCTCTTATAGCCCATGCATAGGATAAATCGCTGGAATCCGAAGCTGGAATAATATCGCATGATGTGGACCAGCATCGGGTCCGGACCGAGTTGCACCATCGGCTTCGGGCGAAATTCGGTCATTTCCTTGAGCCGAGTGCCAAGGCCTCCGCACAGGATGAAAACGGGAATCTCGGCAATTTTCACGCTTTGCTCCTTTCGGGTGTGCCAGGCCCGGCAGTCGCCAGAGTAGCCCGCTCCAGCACTCGCAGACGACGTTCGCTACCCTTTTATCGAGGCATCGTGTAGCGTCCAAGGCATCGAATAGCGTCGTTGGACCGTGCGCCGAGGCAGAATGATCAGGGTCGCAGGGGTTTGCAAGGATTACCATTCGGAGACGCGGGGTCGGTGGCGCCGCGTGCTCAGCGATATCTCGCTGACGGTGATGCCCGGCGAGAAAATCGCCCTGCTGGGGCGCAACGGCGCCGGAAAATCGACGCTGATCCGATTGATCTCCGGGATCGAGATGCCGACCGCCGGAACGATCGAGCGGACGATGTCTGTCTCCTGGCCCGTCGGTCTCGAAGGCGGCATTGGCGGCAGCATGACGGGCAACGACAACATTCGTTTTATCTCACGCATCTACAACAAGCCCTTCCAAGAGGTGCATGATTTCGTCGAGGACTTTGCCGAACTGGGGCGGTTCCTCTCCGAGCCGGTAAGAACCTATTCGACCGGCATGCGTGGCCGGCTTAATTTCGCTTTGTCGTTCGCGGTCGACTTCGACTGCTACCTTATCGATGAAGTGATCGCGGCCGGGGACGCCCGCTTCCAGGAACGCTCGCGGTACGAGGTATTTGAACGGCGCGCCGACCGCAGCATGATCCTCGCGTCGCACATCCCGGATATCGTCAAGCGATACTGCACAAAGGCGCTGATCATTCATCATGGCCGCGCCAAGATGTTCGAGGATCTCGATCTCGCCGCGGAGATTTACCAAGCCCTCTAGCCGGGGCCGAGACCGGAGTAGTGTCTCGTCCAGCTATTCGTCGCCCACGACCGGCCGCCGAAGTTCTCAATAACAGCGTTGCGTTGCGGCTCGTCGGGCACGATGGAGCGCTAGTCGGCACTGATCTCGTCTGCTCAGGTGAGGATGGCATCTGAGGTGAGCGCAGTGCGCCGTCGTCGCTGATGATCGTGTCCGGGGCTTTCGTTCCGCTGCGGCCGTCGCAGTCTCCGGCTACTTTAATGCGGGTCATCAGAAGCCTCCAATCGATGGGAGTGCCGGCGCGCGTGATTTTCGTTCACGATGGCACTGCCGCGCGTGAAGGCCCGAAGAAAACGGCGCAAGAAACGCCAGGACGATGAAGGCGATGATGATATCGCGGCCGCGGCCTAACAGGAGTGGTCCGGCGCTGCCCAGTTCCGGGCGTGTCAGCGGAGCCCTGTAGCAGGGAAGACGCAGGCGCGAGCGTTCGAGTGTGCGGCCCTTGGTGCTGGCAGTGGTGGCCCTCCCCGGACTCGAACCGGGACGCCTCGCGGCGCGCGATTTTCATACCACTTCGGCTTTCGCCGCCCCCAAAGGGTTCGTGGTCTGGACTGTCCCTTCACCATCACAGCTCTCGCCGCCTTAGGTGCCGCCCGTCCAGTCTCTACACCTTCCCGATCGCTCGGGCTTGGCTCGGGATTAGCAGTTAAGCCTTCCCCGACTTTGAGCGGTTCTGCACCCGGCGTTTCCGCCGGGGCACTCAATTTTTCCTCTGAGTCGCGTGCGTCTACCAATTCCGCCAGAGGGCCTGCGGCTTACATAGCATGACTATTCGGAACCGCCAACGGGGCGGCCAGTTTGGCGGCATTCGGGGTCCCCCGAGCTGCCGCCGTCCGGATCATCGGCGAGCCTTTGTGTTCCCAGGCTTCCGCCGAATGGCCGAATGAGCGCGCGCTTTACGTTTGCGACGCGCCTCGGATCGCGGCCGGTCGACCACTCCCATATACGCCGCGGGGTATGTTCCGCTCGGCCATCTCGCCGCCGCGCGACCGGCCGAGCGCTAGCTGGCGAGCGGGTCGGGGCGGGGGTTGGAGCCGTCGGTGAAGCGGGAGAGCCGGAACGGCGTGGGGTCGACGATTGTCGGGGCGCCCGTCACCATGTCGGCGACGAGCTTGCCGGCGCCGGGGCCGATGCCGAAACCGTGGCCGGAAAAGCCGGTCGCGACGAACATCCCGGGCACCGCGTCGACCGCCGAGATGACGGGAATCGCGTCGGGCATGACGTCGATCATCCCGCCCCAGCGCTGCTCGACCTTGACGCCGCGAAACGCCGGGAACGCCTCGGAGATGCTGCCGAGGGCGCGGTCGAGGACGAGCGGGTCGGGGTCCGGGTCGAGCATCCGCACCGCCTCGAACGGGGTCGCCTCGTCGAGCTCCCAGCGCCGCTTCATGCGCCATTCCTCGGCAAAGCGGCGGCCGAGGCGGAAGCGCAGCTTCTGCCAATGGACCTTCGCGGCCGGCAGGTACTCGCGGGCGAGGCGGAGGCTGTCGGGCACGAGGTCGATCGTGCGCACGCCGAGGGTCGCGATCGTGTACCCGCCATCCATCCGCTTGCGATAGCCGAAGAGCCCACCCGAGGCGGAAATCTCCGGCCCGCCGTCGAGCCGCGCGGTCCGCATCACCGACGCCAGCACCTTCAACTGCGGCAGCTCGACGCCGAGATTGCCGCAAAAGAGCCGCGACCACGCCCCGCCGGCGACGACGACCGACTGGCAGGCGATGCCGCCTTTCTCCGTCATCACCCCGGCGACCCGACCGGCGGCGCGGTCGATGCCGCGCACGGCGCAGCCGGTAAAGATCTTGACGCCCTTGCGCCGGGCAGCGCGGGCGATCGCCGGCACCGCGAGCTGCGGCTCGGCCTTGCCGTCGCTCGGCGTGTAGAGCGCGCCGGCCCATTGCTTTTCCGATTGCGGCAGCAGGCGCGCGACCTCGGCGCCGCCGACGAGGCGGGTGTCGAGCTGGTACTCCCGCGCCACGTCGAGCCAGCCGCCGAGCCGCTCCAGCGCCGCCTGGTCCTGGCCCAGATACATGATCCCGCAGGTGCGAAACCCGGTCTCGCCCTCGACGAGGCCATTCATCTCGCCCCACAGGCGCATCGCCTCGACCACCAGCGGGACCTCGCGCGGGTCGCGCACCATCTTGCGGCACCAGCCCCAATTGCGGCTCGACTGCTCGCCGGCGACCTCGCCCTTTTCGCAGACGACGACCTCGACCCCCTGCTGCGCCAGGTAGAGCGCCGCCGTGGTGCCGATGATGCCGCCGCCGACGATCACCACGTCGGCGCGCGCGGGCAGGGTTTCGTCTGACGCGATGGGTTCGACGCGCGGCCCCATTTCCCGTTCTCCCCCTCAGCCTTGCGGCAACAGCCAGCCGCGATAATGGACGACCGGGCCGACTAGCGGAAACCCCGCGTCGATGTCGAAGACAAACCGGTCGCCGTCGCCGCTTTCAAAACAGACCGCGCGCGGCATCGTCCAGCGCGGCAGCGGCAGAAACAAAAGGCGCCAGGCGACAAGGTCCCAGCGCAACCCCTCCGGGCTCGGCGTCAGCCGGTGGAAGAACACGAACGGGAAGAACCGCTCGACCAGCATCCCGGCGCGGCGGCCGGTCCCGACCGCGAAGCCGCTCCGATAGCGCCGCCGGCCGAACCGCCGCCGCCAGAACTCGCCGCCCCTGCCGTCGACATGGAACGAGACGGTCACCTCGACACCCCGCCCCGGCCCCGGCAGCCCCGAAAGGCCGCGGATCAGCCGGGGCCAGAACCCCGGCGCCGCCTCGATCTCGGCGCGGCCGGCGGTGTCAAGATCGGCGGAAAGGCCGTGAAGGCGGCGCACCGGCTCGGGAAGTAGGGCGAATCGGTCGCCGAGGAGAGTCTGGAACGGCGATGGCGGCATGGCGGGGCCTGTCGTGGTCTGCGTCGTGATGCGGTAGGGGGCGAATTCGCGGGTGATGTCGTCGAGGGCGAGGATGCCGACGCAGGGGCCCGCGCCGGGCGGCAGGGCCGCGCCCTCGGCGAGGCGGCGGATCAGGGCCAGCGCGGGCAAAGTCGGGATGACCGGGCCGTTCCCGGCCTCGGCGACGAGCGTCCATTCGGCGCGTACCAGCGCGCCGTCGGCGTCGAACCCGCTCGCGGTCACCGTCATCCCGCCGCGGTCGGTGCCGAACCCCGCGAGGCGCGCGGCGATCCAGCGGAACGGGCGGGCGAACGGCGCCAGCGACGGCGAGAGGCCCAGCCGCACCGGCAGGCTCGCGGCGACGAGGGCGAGGTGCAGGACCGGCAATTCCAGCCCGGCGCGGAAGATCGCGGCGACGCGCGGGTCGAACCGTTGCGGCACGAGGTCGAGGTCGGGGGTCTCGCACAGCGACAGAAAGCGGCGGTCGAGCCCCGGCAGGTCGCGGCGCACGGTCATCCCCCAGCCCGGCCGGGTCGTCCATGCGCCGCCGTCGAACACGCGCACGTTCTTGCCGGCATAGGACAGGATCGCCCGCGTCACCGACAACCCGCGCGGCGCCGAGCGGTTGCCCGGCGTGATCGCGATCTCGACCGTGTCGACGCGCCGCCAACCCGCGGTCAGCCGGTCGAGCACCGCGTGCGACAGCGCCGGGGTCGAGCTCGCGCCGCTCAGCGCGACGACGCCGGCGGCGCGCGCCGCCTCGTCGAGCGCGGCGAACCCGCTGACGAATTCGCGCGCGTCGGCAAGGTCGAGATAGTGCATTCCGGCGGCGATTGCCGCGCGGGCCAGCCGGTGATCGGCGCCCTGGAACGGCCCGGCGGCGTCGACGACGGCAAAGGCGCCGGTCGCGCGCAATGCCCCGGCGGTGACGGTCGCCGTGTCGAGCTGCAGCGCCCTCACCCGCGCCGGGTCGAGGCTCGCCGCGTAGGCATCCGCCCGGGTCACATCGCGCGCCCCGATCACGACATCGAGCCCCGAGGTGCGGACGAGCCCGGCGACCAGCAGCCGCCCGAACGCGCCGGTCCCGCCCACCACAAGGACCGCTTGCGCCACCCGCTACTCGCGCAGCAGCCGGGCGGCGAGCTCGGGCGTCGGGATGAGACAAGTGTCGCCGCGGCCGAACCAGCGATAGCGGTTGCGCGCGACGATGTCGTAGAGCCCGTCGCGCAAGTGTCGCGGCACCGCGCGCAGCACCCGCGCCCACCCCCAGCCCGGCAGCGACGACAGCACCGCGACCGCCGCGTCGGATTTGAAATAGGCCCGGCCGCCGAGGATCACCGCGTTTGTCTCCGGCATCGCCGGGTCGATGCCGAACCGTTGTGCCAGCGCCGCCCCGAGCGGCTCCTGTACCGCGACGAAACAGAACCGCGCGTCCCGGTCCCGGTCGATCACGAACCGCGCCCAGCGCGAGCAGAACACGCACACGCCGTCGAACAGGATCAGCCGGTCGGGCACGCCCTCGGCCGCCTGCGGCCGCCAGGATTTCATCGGAGGTCTCCTCTGACGCGGCATTCTACTACACGCGGCCCCACCATGCCTCCGGCATGGCCCCACCCCAACCCTCCCCCGCTTGCTGGAGAGGAGGGTTGGGGTGGGGGCTTTCGCGGGCCAGCGGCCCTACACCCATATCGAGACGATCGGCGGCGGCCAGGGCCGGCGGCCGATGGGGCCGGGCGACGACGGCATCCAGTGCAACATGACAAACACGATGAACGCACCGATCTAAGCACTTGAAATAATATATCATTGCGCGTCGAGCGCTACGAGTTGCGCGAGGATTCGGCCGGGGCGGGGAAGCATCGCGGCAACTGTCGGCGCCCACGGCGCGACCACCGAGCAGCCCGGCAAGGCCTCTCTGACGCTGAGCCCCGGCGAGATCGTCGTCGTCGAGACGCGCGGCGGCGGCGGTTGCGGCGCGGCGGGATGAGGAAGGCCGCACCGTCCCAAGCTCGTCGCCTTCCGCGAAGGCGGGGGGCCAGGGCAAGCGACGAAGCGTTGGCCCCTGGGTTCCCGCCTTCGCGGGAATGACGATTCAATAGAAGCTAAACTCGCTCTACAATGCCGGGAGGCGTTGAGAGGTCCGCATGGACGAGGCTGCGAAGACACCGCGAGCCATCTTGCATTCACGGCTGATGGCGTGTCCCGGAAGGCAACGAGGAGAATTCCATCGCGTACAGCAGTACGTGCCCCTCCATGACGCCGCCGACAACCATGTGGCCGAGATCGCCGCGGCGGCAAAAGCGTCCCTCTTCGGTCGTCGATCGATCGCCGAGCCGGAGCTCGTCGTAGAGGTCTTCGACGACCAGCTCGCCGTCTGATCCGTCTCCCGAATGCTCCACCGCCTCTACGACCGCCTGATCGCGCTTGCGGCCGGCCCCCATGCGATCTGGGCGCTGCTGGCGATCTCGTTCGCCGAGAGCTCGTTTTTTCCGATCCCGCCGGATGTGCTGTTGATCCCGATGATGCTGGCGCGGCCGCGGGCGGCGTGGCGGCTGGCGGCGCTGTGCATGGCGGCGTCGGTCGTCGGCGGGATGGTCGGGTATGCGATCGGGTATTTCCTGTTCGACGCCGTCGGCCGCCCGGTGCTCGAATTCTATCACGCGATGGGCAAGTACGACGCGCTCAAGGCCGGGTTCGACCGCTGGGGGGTGTGGATCATCATCCTCAAGGGGATGACGCCGATCCCCTATAAGCTGGTGACGATCGCGAGCGGGGTCGCGCATTTCGATTTCGCCGCGTTTGTCGGCGCGTCGATCGTGTCGCGCAGCCTCAGGTTTTTCCTGCTGGCGGTGATCCTGTGGCGGTTCGGGCCGGCCGCGCGCGACTTTATCGAGCGGCGGCTGACCCTGGTCACGACATTGTTTGCGGTGGGGCTCGTTGGCGGGTTTCTCGTGCTGAGCTATCTATAAGGCATGGCTACTTCCGCCCGATCCTTTGCCGGCTTCATCTTCATCGTGAGCGCCTTGGTGCTCGGCGCGGCGCTGCTGTCGCAGTACTGGGGCGGGCTCGCGCCGTGCGAATTGTGCCTCAAGGAGCGCTGGCCCTGGGACGCGGCGCTGGCGATCGCGGCGCTTGTCTTCCTGTTGTCCGGGCGGGTCGGGACCGGGCTGCCGGCGATCGTGCTGGCGCTGATCTTCGCGGCCGGGGCGGCGCTCGCCTTCTATCACGTCGGGGTCGAGCAGCATTGGTTCGCCGGCCCGTCGAGCTGCACCACCGACGCCACCGGCGCACAGACGATCGACGATCTGCGCCGTCAGCTTCTCGCCACCGAGCCGGTGCTGTGCGACCAGGTGCAATGGTCGCTGTTCGGCGTCTCGCTCGCCGGCTGGAATTTGATCGCCTCGGCGGCGATGGCGCTCTATTGCATCGCGGCGGCGCGGAGGCGGGCATGAGCCCCAAGAAAGCTGACGAGCGGCCGCCCTATCTTCCCGGCGACCCGCCGGCCGAGTCGGTCGCGGCGATGATCCGGGTCGACCATGCCGGCGAGTATGGCGCGACGCGGATCTACGAGGGCCAGCTCGCGGTGCTGCCGCGCGGGGCGGCGCGCAACGCGGTTGCCGAGATGGCCGAGCAGGAGGCGCGTCACCTCGCCGCGTTCGAGGCGCTGGTCGGCGAGCGGCGGGTGCGGCCGACCTTGCTGCAGCCGCTATGGCAGGTCGCCGGGTTTGCCCTCGGCGCGGCGACGGCGCTCTTGGGCGAACGCGCGGCGATGGCCTGCACGGTCGCGGTCGAGGAGGTCATCGACGAACACTACCAGGCCCAGGCCGACCGGCTCGGCGAGGCGGACCCGGCGCTGAAGCGGCAGATCCTCGAATTCCGCGACGACGAGCTGAAGCACCGGGGCGCGGCGCTCGACCACGGCGCGGAGGACGCGCCCGGGTATCCGCTGCTGAGCGCCGCGATCAAGACGGGGTCGCGGCTGGCGATCTGGTTGTCGACGCGGGTTTGACGTGATGGGCTTCGCGTTCGCTCAGCCCATCCTACGAGTTCCGTGCCGTAGGATGGGCTGAGCGCAACGAAGCCCATCACTCTATGAACCCTACCCCCACCCCACCCGTTGACTGAGCACAACGGTTGGAGGGTTGCATGGCCGAGGAGATCATTGTCGGGTTGTTCGAATCGAAAGGCATCGCCGAGGATGCCTGCAACCGGCTGCGCACCGAGGGCGTGCCCGACGGGCATGTGGCGCTCAAGGTGCTGCACGATATCGCGCCGGTGCCGCAGGCGGTCGAGGCCGAGCTGGCGGCGCTGACCGTCGACCCGATGATCTGGGGCAATGTGCGCGACACCTATGTCAGCTACATCAAGAACGGCGAGACCGTCGTGCTGGTGGGCGCCGTCGACCCCGACGAGGCCGAGCTGGCGATCAACGTGCTGAGCATGTTCGAGCCGCTGGTGGTCGAGGCGCTGGTGCTTCAGACGATCCCGGCGGCACGCAGCCCCGCCACCTCCGCGGCGGAATAGCCGAGCCCCGTCAGCACCGCCTCGCTGTCGGCGCCGATCTCCGGCGCCGGCAGCCGGAGCTCGCACGGCGCCTCGGCGAATTTGACGGGGAATCCGAGCATCCTGACCATGCCGTGACCGGGATGCTCCTGGCTCAGCACCATCTCCTGCGCCAGCACTTGCGGGTCGGCGAAGACCTCGGGCAGGCCCATGACGCGTCCGCACGGCACGCCGGCGGCGTTGAGCCGCTCGATCCATTCGGCCGCGTTCGCCCCGGCGAGTTTTCCTTCCACGGCTTCGTTCATCGCGGCGCGGTTCTTGAGGCGCAAATCGTTGCTGGCAAAGCGCGGGTCGGCGCGCCATTCCACGGCGCCGAGCGCGTCGATGAGGCGCTGGTAGCTCTGCTCCTGGCTCGGCGCGATCGCGACCTCGCCGTCCCTGGTGCGGAACAGGCCGTAGGGCGAGACGATCGCGTGGTCGTTGCCGCTGCGCGCCGGAACCTGGCCGGTCGCGAAATAGTTCGCGGCAAGAAAGCCCAACAGGCTCATCAGCCCGCTGTTGAGGCTCGACCCGACCCGCTCGCCGGCGCCGGTATTGCCCCGCCGCACCAAGGCCGCGCAGATGCCGAGCGCGCCGTAAAGCCCGGCGACGAGGTCGGCGATCGGCGGCCCGGCGCGCATCGGGGCGCCGTCAAATTCACCCGTCACCGCCATGAACCCGCTCATCGCCTGGGCGATAAAGTCGAAGGACGGCCGGTCGCGATAGGGGCCGCTATCGCCGAAGCCGCTAAGGCTGCACACGACGAGGTCGGGCTTGAGCGCGCGCAGCCGCGCGTCGTCGAACCCCATCGCGGCGAGGACGCCAGGCCGGTAGTTCTCGACCAGCACGTCGCTCGCCGCGATCAGCCGCGCCAGCGCCGCCTTGCCCTCGTCGATCCGCAGGTTGAGCGTCAGCGATTTCTTGTTGCGGTTGAACGCGGCGAAATACCAACTGAGCCCGTCGCGGATCGCCCCCTGTCCGCGCAACGGGTCGCCCTGCCCCGGCGTCTCCACCTTGATCACCTCGGCGCCCATGTCGGCCAGCATCACCGTGCAGAACGGCCCGGCGAGGATGCGCGTCAGATCGACGACGCGAATGCCGGATAGCTGGCCGCTCATGCCGACTGGACCGCGGGCGTCCCGCCCGCCCTTTTCGGTCGATGCGGGCGAGGCGCCCGCGGTCCAGGGAAAATCCGATAGCCCCACATGCCCGCCTCCCCGAAGATGGCTCAGGAAGATTGTCATTCGGGGCGCGCGGTCGCAATCTGGTCGCGATGACCGACTACGCGCTGCCTCGCATTTCCGCCAATCGGCCGCGGCCGCCATTCTGGCGCCGCTCGCTGCACGGGTCGGAGCTGGCGTGGGCGGTCGCGTTCGTCGTGCCCTATCTGGCGGTGTTCGCCACCTTTGTCCTCTACCCGATGGGCTACGGGCTGTGGATGGGCGGCGATCCCGCCCTCTACGCCGAGCTCGCCGACGACCCGAATTACTGGAAGGCGCTCGTCAACACGCTGGTGTTCGTCGGCGTGGCGGTGAACGTCAAGATGCTGGCGGCGCTGCTGCTGTCGGGTTTTTTCATGCGCAAGCGGCGCTGGATCAAGGTGCTGCTCGTCATCTACATCCTGCCCTGGACGCTGCCGGCGGTGCCCGCCTACGTGTCGTTCCACTGGATGTTCGTGAGCCAGGAGGGGCTGCTCGACGTGCTCCTGCAGGCGGTGTTCGGGATCGACGGGCCGCTGTGGTTCAATTCGCATTGGCTGGCCCTCGCCTGCAACATGGCCAGCTATGTGTGGAAATGGATGCCGCTGTGGACGCTTATCCTCCTCGCCGGGCGGATGGCGATCCCCGAGGAGCTGTATGACGCGGCCAAGGTCGACGGCGCCGGGCCTCCCGCCCTGTTTTTCCGCATAACCGTTCCGCTTTTGGCGAATTTATACCTGATCAGCACGCTGATCTCGACGATCTGGACGGTCAGCGACTTCACCGTCACCCAGTTCGTCAGCGACGGCGGCCCCGCGCAATCGACCTACGTGCTGGCGACGCTCGGCATCTCCTACGCGCTCGACCTGGCGCGGCCGTATCTCGGCGTGGCCGCGGGCTTGTCGATCCTGCCGGTGATGATCCCGATCGTGATCCTCTTGATGCGCAAGCTGCGGAATTCGGAGGTGCAACTATGAGCATTGCCGCCGCGCCCGGCCGCGCCGCGCGGCCTGGACGCCGCCCCAACTACCGCCTGCGCAAGGTGCTCGTCGAAATCGGGTCGGTGCTGCTTGGGCTGGTGATATTGGTGTGGTCGCTGATCCCCGCCTACAACATGCTGTTCATCGCGCTCGACCCGAATGGCTACGACGAGTCCGCCGGGGTGCTATGGCCCGGACATGCCACGCTCGACGCGTTTATCGGTCTGTGGACCGGGGAAGTCGACGACGTCGAGTATTTCTGGCAGCAATTCGGCAACAGCGCCTATATCGGTCTGATCGTGATGGTGCTGACCGTCCTGATCGGCTCGTTCGCCAGCTTTGCGGTCAGCCGGCTGCGGCTCGCCCGCGAGTGGATGCTGAACGACATCGCGCTCCTGACCTATGTGATCCCGTCGTCGACGCTGGTGATCCCGTTCTACCGGATCATGAACCAGTACGGGCTGATGGATAACCCGTGGGCTGTGATCGGGTGCGAGGTGGCGTTCGCGACGCCGTATGCGATCCTCGTTCTGCAGCACGCCGGCAAGCTGATCCCGATCGAGCTCGACGACGCGGCGCGGATCGACGGCGCTTCGGCGTGGCAGGTCTATCTGAAGATCTATGTGCCGCTGATGGCGCCGGCGCTGGCGGCGATCGGCACCTACGCGCTGCTCTTCGCGTGGAACGATTACCTCTACCAGTACCTGTTCCTGACCTCGACGCACCACGCCACGCTCGCGGTCGGGCTCGAGCAGATCTTCGACGACGACGATTCGCCGTACAACTACATGATGGCGATGTCCGTCGTGTATTCGATCCCGCCGATCGCGATCTTCTACGCGCTGCGCCGCTACATGGCGTCGGGGCTGACCCGCGGCGGGGTGAAAGGCTAACGATTTTGGGAGGCTAGCGATGGAGACGAGCGTCGTCGGCGGGGGCGTCGTCGGCGGAAGCGTCGTCGGCGGGGGCGTCGTCGGCGGGGCGATGCTGCCCCATGCGCCGCAATTCTTCACGATGCCGGAGACCGAGGACCGCGCGACCGTCGCCCGGGTGAAGGAGGTCGCGGCCGAGATCGGGAGTCGCCTCAAGGCGCTGAAGCCCGATTTGTGGATCATCTTCGCCAACGACCACGCCGAGCAGTATTTCCACAATGTCTGCCCGGCCTTCACCATCCATGTCGGCGGCAGCGCCGAGGGACATTTCGCCGGGCGCGAGTTCCGCTGGGAGGTGCCGGGCGAGACCGGGTTCCAGATCGTGCGCGAGCTCTACCGCCAGGGGTTCGACCCCGCGTTTACCAGCACCGGCAAGATCGACTACGCGATGGGCATCCCGCTCACGCATCTCGGGGTCGACGCGCCGGTATTGCCGATCTCGATCAACGCCTATCTGCCGCCGCAGCCGACGATCGAGCGCTGCTATGCCTTTGGCGAGGCGCTGGCGCGGATCGTCACGGGCCTCGGTCTGCGCACCGTGGCGCTGGCGAGCGGCGGCATGTCGCATTACCCCGGCACCGAGCGCTACGCCGAGCCCGACCTCGCCTGGGACGAACTCGCGCTGGCAAGGCTCGCGACCGGCAACCTCAAATCGCTGATCGGGTATAGCGAGGAAGAGCTCGACCGCGCCGGCAACATCGAGCTGCGCTGCTGGGCCGCCGCCGCCGGGATGCTCGGCGAGCGCAAGCCGGATGTCGTCAGCATGGACCCGAGCTGGCACCACAACTATGCCTCGCTCGGCTTCTGGGGCGGCCCGCCGGCCGCCGCCGCGCTGCACTACCCGTCGATCAAGCCCGAATTGGTCGGCCTCATCGACGCCCTCCACGGCCTCACCCACGAGGCCGCCTGCCGCGCCGAATACCTCGCCGACCGCGCCGCCTACGCCGACCGCTTCGCCCTCACCCCGGACCAGCGCACCGCCCTCCTCGCGCTCGACCACAAGGCGATCGTCGCGATGGGCACCCACCCGCTGCTGCCGTTCCTCGCCCGGATGCAGGTAGACCGGGCCGGGCGGTAGTTGGCCGCGGGCGTCCCGCCCGCCTCTTACAAAGGATGCGGGCGTCCCGCCCGCCTCTTCCGAAGTGCGGGCGGGACGCCCGCGGTCCATTTATTTCAGGCGGTTTCCATCTCCCTCGCCGGCGCGGGTTGCGGGAGGGCGAGGCGTGGCGGGCGCCATCGGCCGGCGTCGATCTCGGCGATCTCGCGGTCGACGGTGGCGACGATAAAGCGCGAGAACGGGCCGAGATGCAGGTAGATCGCGGCGAGGATTCCGACATAGTCGATCGCGCGGGGATTGTTGCGGGCGCAGTCGTAAAGCGCCTTGCAAAACGGCCACAGTGCCCGCGGCTGGCGCGTCGCGATCCGCCACAGCAACCGCCGCATCAGGGCGAGATCGTTGAGCGGCACGCCGAGGATCGAGCGGCGCGGCGGGTCGGCGCTGGCGCTTTTGTCGAGGACGGGCCGGTCGAGCAGCCGCGCCATCCTCCGCACCCGCGCGTAATACGCGGCGGGCTCATAGATGCGGGAGAGGATCGTGCGGTAATCCGAGAGGATGTCGCGCCGGGGCCGCGCCGTGTCGAAATTGAGCCCGCTGGTGCATTGGTCGCCCAACCCGTCGGCGGCGTCGCGCTCGGTCGTGTAGGCGGGCGGATAGAGCCGGCCTTCCCGCGCCAGGCGGCGGGTGAGCTGGGTCGTCGGCAGCGCGTAGAGCAGCCCGACCATGCAGAACGGGATCGCGGTCGCCTCGACGCACTCGATCATCGCCTCGGCGACCGAGCCCTTTTCGCTGTCGAAGCCGACGATAAACCCGGCGTTCACGAACATGCCGGCGCGATAGATCGCGTGGACGCCTTCGGCCAGCGACCGGCGGGTGTTCTGCTTTTTTTGCATCGACACCAGCGTGTCGGTGTCCGGGCTCTCGATGCCGACGAAGATCGTGAAGAAATTAGCCTCCCGCATCAGCGCCAGGAGGGCGGCGTCGTCGGCGATGTTGATCGAGGCCTCGGTCGAGAACTCGAACGGATAGCCGTGCGCCTTCTGCCAGGCGATCAGATGCGGCAGGAATGCCCGCACCGCCTTTTTGTTGCCGATGAAATTGTCGTCGCCGAAATCGAGGTGGCCGCGATAGCCGAAATCGTAGAGCGCCTCGATCTCGGCCAGCATCTGCGGCGCCGTCTTGACCCGCGGCGCGCGGCCGTAAAGCTCGATGATGTCGCAGAACTCGCATTTGAACGGGCAGCCGCGCGCGAACTGGACGCCGAAATAGGTGTAGTGGCCGGGGGTCAGGAGATCGAAGCGCGGGATTGGCGTCTGGGTCACGTCGGCGGTGAATTTCTCGGCCTCGAAGACGCCCTGCCGGGTGCCGGCGTTCCACGCCGCGATAAAGTCGCCGATGATCCCCTCGGCCTCGCCGAGGACACGGAAATCCGCCGCCGCGTAGGCCTCGGGCGACGAGGTGACGTCGGGCCCGCCCACCGCCACCGGCTTCCCATGCGCATGCGCCAGCGCGATGACGCGGAGCGTGTCCGGCTGTTGCGGCAGCATCCCGCCGGTCATCACCAGATCGGCCCAGGCGAGGTCGCGATCCTCCAGCGTCTCGGTGTTGCGGTTGACGAGCCGGCAATGCCAGGCCGTCGGGAGGAGCGCCGCGACCGTGATCAGCCCGAGCGGCGGCGCCGGAAACCGCGCGCCGTAAACCTCGCAGGCAGCCTCGAAATTCCAGAACGACTGGCCGCTGAAGCGGGGCGCGACCAGGAGGATATTGTAAGACGGCTGCATGGCGGCCGCTCCACGAGATACAGCGGGGCGAGACCACTGCGGGGGAAAAGGGGCGTGCCGTGCTCGCGCGTGAAAATTCGCCCGGAGGGGTAGTGCGGCGTCGGCGAAGCGTCAGGACCGCCGCACGCTACCCGGGAACGCGGGGCGGGGCAATGCGGGCTTCTGCGCGGCCGCCAAACCTAGCTCTCCAGCTCGGTATCCCAGTACAGATAGTCGCGCCAGCTCTGGTGCAGGTAGTTGGGCGGAAAGGCGCGGCCGTTTTCCTGGAGCAGGTGCGAGTTCGGCTGTACCGGGTTTTGGCGCGGATACATGCCGCTCTCGCGGGGGAGCCGGTTGCCCTTGAGCAGGTTGCACGAGCCGCAGGCCGTGACGACGTTGGTCCAGATCGTCTTGCCGCCGCGCGAGCGCGGGACGACGTGGTCGAAGGTGAGGTCGTGCGACGGGTTCGGCTCGCCGCAGTACTGACACGAAAAGCGGTCGCGCAGGAACACGTTGAACCGGGTAAAGGCCGGGTTGCGCGTCGCCTGGACGTATTCCTTGAGCGCGATGACGCTGGGCAGCCGCATCTCGAAGGACGGGCTGCGGACGTATTCGTCGTAATGGTCGACGATAAAGACGCGCTCGAGGAACACCGCCTTGACCGCGTCCTGCCACGACCACACGGACAGCGGAAAGTAGCTGAGCGGACGAAAATCCGCGTTCAGCACCAAGGCCGGGCAGCTATCGAGTGATGAGGTCACCGCGATACCTTCGGTTTGTCGCCGCTAAGGGCGCGATACCATGCGCTTGTGACAGTTTGATAGCGGATCGGCGGAGGGGGGACAAGTTTTCGCGGGCGATCAGCCGCCTTGCCGCGCCGCCACCCGCAATTCGAAGCCAGCCAGACAATCACGAAGCAAGGCGATGACGCTCGCGTCATCGCCGTCCACGGATAGCTCCACCGCCTCACGCAGCAGCGACTCGGCAAACGCCCGGTCCGCCGCAACGTGCCGCTGCACCAACTCGCGGAAACTGCCCGTCAGCGGCATGTGCCGCTCCTTACTGAACCCTACCGCGTCGGCACCGGCTTGTCGCCGTGGTAGTCGTAAAATCCGCGATCGGCTTTCTTCCCGAGCCAGCCGGCCTCGACGTATTTCACCAGCAAGGGGCACGGCCGGTATTTCGAATCGGCGAGGCCCTCGTAGAGCACCTGCATCACCGAGAGGCAGGTGTCGAGGCCGATGAAGTCGGCGAGCTCGAGCGGGCCCATCGGGTGGTTCGCGCCGAGCTTCATCGCCGTGTCGATCGCCTCGACCGTGCCGACGCCTTCATAGAGCGTGTAGACGGCCTCGTTGATCATCGGCAACAGGATGCGGTTGACGATAAAGGCCGGGAAATCCTCGGCCGCGACCGGGGTCTTGCCGAGCTTTAGCGCGAGGTCGCGCGTCGCGTTGAAGGTCGGCTCGTCGGTGGCGATGCCGCGGATCAGCTCGACGAGGGTCATCACCGGCACCGGGTTCATGAAATGCATGCCGATGAACTTGCCCGGCCGGTCGGTCGCCGCGGCGAGGCGGGTGATCGAAATCGACGAGGTGTTGGTCGCGATCAGCGCCTCTGGCTTCAGCATCGGCACGAGCTTTTTGTAAACCTCGCGCTTGACCGCCTCGTTCTCGGTCGCCGCCTCGATCGCCATGTCGACCGTGCCGAGCCGGGCGAGGTCGGGGGTGGCGGCGATGCGGGCGAGCGCGGCGGCCTTGTCTTCCTCGTGGATGCGGCCGCGCGCGACCTGGCGGCTAAGGCTCGCCCCGATGATCTCCTTGGCGCGGCCGAGCACGTCGGCGTTGGCGTCGGTGATCGTGACGTCGAGCCCGGCGAGGGCGCAGACATGCGCGATCCCCCGCCCCATCTGGCCGGCGCCGATGACGCCGATGCGGAGAAGCTCGGTCACGCCCCAATCTCGCTCAAACCGATCTCGCTCAAACCAATCTCACTCATGAATTGCGCTTGCCGAGCTCTTCGTCGAGCTCCGGGATCACCTTGAACAGATCGCCGACGAGGCCGTAATCGGCGATCTGGAAGATCGGCGCCTCTTCGTCCTTGTTGATCGCGACGATGACCTTCGAATCCTTCATGCCCGCGAGATGCTGGATCGCGCCGGAGATGCCGACCGCGATGTAAAGCTCGGGCGCGACGATCTTGCCGGTCTGGCCGACCTGGTAGTCGTTGGGCACGAACCCGGCATCGACCGCCGCGCGCGACGCGCCGACCGCGGCGCCGAGCTTGTCGGCCACCGACTCGAGCAGGTGGAAATTGTCGCCCGACTGCATCCCGCGCCCGCCCGAGATGATGATGCGGGCGCTGGTCAATTCGGGCCGCTCGGATTTCGACAGCTCGGCCTTGACGAAATGGCTCAGGCCGCTGTCGGCGGCGCCGCCGACCGCCTCGACCGCGGCGCTGCCGCCGGTGCCCTCGACCGGCGGAAACGCGGTGCCGCGCACGGTGATGACCTTGATCCCGTCTTTCGACTGCACGGTCGCGAGCGCGTTCCCGGCATAGATCGGCCGCACGAACGTATCCTGCGACACGACCCCGGCGATGTCGGAGATCTGCATCACGTCGAGGAGCGCGGCGACGCGCGGCATCAGGTTTTTGCCGGCGGTCGTCGTGGGGGCGACGAGATGGCTGTACCCCGGGGCGAGCTTGACCAGGAGCGGCGCGACGTTTTCCGCGAGGCCGTGGTCGAGCGCCGCGTCGTCGGCCAGCAGCACCTTGGCGATTCCGGCGACTTGCGCGGCCGCATCGGCGACCGCCTTGCAGCCCGAGCCGGCGACGAGGATGTGGATGTCGCCCGCGCCCGCCTTCGACAATTCGGCCGCGGCGGCGACGGCGTTGAGGGTGGCCGGCTTCAGCGCCCCGGCATCGTGTTCGGCGACGACGAGAACAGTCATCAGATCACCCGCGCCTCAAGTTTCAGCTTGTCGACCAGCTCGGCCACCGACCCGACCTTGACCCCGCCCTGCCGCTTTGCCGGCTCCTCGACCTTGAGCGTCACGAGGCGGGGGGTGACATCGACCCCCAGCTCGTCGGGCGTCTTGGTGTCGATCGGCTTTTTCTTTGCTTTCATGATGTTGGGCAGCGATGCGTAACGCGGCTCGTTAAGTCTGAGGTCGGTGCTCATGATCAGCGGCAATTTGTAGCCGATGGTTTCGAGCCCGCCATCGACCTCGCGCGTGACCTCGGCGTCGCCGCCGCTGATCGTCAGCTTCGAGGCAAAGGTCGCCTGGGGCCAGCCGAGGAGCGCGGCCAGCATCTGGCCCGTCTGGTTGCAGTCGTCGTCGATCGCCTGCTTGCCGACGATGACGATCTCGGGCTTTTCCTGGTCGATCACCGCCTTCAACAGCTTCGCGACCGCGAGCGGCTGCAATTCGGTGTCGGTCAGGACCAGCACGCCGCGGTCGGCCCCCATCGCCAGCGCGGTGCGGATCGTCTCGGTGCATTGCTGGACGCCGAGCGACACGGCGATGACCTCGTCGACCGTCCCCGCCTCGCGCAGGCGCAGCGCCTCCTCGACGGCGATCTCGTCGAACGGGTTCATCGACATCTTGACGTTGGCGGTCTCGACGCCGGTGTGGTCCGCCTTGACGCGGACCTTGACGTTGTAGTCGACCACCCGCTTGACCGCGACCAGCGCTTTCATATGGGCCTCATGAATTCCGGGGCGCGAATTTGTGCACGCGCTAACGGGGAAGGCAATAGTCCGGCCGCTGCCGGCTCCCGCTTAATATCCGGCGCCTGCTCAATATCCGGCGCCTGCTTAATATAACGTCCGGTTCTCGACGATCTTCCAGAACGTGTTCTTGTGCACGATCTTGTCGTCGGGACCGAAGGTGTAGATGTCGCAGCCCTGATAGTTCAGCAGCTCGCCGTCGCCGCCCTTGCCGCGCACGGTCCAGACCGAGACGGCGCGATTGCCGGCGAGGATGTATTCCTCGTTCTCCCAGCGCATGTCGGGGATCTGCGTGAAGCGGTCGGCCAGCACCTGCCGGATCACCGCCCTGCCCTTGAGCGTGCGCCCGACCGCCTCGGACCCGCGCGACAGACAGAACACGCCGTCCTCGGCGAAAAACGACACGATCCGGTCGACGTCGCGGCTGTTGAACGCCGCCGAAATCGCCTTCATCAGTTCGAGGGTGACCATGGTTTTGGCTCCTATCGCGTCGCGCCGGGCTGCCACAGCAAGTCGGCGGCGCCGTTGCCGTTGAGGCGGCGGCTCAGCACGAACAGATGGTCGGAGAGGCGGTTGAGGTATTTGAGCGCCTCGGGGTTGATCGTTTCCTCCACCGCCAGCGCCGAGACGAGGCGCTCGGCGCGGCGGGTTACCGTGCGGGCGAGGTGGAGGTGGGCAGCGGCCGCGCTGCCGCCGGGGAGGATGAAGGAGGCGAGCGGCTGCAGCTCCTTGTTCATGCGGTCGATCTCGGTTTCGAGCCGCTTTACCTGGGAGGCCACGATCCGCAATGCGCCGGCGGCGCGGCGGCCGTCCTCGGGGGTGCACAAATCGGCGCCGAGGTCGAACAGCTCGTTCTGGATGCGGCCGAGCATCGCGTCGTCGTCGCCGCCGGTGTGCAGCCGGGCGAGGCCGATTGCGGAATTGGCCTCGTCGACCGTGCCGTAGGCCTCGACCCTCGGCGACTGCTTTGGCACGCGGGCGCCGTCGCCGAGCGAGGTCTGCCCGTTGTCGCCGCCGCGCGTGTAGATCTTGGTCAGCCGCACCATCGCCGGTCAGCGGCTCGCGAACATCATCAGCAGCGCGAGGATGAGCAAGGCGATGCCCTGCATGATGACGCGGGCCTGCATCAGCTTGTTCGAGCGCTGCGGGTTGCCTCCGCGGACGATCGTCACCAAGCCCGCGCCAAGGATCGCCAGCACCCCCGCAAGCGCCAGCCCCAGCAAAATAGTCAGGATCGTTCTCATCGCCGCCGATTATAGCGCGGCCGGAGCGGCCCGTAGGGCGGAAAAGCGCAGCGCATTCCGCCGCCCTCGCCAACTCGCGCCGGGGGAGTGGCGGATGGCGCTTCGCTTATCCGCCCTACGGTGCGTCGTGAGTCTCGTAGGTGTTCGGCAGCGTCGTCGGGGTGTTCGGGTCATGCGCCCAGCGCCGGTCGGAATCGGTCATCGTCGTCGCGGAGATGTCGTCGCTGATCCCGTGCAGGTTCTGGATGTCGCTGGCCCGCTGCGGGCCCCCGCCGTAATCGCAGCCGGCCGCGCCAAAGCAAGCAAGCAAACCGATCGCGGCGATCCGAAGGAGCGTCATGTACCATCTCCGGTTGGGTAGGGTGGTTTAGGCCACCCTGACCCGAATAACAATCGAGACGGTCGAGCGGCACGGCGTGTGCCGCCTTGACGGATGCGCCCTGCGGCGATACACCGCCGCTGTGACACGCGCGACACACCAAGCCGGCATCCGGCGAATTAGCCAGCCGAGCCTTACCGAGGCTCGGGCCCTGCTGATTCGCCTTTGTTCCGCCGAGGAGTGTACCGATGCTGTCCGCCGTTTCCGTCGCCGCTGACGCCGACGACCAACACACAATCTCCGCCTGTTTTTCGGTCCAGGCTCGCGCCGAGCCCGGCGTGATGCCGCGCGCGCTCGAACTCTTCGCCAAGCGCGGGCTGGTGCCGCAACTATGGCACGGCGCCGTCGCCGGCCCTCGGTCGGCAGCCACGCTGACGATCGAGATCCGCATCGCCGGGCTCGGCCGCGACACGGTCGACTACATCGCACGGTGCCTACGCCAGATCGTCGGCGTTGACACGGTGCTGACCACAAGCGATTGAGCCCGATGTCCTTCGCCGACCACATCGCCCGCTGCAACAACCACGACCCCGCGCGCGCCGTGCCGTTGATGGCGGGCGGGCGGCGGATCGGCTGGCTGCGCCGCGACAACGCCGCCGTGCTCGACCGCTTTCCGAACGTGTTCAAGGTCGAGCCCGAGCGGGTGACGCTGCTGCCGACGGGCGACGCCGTTACGGTCGGCGCCGCGGTCGACGAGGTGGTCGACGCGCTGGTCGCCGAGCGGCTGGTGCCAAAGGTGCGCAACGAGACCTTTGACGTGATGCCGCGCTGGGGCGAGCCGCCGATCTTTCGCCTCGACCGCGGCGCGGTGCCGTTTTTCGGGGTGCGCGCCTATGGCGTCCACCTCAACGGGTATCGTGAGGGCGGCAGGGTGTCGCTGTGGATCGGCCGGCGCGCGCCGGACAAGCGGGTCGAGCCCGACAAGCTCGACAACCTGGTCGCCGGCGGCATCGGCAACGGCCACGGGATCGGCGCGACGCTGGTCAAGGAGGCCGACGAGGAAGCCTCGATCCCGGCCGAGCTCATCGCCCGCGCGGTGCCGGTCGGCGCGATGACCTATCGCATGGAAAGCGAGCACGGCATCCGCGACGACGTGATGTTCCTCTACGACCTCGAAGTGCCCGCCGATTTCACCCCGCGCAACCGCGACGGCGAGATCGTGCGGTTCGAGCTGATGCCGGCCGAAACCGTCCTCGACCGCATCCGCACGACCGACGATTTCAAGTTCAACGTCAACCTGGTGATCCTCGACTTCGCGATCCGCCACGGGCTCCTGCACCCCGACGAGCCGGACTACCTCGACCTCGTGACCGGCCTTCACCGGCCGCTGGACTGAACCATCTCCAGCACCTCGGCCGGCGTCCGCCCTGCCTCGCGCAGGGCGCGGACCGTCAGCGCGTTGTCGCGCTTGGCGAGGCGGCGGCCGGCGGAATCGGTCAATAGCGGGTGGTGGCGGTAGCGCGGCGCCGGCAGGCCCAGCAATTCCTGCAAGAGGCGGTGGATCGCCGTCGCGGCGAACAGGTCGGTCCCGCGCGTCACCAGCGTCACCCCCTGGAGCGCGTCGTCGACCGTGACGGCAAGGTGGTAGCTCGCCGGGAATTCCTTGCGCGCGAGCACGACATCGCCGAGCGCCGCCGGGTCAAGCCTCACCCGCTCGCCGCCCTCGACCCAATCAAGTTTTCCGACCCGCGCGACCGCCGCGCCGACATCGAGCCGCAGCGCGCAATCTTCCGCCGCCGCCAGCCGCTCCGCCCGCTCGGCCGCGCCGAGATGCCGGCAGGTGCCGGGATACGGCGCGCCGAGTTCGCCCTGCGGCGCCCCGCCGGCCCGCGCGATTTCGGCCTGGATGTCGCGCCGGGTGCAAAAACACGGATAGAGCAGCCCCGCCGCGTCGAGCCGGTCGAGCGCCGCGCGGTAATCGTCGAGATGCCCGGATTGCCGCCGCACCTCGCCATCCCAGCCGAGCCCGAGCCAGGCGAGGTCGTCGAGGATAGCCGCCGCGAATTCCTCCCGGCACCGGCCCCGGTCGATATCCTCAAGCCTGACGAGAAACCGCCCGCCCCCCTCACGCGCCGCCCGCCACCCCTCGGAGGCGGAGCGCACATGCCCGAGATGCAGATACCCTGTCGGGCTCGGCGCGAAGCGGGTGACGATGGGATCGGGCAAGGCGGCTATTGGCGTCCCGAGCGATCGGAGGCGAGGTCGCCCGTGGCCAATTCGGGGGCGATCTGCATGGCGCGGACCTTGAGCTCGGTCAACTCACGCTCAAAGACCTCTGTGTCCTCGACCATCGGCACGTCGACCGTAGCCTCTTCCCGGACGAGCAGACGCTCGATCGCGGTCTTGGCGGTCATCAGGCGGACGTGACGCCGCGCGAGAACGCGGATCGCAAATATCGACTTCACAAACCCGGGCTCGGCGCTAAGCCGATAGCGAGCGGGCGAACCTGAGCGGACGAGGAAGTCTTCCTCGACCTGCACCGGTAGTCCGAACCGCTCCGCCAATGGTGATGGCATCTAGTCCCATCCTTTCCATAACCGCGGCGGCGAGCTGCCTCAGCCGCGCTGTTCCCAGCGTATTTGGCCCCAGATTCTCACTTTGAATATGGACGCCCGCAAGAAAGAGTTCACGCCCTACAACCGAAACCTCAGCAATGACGATCATTTCGCCGACCGGCGTGAGGAGGCGCACAGTCGTAATCGGGTGGTCGGTGAGGTCATCGCGCAGGATGATCTCAATGTCCGCCGCGGTCCGCATCGCGCGATCCTACAGTGTTTGCCTCTGCCCGCGAGGATCGGCTATGCCTGTGCGTCACCCGCAAGCGAGGTCCCCCAATGATCGGCATGCAGCTTTCCGGTCCTTCCCATCCGCCCGCCAATGGCGGCAAGGCGGCGAAGCTGGTGATCCTGCTGCATGGGCTGGGCGCGGACGGGAACGATCTGATCGGGCTGGCGCCGTATTGGGCGGCGGCGCTGCCGGATGCGGAGTTCGTGTCGCCGAACGCGCCGTTCCCGTGCGACATGGCGCCTTACGGGTTTCAGTGGTTCAGCGTGCAGGACCGGACTCCGGGGAACATCCTCGCCGGGGTCAAGGCGTCGGCGCCGGTGCTCGATGCCTTTATCGACGAGGCGCTGGCCTCGCGCGGGCTCGACGAGGGTAGCGCGGCGCTGGTCGGTTTCTCGCAGGGCACGATGATGTCGCTGTATGTCGGGCTCAGGCGGGCGAGGCCGTTTGCCGGGATCGTCGGGTTTTCCGGGCGGCTGATCGGGCGGGAATTGCTGAAGACCGAAGTGCGGTCGCGGCCGCCGGTGCTGCTGGTGCACGGCACCGACGATCCGGTGGTGCCCTACGACTCGCTCGCCGCGGCCGAGGCGGTGCTGAAGGAGAACGAGGTGCCGGTCGAGACGCTGTCCTGCGTCGGGATGGGGCATTCGATCGACCAGGACGGGCTGACCCGCGCCGGGCGGTTCCTCGTGTCGCGGCTCGACACGTCGCAGGTTGGCGGGGCGGGTTAGCGGAGCGGCAGCAGGGGCTTGATCGCCGCCTCGATCTTGTCGCCGTCCCAATCCGCCTGCCCCTCGACCTTGCCGAGGACCTTGCCGTCCGCGCCGATGAGGATGCTGGTCGGCAGCCCGCGCAGCTCGAACCCGTGCATCGCGCTGCTCTTGGGGTCGAGATAGATCGGCAATTTGCCGAGGTCGTGCTTGTCGACAAAGGATTTGACCTTGTCGACGCCGCCCATGTCCTCGGACAACGCGACGATCTTGAGCGCCGCGCCCTCCTTGGCCTGAAGACGGACCAGCGACGGCATCTCCTTGAGGCAAGGCTGGCACCACGTGGCCCACAGATTGACCAGCGTCACGTGGCCCTTGAAATCGGCCAGCGACGCGGCATTTCCGGCCATGTCGGTGAACGCGATCGGCGGCGCTGGCTGCGGCGGGTTCTCGGCGATAAACTGGCCCAGCTTGATGTCGTCGGACTGGGCCAGGGCGGCGCCAGCCGACAAAACAACGAGGAGCGCAGCCGCCGCATGGCCCGCATAAAGCCGGAGCCGACGACCGAGGGTCACGCCGACCCCGGTCACGCTACCTCCCTGGCCAACGCGATGTGGGGCGGGCGCTTTGCCGCCGGCCCCGCCGAAATCATGCGCCGCATCAACACCTCGATCGACTTCGACAAGCGCTTATACGCCGAAGACATCGCCGGGTCGCTGGCGCATTGCCGCATGCTGGTGGCGCAAAAGATCATCCCCGCCGAGGACGGCGTGGCGATCGCGGACGGGCTCGAACGGATCCGCGGCGAGATCGAGCGCGGCGAGTTCGTCTTTCGCGAGGAGCACGAGGACATCCACCTCAACGTCGAAAGCCGGCTCGCCGAGCTGATCGGCGCGGCGGCGGGGCGGCTGCACACGGCGCGCTCGCGCAACGACCAGGTGGCGCTCGATTTCCGGCTGTGGGTGCGGGGGGCGGTCGATCGCGCCGAGGCGGCGCTGAAGGACGCGCAGGCGGCGCTCATCGACCAGGCCGAGGCGCACGCCGACGCGGTGATGCCCGGCTTTACCCATTTGCAGATCGCGCAGCCGGTGACGCTGGGCCACCATCTGTTGGCCTATGTCGAGATGCTGGGGCGCGACCGCGGGCGGTTCGCCGATTGCCGGCGGCGGCTCAACGAAAGCCCGCTCGGCGCCGCGGCGCTCGCCGGGACGGCGTTTCCGATCGACCGTGAGGCGACGGCGGCGGCGCTCGGCTTCGATCGGCCGGCGGCGAATTCGCTCGACGCGGTGTCGGACCGCGATTTCGCGATCGAGTTCCTGGCGGCGGTGGCGCTGTGCGGCACGCATCTGTCGCGGCTCGCCGAGGAGATCGTGATCTGGGCGAGCGACGCCTATCGCTACATCGCGCTCAGCGACGCGTTCACGACCGGCAGCTCGATCATGCCGCAAAAGCGCAACCCGGACGCGGCCGAACTGGTGCGGGCCAAGACCGGGCGGCTCAACGGCTCGCTGGTCAGCCTGTTGACGGTGATGAAGGGGCTGCCGCTGGCCTATCAAAAGGACATGCAGGAAGACAAGGTGCCGGTGTTCGAGGCGGCCGACGCGCTGGAATTGTGCCTCGCCGCGACGGCGGGGATGGTGCGCGACATGCGCCCCAACCGCGAGCGGCTGCGCGAGGCGGCGGGGCGCGGGTACAGCACCGCGACCGACCTCGCCGACTGGTTGGTGCGCGAATTAGGCCTGCCGTTCCGCCGGGCGCACCACATCACCGGCGCGATCGTCAAGGCGGCCGAAACCCGGGGCTGCGCGCTCGCCGACTTGCCGCTGCGCGAGATGCAGGCCCTCGAGCCCGCGATCACCGACGCCGTGTTCGACACGATCACGGTCGAGCGCTCGGTCGAGAGCCGGGCCAGTTTTGGCGGGACCGCGCCGTCGCGCGTCCGCGCCGCGATCCGCACCGCGCGGGAAAGGTTTCTGACATGAACGGGCTGCGCCGTCTCTCCCCGGTCATCCTCGCGGTCGCGGCGGTGCTGCTGCTCGCCGCCTGCGGCAAGAAGGGCGCGCCGATCTCTCCACCCGGCGAGCCCAACGTCTACCCGCGGAATTACCCGAGTGAGTGAGGCCTTCGCCTATCGCAACGGCGAGCTTTACGCCGAGGAGATCGCGGTCGCCCGCGTCGCCGAGGCGGTCGGGACGCCGTTCTACCTCTATTCGGCGGCGTCGTTTTCGGCGCAATACCGCGCGCTGTCGGAGGCGCTCGGGTCGCTCGACCCGCTGATCTGCTACGCGGTCAAGGCGAACTCGAACCAGGCGGTGCTGCGCCTCTTCGCCGGGCTCGGCGCGGGGGCCGACGTGGTTTCGGAGGGCGAGTTGCGGCGTGCCCTCGCCGCCGGCATCCCGGCGGACCGGATCGTTTTTTCCGGCGTGGGCAAGAGCCGAAGCGAGCTCGACTACGCGCTCGCCGCGGACATCCATCAGATCAATGTCGAGTCGGTGCCGGAACTGCGCCGCCTGAGCAGCCTCGCGGCGGCGAGCGGACGGACGGCGCGGGTGGCGATCCGGGTCAACCCGGATGTCGACGCCGGCGGCCACCGCGGCATCTCGACCGGGCGCGAAGGCGACAAGTTCGGCATCGCCCGCGACGACGCGACGGCGGCCTATCGCCTCGCCCGCGACCTGCCGGGTATCGAGCCGGTCGGGCTCGCCGTGCATATCGGCTCGAAGATCGAAAGCATCGCACCGAGCCGCACCGCGTTCGAGCGCATCGCCGAGCTGGTGACGGTGTTGCGGGACGACGGCATGGCGGTTCGCCGGGTCGATCTCGGCGGCGGGCTGACGATTCCCTATGGGGACGGCCACGCGATCGTCAGCCCGGCCGATTATGCCGGGCTGGTCCGCGAGGTGTTCGGCGCGCTCGACCTCGCCTTGGCATTTGAGCCGGGGCGTTTCCTGGTCGGCGCGGGCGGGGTGCTGGTTTCCGCGGTCGAGTACGTCAAGGAGGGAGCCGGCCATCCCGTCGTCGTCCTGGACGCGGCCATGAACGACCTGATCCGCCCGGCCTTGTACGAGGCCTTTCACGCCATCGTGCCGGTGCGTCAGGCCGGCGCCAACGCGGTGCCGATCTCGGCCTCGGTGGTCGGGCCGGTCTGCGAGAGCACGGACACGTTCACCACCGAAGGCGGGGAGAAAATGAACCCGGCCAAGGTGCGCGACCTGCCGCCGCTCGGCGAGGGCGACCTCGTCGTGTTCAAGACCGCCGGGGCCTATGGCGCGACGATGAGCTCGACCTACAACACGCGGCCGCTGGTGCCCGAGGTCATGGTGTCGGGGGACCGGTTCGCGGTGATCCGGGCGCGGCCGAGCCATGACGCGCTGCTGGGCCTCGACGCGGTGCCGGATTGGCTCCTGACATGACCGACAGCCCCGCCCCGCATCGCCTCTTGACCGCGCGGCTGCGCCTCGCCCGGCTGGCGCTGGCGTGGGAGCTCGTGTGGCCGGCGGCGTGGCCGGTGCTGGCGCTGATCGCGGCGTTCGCGGTGCTGGCGCTGTTCGATTTGCTGCCGCTGCTGCCGGGGCCGGCGCATGCGGTGGTGCTGGCCGCGTTCGCGGTTGCGATCGCCGCCGCCGCGGCGCGCGGGGCGTGGCGGATCGTCTGGCCGGACCGCGACGCGGCGCGGCGGCGGATCGAGCTGTCGAGCGGGCTCGCGCACCGGCCGCTGCTGGCGCTGACCGACCGGCCGAGCACGCCGCTCGACCGCCAGGGCGGCGAATTGTGGGCGGCGCATCAGCGCCGGATCGCCGCCTCGATCCGGCGCCTCAGGGTCGGCTGGCCGCGCTCGGCGCTGGCCCGGCACGACCCGTGGGGCATCCGCTCGGTGCTGGCGATCCTGCTGGTCATCGCCGCGGTCGATGCCGGCCCCGACTGGCGCGACCGGATCGTCCACGCGCTGAAACCGGGCTTCGGTCCCGGCGCGGCGGCGGTCGCGACCAGCTTTGACCTGTGGGTGACGCCGCCCGACTATACCGGGCTGCCGCCGCAGTTCCTGCGCGCCGGCGACAAGGCCACGGTCAAGATAGCGACCGGCAGCGCCTTGTTGGCGCAGGTGCATGGCGGCGACACCGCGCCCAACCTGATGATCGACAAGGACGCGCACCCGTTTGACGCTGTCGACAAGCAGAATTTCCGGGTCGGCGCGACCCTCACCGCCGGTTCCCAGCTAACCCTGACCCAGGACGGCACGACGCTCGGCGCGTGGCCGATCGAGATCGTGCCCGACAACCCGCCGGCGGTCGTCTTTGCCCATCCGCCGAGCGCGACGCCCCGAGCGGCGCTGAGGCTCGACTACCACGCGACCGACGATTACGGGGTCGAGGGCGTCAAGGTGGTGATCGTGCGGCCCGACGACACCGGCGCGGGGACGATCGAATTGCCGCTGGCGCTGCCCGGGCTGCACCTCAAGGACGCGGCGGCGACGAGCTATCACGATTTGTCGCCGCACCCGTGGGCGGGGCTTCCGGTCGAGATTCGGCTGACCGCGAGCGACGCGCGCGGCCAGGTCGGCACGAGCCCGCCGGTCAAGATGATCCTGCCGGCGCGCACTTTCACCAACCCGGTGGCGCGCGCGATCATCGACGAGCGGCGCGAGCTGGTGAAGGACCCGAGCGCGCGCGTGCCCGTGGCCGAAATCCTCGGCGATCTGAGCCAACGGCCGGCGCTCTACCGCGACGATCTGCTGGTGACGCTGGCGCTCGGCGTCGCCCAGCACCGGCTGCGCGACGATGCCAGCCCCGAGGGCCGCGACTCGGTAGTGGAATTGTTATGGGACACGGCCCTGCACATCGAGGACGGCAACATGTCGCTCGCCGAGCGTGAACTGCGCCGGCTCGAACAGCAATTGCAGGACGCCCTCGCCCGCAACGCCCCCGATGCCGAGATCGACCGGCTCACCCGCGAATTGCACCAGGCGCTCGACAACTACATGCGCGCACTCGCGCAGAACCTGCGCCAGCACCCCGACCAGGCGATGAACCCCAACGACGCCACGCGGATGCTGAGCAGCCAGGATTTGCAGCGGATGATCGACCGCGCCCGCGACCTCGCCCGCGGCGGCCAGCGCGAGCAGGCCCGGCAATTGCTGTCGCAGCTTCAGAACATGCTGGAAAACCTGCACGCCGCCCGCCCCGGCCAGGCGCAGCGCGGGCAGAGCCAGGCGCAGCAGACAATGCGCGGGCTCGAAAACCTGATGCAAAAGCAGCAGCAGCTTCTCGACCGCAGCTTCCGCGCCCAGCGCCAGCAGGACGGCCAGAATGCGCAGAAAGGCCAGAACGGACAGCCCGGCCAGCAAGGCCAACAGGGCGACCAGGGCGAGATGAGCGACAACGCCGGCCAGCAGGAGGCGCTGCGTCGCCAACTTGGCGAGATGATGCGGCGTCTCGGCGAGGGATCGAACGAGATTCCGCAATCGCTGGGCCGCGCCGAGCGGTCGATGCATGACGCCACCGGCGCCTTGCAGCAGGGCCAGCCTGGCCAGGCGATCGGGCCGCAGACCGAGGCGCTCGACCAACTCCAGCAAGGCGCACGGAACTTTGCCCGCCAGCTTCAGGAAGAGATGAGCCGCGAAGGGATGGGGCAGAACGGGGAAACGGGGGCCGCCGACCAGCCCGGCTTCGAAGGGGATGAGGGCGACCCGCTCGGCCGCCCGCTGTCGAGCAACGGCACCTACGACCAGGGCGACGTCAAGATTCCCGACTCGAACATGCTGCAAAAGACCCGGCAGATCCTCGACGAACTGCGCCGCCGCGCCGGCGACCGGGGCCGCCCCTCGATCGAGCTCGATTACATCGATCGGCTGTTAAAGCGATTTTGACTCTTCGAGCGCCCAATCGCCGCCGCGGCTCCGCTGCGGCGCAGCAAAAACTGTTGCACATTTTTTTCGAGGAACTAAAGTTCTCTCCAAGCGTTGCGGCGCTGAACACAAACGGAACTTTCGACTAACTGTATTTAGCTGCAAGTTGTGGATGTGCCTTATATGAATATTGAAAACACGCAAATCAACCGCAGGCTATTGCTTGGCATCATTGCGGGAACAGTTGTCCTACCACATATCGCTCGGGCGGTGCCATTACCACCCCCATCGCCCCAGCGAATCCATCTGGTCAACGCCCACACCAACGAGGTGTTTGACGGCGTCTATCGCGACGGCGACGGGCCGATCGCGTCGGTGATGACCGATCTGTCCGAGTTCCTCCGCGATTTCCACGCCGACCAGACGCATGTGATGGATGTCGCGGTGCTCGATTTCCTCACCACGGTCATGGCGGCATCGGGACAGACGAGCGCGACGATCCTCTCGGCCTATCGCACGCCCGAGACCAACGCCTCGCTGGCGAAGACGAGTTTCGGCGTCGCCGAGGACAGCCAGCACCTCTACGGCCGCGCGCTCGACGTCTATTTCGAGAACGATCTCGAAAAGTCGATGCAGGCGGCGCGCAAGCTGCGGCGCGGCGGGGTCGGGTGGTATCCGCACTCGCATTTCATGCATATCGACAGCGGCCCGGTGCGCAACTGGGACCTCGAAGAGCCCGGGTTCGGCGCGTTGCTGCTGGCGGGGAAGCGGGTCCACTTCAACGACAAGGGCCAGCTCGTCAGCAACGGGCACGTGGTGCATGGCGGCCGGTTCACGAGCGTTCGCCAGCGCCTCACCCGCCTGCGCCAGCTCGCCCGGGCCGAATTCACCCGGCGCAAGCGGCTGTAGCGGGGCAATACGTTCGAGCGCGCCGAGAGGCGGCCTCGAACGGCGGCGGACGCTCTCACGGCTTCAATCGCAGCAACGCGCCGAGACCGCCGGCGATGCTGTCGACCGAGCGCAGACGGACGACCGTGTGCTGCACCATCGGCCCGGCGGCTTTGTCGCCACGCGCGGCCGCGCGTGCACGGGCGGCGGCGATGCCGCGGGTGAATTCCCGGTGTCGCACGGCGCGACGCCGAAAGAAGGTGAGACTGAGTGGCGGCTTGACTCGGTTTCGGGGGCTGGGCAGGCTCCGACCGCGCCGGCAAAACACGTAACGCAGGCCGGGGGGAGGCAAGGGTCATGGGGATCGGATGGCGTCGCTCGACGAGCTGACGGCATCTGGGGCGGCGCCGCTGTCGGCGGTGCGCGCGCCGTTGCTCGAAATCCGTGACGTAGCGGTGCGTTTCGGCGGCATCGTCGCGCTCGACGGCGTGTCGTTCACGATCGAGGAAGGCCAGATCCTCGGCCTGATCGGCCCCAACGGCGCCGGCAAGACGACGCTGTTCAACTGCGTCAGCCGCCTCTACACGCCAAACCGCGGCGACATCCTGTTCGACGGCGCGTCGATGCTGCATCGCGCGCCGCACCGCATCGCCGAGATCGGGATCGGCCGCACCTTTCAAAACCTCGCTTTGTTCGCCCCGCAATCCGTGCTCGACAACGTGCGGATCGGCGCCCACCCGAAAAGCGCCGGCGATTTCGTCAGCAACGCGCTGCGGCTGCCCTGGGTGCAGCGGCAGGAGGCGGAGATCACCGCGACCGCGTGGTCGCTGTTGCGGATGCTCGACCTCGAAGATGTCGCGCACCGCCCCGCGGCGGGGCTCCCGCTCGGCACGAGGAAACGCGTCGAACTCGCCCGCGCCCTCGCCTCGCAACCCAAGCTGTTGCTGCTCGACGAGCCGGCGGGCGGGCTCAACCACACCGAGGTGGCCGAGCTCGGCGCGCTTATCCGCCGCATCCGCGACGAGCGCCAGGTCACCGTGCTGTTGGTCGAGCATCACATGAACCTCGTGATGTCGATCTCGGACAAGGTCGTCGCGCTCGATTTCGGCCGCAAGATCGCCGAGGGCACGCCGGCCGAGGTGCAGAGTAACGAAGAAGTGATCCGCGCCTATCTCGGCACCTCGCACGGCAAGGGCGCGCACCGATGATGCTCGAGGTCGAAGGGCTCGACGCGTGGTACGGCGAAAACCGCGCGCTCTACGAGATCAGCTTCGGCCTCGACGCAGGACATATCCGCACGCTGTTGGGCGCGAACGGCGCCGGCAAGACCACCGCGCTCAGGGCGCTGTGCGGCATGGTGCGCACCGGCGGCGACATCCGCCTTGACGGCAAGCGCATCTCGGGATGGGCCACCGAGGACATCGTGCGGCTCGGCGTCGCCCACGTGCCCGAGGGGCGCGGCACGTTCGTGCGGCTCACGGTCGAGGAAAACCTGCAGCTCGGCGCGATGACCCGGCACGGCCGGGCCGAGATCGCCGCCGACATCGAACGGGTCTACGCGCAGTTCCCGCGCCTCAAGGAGCGTCGCCAGCAGCAGGCGGGGACGCTGTCGGGCGGCGAGCAGCAGATGCTGGCGGTCGGCCGCGCGCTGATGCTGCGCCCGCGCCTCCTGCTCCTCGACGAACCGTCCTTCGGGCTCGCGCCGCTGATCGTCGAGGAGTTGTTCGCGATCCTGCGCCGGGTCAGCGAGGAGACCCGGGTGGCGATGCTGATCGTCGAGCAGAACGCGGCGCTGGCGCTCGACCTTGCCGAGCATGCCTATGTCCTCGAAACAGGCCGCATCGTGCTCGACGGCCCCGCCGCCGAGATCGGCGCCGACGAGGGCGTCCGCCGGTCGTATCTGGGGTACTGAATGGACCTGCTGCTCACCCAGGTTTTCGCGGGGCTCGCCACCGGCGGCATCTATGCCTGCATGGCGCTGGCCGTGGTGATGATCTACCAGGCGATCGACCATCTCAATTTCGCCCAGGGCGAGATGGCGATGTTTTCGACCTTTATCGCCTGGCAGCTCATCCAGTGGGGAATCCCGTACTGGTTTGCGTTCCTGCTGGCGGCGGCGGTGTCGTTCGTCGGCGGCATCGTCATCGAGCGCGTCCTGTTCAAGCCGCTGCACAACGCCTCGATCCTCGCGAACCTGGTCGGGTTCATCGCGCTGTTCAGCATCCTCAACAGCGGCGCCGGGTACATCTGGAACTACACGATCAAGACGTTTCCCACCCCGTTCGGGCACACCAATTTGTTCGGCGGCCTCATCGACACGCATGAGGCGGGGATGATCGGGGTGACCGCGGCGCTCCTCTTTTTCCTCTACGCCTTCTTTCGCTTCACCCGGCTGGGGCTGGCGATGCGGGCGGCGGCGGCGAACCCGGAATCGGCCCGGCTGGTCGGCATCCGGGTCGGGTGGATGACGGCGCTGGGCTGGGCGATGGCGGCGGCGGTCGGCGCGGTCGCCGGGATGATGATCGCGCCGGTGGTGTTCCTCGAACCCAACATGATGCTGGGCGTCCTCCTCTACGGGTTTGCCGGGGCGGTGCTCGGCGGGTTGACCAGCCCGCTCGGCGCGGTCGTCGGCGGGTTCCTCGTCGGCATCATCGAGAACCTGGCCGGCACGTTTGTGCCCTATTTCGGGCGCGAGCTGAAACTGAGCCTCGCGCTTATCCTGATCGTGGCGGTGCTGATGTTCAAACCCAGCGGCATTTTCGGCCGCAGCGTGGTGAGCCGGGTATGACCGCCCCTGTCACCAGCACGACCGGCAGCGCCGCGACCGGCAACACGGCCGCCGTCACGGCCGCGCCGGCGCGGGGCTGGCGGCTCGAACGCCGGCACCTGGTGTCCGCGGCGGTAGTCGTCGTCGCGGCGCTGATCCCGCTGGTCGCCCGCAGCTTCGTCCTCTTCGAGCTGACGATGGTGATGATCTACGGGCTGGCGATCCTGGGGCTCAACCTCTTGACCGGGTTCAACGGCCAGTTCTCGCTCGGGCACAGCGCGTTTTACGGCCTCGGCGCCTATACCGCGGCGCTGATGATGCATCTGTGGGACGTCAACTACCTGTGGACCCTGCCGGCGGCGGGCGGGGTGTGCTTTGCCGTCGGGTTTCTGTTCGGCCTGCCGGCGCTGAGGCTGCAGAATCTGTATCTGGCGCTGGCGACCTTCGCGCTCGCGACGGCGATGCCGCAGATCCTGAAATTCCACGCGCTCGAAGGGATCACCGGCGGCGTCCAGGGGCTTACCGTCGACCAGCCCGACCCGCCGAGTTTCCTGCCGGTCGACAGCGACCAGTGGCTCTACTACCTGACCCTGATCGTCATCGTGCTGATGTTCTGGGCCGCCTCCAACCTGGTGCGCAGCCGGTCCGGGCGGGCGATCATGGCGATCCGCGACAACCCGATCGCGGCGGCCGCGATGGGGATCAACCCGTCGCTCTACAAGACGCTGACCTTTGGCGTCAGCGCGCTTTATACCGGCGTCGCCGGGGCGCTCGGCGCGTTCGCGATCCAGTTCGTCGCGCCCGACAGCTTTACGATCTTCCTGTCGGTGTCGCTGTTGGTCGGGCTGGTGATCGGCGGGGTCGGATCGATTCCGGGCTGCCTCTTCGGCGGCCTCTTCGTGCTGTTCGTGCCCAACATCGCCAACAGCGTGTCGACCGGCTTGGCCGGCGCGGTCTATGGGATCATCCTGCTGCTCGTTATTTTCCTGATGCCGGCGGGTGCCGCCGGTTTTGCCCGCCTTGCCGTCGCGCGGCTAACACGCGCACGGCGACAGTGACCACGAGGGAGGACACCATGCAAAAAATCACCCGCCGCAGCCTTCTCGCCGCCGCGCCCGGCGCGCTCGCCCTGACGGTGCCGATGCTGTCGCCGCGCCGCGCCAGCGCCAAGGATTACGGCCCCGGCGTCACCGATACCGAGATCAAGGTCGGCAATACCGCGCCCTACAGCGGCCCGGCCTCGTCCTACGGCACGCTCGGCAAGGTCGAGACCGCCTATTACAAGATGATCAACGACAAGGGCGGCATCAACGGCCGCAAGGTCAACTACATCTCCTACGACGACAGCTACACCCCGCCCAAGACGGTCGAGATGGTGCGCAAGCTGGTCGAGGAGGACAATGTCCTCCTCGTCGCCAGCCCGCTCGGCACCCCGTGCAACAGCGCGATCTGGCACTACATGAACCAGAAGAAGGTGCCGCAGCTTTTCGTCGCCACCGGCGCGACCAAGTGGAACGACCCGAAGGGCCATCCCTGGACGATGGGCTGGCAGCCGAACTACCAGAGCGAAGGCCGCATCTACGCGACCTATATCCTCAAGGAAAAGCCCACCGGCAAGATCGGCATCCTCTTCCAGAACGACGATTTCGGTAAGGACTACCTGAAGGGGCTCAAGGACGGGCTCGGCGACAAGGCGTCGATGGTCCAGGTCGAGGCGTCGTACGAGACGACCGACCCGACCGTCGATTCGCAGGTCGTCGACATGAAGGCCAAGGGCATGGACGTGTTTGTCAATTGCGGCATCCCGAAATTCGCGGCCCAGGCGATCCGCAAGGCCGGCGAAATCCAGTGGAAGCCGCTGCACGTCCTCAGCAGCATCGGCAACTCGGTGGCCGCGACGCTGAAGCCGGCCGGGTTCGAAAACGCCAAGGACATAGTCTCCGATTTCTACCTGAAGGACGCGACCGACCCGCAGTGGAAGGACGATGCCGGGTTCAAGGAATGGGGCGCCTTTATGGACAAATACTATCCCGACGGCGACAAGCAGGACACGGGCAATGTCGCCGGGTATTGCCTCGCGCAGGCGGCTGCCCATGTGCTTACCGCATGCGGCGACACGGTGACGCGCGAGAACATCATGAAACAGGCCGCCAACTTGAAGGACTTTGCCGAGCCGATGCTGCTGCCCGGTATCAAGGCCAACACGAGCGCGACCGACTGGGCTCCGCTCAAGCAGGTGCAGATGGCCAAGTTCGACGGCGCCCGCTGGCAACTGTTCGGCCCGCTGATCACCGGCGCAGTGGGCTGAGGCTCGCTGCACTCGCACCCTTACCCTTTCATCGTCTCCGCGATGGGAGGGTAAGGGTCCCGCACCGGGCCTTCTGGACGGACTCGCCGGCTTTGTGTCAAGGTCTTGGCCCTAATCCGGCCGGCGACGGGGAGCCGGGGGCGGCTCGGGGGCGGTGTTGGTCAGGCTCGAAAATGTCGGCAAGCGCTACGGTAGCGGCGCGGAGATTTTGCAGGACGTCACCGTTACCCTCGACCCGGGCGGGTTTTACTTCCTGACCGGGGTCAGCGGCGCCGGAAAGACGACGCTGCTCAAGATCATCTACCTGGCCGAGCGCGCCTCACGCGGCATCGTCACCCTGTTCGACACCGACACTGCGACGGTCGACCGGCAAATGCAGGCGTCGCTGCGCCGCCGCATCGGCATCGTGTTCCAGGATTTCCGCCTCGTCGAGCATCTGAGCGTGCGCGACAACGTCGCCCTGCCGCTGCGCATCGCCGGCGCGCCGGAGCGGGAGATTCGCGAAAACGTGCCTGAGCTCCTCGGCTGGCTCGGGCTCGGCGACAAGGCCGATTTGCGTCCGGCGACGCTGTCGGGCGGCGAGCAGCAGCGCGTCGCGATCGCCCGCGCGATCGTCCGCCGCCCCGATTTGCTGCTGGCCGACGAGCCGACCGGCAATGTCGACGACGAGATCGCGATGCTGCTCGTGCGGGTGTTCGAGCGGATCAACCGGCTCGGCACCACGGTGCTGATCGCGACGCACGACGTCGCCTTTGCCCGCCAGTTCGCGCATGAGCGTTTTCATCTCGAACAGGGCCTGCTGTCCGCGGTCGGCGGCGAGGAGGCGCCATGATCGGCGCCATGATCGGCGCCCGGGGCATCGCCCCACGGCTCGACCTGCCGTTCGGGCGCGACGCGACCGGCCGGTTCCTGCCATGGATCATCGCGCTGATGGTCTACCTCGCGGTGCTCGGCGGGGTCGGGCTGATGCTGCTCGGCGACACGCTGCGCGACTGGAACCGCTCGCTGTCGACGACGCTGACCGTGCAGCTTCCGGCCGACGCGTCCGCGGGGCGGATCGAAACCGCGGTCGCGGCCTTGAAGCAGACGTCGGGGGTGGCCTCGGTCCACCTGCTTTCGCCCGACGAGACCGCGCGGCTGATCGCGCCGTGGCTCGGCGCGGGCGTCGCGGTCGACGCGCTGCCGCTGCCGCACCTCGTCGACCTGCATCTCGACCCGTCCGCCGATGTCGATCTCGCGGGGCTCCGACAAAAGCTGACCGAGATCGAGCCCGGCGCCGAGCTCGCCGACCACCGCACCGCGCTGACCGAGCTGCACGGCTTTGCGGTGCGGGTCGAAGGGGTGATCGGCACCGGGGTCGGGGTGGTCGCGGTGCTGTTGGTGCTGACCGTCGTGTTCAGCGCCCGCACCGGCCTCGCGATCCATCAGCCGGTGGTCGACATCCTGCACCTGCTCGGTGCGCCCGACCGCTACATCGCCCAGCAATTCCAGACGCATGCGCTATGGCTGGGGCTGCGTGGCGGCGCCATCGGCGGCATCGTCGCGGCGGCGACGATCGTGGTGCTCGGCCGCGCCGCCGGCGCGATCTCGATGCCGCTGCCGATCGCCGCGCCGGGCCTCCTCGACTGGCGGATGTGGGCGCTGCTGGTCGCGACCGTGGTCGTGGCCGGGCTCGTCGCGATGGTCACGGCGCGCGCGACGATCGCGCGGCGCCTGGCCCGGATGCCGTGACCCGCCGGCTCAAAAGCCTCGCGATCCTCGCCGCGGGCTGCGCCGGGCTGTGGCTCGGCGGCCTCATGTGGTTCGTCCATGAAGGGCTCTCGGTCGCCGACCACCCGGCCGAGCGGACCGACGCCATCGTCGTGTTGACCGGCGGCCGGCTGCGCCTCGAAAGCGCGGTCGATTTGTTCGGCGAGGGCAAGGCGCAAAAGCTGTTCATCTCCGGCGTCAACCACCATGTCGACCGCGAGGCGCTGATGCGGGTGTTCGAGCCGGTGGCGAGCCGCGCGCAATGCTGCATCGTCCTGGGCCACGACGCCGACAACACGCTCGGCAACGCGCGCGAGACCGCGCAGTGGATGCGGCAGGAGCGATACGCGAGCCTGCGCCTGGTGACGAGCTGGTACCACATGCCGCGCAGCCTCATCGAGTTCCACCGCGCGATGCCCGATGTGGAGATTGTCGCCTCGCCGGTCTTCGCGCGGCCCGAGCCGGGCGAAAACCGCCTCACCGCGTGGTCCGGCGCGACGGGGCTGACGATCGGCGAGTACCACAAATTTCTCGCCGTCTGGCTGCGCACCGCGGCCGAAACCGTGTGGCCCGGCCTGATGCCGCCGCCCGGCCCCGACCTGCCCGAGAAGACCGCGACGGCGGCGGCGCTCCGCCGGCAATGAGCCGCACCCGTGGGACAAAAGCTGCGCGCGATCCTCTTCAACCTGGTGTTCTTCAGCGGCACCGGGCTGATGGCGATCCTCGGCGTCCCGTTCGCGGTAACGCCGTGGCGATGGTCGATGGGTTTCGGGCGCACCTGGTCGCGCTGGTCGCTGGCCTGGCTGCGCGGGATCGTCGGGCTCGACCATGAGGTGCGCGGGTGGGAAAACCTGCCGCCCGGCCCCTGCCTCGTCGCGATGAAGCACCAATCCGCCTGGGACACGCTGGTCGTGCCGGTGCTGCTGCACGACCCGGCGGTGGTCATCAAGCGCGAGCTGAAGCTGGTGCCGTTCTACGGCTGGTATGCGACGCGGGCGGGCTCGATCTTCGTCGACCGCAAGGGCGGCGCGGCGGCGTTGCGCGACATGGTTGCCCAGGCGAGGCGCGCGGTCGCGCAGGGCCGCAAGATCGTGATCTTTCCGCAGGGCACCCGCACCGCCCCCGGCGAGCACGGCCCCGCCTATCAACCCGGGATCGCCGCGCTCTACCAGGCGCTCGGCCTGCCGCTGGTGCCGGCCGCGGTCAATTCCGGCCTCTACTGGGGCCGCCGCTCGTTCACCAAGCGCCAGGGCCGGATCGTCGTCGAGTTCCTCCCCCCGATCCCACCGGGAAGGCCCCGCCGCGAGGTCATGGCCGAGATGGAAAACCGGATCGAGGAAGCGACGGCGCTGCTGGTCGCGGAAAGGCTAGAGGCGAACGCTTCCTAGCGACGCCGCTCGTATCCTTTCGCTATTGTTCCCGAACGTGGAACAGTCTATCTAAACGACGATGCAGATCATCGCGTTGAAGCGGCTGAGGCTGTTCTGGGAGCGGCATCGGCAGGCAGAGATGCCGTTGCGCGCTTGGTATGCCCTGGTCGCGACGGCAAGCTGGGAACGACCCGCGGATGTGAAGGATCAATTCGGAACCGCAGTCGATTTTATCTTCGACAACCGAGTGATCTTCGATATCGGCGGCAACAAGTATCGCCTGGTCGCTCATGTCGCGTATCGGCACAAGCGGGTGCTGGTCAAATTCATCGGTACCCATGCCGAATACGACAGGATCGATCCGGGAACCATAGGAGCGCCGTGATGGATATCCGCCCAATACGCTCTGAGGACGATTACGAAGCCGCGCTGAAAGAGATCGAGCCTTACTTCGAGCATGAGCCCGACCCCGGCACCCCGGCGGCGGACCGCTTCGATGTCCTCAGCGCCCTGATCGGTGCCTACGAACAAGGCCATTGGCCAATCGCGGCCCCGGACGCGGTGAGCGCCATCCGCGAGATCATGGCGCTGAAGCACTACACGCAATCGGACCTCGCCGAGTTGCTGGGGTCGAGGTCGCGCGCGTCGGAAATCCTCAGCCGGCGGCGCGGGCTCACGATGGAGCAAGCCCGCATTCTCCATACGCGCTGGCAGGTGCCGGCAGCGAGCCTGCTCGAATAGGCAGGCCCAGGAACTCGCCGAGGCGCTAGCTCCCCACGCTCGCCAGCGCGACCCCGGCGAGAACGTAGAGCATCGTGCCCAGCACGACCGCGACGATGCGCCCGCAAATCCCTAACATCGCCAACCTCCGATCCATACCCGACTGCTGCGATTAACCGCTTTCGGGCGGCAAGGGTTCCGGCGCGGCGCCAGGGGTCGAAATTTTAGAACAAAAGTGCTACATCTAATGACCCGGCGCTGCCAATAAGGACCCCCCGCCAATGGCCATCGTCGCCTCGATCTCGCAGCAGATCTGGGACATGAAATACCGGCTGCGCGCGCCTAGCGGCGAGCCGGTCGACAAGACCATCGAGGACACCTGGCGGCGCATCGCCAGGGCGCTGGCCGAGCCCGAGCGCGAGGCCGACCGCGCGCGGTGGGAGGAAACCTTCGCCGCCGCACTCGACGATTTTCAGTTCCTGCCGGCCGGGCGGGTCGTTGCCGGCGCGGGGGCGGCGCGCGAGGTGACACTGTTCAACTGCTTTGTGATGGGGGCGATCCCGGACTCGCTTTCGGGCATCTTCGCCCATCTGCGCGAGGCGGCGCTGACGATGCAGCAGGGCGGCGGCATCGGCTACGATTTCTCGACGCTGCGCCCCCGCGGCGCCTATGTGAAGGGCGTCGGCGCCGACGCCTCGGGCCCGCTCAGCTTCATGGACGTGTGGGACGCGATGTGCCGCACGATCATGTCGGCCGGGTACCGTCGCGGCGCGATGATGGCAACCCTCGCCTGCGACCACCCCGACATCGAAGCGTTTATCGAGGCCAAGCGCGAGCCCGGCCGGCTGCGCATGTTCAACCTTTCCGTCCTCGTCACCGACGCCTTTATGAAGGCCATCGAGGAGGACGCGCCCTGGCAGCTTTCGTTCGGCGGCACGGTCCACAAGGTCCTGCCCGCCCGCGAGCTGTGGGACAAGATCATGCGGGCGACCTATGCCTATGCCGAACCCGGCGTGATCTTCATCGACCGCATCAACCAGCAGAACAACCTCGCCTATTGCGAGACCATCCACGCGACCAACCCCTGCGGCGAGCAGCCGTTGCCGCCCTATGGCGCGTGCCTCCTCGGTTCGATCAACCTGGCGCGGTTTGTCGAGAAGGCGTTTACGGCGGAGGCGCGGCTCGATACGGGGCGGCTGGCGGCGGTGGTGCCGGTGGCGGTGCGGATGATGGACAATGTCATCGACGTGTCGCGGTTTCCGCTGCCGCAGCAGCAGGAGGAGGCGCGCAACAAGCGGCGGATCGGGCTCGGCATGACCGGGGTCGCGGATGCGCTGATCCTGTGCGGGCTGCGCTACGGCTCGCCGGAGGCGGTGGCGGCGGTCGAGGAATGGGCCGGGGTGATCGAACGCGAAGCCTATCGCGCGTCGGCCGCCCTCGCCGCCGAGAAGGGCGCGTTCCCGCTCTACGACCGCGACGAATATCTCGCCGGCGAGACCATCGCCGGGCTCGACGCCGAGACGCGGGCGCAGATCGTGCAGAAGGGTATGCGCAACTCGCACCTGACCTCGGTCGCGCCGACGGGGACGATCTCGCTCTTCGCCGACAACGTGTCGTCCGGGATCGAGCCCGTGTTCAGCTTTCGCTACACCCGCAGCGTGTTGATGCCCGACGGCAGCCGGCGCGAGGAGGAGGTCAGCGACCACGCCTACCGCGCCTATCGCCGCCTTCACGGCAACGACGCGCCGCTGCCCGAGTATTTCGTCGACGCCCAGACCTTGTCGCCCGACGACCATCTGGTGATGCAGGCGGCGGTACAGCGCCACGTCGACAGTTCGATCTCGAAGACGATCAACGTGCCGGCCGACATCCCGTTCGACCGGTTCAAGGACGTGTACACGCGCGCCTATGCGCTCGGCTGCAAGGGCTGCACGACCTATCGCCCGAACGAGGTCACCGGCGCCGTGCTCGCGGCGATCCCGGAGGCGCAGCCCGCGCCCCGGCCGAGGCCCAGCCAGGCCGAATTGCCGCTGCCGGCCCCTGCCCCCGCCACCATCGCCGCCGCGCGCCCGGCCGATTTGTACGAGGCGGGCGGCGTCGTCTACATGACCCAGCCGCTGTCGCGGCCCGAGGCGCTGCCCGGCCAGACCTATAAGATCAACTGGCCGGAAAGCGAGCACGCGCTCTACATCACGGTCAACGACATCATCCAAGACGGCAGGCGGCGCCCGTTCGAGATCTTCATCAATTCCAAGAACATGGAGCACTACGCCTGGACCGTCGCCCTGACGCGCATGATCAGCGCGGTATTCCGGCGCGGCGGCGACGTGTCGTTTGTGGTGGACGAGATGAAGGCGATCTTCGACCCGCGCGGCGGCGCCTGGATGGGCGGCCGCTACGTGCCCTCGATACTGGCGGCGATCGGCGACGTCCTCGAACAGCACATGATCGAGATCGGCTTCCTCCCGCCGAAACACGCCCAGCCGCACCACCAGCCCCAGGTCATGAGCCTCGCAGCCGAGCCCGGCCAACCCGCCCTCGCCGCCCCGCGCCTGCGCCAATGCCCGAAATGCGGCCAGGCGGCATTGATCAGGCTCGAAAACTGCGACCAGTGCACGAGCTGCAACTATTCGAAATGCGGGTGAGGGCCGGGATCAGAGGCGCAGCGGTTCGGGCGAAGGACCCTGACCGAACAACCTTGTCAACTTGGCATGGCATGATAGACCTGGCTTTACCATGAGTACCAATCGCCGCATTCTAGTTGACAACGCCACGCTGAGCGGTGTCGAACGCATCACTGGAATCACCCAGACGCGGAACCTGAATAATATCGACAACGATATTCTGTGCCTTGAAAAGCTGGTGACTGCCATCTTGTTCAGCGATGAACTAATTGGTGTCGATGACTATAAGGATGAGCTTCGCTCGGGCAGGTTGAAAAATTTTGACTTTATTAAATTCTTCAAGATCGACGAGCCTACCTATTCGACGCTCGCAGCAGAGGCAGCAACGTTTGCGCGGAGCATGGCCTTTTCATTCGAGGGATCCAAACCGGCCGGCGATGTCATCAGTTTTTTCGAGGCTCTCCGGATCGATCCACAGTTGCGATGGGACGTTTGGGTATCAAGCGAATACCTGACGCTCTCGTTCTTGGTGAAGAACCCAAAGTACGCGCCTTACGAAAGGTCAATCGACAGCGCTTTCCGCCATGAGAATACCGATCGTGGACTCGTGGACGCCGGAACAGACTACCGACCGGCCTTCAGCGTCGCAGAGCGTCCAGAAATCACGGATGTAAAAGATTTCGTGCACGCACTTTCGTCGAACAACCCGCAATATGCGGGTATGGATGGGAAAAGCGCACTTGACCGCGTCCTATTCGGTTACGGCTGGGTTGCCGAGAGGTCGCACTTTTATAATGCGGTCGCGCATATGCAGCGGGCTGATACTTATTTGGCACCTCTTCGCGATGCCTTTTGCGAAAGCTGTTGTCGGATTGACTATCCCTCGCAGATGATCGGCTTGCTAGAATCACTGAAGGAGAAGTCGCAACAGACGCTGTCCTCCATTCTTGAGCCTAGCGGGCAGGCTAAGTTTGCGATGCGTCTGCCTTTTTTTACTGCCTATCTGATATCGAGGACGGACAATCCGAAGCAATGCATTGATCTCGCCCTATCAATGCGCAGTACGAGCGAATTTCAGGAGTGCCGGACGATCTTCCACAATCTCAACCATCTGACAGCGGCGAACAAGGTGCAGGAAGTCAATGGAATTCTAAAATATTTAGATCAGTCATGCACAAATCTCATGAAAAAATATGCCGTATCGACAGAAAATGGTTTGCAATTTTCCCTGTCGCTGGGCTTCACGGGGGTAAATCTGGGCGCCAGCGCAAAACTCAGTCAGCTTTTCCGGTCCTATAAAAACAGATCCTTTGCCCGTGTTTTCCGAAATATCGCACAGGATATGCTCAACGTGGAGCGGCTTGGCGGACTGTATGATAGGGTTTGCTCCTCAATTCGGAAGCACTCCGAGGCGACCTACCCCAAAATCTCGACGACACCGAAATATATGGAACACAAGGAAAGCCCGCATAGCCGTCTGGCAAAGCTATAGCCGTTACACCGTGCGCGGGCGAACAGCACCGGGGACTTCCGCTTTGAGCCCGCCCGCTCCCCTAGAGCGGACGGAAATTCAAGCGGCGAGGTTCGCCGTCGGTTGGGCACTCCGAAAAAAAACAATGAGAGGGTACGCTGCACAGTCAGAGGCGGCAGGCTCCGCTGTTTTCTATAACAGGTCCTGTTAACCGCCTGTTCTTGAGAGAAGAATTGATCCAATTCAACAAGATAGATCCTGATAAGTTTCGACGAGATCAGGTGTGACGGTGACCCCACTCCCCGACATCGCCGACTGGATCACCGTCGCCGGGCTCGCCGGGAAGAGCGAGGCGGTGCTGTTGGAGGGGTTTTGCCGGAAGGTGCTGGCGGCCGGGATGCCGGTGGCGCGGGCGGCGGTGATTATCGATACGCTGCATCCGATCCATGAAGGTCGCGCATTCCGCTGGAGCCGCGACACCGGCGAGGGGCCGGAGATGATCGAGTATGGCCCGACCGACGAGGGCGAGGCGGCCGCGAATTGGCAGGCGACGGCGCATTACCGGCTGGTGCAGACGGGCGAATCGCTGCTGCGGGTGAAACTGGGCGCGGGCGAGCCGGAGGAGTTCCGCACCATGGAACCCTTCGCCGCCGAGGGGATGACCGAACATGTCGCGCTGATCACCCGCTTTGCCGGCGGCGGGGCGATCGGCGAGATGGACTGCGTCTATTCCTATTGGGTCACCGACCGGCCCGGCGGTTTCGGCGACGACGACATCGCGGCGCTCACCGGGCTGATGCCGGGGCTGGCCTTGGCGGTCAAAAGCGCCTCGCTTGCGCGGATCGCGGCGACATTGGTCGAGACCTATCTTGGCCGTGATCCCGGGCGGCGGGTGCTCGGCGGTCGGATCGGGCGCGGTGCAGCGGAGCGGATCAACGCGGTCTTATGGTTCAGCGATCTGCGCGGCTTTACCCGCATCACCGACACCAGCCCGCCGCGGGACGTCATCGCGCTGCTCAACGACTATGCCGAAGCCGTGATCTCGTCGATCCACGAGCATGGCGGCGACGTGCTGAAGCTGATCGGCGACGGCACGCTGGCGATCTTTCCGTATGACGAGCCGGGCCCCGCCTGCGCCCGGGCGGTCGCCGCCGAGACCGCCCTGCGCCGGCGCCTCGCCAAGCTCAACGAGCGGCGCAACGGGATGGGGCTGCCGACCACCGATGTATATATCGGCCTCCATATCGGCGAGGTGTTCTACGGCAATATCGGCAGCCGTGACCGTCTCGATTTCACCGTGATCGGGCCGGCGGTCAACGAGGCAAGCCGCATCGCCGATATGTGCCGCTCAGCCGACCGCAACGTGTTGCTATCGGCCGATTTCACCGCCGCGCTCGGCGGCCGGGGCACCGTCTCGGTGGGCCGCTACGCCCTGCGGGGAGTCGAGCGGCCGCAGGAGCTATTTACGCTCGATCGCGAGGCGCTGGCTTAGCCCGACGCCAGTCATCCGGCAGCGCCGCGCTGCGTCGAAGAGGGCGGTGAGCGCCGCCGCCGCCTCGGCGATCGGCATCCCCTCGGGGCGGATGTTGGAGAGGCAGTTGCGGGCGGAGTCGACCGCGCCCGGCGCCGGCTGCCAGGTCACGTAGATGCCGAGCGAGTCCACGGCGCTGAGGCCGGGCCGCTCGCCGATCAGGACCGCGACGATGTCGGCCCCGAGCAGCCCGCCGATCTCGTCGCCGATCGCCACCCGCCCGCCCTCGACGATCGCGATCGGCCCGGCGGGCGGCGCGACAGCCTCGATCAAGGCTACGGCGTGACGGTTGACCGCGGTCGCCGAGAGGCCGTCCGCGATGACGAGCACCACGCCGCGCCCACCCACATTCTCGTCATTCCCGCGAAGGCGGGAACCCAGGGCTAGCGACGAACGCTCGACCAAGACCCGGCGCGAGGCGGGGTCGAGCCTCCGACCGAGATCGGGGCGGCGCAGATAGGTCGGGCGGTCGGCCGCTTCGGAGTGCAGGCGGATCGGTTCGTGGCCGAGGGCGGCAAGACCGGCGGCGATCCCGTCGGTGTCGAGCGCGGCGTAAACGGCGTCGCGGGCCATCGCGTGGGCGCGCTGGAAATCGAGATGCGCGGCGGTCGGGAGGCCAACCCCGACGCGGCCGAGCCCGATCCGGGCGGGGGTGGCGCGGCGGAGGTCGCTCCATGGTTGGACCGCGGGCGTCCCGCCCGCATCTTCCGTAAAGGGCGGGCGGGACGCCCGCGGTCCAGGTGTCGTCACCGCAGCGCCGCCAGCATCGGCGCCATCAGCGCCGGCAATTCGCGCACCCGCCCGAGCCACGCCTCGAACTCCGGCGCGGGGCGCTTGCCCAGGGCGCGGCGGAGGTAGAGGGCGTCGTGGAACGAGGTGCTTTGATAGCCGAGCATCACGTCGTCGGCGCCGGGCACCCCCATGACGTAGGTGCAGCCGGCGACGCCGAGCAGCGTCAGGAGCCCGTCCATGTCGTCCTGGTCGGCCTCGGCGTGGTTGGTGTAGCAGACGTCGACCCCCATCGGCAGGCCGAGCAGCTTGCCGCAGAAATGGTCCTCGAGCCCGGCGCGGGTGATCTGCTTGCCGTCGAAGAGGTATTCGGGGCCGATAAAGCCCACCACCGAATTGACCAGCAGCGGGTCGAAGGCGCGGGCGACGGCGTAAGCGCGGGCCTCCAGCGTCTGCTGGTCGACGCCGTGATGCGCCTCGGCCGAGAGGGCGCTGCCCTGCCCGGTCTCGAAATACATGACGTTGTCGCCGAGGGTCCCGCGGTTCAGCGACAATGCCGCGTCGCGGGCCTCGCGCAGAAGGGCGAGGTCGACGCCGAAATTGCGGTTGGCGGCCTCGGTGCCGGCGATCGACTGGAACACCAGGTCGACCGGCGCGCCCCGGGTGATCGCCGCGAGCGCCGTCGTCACGTGGGCAAGCACACAGGATTGGCCGGGAAAATCGAGCCGCTCGCGCAACAGGTCGAGAAAACGGGTCAGCTCGATATATTTGTCGAGGCTGTCCGTCGCCGGGTTGATGCCGATCACCGCGTCGCCGGATTCGAGCATCAGCCCGTCGAGGATCGAGGCCGCGATGCCGCGGAGGTCGTCGATCGGGTGGTTGGGCTGAAGCCGGGTCGACAGCGTGCCGGCAAGACCGATCGTGCCGCGAAAGCGGGTCGTGACCCGGCATTTCGCAGCGACCGCGATCAAATCTTGCAGCCGCATGATCTTCGACACGGCGGCGGCCATCTCCGGCGTCAAACCGGTGGCGAGCGGGGCGAGATCGGCGTCGCCGGAGAGCAGCCAGTCGCGGAATTCCCCCACCGTCAGCGACGCGATCGGCGCGAAGGCGGCGGGATCGTGCGT
>DATAUV010000086.1:0-39306 GCA_036268075.1 Allostellaceae bacterium | reverse complement strand
TGTCGGCCCCCAACACGCTCACCGCCGTCGAGATCGCGCGCCAGATCGACGGCGGGTCGCTGACGGCCGAGGCCGTCGTCCGCGCCCACCTCGACCGGATCGACAAGCGCGACGCCGACGTGCTGGCGTGGTCGCACCTGGCGCGCGATGCGGCGCTGGCCGAGGCGAGGGCGCTCGACCGCGGGCCGCGCAAGGGCCTGCTGCACGGCGTGCCGATCGGCGTGAAGGACATCATCGACAGCTACGACCAGCCGACGACCTACGGCTCGCCGATCTACAAGGCGCACCGGCCGCCGGCCGACGCCGCGACCGTGGCGCTGGCGCGCGAGCAGGGCGCGATCCTGCTGGGCAAGACGGTGACGACCGAGTTCGCCAACCGCACCCCCGGTCCGACGCGCAACCCGCACAACGGCGCGCACACGCCCGGCGGCTCGTCGTCCGGCTCGGCCGCGGCCGTCGCCGACTATCAGGTGACGCTCGCCACCGGCACGCAGACCGGCGGCTCGGTGATCCGCCCGGCGGCCTATTGCGGCGTGGTCGGGTTCAAGCCGAGCTTTGGCCTGTTCCCGCCCGCCGGCATGCACATGAACACCGACTCGCTCGACACGGTCGGGATCATGGCGCGCTCGGTCGCCGACATCGCGCTTTTCCGTGCCGCGATGATGGCCGACCCGCACCGGGCGCCGGTAATGCCCGATCGCGCGCCGCGCCTCGCCCTCTGCCGCACGCGGCTCTGGGACAAGGCGCAGCCCGAGGGCAGGGCGGTGCTGGAGGCGGCGGCCGCGCGCCTCGCCAAGGCCGGCGCCGAGATCGTCGAGAGCGAATTGCCGCCCGCCTGCCGCGACGTGTCGGAGGTGCAGCGCCGGCACAGCGCCTTCGAGGCGCCGCGCAACCACGCGCCCGAGCTCTACCGCCATGCCGCGCTCTTGAGCCCCGACCTCCTCGGCGAGGGGCGGATCGCGTCGGGGCGGCGGCTCAGCCTCGACGATTTCCGCACCGCCTGGCGCGACGCCGACACCATGCGCGCGGCGGCGCGGGAATGGGCGCGGGGTTTCGACGCGATCCTCACCCTGCCGGCCGCCGGCGAGGCGCCGCGCGGGCTTGCCAATACCGGGCCGGCGATCTTCAACGCGCTGTGGACGGTCTTGCACCTGCCCTGCCTGACGCTGCCGGCCGATACCGGGCCGAGCGGGCTGCCGGTCGGCATCCAGCTCGTCGGGCCGCGCTATCGCGATGCGGGGCTGCTCGACATCGGCCTCTGGGTCGAGCGCGCGCTCGGAGACCGGGCATGAGCGCCGCCAACGAACTCTCCGGCGCCGAGGCCGTCGCCCGGCTGCGGGAGGGGAGCCTCACCGCCGAGGCCGTGACCCGCGCCTGCCTCGACCGCATCGAGGCGCGCGCCTCGGTCAAGGCGTGGATTCATCTCGACCCCGAATACGCGCTGGCGCAAGCGCGCGCCGCCGACCGCGCGGGCAGGCCGGGCCTCCTCGCCGGATTGCCGATCGGGGTCAAGGACGTCATCGACACGGCCGACATGCCGACCCGGCACGGCTCGCCGATCTATGCCGGCAACCGCCCCTTCGCCGACGCCGCCTGCGTCGCGCTGGTGCGCGCGGCGGGCGGCACGATCCTCGGCAAGACCGTGACCACCGAATTCGCCAACCGGTTCCCGGGCGCGACGGTCAACCCGCACAATCCCGCCCACACCCCCGGCGGCTCGTCGAGCGGGTCGGCGGCCGGGGTCGCCGATTTCCAGGTGCCGATCGGGTTCGGGACGCAAACCGGCGGCTCGACGATCCGGCCGGCGGCGTTCTGCGGCGCGGTCGGGTACAAACCGAGCTTTGGCGAGTTCAGCCGCAGCGGCGTCAAGATGCAGTGCCACAACCTCGACACACTGGGCGTCATCTGCCGCAGCCTCGACGATGTCGCGCTGATGCGGGCGGTGCTGATCGACATGCCATTGCGGCCGGTGAACCGCACCGCCGGCGCGCCCCGCATCGGCCTCTGCCGCACCCCCGGCTGGGACGCCGCCGACGCCGCCACCCAGGCGCTGATCGAGCGCACCGCCGCCGCGCTGTCGAAGGCCGGCGCGACCGTTACCGAGGCGGAGTTCGCGCCGCCCTTCCACACCATCATGGATCACCACCGGCGCATCTTTAATTACGAGGCGTCGCGCAACTACGCCTACGAATACGACCGGCATTTCGACCAGGTCAGCGCGGTGCTGCGCGACACGGTGCTGACGCCGGGCCGCCAGCTTCCGACCGCCGATTACATCGAGGCGCTGGAGGTGTCGGAGGCGTTCCGCCGGCATTTCGACGACATCTTCGGCGATGTCGACCTGCTGCTGACGCCGAGCGCGGCGGGCGAGGCGCCGGTGGGCTTCACCTCGACCGGCGACCCGCGGTTCAACTCGCCGTGGACATTGTCGTGGCTACCCTGCGTGACGCTGCCGGCGGGCACCGGCCCGACCGGGCTGCCGCTCGGCGTGCAGCTCGTCGGCCCGCGTTTTGGTGATGAAAAGCTGCTCGACGGCGCGGCGTGGGTCGGGAAGCATTTGAATTAGAATGATGACACGGCCAGCTCACTCAGTCGTCATCCCGGCCTGCGCCGGGATGACGACCTGTATGGTAACGCACCCCAAGGAGGAAACCCGATGATCTACGAACTCCGCGTCTATCGCTGCGTGCCCGGCCGCCTCGGCGACCTGGTCAAGCGGTTCGACACGATCACGCTCAAATTGTGGGAAAAGCACGCGATCCACCCGGCCGGTTTCTGGACCACGCTGGTCGGGCCCGGCAACAACGATCTGACCTATTTCCTGAAATGGGAATCGCTGGCTGAGCGCGAGGCCAAGATGGCGAAATTCGGCGCCGACCCGGAATGGCAGTCGGCGCGCGCCAAGACCGAGGAAAACGGCCCCCTCGTCGCCTCGATCAGCAACCAGTTCCTGACGCCGACCTCGTTCTCGTCGGTGAAGTGACACTCGTCCAAGGGGAAATGCCATGATTTATGAATTGCGCGTCTACCACACGATGCCCGGCAAATTGCCGGCGCTGCTGAACCGGTTCGACACGATCACGCTGAAGATCTGGGAGCGGCACGGCATCAAGCAGGCCGGGTTCTGGACGACGCTGGTCGGCGAATCGAACGCCGACCTCACCTACATGCTGCAATGGGAATCGCTGGCCGACCGCGAGAAGAAGTGGGACGCGTTCCAGGCCGACCCGGAATGGCACGCCAAACGCGCCGAGACCGAAAAAGACGGCCCGATCAATGCGCGGGTAGAAAACTCATTCCTGGTGCCGACAAGCTTCTCGTCGGTGAAGTAGCGCAGCTTTCCCCTCGCCCGCACCGCGGGAGAGGGGGCCGACCCCGGCGCGAGCCGGGGATCGGCGGGTGAGGGCCGGTGGCCAGCTACTCGCCGATAATCATATTCTCGTCGCAAAAATAGCCCTCACCCGGTGATCCCCGGCTGCGCCGGGGTCACCCCCCTCTCCCGCAATGCGGGCGAGGGGATTCTTCGGCTTTACCCTCGCCCGCACCGCGGGAGAGGGGGCCGACCCCGGCGGGAGCCGGGGATCGGCGGGTGAGGGCCGCCGCCGGCGAGCTATTCGCCGATGATCACCTTCTCCTCGGTAATGAAGCTTTTGATCCCGCCGATGAACAGCGCTCCGTCGGCGTGGAGGGCTTTGGCTTCGGGGGAGGCGTTCGAGCGTGCCATCGCGTCACGGTCGTCGAACCAGGTTTCGGCGATGCCGTCGACCGCGACATTCGTCGTCGGGATGTCGGGCCGGCTGCGCTCGTCGATGATGTGCGACTGCACGTAGCGCCTGAGCTCCGGCACCTTGAGCGCCAGCGGTCCGTGGATGTCGAGCCAGTGCTTGACGAATTGCTCGTGCGTCAGCTCGGGCCGCCGGGTCAACAGCGACAGGCTTTTGATCATCGTCTCGCCTCCCTTCATGCCCCACCATTAGCGCATAAAAACGGGGCCCACCGAAGCGGGCCCCCAGGGAGCGCATAAAAATGGGGCCCGCCGAAGCGGGCCCCCAGGGAGCGCATAAAAATGGGGCCCGCCGAAGCGGGCCCCCAGAGGAGCGCGCGGGAGGCTTGCGCGCTACGGGAAGACGATCTCGACGCGGCGGTTCTGCGGCTCGCGCACGCCGGCGGCGGTCGGGACGCGGTTGTCGTTTTCGCCACGCCCGCTGACGGCCATCTGGTTGCGGGGCACGCCGTCGCGGACCATCGTGTTGGCGACGTTGTTGGCGCGCCGTTCGGAGAGCCGCTGGTTGTAGGCGGGCGACCCCGAGCGGTCGGTGTACCCGGTCACCTGGAGCTGCACGTGCGCGCCGGACCTATAGGCGTTGGCCGCCTGCTGGATGACCTGTGCCCCGGCCGGCGTGATCGTGTCGCGATCCCAGTCGAAGAACACGAGGAACACCTGCTTTTGCGGCGGCGGCGCCGGCGCCGGAACGGCGACCGGGGTCGCCATCGGCGGCGGCGGGGGCGGCGCGGCGAAGTGATATATCAAGCTCGCCATGATGTTATTGGTCGAATAGCTGGTGTGATATTTGCCGCCCCCGACATTCGCCGCGTAGCGGAAATTCGGATCGGTCGTCGCGAGGTAGCGGTAGTCGACGTCGAGCGACAGGTTCGGGTTGATGTTGTAGGTCACGCCGGCGATGCCCTGGTATCCGAACTCCCAGTCGTCGTCGTTGGCGAGCGCGCCGATCCCGGCCACCTTGGCGTTTTCGACGACGTCGACCGCGCCGACGCCCACCCCGACATGCGGCGTCACCGGCCAGCCGAGGTTCACGTCGTAGATCGCGTTGGTCATGATCGCGTGGCTGCTGCGGCTGCCGGTGGCGCCGGGGACGTGGACCCCGCCGACCGAGAGGCTGTCCAGCCCGTTATTGCGATAGGAATATTCTTCTTCAAACCGCCACGGCCCCATCTGGTAGCCGCCGCGGACGCCGACCGAGTAGCCGGAATCGAAACTCTTGTGGAGGGTCGGCAGACCGGCACCCCGGTCGCTCGTGTCGTTGAGGTCGGACCAGCCCGCCTCGCCGCCGATATACCACTGCGCATGCGCAGTGGTGACGCACGAAAGCGCCGTCACGGCAGCCATTCCGCCGATCAAGGCATAAACCCGCATCGTCATCGTAAGCCCCCTAAGCGAACGACATGCCGCAATCGCGGCTTGCCTGCGCTTGGTATACGTCCCGAAACGGAAAACGATCCCTGGCTGATTAAAATCGCGCCCGCGGTATCGGAGGGTGAGCTACCGGCGGGTTTGCGCCGCGCCGTTTGCTCGCGCGCGGCACCCGTCGAGGAAGAGCCCGACGGTGCCCTCGATCCAGGCCGACAGCTCGACCTCGGCCATCGGAGTGCCGAGCCCCAGCGAGCGGCGCTGCGGGGCGGTCACGACCATCAAAATGAACTGTTCCGCCGCCATCCGCGTATCGATGGGGCCAATCTCGCCGCCGGCGATGCGGCGGTCGAGATCGCGGGAAATCCGCTCGACTCCGCTCGCCGCGCCGAGCTCGTGCATGATCCGCGCGAGGCCGGGGAACTGCCGCGCCTCGGCGATGACCATGCGGTGCAGCGCCAGCGCCTCCGGCGTCAGCGCGATGCCGAGGATATGCGCGGCCGCGCGGCGCAATGCCGCATCGATGTCGGGCGCGTCGAGCAACGCCGAGTCGAAGGGCGGCATCCACCGCTCGATCAGCCGGCGCACAACTGCCTCGAACAGCACCTCTTTTCCGCGAAACCGATGGTAGAACGTGCGTTTCGAGATGCCGGCGCGCTTGGCCACCGCCTCGATGCTGGTCGTGCCAAAGCCGTGCCCGAGGAACAGCGCCGTCGCGACATCGAGGATGCGGTCGGAGAGCTGGGCCGATTGCAGGCGCGACGGACGCCCGCCGCGGCCGCGGCGTGGCGGGTGAGCGCTCGGATCGGTGACCGACAGCACGGTATGGGCCGACAACATGTAATTGGTTATGGCGACGATTCTGTGCCGTTCAAGGAGAAAACGCAACAGCACCGTGCATTTTCATGCTGCGATACGGGCTGCGATACGGGCCATTCGGGCTGGTGTCCGGGGGCCAATCCGCGCAACATCGCGGCATCGACGGCAAGGCGAGCGGCGGGTCATGAACATCGATCTTTCGGGCAAGCGGGCGGTGATGTGCGGCGGCAGCCGGGGAATCGGGCGGGCGATCGCGCTGTGCCTGGCGGAGGCCGGCGCGGCCGTGTCGATCTGCGCGCGCGGCGCCGAGGCGCTCGAGGATGCGCGGGGCGCGATCACGGCGACCGGGGCCAAGGCGCACGCGGCGAGCTGCGACCTCGGCGACGCCGACCAGGTCGCCTCCTATGTCGCCGCCGCGGCCGAGGCGCTGGGCGGGATCGACATCCTCGTCAACAACGCCTCGGGCTTCGGCTCGGCCAACACCGAGGCGGGGTGGGCGGCCAGCGTGTCGATCGATTTGATGGCGACGGTGCGGGCGAGTTGGGCCGCGATCCCGCATATCGAGGCGGCGGGCGGCGGCGCGATCGTCAACATCTCGTCGATCTCGGGCCTCGGCGCCTCGGCGCGCAGCGCGCCCTACGGCGCGGTCAAGGCCGCGGTCGCCCAATACACGTTGAGCGAGGCCGCCGCCCACGCCAAGAAAGGCATCCGCGTCAACTGCATCTGCCCCGGCTCGATCGAGTTTCCGGGCGGGACGTGGGAAAAGCGCAAGACCGACAACCCGCGCCTCTACGATTCGATCCTGCGCAGCATCCCGTTCGGCCGCCTCGGCCACCCCGAGGAGGTCGCGCGCGTGGTGACCTTCCTCGTCTCCCCCCTCGCCAATTGGGTCACGGGCCAGGTGATCTCGGTCGACGGCGGCCAGATGCTGTAAGGGAAGACAAAGGAGCGCGGGCGTCCCGCCCGCATTTTCGCTCCCGGAGCAGGATACACAAAGGCCGAACCTCTTAAAAAAGATCGTCATCCCGGCGAAGGCCGGGACCCATTTATCCGCCGCACGAGAGGTGGAATGGCGGGTCCCGGCCTTCGCCGGGTGACGATCTGATAATAATCGATGAAGGGCTTCGACCTATCGCATAGTGCTCTCAAATATCCAGAAACACCGTCTCGCCGTCGCCTTGCAGCACGATGTCGAAATGATAGGCGCCGCCCGCACCCCGCGTCGCGATCAGCGTCTTCCGCGCCGCCGCATCGTCGATCGCCGACAGCAGCGGGTCGTTCTGGTTCGCCGGATCCTCGACGAAATAAAGGCGGGTGTAGAGCTGCTTGAGCATCCCGCGGGCGAAGACCGCCAAATTCACGTGCGGCGCCTGGAGCGCATTGCTGCGGCCAGGCACCGGGCCGGGCTTGATCGTGACAAAGCGGTACTTGCCCTCGAAATCGGTCGCCGAACGGCCATAGCCGCGAAAGCCGGGGTCGATCGCCTTGTCCTGCTGCGTGTCGTCGGGGTGGTTGTAGCGGCCGGCGGTGTTGGCCTGCCACAGCTCGATCAGCGCGTCCGGCACCGCCGCGCCGTCGCCGTCGACCACGCGCCCCTCGATCGCGATGCGCTCGCCCTGGGGGTTGCCGGCGGTCAGGTCGCTCCATTCCGGCCGCGCGAGACCGACATGAAAAAACGGGCCGACGGTCTGCGACGGGGTCGGGATCAGCTTGTCGGCCATGTTCAGCCGGCCTCGATGGGCGTGGCCGCACGGCCGCGCAGCACGATGTCCCAGCGATACCCGAGCGCCCATTCGGCCTCGCTCAGATTCGGGTCGTAATCGGCAATGAGCCGCTCCCGCGCGGCCGTGTCGGCGGTGCTCTGATAGATCGGGTCGAGCGCCAAGAGCGGATCGCCGGGGAAATACATCTGGGTCACGACACGGGTGATGAACCCCGGCCCGAAGATGCCGAAATGGATATGCGCCGGCCGCCACGCGTTGGGCTGGTTGCGCCATGGATAGGCGCCGGGCTTGATCGTCACGAACCGCCAGCTTCCGTCCGTGCCGGAGACGACCTGGCCGACCCCGGTGAAGTTCGGGTCGAGCGGCGCGTCGTGCTGGTCGATCGGATGATGGTAGCGCCCGGCCGAGTTGCACTGCCACAGCTCGACCAATGTCCCAGGCACCGGCCGGCCATCTTCATCCAGCACGCGCCCGGCGACGATGATCCGCTCGCCGAGCGGCTGGCCCGCGTGCCGTGTCGTCAGGTCGGCATTGTCGGGCCCCGCCCAGCCATCGGCAAACCCCGGCCCGGTCACCTCGGACAGCGTGTGATCGAAGCGGACCGGCGCGCGATGCGGCGCACGCTTCACGGTGCTGGCATAGTCGGGATAGAGGGTCGGCGGCTGCGTCCCCTCGCGCGGGCGGGCGTAATCGAGCCCCTTCATCTCCATCGCAGTGTTCCCGTCTTGGCTGAGTTGGCCCGTCATCGGCGATTTGCCGCCAAGCTGATCCGGTTGGTTCATGCCGGTCAAGGCCTAGTGGCTGGCAAGAGTTAGTGATTTGCCCCGCTCGGCCGACTAGGATACCTGCGCGCCTTCCTGAAATCGTTGCGAGGATCCCATGGCACTCCGCAAATTCATCATCGAGCGCGACATCCCCGCGGTCGGCAGCCTCGAACGCGAGCAGCTTCGCGGCGCGGCGGCCCAGTCGAACGGCGTCCTGCGCCAGCTCGGTTCCGACATCCAGTGGGTCGAAAGCTTTGTCGCCGCCGACAAGACGTTTTGCGTCTACCTCGCCAAGGACGAGGAGATCATCAGGAAGCACGCCGAGATCAGCGGCTTTCCGGCCACCAAAATCACCGAGGTGCGCAAGATGATCGATCCGACCACCGAGCACGGCGCGTAGAGGACGATCCCACCAACCTCTACTTCGTCGCCCCCGCCTTCGCGGGAATGACGAATAAGGGGTAGCTCCGCACCAGCACGTCAGAGGAAACAAGACTTGGCCATCATCAGCGACGCAACGATCGCCCATGTCGCGGGGATCGCGGCCGAGGCGGAACGCATCGAAACCCCCTGCGGCGACGGCACGATGGTGTGGCGCCGCTGGGGCCGGGGACCGGCGCTGGTGCTGCTGCACGGCGGATACGGTTCGTGGTCGCACTGGATACGCAACGTCATCCCGCTGTCCCGGCGGTTCACGGTCTGCGCCTGCGACCTGCCGGGGCTCGGCGAATCCGCGACCCCGCCCGAGCCGTGGACGGCCGAGGGGCTCGCCGCGATCGTCGTCGAGGGGATCGGCATCGTCGTGCCCACGGGCGAGCGCCCCCACATGGCCGGGTTTTCGTTCGGCGGGGTGATCGGCGGCGTCGCGGCGGCGCAGCTCGGCGACCGGCTTAAGGGATTCACGGTGGTCGGCTCGAACGGGCTCGGTCTCGAACGCTCGCCGACCCCGCTCGAACGGGTCAAGGCGGACGGCACCGAGGACGAGGAGTTCGCGACCCACCGCTACAACCTCAACCAGCTCATGATCCACGACGCCGCCAAGATCGACGAGCTGGCGCTCTACCTGCAAAAGACCAACCACGCCCGCGCCCGCATGCGCAGCCGCCGCTTCTCGCGCTCGGGCGCGCTGGTCGAGGCCTTGCCGAAGATCACCGCGCGGCTCGACGGCATCTGGGGCGAGCGCGACGCCACCGCCTACCCGCATGTCGAGGAGCGCCGCCGCATCCTCCGCGAAACCCAGCCCGCCGCCCGCTTCACGGTCGTGCCCGGCGCCGGCCATTGGGTGCAATTCGAGGCCGCCGACCGTTTCAACGAGGTGATCGCCGAGTACGCGGCGTCCTGACTTTGTAGGATGGGTAGAGCGCGGCGAAACCCATCAGTCCAGGTGACGCAGAGGACGCAAAGGGTAGGCGAAGGCGTTGGTGCCGGCTGGCGACGCCGCAATAATTCACCACAGAGGCAGTGAGGCGATGAGGAATCAGCTACTCAACCTCACCGTTTCAATGCCTCTGTGGTGAATTTTCCTAGAGCATAATCCGATCAAGAGCTGGTTTGATGGGTTTCGCTGCGCTCTACCCATCCTACGGTTCCCCTTAATGCCCCAGCGGCGCCAGGAGCAGGAACCCGTTTAGCGTCAGCGCGACGCCGCACACCGCCGCGACCGCGCTCAGCCCCAATAGCCAGCGCGAGACGGCGACGATGCTGACCGAGCCGATCACGATGGCGATCTGCAGAAAGGCCTCGGCGAATTCGAAATTCGGGTCGCGGGCGGTGGCGAGGTCGCGCCGGGCCTCCCAGTCATGCGCCTTGGCGAGCAGCTCCTTCTTGCCGTCGCCGGTTGCGGGCTCGCTTTCGTATCTGGCCGCCGTCTGGCGGTAGCGCTTGACCAGCTCGTCGACCTTGGCCGGGTCGCCGTTGCCGGCCGCCTCCAGGTAGTCCGCCGCGACCTGGTAGTGAAGCTGTCGCATGTTTTTCGCCTGGTAATAGGCGTAGGTATCGGAGGCGTGGATATTGGCCGCGAGCATCTCCTTGGTCGCGGCGCCGCCGCCGAGCGAGGCGATCGCCAGCAGCATCGCGACGATTCCGAGATAGATGCCGGCGAGCCGGCGGAACCCGTCATTCCCGTGCGCGCCGTGATGCGCGGCATGGTCGGGCTCGTGAATATGCTCGGCGATTTCGGTCGCTTCCACTGGCTCCCCACGGCGTTGTCCGGGCCTGTCGGCGGGATTCCGCTCGACCATCGGCGGTCGAGGTTCTAGCATGCCGCCCCAAGGTGCGACAGGCGCCGCGCTAACACGAATTTTATAATTCTCTGGCAAAATCGCCAGGAACCGGGAGACGGCGCTTTGCGCGCCCAATGATGAACATACACCGCCTCATTGCCGAGCACGGCGCATACTTCTACGTGATCGTCTTTGTCTGGACCTTCCTCGAAGGCGAGACGGTGGTGTTGTTCGCCGCGTTTGCGGCGGCGCAGGGATTGCTTCGCGTCGAGCCGCTGCTGTTCGCGTCCTGCCTCGGCAGCTTTGCCGGCGACCAGTGCTATTTCTGGCTCGGCCGCCATTTCGGCCAGCCGGTGCTGCGGCGCTTTCCGCGCTTTCGCCGCGGGGTGGACGTCGCGCTGCATTGGATCGAGCGGTACAGCACCGGGTTTATCCTGACTTTCCGCTTCATCTATGGCGTGCGCAATTTCTCGTCGTTCGCGCTCGGGGTCAGCGCGGTGAATTGGCGGCGGTTTTTGTGGCTGAACCTGTTCTCGGCGGCGTTGTGGGCGACGGCTTTCGTCGGGCTCGGCTATTTTCTCGGCCACGCGATGCGCAAGGCGCTGCCCGACATCGCCCGCTCGTTCCAGCTCTGCATGTTGACGGCGCTGGTCGTCGTCGGCCTCGCGACGTGGCTGCTGCACCGGCTCCAGCGCCGCCGCCAGCAATTCCGCGTCCCGCCCGCGACGATGCTGATCCCCGACGGGGACTAGAGCAAAATTCGACCCCATTGAATTCGATTTTGCTCTTTAGCTATTTGAAATGGAGCATGTCCTTATCGGAAAAGTGGGACCGCTTTTCCGGAACATGCTCTAGCCGGAAACCGCCACGGGGCTTCCCACCGTGAGGCCCAGCGCCTGATCGGCGCGGCCGCGGTTGACGGCGATCTCGACGAGCTCGTTCGAGTTGACGTACCAGAACGCCTCGCCCTCGGCGACGGCGGAAAAGGTCTGCGCCCGCGCGATCCTACGACCGCCGGCGACCAGGCATCCCGCTTGCGGCACCGAATCGCCGCGCAGCCCGGTCAGGGAATTGCCATAATGGTCGACATAGACGATCTCGGCGAGATCGTCGGGCCACGATTTCTCCCGGATCGGCACGCCCGGCCTTGCCAGCGCGGCGCATTCGGCGCCGGCGGCGAGTCGCGCGGCGACCGGGGCGAACAGGTCGCGGCCGTGAAAGCTCGCCGAGAGGGACGGGGGCCGCCAGGTGATCTCCCAACAGCGCGAATCCGCCGCGCGGCGCAGCACCGGTTCGAACAGCCCGTTATCCGGCCCGACAAAGCGGCGGCCGCCGGCCTCGACGATCAGCGCGCGCCGCGCGCCGCCGACCCCCGGATCGACGACCGCGAGAAACACCGTGCCGGCCGGAAACCACTCGGCATAGGCGGCGAGCAGGTAGGCGCAGGGTTTCGCCATCCCGGCCGGCGCGTCGGCGAACAGCGAGACCGCCGGTACGCCGGGCGCGTCGCGCTGCAAGACCGCGAGCACCTGCCCGGTATAGGGGCCGGCGAGGCCGAAATCGGTGAACAGCACGATCATCGCCGGACTATGGCGCCGCCCCGATCGCGACCGCAAGCGGAGCCGGTTTCACCCTCGCGTTTGCCGTCGCCGCGCCTCTGCTACCGCTGCGCGGAACTTCGCCGAACCCGCCCCCGGTTGTTGCAAAGACGGGCGGTTGCGGTATGGTTCTCAAGGTGGGGTGTAAAGATGGGGGACGGGATGAAACGGCTGGTTTTGGCTGCGGCGATAGCGGTTGTGGCGCTGCAGCAGCCTGTCGCGGCGATGGCGAAGGGGAGGTGCTATTCACAGGCGGCGATGGAGGCCGACCAGGCGATCCGCTACCTCACCGATCTGATGGTGGTGAGCTCGTCGTGCCGCGACATGATCTACGGCGAGTTCCGCGCGCGCAACCAGGTCGCGATCCGCGACTACCAGCATACGCTGATCGAGCACTACCACGGCACCAAGGGGTTCGACGACTGGAACACCGTGCTCGCCAACGAGTTCTCGATGCAGCGCAGCTCCTTGCCGACCGCGACGATGTGCCAGCAAGCGGCGGCGATGCTGCAGAAGGCGAGCAAGCTCGATCTTGCCGGGTTCCGCGCCTTTGCCGCCGGGCTCGCGACCGCCGCCAGCGCGCAATACGAGAAGTGCCGGCGCTGACCCTCACGCCTCCGCCGCCGGCCTGAGCCGCGCCACGCCGACGAGGCCGAGCGCCGACAGCCCGGCCATGAACAGGTAGGCGCGACCGCCGAAATCGGCGTAAAGCGCGCCGGCGCCCAGCATCACGAGCCCGCTGCCGAGCCCGGCCGAGATCGCGGCATAGAGCGCCTGGGCGCTGGCCGCGGCGTTGGCCGGCACGGTGCGGGCGAGGTAGTACATCGCGCCGAGATGCCCGGCGCCAAAGGTCAGCCCGTGCAAAAGCTGCAACACCGCCGCCGCGCCGAGTCCGGGCAACAGGCCGGCTAGGCTCCAGCGCACGATCCCGCCCAGCCCCGACAGCGCCAAGAGGCCACGCGGCCCGAGCCGCGCCGCCAGCCGCGCGCCGACCCAGAACAGCGCGATCTCCGCCACCACCCCTTCGGCCCACAAGCAGCCGATGACCGGGTCGGAAAACCCGAGCGAGCGCCAGTTGAGCGTGCCGAACCCGTAATAGACCTGGTGGCTCGATTGCAGCGCCGAGGCGGCGGCGATAAAGAGCCAGAAGCGCGGGTCGGCGGCGAATTGGCCGAGCGCGGTCCAGCGCGCGCGGGTGCCGGGCTCGACCGGCGCGCGGGGCAGGGCGGCGCAGGCGGCGAGCAGCAGGAACGTCGCGCCGAGCACCAGCGCCAGCACCCGGTTCCCCGGCGCGCCGGAGAGGATCACGCCGCTGCCGGCGGCGGCGATGATAAAGCTCACCGACCCCCACACCCTGACCCGGCCGTAATCGAGCCCCTCCTGCCGCACCGCGGCGAGGGTGATGCTGTCGCCGAGCGGCATCAGCGCCGACTGGCTGACCGAGGCGGCGAGGTTGAGCCACAGCACCGCCCAGAACCCCGACGCCCGCCACAGCGCCCCGTAGGCGAGGCACGCGAGCGCCGCCAGCACGATCATCACCGCCCGCCGCCGCCCGAGCCGGTCGGCCAGCGCCCCGATCGCCGGCGTCACCGCGACCTTGGCCCACAGCGCCGCCGCGAACACCGTCGCGATCTCGCGCACCCCCAGCCCCTTCCCGGCCAGCCACACGGGCCAGAACGGCGTCTGGATGCCGACGACGAGGAACGCCGCGAAGTAGAAGAAGGCGAGGCGCGGGGCGGGGGAATTCTTCCTCAACGGTACAGCTCTATCATCCGCCTTGCCCGTCCCTGGACTCGATCCGAGGATCAGGCCCGGCCACCTACATCTCGTAGACCATGATCTGAAAAGACGCGATCACCTTTAGTTCGTCGCCCCGCGAGGGCGGGGGTCCAGGGTGAGCGACGACGCGTTGGCCCCTGGATTCCCGCCTTCGCGGGAATGACGATCGGAGGGTGGCGATTCGGCTCGATCGAATAGCGCGGTAGCGAAATAGATAAAGACGCCCGTTACACGCGAGCCCGCCGTTGATGGCTTGGGAAAGCCCCGCCAATGGTGAGGTTGTGAAGACCGAGGCACCTGCGGCAGGTTGGGCTGACATATCCTCTCCCGGGGGATAGGATAATTCTATGACCGAAGCGACCCTGCTCGAACGGTTTGGCGATATTGAGCGGTGCGCTGATCGCCCTGCTCGGCGTGGCGTTCTGGGTCTGGCCGGCACTATAGCTACCGGTGCTGTGACTAGCTGAGCGCGTGGAGGTCGCCGCGGAGGCGGTCGGCGCCGGGCGTGCCCACGATCTCCTCGATCGCCGCCTGCATCTCGCGCCACGCCGGCACCGCCGCGCCGAGCAGGTCGCGCCCGGCCGCCGTCAGCACCAGCCGGCGGCCACGCTTGTCGGCCTCGTCGACGACGATGGCCGCGAGCCCGCGGCGCACCAGCGGTTTCAGGTTGGCGGTCAGCGTCGTGCGGTCCATCGCCAGCAACGCCGACACGCTGCCGATCGTCGGCGGCTCCGGCCGGTTCAGCGACATCAGCAGCGAGAACTGCCCGTTGGTCAGCCCGAACGGCCGCAGCGCCGCGTCAAACCGCCGCCCCACCGCCCGCGCGGCCTGTTGCAGATGCAGGTACAGGCAGGCGTCGCGCACCTCGTGGGTCAGATCGAACGAAAGTTTACCGATTTCCGGCATGCCGGAATAATATTGATATCAACCTAAAACATCAAGGCAGGGGGCATCAAGGCGGGGGGATGGTCTTCAAAGAACGTCATCCCGGCCTGCGCCGGGATGACGTGCTTTGAAGTGGGATCGCTCTACGCGGCGCGGGCGGGACGGCGCGGGGCGGCCCGGCGGGGCGCGGAACCGCGCGGCTCGGCGCGGCGGATCTCGGGGGTGGCCATCGCACGGGCCAGGGTCTCGCGCCCGCGCAACAGCCGCGCGCGCATCGTGCCGACCGCGATGCCGAGGATTTCGGCCGTGGCGTCATAGGTCATGCCTTCGAGCCCGATCAACAGGATCGGCGCCCGCTGTTCTACGGGGAGGCGGCCGAGGGCGTGGTCGAACCGCGACAGCGTCGCACGCGCCGAGGGGTCGAGATCGGGATTATACGGGGCCGCGCCGGGTGCGGCGAGGCGGAAGGGGTTGTCGTGTTGCTCGTGCAGGATCGTCAGCAGCCAGATGCGCAGGGCGGTGCCGTCGCGCGCAGTCAGTTCCCGGGTCATTCCCTGGGCAATCGCCTCACGCAGCGTATCTTCGACCAGATCGTCGGCCTGGTCGGGGTTGCGCGTCAGCGCCACTGCATAGCGCCGCAGCCGGGGGGTCTGCTCGCTGAGCACCTGGCGGATATCGGACATCTCACTCTCCTGCGTCGCCGACTCATCGCCGGCCGATGGAGGGAGCCTACCCAACGCGTGTAAGCCGATGATGAGCGCGCGGCGCGTTTTGGTAATTTATTGTTAGCGATCTGTGTCAATTGCGGCGGCCGCGGCAATTTCGGTAACAGACTGCGTGCAACAAAATCGCAAACCGTCCGTCTCTGCGAAAGATGGAACGGAATCGATGGGCGACAGCGCTCCGCTGCTTGGAGGTCGCCCTCCACCCCAACACCAGCGACGACGAGGTCCTCGCCGGCGTCAACGGCTTCCGCCGCACCGCGGGCCGCACGCCGCTCGGCGAGATTTGCGCCGAGTTCGCGCGCGACGGCAACCACGTCGCCGACCTCGCCGAATGGACCGCGCGATTTGTGAGGCTAAGCCGCGAAAACCAGGAGCTCCGCCGCCGCCTCGACTCGTCCGAGGCAACGCCGATCGCGACGCTGGCCAAGGCCGACGACGGCGAGCAGCGCCTGCGCGAACTCGCCGAGCAGCTTCTCGCCGCCGAACGCCGGGCAAACATCGCCGAGCAGCGCCTCGTCGACGTGCGCGACGCCTATGCCCAGGTGACCGACGGGTTGCGCCACGAGATCGCCGGGCTCCGCGCGACCGTCGAGCACGCCCGGCGAGTGCCGGCCGAGCCGGCGCCGCTGTTCAGCGACTTTCTAAGCGCGGCCCAGCAGGGTGGCGACCGCCCGCAATTCGCCCAGCGCACCGCCGCGCCGATGTCCGGCTCCGCGCCGCGCAGCCCCTGGACCGCGTGAGGCGCTTGAACCCCACGGCCCCGGCAACGTAGCGTTCTTTCCTGAGACATTCGGGAGGAGCGCCGCCATGCCGACCATCGACGTCCAGGTCCACGCCTACGAGCGCAACCATCCGGGCCGCCCGTGGGTGGGCACGCTGCACGGCCCCGCCGAGATGACCGGCGACCAGATGGTGGCCGCGATGGACGCGGTCGGGGTCGACGCCGCCGTGCTGGTGTCGCCGTTCTCGATGTACGGCTACGACCCGAGCTACGCGCTCGAGGTCGGCGCCAGGCATCCGACCAAATTCTGCCTGGTGCGCCCGGTCGACCCCAACGACCCCGCTGTCGCCGACACGGTCGCCGACTGGGCGGCAAAGAAAGGCACCGTCGGCGTCCGCATCATGATGCGCGACAACGTCTCGACCGACCCGGCCGACCCCGGCGTCAACCGCGTCCTCGCCGCCGCGGCCAAGAACGGGATGGCGGTCAACCTCCTCTGCTGGGGCCGGCTCGAACAGGCCGCGCAGATGGCCGCGCGCAACCCGGATACCCAGATCGTCATCGACCATCTCGGCCTGCAGCAGCCGTTCGAACCGCCCGCGCCGCCCAACGGCTGGGCCGACCTGCCGAAGGTGCTGGCGCTCGCCGCGCAGCCCAACGTCGCGATCAAGATCAGCGGAGCCTGCACGCTGTCGCACGAGAAATTTCCGTATCGCGACATCTGGGACCCGCTCGCCCGCATCTTCGACGCCTTCGGCTTCGGCCGCTGCATGTGGGGCACCGACTGGACCCGCGCCGTCGGCCTCCTCACCTATAAGGAAGGCGTCGAGGCATTCCGCGTCACCGACCGCCTCTCCGCCTCCGACCGCGCCGCGCTGATGGGCGACACCCTCTGCCGCATCTACAACTGGTCGCCGTCATAGGATCAATCAAAAGAGAAATTCTACGATTGAGGGATGGGTGATAAACCAACGTGCCAGTATACAACGTCAATACAAGTAGAACCTGTTACCGATTAGATAACGGAACGATGCCGTAGCGATGTCGTTGGCCTGAATAACCTCGAAACGGCATGGGAGAATATAGAATGACCATTCCGCAATTTGCTCGCCAGTCGGGCAAGGCCCTCGTTGTCGGCGCGGCGCTTCTGGCTGTTGTCGGCATGGCGACTCCGCGTCCGGCCCACGCACTGGGCACCGGTGCGGCGGTCGGGATCGGCCTCGGCGCCTTCGCGCTCGGTTCGGCCGTGGGTGCGTCGGCCAACCCGTATTACGGCAGCCCCTACGGCTACAACTACGGCTACGGGTACGGCCGTGCGCCCTACTACTATGCGCCGCCGGCCTACGGTCCGTCATACGGTCCGTACGGCTACTAACACTCACCGAAAGAGACGACCGGAAGGCCGGACGGGCAAACAGCCTGTCCGGCCTTCCGTGTTTCTGTCCCTGATCTCAAACCCTGGAAAGAGCGGCCGCCGCTGACGGCGAAGTGGCGGAGGGAGAGGGATTCGAACCCTCGATACGGTTCCCCGTATACACACTTTCCAGGCGTGCGCCTTCAACCGCTCGGCCACCCCTCCACACACCGCCGCGTGTGGGCGCGGCGGGAAGCGGAGACTAGAGCAATTTCGGCCGTCGGTGAACGGGGTCTGGCCGGGTTGGCGCCGGGCCGTTACTCTCGCGCGGAAGTAGCGTCGAAGGCGGTCGGGTATAGTGGTCGGGCGAGTGCGGACGGTGGCGTTTCACGGCGTCGACGTGGTCGATGTCGAGGCGCAGGTGATGACGACGGTGGGGCTGCCGGCGTTTGCCGTCGTCGGGCTGCCCGACAAGGCGGTGGCGGAATCGCGCGAGCGGGTGCGGGCGGCGCTGGCGGCGCTCGGGCTCGCGCTGCCGTCGCGCCACATCACGGTCAACCTGTCGCCGGCCGACGTCGCCAAGGAGGGCAGCCATTTCGACCTGCCGATCGCGCTGGCGCTGCTCGCCGATATGGGGGTGCTGCCGGAAGACGCGCTCGACGGGTTCATGGCGCTCGGCGAGTTGGCGCTCGACGCCTCGGTGCGGCCGGTGGCGGGGGTGCTGCTGGCGGCGCTGGCGGCGTCGGAGCGCGGGATCGGCGTGATCTGCCCGCTCGCCTCGGGCGGGGAGGCGGCCTGGGCCGGCGAAGTGGAGATCGTCGCCGCGCCGAACCTGCTCGCGATCATCAACCATTTCAAGGGCACGCAACTGTTGCCGCCGCCCGAGGCAAAGCTCGCGCCCGAGCGCGGCCCCGGCCTCGACCTCCGCGACGTCAAGGGCCAGGAAAGCGCCAAGCGCGCGCTGGAGATCGCCGCGGCCGGGAATCACAACCTCCTGATGACCGGCCCGCCGGGCTCGGGCAAGTCGATGCTGGCGGCGCGGCTCCCGGGCATATTGCCGCCGCTGGAGCCGGCCGAGGCGCTGGAGCTCGGCATGATCATGTCGGTCGCCGGGGGCCTGCGCGGCGGCGGACTTTTGCGCGAGCGGCCGTTCCGCGACCCGCACCATTCGGCCTCGCTGCCGGCGCTGGTCGGCGGCGGGCTCCGGGCGCGGCCGGGCGAGATCAGCCTCGCGCACCAGGGCGTCCTCTTTCTCGACGAGCTCCCCGAATTCAGCCGCGGCGCCCTGGAGGCGCTGCGCCAGCCGCTCGAAACCGGCCGCATCAGCATCGCCCGCGCCAACATCCATGTAACCTATCCGGCGCGGGTGCAGCTTGTCGCCGCGATGAACCCGTGCCGCTGCGGCTATCTCGCCGAGCCGGGCCGCGCCTGCGGCCGCGCGCCGCGCTGCGCCGAGGATTACCAGGCCAAGCTGTCCGGCCCGCTCCTCGACCGCATCGACCTGCATATCGACGTGCCCGCGGTTTCGCCCGCCGACCTCGCGCTGCCGCCGCCGGCCGAAACCAGCGCCGACATCGCCGAGCGCGTTGCAATTGCCCGCGCCCGCCAGACCGCGCGCTACAAGGCGCTGCCCGCCGAGCGCCGCATCCGCACCAACGCCGAGGCCGACGGGTCCCTCCTCGACGAGGTCGCCACCCCCGAGCCCGCCGCCGCCGCGCTCCTCACCCGCGCCGCCGAGCGCCTGCGCCTCTCGGCCCGCGGCTATCACCGCGTCCTCCGCGTCGCCCGCACCCTCGCCGATCTCGACGGCGCCGAAATCATCGCCCGCCGCCACATCGCCGAGGCGCTGAGCTATCGCCGCCCGGTCGTGATGGCGGGCGGGGGCTAGGGCGGTTGCGCATCGGCAGCCGCGGGGCTATATCGGCTTTATCATTATAGGGATAATGATATGGCTCAGGTGGTCACCATCAACCGGCCCGACATCGTCGCCCTGATAGAGCGGGCGGCAGAAAAGCTCACGAGCGGCAACAAGACCGAGGTCGTCGGTCTCGCGGTCCGGCGACTGCTCGATCAGAACGAGCGGACGGGATCGTTGTTCGGCGCCCACCCGGGGTCGGTTCGGGTCGCGCCGGGCGTCGATTTGACCGAGCCCGTCCTTGATGTCGTACCGGATGCCGAAACGGGGCGAGAGCTTGAGCACCGAGCACCAGAGTGCTGCTAGATACCCACATTGCCTTATGGCTCGACACAGGAGATCGGAGCCTTAGGCCGGGGACCCGCGACGCGATCGACGCGTGCTGGAAGCGGGGCGGGACTATCTATCTTAGCGCCGTGACGATCTGGGAAATCGCCATGCTCGTCGATAGAGGCCGGGTGACTCTCGACGGTCCGATTGAGGCGTGGACCACACGGTTTCTCGATCGCCCCGGGATCGAAGGTGTGCCGCTCGGCGTAAGTGCCGCGATGCGCGGTTACCAACTGCACGCATTCGAAAACCGCGATCCGGCGGATCGCCTGTTGATCGCGACCGCAATCGATCTGGGCTGTCCGCTCGTCACCTACGATAGCCGCATCCGCCGCTTTGGCGACCGGTACGGCGAACGACACGGCTTCTCGACGGTCGCCTGATCCTAGACCATGTTCTTGTCGGAAATGTGGGACCATTTTTCCGGAACATGCCTGGCCGAGGCCCGCATACCCCTCCCGCCGGGAATTCGCTTGCGGGAACCGGCGGCGATGGCTGACGATTAGGAAATGAGGCGGCTTTGCCGGAGGGATTGGGCATGAGCGAACAGTATCTGCGCAGCGGCATCTTTCTCGCGCCGTTCCATAACCACGACGAAAACCCGACCCTGTCGATGGAGCGCGACCTCGAGCTGCTCGAACACCTCGACCGGCTCAACTACAATGAGGCGTGGATCGGCGAGCATCATTCGGGCGGGTTCGAGCTGATCGCCTGCCCGGAGATGTTCATCGCCGCCGCGGCGCAGCGCACACGGCACATCCGGCTCGGCACCGGGGTCGTGTCGCTGCCCTACCACAACCCGTTCATGCTCGCCGACCGCATGGTCCAGCTCGACCACATGACGCGCGGGCGGGCGATGTTCGGCGTCGGCCCGGGGGCGCTCGTCCACGACGCGCTCAAGATCGGCATCGACCCCGGCGACCAGCGCCAGATGATGGAGGAATCGTTCGACGTCGTCGTGCGGCTGATGCGCGGCGAAGTCGTCAGCAAGAAGACCGACTGGTTCAACATCACCGGCGCGCAGCTTCAGCTTCGCCCTTATACGCGGCCGACGATGGAGCTGGCGGTCGCCTCGGCCCGCTCGCCGTCGGGGTCGGTGCTGGCGGGCAAGTACGGCGTCGGCATGCTGTCGATCGGCGGCACGAGCCCGATGGCGATGGAGCGCCATACCGCGAATTGGGGCCTCTACGAGGAGACCGCGCGGGCCAACGGCTATACCCCGGACCGCAAGGATTGGCGCGTCGTCGGCTTTTTCCACATCGCCGATACGCGCGAGCAGGCGATCAAGAACGTGCAGTTCGGCATGCAGGCATTTGCCAATTATTTCCGCGATGTGGCGACCTTTCCTATCATCCCGCCCGAAGTCGGCGACCCGGTCCAGTGGATGATCGAGACCGGCACCGCCTGCATCGGCACCCCCGACGACGCGGTCGCGTATGTCGAGCGGCTGATGGCCGGGTCGGGCGGGTTCGGCGTGCTCTGCGAGCTGGCCCAGAACTGGGCGGATTGGGGCGCGACCAAGCGGCATTACGAGCTGATGGCGCGGTTTGTTCACCCGAAATTCCAGCAGAGCCGCGAGCTCCTTCAGGGCAGCTACGATTTCGCCACCAGCCACCACACCGAGTTCGGCGGCCAGGCCGCGGCGGCGATCCAGAAGGCGATCGACACGCACGCCGCGCGCACCGGCCCGGCCAAGCGCGAGGCGGCGGAGTAGGGAGCGGCATGCAGAGCCAGAACCGCCTCTTCGACGATATCGCGCGAGTCGCGGCGAGTGCCGTCGGGGCGCTGAGCGGGGTGCGCGGCGAGGTCGAATCGCGAATCCGCGACCAGCTCGAACGGCTGCTCGCCGGGATGGACCTGGTCAGCCGCGAAGAGTTCGAGGCGGTCAAGGCGATGGCGGCGAAGGCGCGGGAGGAGCAGGAGATACTGCAACGCCGACTCGATGCGCTTGAAAGAGGGCAGCGGGCGCCGGAGGCAGGGCAGGGCCCCGCGCCCGCTTTGCCCGCGCCGAAACGCCGAACGCGCAAACTCTAAAGGCTGTGGCGCGCGTGGCGCGTGCCGCTAAATCTGGACTTGCGCCGCCCGTCCCGCTTTGGCAGCTTGCCGGAGGGTGAAGACCCCGGCGGCCGGCGCGGATGGGCGGTGTCGATGGATTGCCATCGCCGGGAAAGCTGTTTACAGAGGCCGCCGCCCGATTTTCGTCGAGCCGCCTTCAGGAGGGCGCGATGACATCGCTTAACGTTGCCGAAGTCCGCCCCTTGATGGGCAACCCGATCGATCTGGTCGAAGAGTTCGTGATCGCCAACGACTGGGCGCACGACCGCGCCAGCGAGGACGAGCTGATCGTCGAAATCTCGGGCCGCTGGTGCGACTACCGCCTTTATTTCATGTGGCAGGAAGAACTGTCGGCGATGCATTTCTCGGCCGGGTTCGACATGCGCGTGCCAAAGCGGCGGCGCAACCATGTCTACGAGCTGATGGCGCTGGCCAACGAGAAATTGTGGCTCGGCCATTTCGATCTCTCGGCCGGCGACAATTTGCCGGCGTTCCGCCATGCGGTGCTGCTGCGCGGGGTCTCCGCCCCGACCGCCGAGCAGGTCGAGGATCTGGTCGAGATCGCGGTCGCCGAGTGCGAGCGCTTTTATCCGGCGTTCCAGCTCGTGATCTGGGGCGGCAAGCCGGCCGAGGAGGCGATGGCCACCGCGATGATCGACCCGATCGGCGAGGCCTGAACTAAGGAGGAGCGGACGATGGCTGCCGGCACGCTGATCCTGGTCGGTTGCGGCCAGATGGGCTCGGCGATGCTGCGCGGCTGGGTGACGGGCGGCGCGGCCTTGCAATTCATCGCGGTCGAGCCGGCCGGCGCGCCGGCCTCGCTGTCGCCGGCGCCGGAAATCTCGTTCTGCAAGAACGCGTCGGAGCTGCCCGACGGGCTCGCGCCGGACGCTGTCGTCTTCGCGGTCAAGCCGCAGGTCATCGACGACGTGGTGCCGGCTTATCGCCGCTGGGCGCGGCCGGGGACCGTGTTCCTGTCGATCGCGGCGGGTACGACGATCGCCAAGCTGACCCGCCATCTCGGTGACGCGGCGGCGATCGTGCGGGCGATGCCGAACACGCCGGCCGCGATCGGCCGCGCGATCTCGGTCGCCTGCCCGAACGCCAATGTCAGCCCGGCGCAGCGCGAGCTGTGCGAGGGGCTGCTGGCGGCGATCGGCGACAGCACCTGGGTCGCGGACGAGGCGCTGATGGACGCCGTGACCGCGGTCTCGGGCAGCGGCCCGGCCTATGTCTTCCTGTTGATCGAGGCGCTGGCCGCGGCCGGGGTCAAATCGGGCCTGCCGGAGGAGCTGGCGATGCGGCTCGCCAAGGCCACCGTCTCGGGCTCCGGGGAGCTCGCGCGGCTGTCGGCCGAGCCCCCGTCGCGGCTTCGGGAGAACGTCACCAGCCCCGGCGGCACCACCCGCGCCGCGCTCGACGTGCTGATGGCCGATGACGGGATGCAGCCCCTGTTCGACCGCGCCATCGCGTCGGCGACGCGGCGGTCCCGCGAACTGGCGAGCTGATGGCCCGCGCGAGGCGAGCCAATAGCGCCGAAAAGAGCGCCGGCGTTGACCAGAGCGACGCCGACCGCGTCATCGACGCCGCGCTCGACTGCATCGAGGTGCAGGGCTGGCGTACCCTGTCGCTGGCGGCGGTCGCGGCGGCGGCGGATCTGCCGATCCTGCGCGTCTACCGTGTGTTTCCGTCAAAGGCGGCGATCCTCTGCGGGTTTCTGCGCCGGGTGGATGAGGCGGTGCTGGCCGCGCCGCTCGACATCCAGGACGACGAGCGGCCGCGCGACCGCGTGTTCGATCTCCTGATGCGGCGTTTCGACGCGCTTGGCTCCCATAAGGGCGCGCTGAGCGTGTTGCGCCGCGAATTGCCGACCGATCCGCCGGCGGCGCTCGCGGTGGCCCATGGCGGGTTGCGGTCGATGCGCTGGATGCTTGAGGCGGCCGGCATCGGCACCGGCGGAATTGGCGGGATCGTTGCGGTCAAGCTGACCGCGGCGGCCTATTTCGCAGCCTCGCGCGTGTGGTTGCGAGACGATTCCGAGGACCTCGCGCCGACCATGGCGACGCTCGACCAGCGGCTGCGCGGCATCGAGCGCTGGTACGGCAATCCGCGCGGAAGGCGATCGGAAGAGGCCGCCTCCGCCTGAATGTTGCATCGCAATATAATAAGCCTTGCAATGTAAATTCGGCGGCGCGATATAGGGTTCATTGTGCACTGCACAACAACAACCCTTTTCCGCCCGGAGCTGCCGATGTCTGAGACCCGCACCAGCTTTTTCGATTTCAACGCGAGCAAGATGTTCGCCGACTTCCCGTTCAAGCCGTTCGATGTCGAGGCCGTCTGGTCCGCCGGCCGGCGGAATGTCGAGGCCTGGTCGCAGGCCAACCGCGTCGCGGCCGAAGGCGTCCAGGCGCTCGCCAAGCGCCAGGCCGAGATGGTGCGGCAGAGCTTTGACGATTTCAGCGCGCTGGTCCGCGACATGTCGCAGCCGGTTTCGGCCGAGGAGCGGATCGCGAAGAACACCGAGTTCGCCAAGCAGGCGATCGAGAAGAGCTTCAGCCACACCCGCGAGATCGCGACGATGGCGACGAGGACCGGCAGCGAGGCCGCCGAGCTTCTGCACCGGCGCGCCAACGAGGGGCTCGACGAATTCCGCGCGATGACCTCAACCGCCGCCCGCAAGACCGCCGAGGCGACCCCGGTCTAATCCCGTTTAGTCCTGGTAACCCCGAAGCATTTTCTGCTAAGGCGCCCGCCGGTTCTCCGGCGGGCGTTTCGCGATGATCACCTACGATGTTTTTGCCCAGGTCGATATCCGGGTCGGCACGATCGTCAAGGCCGAGCCGTTCCCCGAGGCGCGGCGCCCGGCCTACAGGCTGACCGTCGATTTCGGCCCCGAGATCGGCACCAGGCGCTCGTCGGCCCAGCTCACCGTTCACTACACCCCCGAAGCCCTGGCAGGCCGCCAGGTTGCCGCGGTGGTCAATTTCCCACCCCGCCAGATCGGTCCCTTCATGTCGGAAGTGCTGGTCCTCGGCTTTCCCGACGATTCCGGCGCCGTGGTGCTGGTCGCGCCGGACAAGCCGGTGGCGAATGGGGGGAGGTTGTTTTAGGACCCCGCGGCCCCTCCAAAATCACCATCCCGGCCTTCGCCGGGATGACGATTTTGGTTTATCGGGGCAGATGCACCCGCGCGCGTAATCCTCCTTGCGGCGAGGTTTCCAGCCTTACATCCCCGCCATGGGTGCGGGCGACGTCGCGGGCGATGGCGAGGCCGAGGCCGATGCCGCCGGTGGCGGGGTTGCGCGAGGCGTCGAGGCGGACGAAGGGCTGGAACACGCGCTCGCGGTCCTCGGCCGGGATGCCGGGGCCGTCGTCGTCGATCACGATGTCTACCCCGTCCTCGGTCGCCCGTCCGGTCAGCCAGACGTGGCTGCCGTAGCGTTGGGCGTTGCCGATAAGGTTGCCGAGGCAGCGGCGCAGCGCGTCGGGCCGCACCGGCACCAGGAGCTCTTCCGGCGCGGTCAGCGACAGTGCGGTGCCGTCCCGCCGGGAGGCGGCGGCGATGTCGTCGAGGAGGAGCGCGATATCGGTCTCGACCGGGGTTTCGGTGCCCTCGCCGCGGGCGAAATCGAGATAGATGTCGATCAGCCCCTCCATCTCGATGACGTCGGATTTAAGGTCTGCGACGGTCGGATCGGTGCCCATCATCTCCAGCGCCAGCTTCATCCGGGTGAGCGGCGTGCGCAAATCGTGCGACACCCCGGCCAGCATCTCGGTGCGCTGGCGCACCTGGCGCTGGATGCGGTCGCGCATCTGGAAAAAGGCGATCGCCGCCTGGCGCACTTCGAGCGCGCCCTCGACCTTGGAGTAGGTCATCGGCCGGCCCTTGCCGAACCCGTCCGCCGCCGCCGCCAGCCGGCGCAGCGATTTGACCTGGTTGCGCAGGAACAGCGCCGCGACAAAGAGGAGGACCAGCGACGAGCCGATCATCCACAGCATGAAGATATAGGTCGTCGAGGTGTAGAGCCGTTTCCGCGGCACCGTGACCGACAGCACGCCGGCCCGAAGCTGAACCTTGATCTGCACGTCGGACGGGTTGCTTTCGGTGTCGACCCAGAACGGGCGGGCGACGCGCTCGCTGAGGGTCTGGCGGAGCTGGGTTTCGAGCAACGTCCCGACCGGCGGCGCGGCCGGCGGCAGGGTTGCGCCGCGCTCGAGCGCATAGCTCATATCTGTCAGGATCGACGCGGTTTCCATCAGGCGCGTCAGCTCGGGGCCAGCCGGCGCCGCCTTCATCCCGTCGATCAGCATGCCGATATCGCCGGCGACGTCGCTGGAGAACCGGTACGACACGGTCTCCCAGTGGCGAGCATAGAACACCCAGGCCGCGATCATCTGCACCAGCACCAGCGGCATCACGATCAGGAGCAGCGAGCGCCCGAACATCGTGCGCGGCAGCACCCGCTTGATCCAGCTTTGCGGTCGGATGTCGAAGGGCCGCGCCGGCGCCGCCTCGGCGGCGAGCGCCGCCCGGCCGGCGTCGATCGCGCCGGACTCAATCGGGGCGGAGCGCATAGCCGGTGCCGCGGATGGTCTGCAGATAGCGCGGAAAACGGGGGTCGCGCTCGATCTTGCGGCGAAGGCGGGTCATCTGCACGTCGACGGTGCGGGTGTTGCCGCTGAACTGCGTCGATTCCGCCAGCTCCTCGCGCGACACCGCCTCGCCGGCCCGGCCAGCGAGGCTCGCGAGGAGCCCCGCCTCGACCGCGGTCAGATGCACCGGCTCGGCCCCCCGCCACAATTCGCTGCGCGCGAGGTCAAAGCGGAACCCGCCAAAGCGCACGTCGTCGCCATCCGCCTCGGCGGTGGGGCGGCGCTGCAGGATGTTGCGGATGCGCAGGACCAGCTCGCGCGGCTCGAACGGCTTCGCGACAAAATCGTCGGCGCCGGTTTCGAGCCCGTTGATGCGGTCCTCGGGCTCGGCCCGCGCGGTCAACAGCAGCACCGGCACCTGCCCGGCGCGCCGGAGGTAGCGGGCGAGGTCGAGCCCGCTTTCGCCCGGCATCATCACGTCGAGCACCACGAGGTCGAAGGCAAAGCTGGCCAGATTCGCGCGCGCCTCGACCGCGTCCGCCGCGGTGGTCACGCGAAACCCGTTATCCGCCAGATAGCGCCGCAGCAATTCCAGCAGGCGCGGATCGTCGTCGACGACCAGAAGATGGGGCTCGCTCTCGCTCATCGTGGGGGACTATACGCTAAAGCGGGCAGGGGAGGGATCGTGGGCCTCTCCGTGCCATGGCGCGCGGATGCACGGGGTCGAGCAGACGAGGCATGACGGCAAAAATCATCGATGGTGTCGCGATCGCGAAGTCCATCCGCGCGCAATGCCGCGTGGATGTTCAAGAACTGAGCCGGCGAACGGGTGTCTCGCCCGGTCTTGCGGTCATTCTGGTCGGCAACGATCCGGCTTCCACGATTTATGTGCGCAACAAGATTCGGGCATGCGGGGAAGTCGGCATCACGTCCTTCAAGTTCGAATATCCGCTGGACGTAGATCCGCAAACCGTTCTTCAAAAGATCGCTGCCCTCAACGCCGACCCGGGGGTTCACGGCATCCTTGTGCAACTGCCGCTCCCGCGCCAGTTCGACATGGCCGCCGTGCTCCACGCCATCGACAGCGCAAAGGATGTCGACGGCTTTCACCTGTACAACGTCGGAGGGCTGGTCACCGGCAACGCCGTCTATCCACCGTGTACGCCCTACGGCGTGATGAAAATGCTCGAGTACGAGGGCATCGGCCTTGAGGGAAAGAATGTCGTGGTGGTGGGCGCCAGCAACATCGTCGGGAAGCCGATGGCGCTGATGCTGATGCAGCGCGACGCGACGGTGTCGATTTGCCATGCGAAAACGCGCGACCTCGCCCAGTTTACGATCCTCGCGGATGTGCTGGTGGTCGCGGCCGGTCGTCCGAATCTCATCCTGCCCCAGATGGTGCGAACCGGGGCGGTGGTCATCGATGTCGGCATCAACCGCCTGCCGACGGGGCAGCTTGTCGGCGACATCGACTTCGAAGGCATTCGGGAAAAGGCCTCGCATGTCACGCCGGTTCCGGGCGGCGTCGGTCCGATGACGGTGACGATGCTCCTGGTCAACACGATCGCGTCCGCCACACGGTCCGCACTGTCGTCCTGATCCTCGGACGCTCGCCGCGCGTCCTCACTTCCTCCCGAACCGCCGGCGGTCGTCCTCGCTGGCGATGATGCCGAGCAGTACCTTGCGGAACCCTTCCACGGCCGGGGCGCCGGCCTTTCGAAAGGCGGCGGAGACGCGGGCGCGCTGCACCGCGCTGAGCCGGCCTTCGAGCTCGTGGCCCTTGTCGGTGAGTTCCAACAGGCGCTGGCGCCGGTCCTGCGGGCCGCGGTGCTGGATGATGAACCCCTGCCGCACCAGCTCGCCCAGCACCCGGTTGAGGCTCTGCTTGGTGATCCTGAGGATCAGTAACAATTCCCCGACCGTCATGTGCGGCCGCCGCGCGACAAAATGCACGACCCGGTGATGCGCCCGGCCGAACCCGTATTCGTCGAGGATGCGGTCGGGTTCGGCGGTGAAATCGCGATAGGCGAAGAACAGCAGCTCGATGCCCTGGCGCACGACCTCCTGGTCGGTCTCGCCGGGTGAGCCAGAGGATTGCGATGATAATTTTATGTCAGTCATGTTGACATATTTTTGAAGCTTCGGTACAAATTGCCAGCGTTGACGATTATAAAGTTTCCGCAAAATTCCGGCGCGAGGAAATGTCCATGGCTGATGCCTCCCCTCCGTTCGACGACCGCGACGGCTTTATCTGGTACGACGGCCGCCTCGTCCCGTGGCGCGATGCGAAGCTGCATGTGCTGACCCACGGCCTCCATTATGCAAGTTGTGTGTTCGAAGGCGAGCGCGTCTATAACGGCAAGCCGTTCCACCTCGAAGACCACAACGCGCGCCTGATAAATTCGGGCAGGATCCTCGGCTTCGAGGTGCCCTACGGCATGGACGACCTCGCCCGTGCGACCCATGAGCTGATCAAGGCCAACAACACCGTCGACGGCTATGTGCGCCCGATCGCCTGGCGCGGCGCCGAGCAGATGGGCGTGTCGGCCGAGCTCTCGAAAATCCATGTCGTCATCGCGACCTGGGCGTGGCCGTCCTATTTCGCCCCCGAGGCGCGGGCCAAGGGCATCCGCATGGTGCAGTCGAAATGGACGCGCCCGCCGCCGAGCAGCGCGCCGGTGCACTCGAAGGCCTCGGGCCTCTACATGATCTGCACGCTGGCAAAGCACGAGGCCAACGCCGCCGGGTATGACGACGCGCTGATGCTCGACTGGCGCGGCCAGCTCGCCGAGGGGACGGGGGCCAATCTGTTCCTCAACTTCAACGGCGAACTGCACACGCCGACCCCCGATTGCTTCCTCAACGGCATCACCCGCCAGACCGTGATCGCCCTCGCCAAAAAGCGCGGAATCAAGGTTGTCGAGCGCGCGATCATGCCCGAGGAGATGCACAACGCCACCGAGATGTTCCTAACCGGCTCCGCCGCCGAGATCACCCCGGTCGGCGAGATCGACGGCGCCATCGGCCACTACCGCTTCACCCCCGGCACGCTGTGCCAGTTGATGATCGACGAATACGACATCGTGACCGGGAAGCACGTGAAGGCCGCGGCCGCGGAGTAAGGGCCAAAGGACCGCGGGCGTCCCGCCCGCTCTCGCTCCGCTCGCGCCCTCACCCGGCCTTCGGCCACCCTCTCCCGCAATGCGGGCGAGGGGGCAGCTTCCAGCGCTCGCCCCTAACTTTCCCCTCGCCCGCATTGCGGGCGAGGGTGGATCGCGCAGCGAGACGGGTGAGGGCGCTGAGCGCAGCGAAGCCTGCCGCCGCCGCTGCCTCGTCCCCCATCTGTCTCGCGCCACGGGTCCAGCACCGGCACGCGGGCCTTGTTGAAGTCGCTCGTGTCCCGCGTGACGACCGCGAGCCCGTGATGGAGCGCCGTCGCGGCGATGCACCGTGACGTGCTGTGTGCCGTTGCTGCGCATGCGCCGGACCAGCTCGCTAAACCGCGCCTTCATCCTGCAGCGGCCAGCGACCGGGCAGGTTTTTTGCGATACTGGTCCTAACGACCAGAAAATGTCGAACGGAGGACAGGGTTCAAGGTCGGCTCGGCAGGAGGTGGTGCAGGGCCGGGTGCCGCGGCCTATCGCGCCTTCCACCCCTCGCGCGCCGTGTCGTCCTCCGCGCGCTTTCCGACCCAGCGCTCGCCGTCCGGGGTTTCCTCGCTTTTCCAGAACGGGGCGTCGGTCTTCAGCCAGTCGATCAGGAAATGGCACGCCGCGAGGGCGGCTTCGCGGTGCGGCGACGCCGTTACCACCAGCACGATGCGGTCGCCGGGCTCCAACCTTCCGTAGCGGTGGATGACGAGGCTCGCGTCGAGCGGCCAGCGGCGGTTGGCTTCGGCCTCGATCTCGGCGAGTTTTTTCTCGGTCATGCCAGGGTAGTGTTCGAGCGTCAGCGCCGACACGTCGCCCATGTCGCGCACCAGTCCGACAAAACTGGCGACGCCGCCGATCCGATGGTTGCCTTGGGCGAGCCGGTCCATCTCGGCGCCGACATCGAAATCCTCGCGCTGCACCTTGATCATGCTCAGCCTCCCGTCACCGGCGGGAAGATCGCGACCTCGTCGCGGTCGCGGACCGGGTGGTCGTGGGGCACATAGTCCTGGTTGACCGCGACCTTGACCACCGACAGGTCCTTCAGCGCCTCGGCATAGCGCCCGCCGCGCGCCTGCAGCATGGCGAGAAGCCCCGCCACGTCGCGGACATTCTCGGGCAGGGCAAACTCCTCCTCCCCATGTCCGATCCGGGCGCGCAGCCAGGCGAAGTAAAGGAGCTTCATCCGATGATCTCGGAGAAAGGCAAAAACTCGACCACGGTTCCCGGCGCGAGCTGGGTCACCGGCTCCTCGATGATCGCGAAGCCGTCGGAGTTGACCACCGAGGAGAGGATGCCGGCGCCGTCTTTCGGGTATTTGAGGGCGCTGATCGCACCGCCGTCGCGGGAGAGGGTGGCGCGGACGTATTCGCGGCGGCCGGCGCGTTTTTTGTAGGCGAACCCGGCGGCGACCGGGAAGGTGCGCGGCGCCGGCTCGATCGCGCCGGCGAGGCGCAGGATCAGCGGGCGGGCGAGGATCGCGAAGGTCAGCGCCGCCGCGACCGGGTTGCCGGGCAGCCCCACCAGCGGCACGCCGCAGACCTGGCCGAGCGCGACCGGGCGGCCCGGCTTGATCGCCAGGCGCCAGAAATGGAGGCTGCCGAGCCGCTCGATCGCGGCGCGGACATGGTCTTCCTCACCGGTCGAAACCCCGCCCGAGGTCACGATCAGATCGTGCGACCGCGCCGCCTCGGCGAGCGTGTCGGCGAGCGCGGCCTCGCGGTCGGGGTTGATGCCGAGATCGGTGACGGCGCAGCCGAGCCCGGCCAGCAGCGACGCCAGCATGACCCGGTTGGCGTCGTAGATCGCGCCGGGCGGCAGCGCCGTACCGGGCTCGCGCACCTCGTCGCCGGTCGACAGCACGGCGACCCTGAGCGGCCGGTACACGGTCAGCTCGCTGAAGCCGAGCGCGGCGGCGAGGCCGAGATCGGCCGGGCGCAGCCGCCGCCCGGCGTGCTGCGCGACCGACCCTTCGGCGATGTCCTCGCCGGCGAAGCGGGCGTTGGCGCCGGGTTTCAGCCCCGGCTTGAGCCGCACCGACTCGCCCTCGACCGTGCAATCCTCCTGCATCATCACGGTGTCGGCGCCGTCGGGCATCGGCGCGCCGGTAAAGATGCGGATCGCCTCGCCGGGTCCGATCGGGCGGCCGAGCGGGTGGCCGGCGGCGGCGCGCCCGCCGACCGGCAGCACGGTCTCGGTGTCGGGGTTGAGGTCGGCGAAGGCGAGGGCGTAGCCGTCGACGGCGCTGTTGGCGTGCGGCGGCACGTTCATCCCGGCGACGAGGTCCCGCGCCAGGATGCGCCCGCTCGCCACGCCGAGCGCGACGGTCTCGGTGCCGACGACCGGCGTCACCCGTTCCTCGATCTGCGCGAGGGCCGCGTCGACACCCAGCAATTCGCCGCCAAAGGCAAAGCAGTCGTCGCTGAGCTGGGCCATCAGCCGGGCTCCCGATTCGACCGGGGAAAGGTGGGCGACAGGATAAAGCTGGCGATCACCGCCGGCTCGTCGAGCGGCAGCAGCGGCAGCGGCAGCGGCAGCACCTCGTCGGACGCAACCGCGACGATGTGCGGGTCGTCGGGATGGAGGAACGGCTTCCCGACGACAGGGCGATAGACCTCGATCTTCGGATGCGGATGGAACTTGAACCCCTCGACCAGCAGCACGTCGACGGGGTTCATCCGCTCTATCAACTCGTCGAGCGAAGGCTCGGGCATGTCGCGCAATTCCCGCATCAGCGCCCAGCGCCGCGAGGAGGCGACCATGACCTCGGTCGCGCCGGCCTGGCGATGCACCCACGAATCCTTGCCGGGCTTGTCGATGTCGAACTCGTGGTGGGCATGCTTGATCGTCGACACGGTAAGGCCCCGCGACACCAGCTCGGGGATCAGCGCCGCCAGCAGCGTGGTCTTGCCGCTGCCGCTCCAGCCCGCCAGGCCAAAGATGCGCATCGCCGCCTCTCTGCCTCAGTTGGGACGCGCGGGGCCGCGCCGCAAGCTAGGCCTCCCGCGACAGGCTGCTGCGCGCCGAGGAGGTGGGACGGTGCGGCCGTGTCAAATGCGACAGGCTTGCCCGCAGGTAGTCGTAGCCGGTGACGATCGTCAAGAGCGCCGCGAGCCACAGCAGCATCTCGCCGATCCATACCACCGGCAGGACATGCGGCCCGGCATTGCCGACGATCAGGAACCCGATCGCGATCATCTGGATCGTCGTCTTCCACTTGGCGAGGCGCGACACCGGCACGCCCACAGAGAGCCCCGCCAGATACTCGCGCAGCCCCGATACGAGGATCTCGCGGCACAGGATCACCAGCGCCGGCAACACGGCCTCGTCGGAAAGGCGGCCGGTCGCGGTCAGCATCAGGAGGGTCGCCGAGACGAGCAGCTTGTCGGCGATCGGGTCGAGAAACCGGCCCAGGTCGGATTGCTGCTCCCAGCGCCGCGCCATGTGCCCGTCGAGCCAGTCGGTGAACCCGGCGGCGGCAAACAGGGCGCAGCCGAACCATCGCGCATAGTCGCCCGACATATAGAACGTCGCCACCACCACCGGGATCGCCAGGATGCGCGACAGGGTCAGCATATTGGGCAGGCTGGTCAGCGGCACCGCGGGCCTCCGAAGACGCGTGGATATCTTAGCCATCGCCATGAAAATGGTCATAAACCTTTTTTGCGACAGCCGTGCTTATGCCGGACACGCGCTCGATCTCGGCGAGCCCGGCGCGGGCCACGGCGCGGGCCGAGCCGAAAGCGTGGAGCAGCGCCTGCTTGCGCCGGGCGCCGATGCCGGCGATCTCGTCGAGCGGCGAAGTGCCGATCGCCTTGATCCGCCGCGCCCGGTGCGTGCCGATCGCAAAGCGGTGCGCCTCGTCGCGCAGGCGCTGGAGGAAGTAGAGCACCGGGTCGCGCGGATCGAGCGAGAAGGGCGGGCGGCCCGGCACGAAAAACCGCTCCCGCCCGGCGTTGCGGTCCGGCCCCTTGGCGATGCCGACGAGCGCGACGTCGTCGATGCCGAGTTCGGCCATGACATCCTGCGCCGACGAAAGCTGGCCCTGGCCCCCGTCGATCAGCACGAGGTCGGGCCACATGCCGCGTTCGCGCTCGGGGTCTTCCTTGAGTGCGCGCTCGAACCGGCGGCGCAGCACCTCGCGCATCATCTCGAAATCGTCGCCGTCCGCGACCGTGCGGATGTTGAACTTGCGGTACGCACCTTTCATCAGTCCGTCCGGTCCGGCGACGATCATCGCGCCGACCGCGTTGGCGCCCTGGATGTGGCTGTTGTCGTAGACCTCGACGCGGTCGAGCGGTGCGTCGATCGACAGCGCGGCCGCGACCCCGTCGAGAAGCTGACGCTGTGTCGCACTCTCGGCGAGCCGCCGCCCCAGCGCCTCGCGAGCCGCTGCGACGATGCGGTCGATGAGCTTCTTCTTGTCGCCGCGCTGCGGCACCGCGAGCGCGACGCGCGGGCCGCCGAGCGACAGCGCCTCGCCGACGAGCTCCTGGTCGACCAGCTTGTGACTCAACAGGATCAAGGGTGGCCTTGGCCGGTTGTCGTAGAACTGCCCGACAAACGCCGTCAGCACGTCTTCGACGCCAAGTTGGCGGTCGTGAGTGGGAAAATAGGCGCGATTGCCCCAGTTCTGCCCGCCGCGGAAAAAGAACACCTGCACGCAGGTGTGCCCGCCGGCCTGGTGCGCGGCGATCAGATCGGCGTCGACGATGCCGGCGACATGGATGTCCTGATGCCCCTGGACGACCGAGAGGGCGCGGATGCGGTCGCGCGTGATCGCCGCCGCCTCGAAGTCGAGCGCCTCCGCCGCGGTCTCCATCTCGGCGGCGAGACGCTGCTGCACCGCCTGGCTGCGGCCCGAGAGGAACCCCTGGGCCTGGTCGAGCAGCGCCCCGTAATCCTCGCGCCCGATGCGGCCGACGCAGGGCGCGCTGCATCGCCTGATCTGGTAGAGCAGGCACGGGCGGGTGCGGTTGGCGAAGGTGCTGTCGCTGCACGAGCGCAGCAGGAACGCCTTTTGCAGCGTGATCAGGGTGCGGTTGACCGCGCCCGCCGAGGCGAACGGGCCGAAATACGACCCGCCCTTGTCGCGCGTGCCGCGGAACTTGCTGAGCTGCGGGAAGTCGTGGTCGGCGGTCAGGTGGATGAACGGGAACGACTTGTCGTCGCGCAGCAGCACGTTAAAGCGCGGCATCAGGCGCTTGATCATGTTGCATTCGAGGAGCAGCGCCTCGGCCTCGGTGCCGGTGACGGTGACCTCGAACGTCACGGTCTCGCTGACCATGCGGCGGAGGCGGTTCGAGAGGCCGGCGGGGTGGGTGTAGTTCTGCACCCGCGCCTTCAGGTTGCGCGCCTTGCCGACATAGAGCGCGTCGCCCTTGCGGTCGAGCATGCGGTAGACGCCGGGGCTGCTCGGCACGTTGCGCAGCGCCGCGCGGATCACCGCCGCGCCGCCCGCGATGCCGCCGCCCGACGGAAATTCGCCCTCGGAATTGGGCATGGGCGGCAGGGACGGGTCGGCGATCCCCTCCGGTCCCCGGCGCGGGTCGAGCGGCGCCGCGGCGCGCCGGCGCGGGCGGCGGGCCTGGGTCGCCGTCTCGGCGGCGGGGATGTCAGTTCCTTCCGGCATATCCACCGAAGCTGGGGATAACTCTGTAGAGAAACTCGGGGGCGACAGGGCCAGAATCAATCAATCTGTGGGTTTGCAGCCGCTGCTCAAAAAATAGGCAAAAATGTAAACTATTGAAGCCAAAAGTGTTTTTTCGACCGAGCGCTAACTTACGGTCACATTTGGGTGATTCGAGATCGTAACGGCTGTGTGTCAAAGGTGTTACACGCGCTGTGAACAACTTAGGCCGCGAAGCCGACAGACGACGGCAACTTGGCCGCATCGACACCAGCCTGTAACCACCTGATGCAGCCCGGAATTGAGCGGCGCCCTGATTTCATCTCTCCCCCCGATGGGCGGAGAGGGAGCAGAGATGGCAATGGGCGGGTTTCTGCGACAAGCCCTCACCTCCGCGCACGACGTTCCTTCCGCGCCCGCATCTTCGCCTTGGTCAGGTCCCGCGCCGACATGCCGGCGCGGCCGCCGGTCGAGCGCCCGCGCGATCCGCCCTCGGCCGAATCTGCTACCCCGATCTGGGCCATTTCGAGGCGGCGGATCTCGTCGCGCAGCCGCGCCGCCTCCTCGAATTCGAGGTTGGCGGCGGCGCCCCGCATGCGCTTTTCGAGGTCGGCGATGACCGCCTTGATGTCCTTGCCCTGGTAGTGCCCGGCCTCACCCTCTCCGAGACCGACCGTGACGTGGTCGCGCTCGTAGACGCTGTCGAGGATGTCGGTAATGCCGTGCCGCACGCTCTCCGGGGTGATGCCGTTGGCGGCGTTGAACGCCTGCTGCCGCTCGCGGCGGCGGTTGGTTTCCTCGATCGCCGCCTTGAGGCTGTCGGTCATGCGATCGGCGTAAAGGATTGCGCGGCCGTCGATATGCCGCGCCGCCCGGCCAATCGTCTGGATGAGCGAGGTGCGCGAGCGCAGGTATCCCTCCTTGTCCGCGTCGAGCACCCCGACCAGCGCGCATTCCGGGATATCAAGCCCTTCGCGCAACAGGTTGATGCCAACGAGGATGTCGAACACCCCAAGTCGCAAATCGCGGATGATCTCGATGCGCTCGATCGTGTCGACGTCGGAATGCATGTAGCGGACGCGGAGCCCGGCCTCGTGGAAATATTCGGTCAGCGCCTCGGCCATGCGCTTGGTCAGCGTCGTGACCAGCACGCGCTGGCCCTTGGCGGCGGCCTCGCGGCATTCGGCCATCAAATCGTCGACCTGGCTCTCGGTCGGGCGGATGATCGTGGGCGGGTCGACAAGCCCGGTCGGCCGCACGATCTGCTCGACGAAGACCCCGCCCGAGTGCTCCATCTCCCAGCGCCCGGGGGTGGCGGACACGAACACGGTCTGCCCGCGCATCCTGTCCCATTCCTCGAATTTGAGCGGCCGGTTGTCCTTGCACGAGGGCAGGCGAAAGCCGAAATCGGCGAGGGTCGATTTGCGGGTAAAGTCACCGCCGAACATGCCGCCGAGCTGTGGCACGGTGACGTGGCTTTCGTCGACGATCACCAGCGCGTCGCGGTGCATGTATTCGAAAAACGTCGGCGGCGGCTCGCCGGGCGCGCGCCCGGTCAGGTAGCGCGAGTAGTTCTCGATCCCGGCGCAGCTTCCGGTCGCCTCGATCATCTCGAGGTCATAGGTGGTGCGCTGCTCAAGCCGCTGGGCTTCGAGGAGCTTCCCTTCGCGGAACAGCTCGTCGAGTCGCCCCTTCAGCTCATTTTTGATCTGGCCGATCGCCTGGAGCAGGGTCGGGCGCGGCGTCACGTAATGGCTGTTGGCGTAGACCTTGATGGTGTTCAGCGCGGCGGTCTTCTCCCCGGTCAGCGGGTCGATCTCGTGGATGCCCTCGACCTCGTCGCCGAAGAGGGTGATGCGCCAGGCGCGGTCTTCGTAATGCGCCGGAAAAAGCTCGATCGTGTCGCCGCGCACGCGGAAATTGCCGCGGTAGAAATTGTGGTCGTTGCGCTTGTATTGCAGCTCGACGAAATGCGAGAGCAGCTTGTTGCGGTCGATGCGCTGGCCCGCCGTGACCGATTCGGTCATCTTCGAATAGGTCTCGGCCGAGCCGATGCCGTAGATGCACGAGACGCTCGCCACCACGACCACGTCGCGCCGTTCGAGGATCGCCCGCGTCGCCGAATGGCGCATCCGGTCGATCTGCTCGTTGAGCGAGGATTCCTTTTCGACATAGGTATCGGTGCGCGGGACGTAGGCCTCGGGCTGGTAGTAATCGTAGTAAGAGACGAAATACTCGACCGCGTTTTCCGGGAAAAAGCTTTTCATCTCGCCGTAGAGCTGCGCCGCGAGCGTCTTGTTCGGCGCCAGCACGATCGCCGGCCGTCCGGTGCGGGCGATGACATGCGCCATCGTAAAGGTCTTGCCCGAGCCGGTGACGCCGAGCAGCACCTGGTCCTTCTCGCCGCGCGCCAGCCCCTCGCACAACTCGTCGATCGCCTGCGGCTGGTCCCCAGCCGGGCGGAACTCGGAATACAATTTGAATTCCCGCTCGATGTCGTCGGTCGGACGCTCGGCGGCGAGCAGCGGTATCATGGAGTAAAGATAAGGCGGGGACCGTTGGAGTGCCAGCGGGGAGAGGGCAGACGATGGCGGCGAACTGGCTGATCTGGGCGCGGGAGCTGCAGGCGATCGCGCAGACCGGGCTCGCCTATACCAAGGACCAGTTCGACCGCGACCGCTTCACCGCGATCCAGCGCGTTGCCGCCCGGATGATGGCGGAGCCGGCCGGCGTCGATCTGGCCGAGATCGAGCAAATCTTCGCCGCCGAGCGCGGCTATGCGACGCCAAAGGTGGGAGTGCGCGCGGCGGTGTTCCGCGAGGACGGCGCGATCCTGATGGTGCGCGAGATGACCGACGGGCGCTGGGCCTTGCCGGGCGGCTGGGCCGACGTCAACCAGTCGCCGCGCGAATCGGTCGAGCGCGAGGTGCGCGAGGAAACCGGGTTCGAGGTCGTCGCCCGAAAGCTCGCCGCCGTCTTCGACCGAGCAGAAAAGCCGGGCCCGCCGAGCTGGCCCTTTCACATCTGGCGGATGTTCTTCCTCTGCGACATCGTCGGCGGCACGGCGGCCACGAGCTACGAGACGACCGAGGTCCGCTTTTTCGCCGAGGCCGAGCTTCCCGCCGACCTTTCCCCAAACCGCAGCAATCGCCACCACCTTGACCGGATGTTCGCGCATTACCGCGCGCCGGAATTGCCGACGGAGTTCGAGTAGCGCGCTCCCACTCCGTCATTGCGAGCGCAACGAAGCAATCCCCTTCCACAGGAGGCTAGTCCGATGGGGATTGCCGCGTCGCCTTCGGCTCCTTGCAATGACGAGGTGACTATAATGCGGCCACGACCGCGTGAGCCATCCCGCAGCGCAGCATCTTCACATTGCGAGGTCTCCGCATTAGGATCGCCTGTTAATTCCGGAAAGTGAGACCATGTCCTTTCTCGCCAACCGCCTCGCGCGGGTTAAAGCCTCGCCCACGATGGCGATCACCGCTCTCGCCACCGAATTGAAGGCGGCGGGCCGCGACATTATCGGCCTGTCGGTCGGGGAGCCCGATTTCGACACGCCCGACAATATCAAGGAGGCGGCGATCGCGGCGATCCGCGCCGGCGACACCAAGTACACCGTGTTCGACGGCCGGATGGAGCTGAAAGAGGCGATTGCCGCCAAGTTCAAGCGCGAGAACGGGCTCGATTACCTGCCGACCCAGGTTTCCGTGTCGAGCGGCGGCAAGCAGGTGCTCTACAACGCGATGGTCGCGACCCTGTCGCCGGGCGACGAGGTGATCATCCCGGCGCCCTATTGGGTGTCGTATCCCGAGATGGTGCTGCTCGCCGACGGCAACCCGGTGCCGGTCGCCTGCCCGCAGAATTACGGGTTCAAGCTGCGCCCGGAGGA
>DATAUV010000085.1:0-2703 GCA_036268075.1 Allostellaceae bacterium | reverse complement strand
TCGCGCCGTCGGTGGCGAGACGCCAGTGCCGGTAGCGCGAGGGGTCGGTCCGGAAGGAGATCGGGGTCACCCGTCACCTCGCTGCGCTCGGCCCTCACCCGTCTCGCTGCGCGAGCCACCCTCTCCCGCAATGCGGGCGAGGGGATAAAGCGGGGAAATCCCCTCGCCCGCATTGCGGGAGAGGGTGCCCGAAGGGCGGGTGAGGGCGCGAGCGGAGCGAGCGGGGAAGGGGCTCATCTCACGCCTCTTCCCGCAGCTTGTACCGCTGAATCTTCCCCGTCGCGGTCTTCGGCAACCCCTCCACGAACTCGACCCAGCGGGGGTATTTCCACACGCCGATGCGGTCCTTGACGTGGCTTTGCAGCGTCTCCCGCAAGACCGCCTGGTCCTGCCCCTTCGCCCCCTCCTGCAGCACGATAAACGCGCGCGGCTTGGTCAGCCCGTCGCCGTCCTGATGACCGACGATTGCCGCCTCCAGCACGGCGTGGTGGGCGATCAGGGCTTCTTCGACCTCGAACGGCGACACCCAGATGCCGCTGACCTTGAGCATGTCGTCGCTGCGGCCGCAGTAGCGGTAGTAGCCGTCGGCGTCGCGGACATAGGTGTCGCCGGTATGGGTCCACTCGCCGCGGAAGGTGCGGCGGGATTTCTCGCGCTGGTTCCAGTAGCCGTCGCCGGCGCTGGGGCCGCGCACGATGAGTTCGCCGTTCTCGCCGGGGGCGGTGTCGTTTCCCGCCTCGTCGACGACGCGGCACTCATAGCCCGGCACCGGCTTGCCGGTGGTGCCGTAGCGGATGTCGCCGGGGCTGTTCGACAGAAAGATGTGCAGCATCTCGGTCGAGCCGATGCCGTCGAGGATGTCGGTGCCGACAATGTCTTTCCAGCGCAGCCCGATCTGCTCGGGCAGCGCCTCGCCGGCCGAGATGCACAGCCGCAACCGGCTCGACCCAGCGCCCTTGCCGAGCGCGGAATTGGCGAGCATGGCGGCGTAGAGCGTCGGCGCGCCGGCGAACAGGGTCGGGCGGTGCCGGCGCAGGAGGTCGAGGCACGCATCCGGGGTCGGGCGGTCCGGGAACAGCACCGCGCTCGCGCCGACCGCCATCGGAAACGTCATCGAGTTGCCGAGCCCGTAGGCGAAAAACAGCTTCGCCGCGGAGAACACCACATCATCCGGGGTCAGGCCGAGGATGTGGGCGGCGTAGGTGTCGGCCGTCGCCTTGAGACTCGAATGCAGGTGCCGCACCCCTTTCGGCGCGCCGGTCGAGCCCGACGAATAGAGCCAGAACGCGGTCTCGTCGGGCGAGCAATCGGCGACCGGCGGCGGGTTGCCGGCGGCGAGGAATTTGCCGAAATCGGACGGGCGGGCGTCGACCTGGCTGACCACGACGCGAGCGACCCTGCGCGCCGCCGGCTTCAACGCTTCGAGCAGCGGCGCCGAGACGAACAGCGCGGCCGCGCGGCTGTCCTGCACGATGTAGCCGGTGATGTCGGCCGGCAGCAGCGTGTTGATCGGCACCGGGATCACGCCGGCGCGGATCGCCCCCCAGAACGCGACCGGGAAATCGACCGTGTCGAGCATGACGAGGGCGATGCGCCGTTCGCGCTCGATGCCGGCGGCGGCGAGCCCGGCGGCGAAGCGGCTCGCGCCCTGATCAAGCTCGGCATAGCTCAGCTTGCGCCACGGGTCGACAAACGCGACCCGGTCGCCGCGTCCCTCGCGCAGATGGCGGGCGACGAAATAGTCGTAGGTGTTGCCGTCCGCGCCGCTCATCGCGCCGTGCCGCCCCATACCCGCCCGCTGGCGATCTGGGCGACCGACTGCGCCGCGCGTACCTCGGGCAGGCTGCCGACATGCGTGGTCGGGATGCGGTCGGTGCTGCGCTTCAAGGCTGGAATCCTTCCCGGTCCGCCGTCATCATAACCCGGACCGCGCGAATAGGGGGAAACGATGCCGAATTTGCACCCGCAGATCGTCAAGGCCATCGAGGCGATGGCGAAGCTCGATTTGAAGCCGATCGAGGCGATGAACCCGGCCGAGGCGCGCGTGCAGATGGAGGCAATGGCCGCCTCGCGCAAGGCCGAGACCCTGCCGGTCGGGCATATCGACAACCGGACGATTCCGGGACCGGCCGGCGCGATACCGGTGCGCATCTACACCCCGGCCGGCAGCGGCGGCGCGCGGCCGGCGATCGTCTACTACCATGGCGGCGGGCACGTCATCGGCAGTCTCGACTCGCACGACCTCATCGCCCGCAACCTCTGCGGCGGGGCCGAGGCGGTGATCGTGTCGGTCGATTACCGGATGGGGCCCGAGCACCGCTTTCCGGCCGCGGTCGAGGATTCGTTCGCGGCGCTCGAATGGGTCCACGCCAATGCGGCGAGCATCGGCGCCGACCCGGCCCGGCTCGGCGTCCACGGCGACAGCGCCGGCGCCAACCTCGCCGCGGTCGTCGCGCTGATGGCGCGCGACAAGGGCGGGCCGGGGCTCAGCCTGCAATCGCTGGTCTACCCGGTCGCCGATTTCCGCATGGAGACCGAGAGCTACAAAACCTACGCGACCGGCTGCGGCATCCTCACCGCCGAGGCGATGAAGTGGTTCCGCGGCCACTATCTGCGCTCGCTGGACGACGCCCAGGACTGGCGCGCCTCGCCGGTGCTGGCGCCGAGTTTCGCCGGCGTCGCCCCGGCCATCGTCACCGCGGC
>DATAUV010000084.1:0-28436 GCA_036268075.1 Allostellaceae bacterium | reverse complement strand
CGAGACCGAGCCCAGTGGAAATGAAGGAGAAACAGCACCTCGGCTAAATATTTCTTCAAACAGGTCACGCCGAAACGTCCCCGGCGCGCCGCCGCGAAAGCACATGACGAAGAGATCAAAGCTCATCCCGAACCCTCAATACATATGCTGCCCGCCATTCACCGACAGCGTCGAGCCGGTGATGAAACCGGCTTCGTCCGCGACCAGAAACATCACCGTGCGGGCGATGTCCTCGGCCTTGCCCAACCGGCCGACCGGGATGCGGGCGACGATCTTTTCCAGCACGTCGGCCGGCACGGCGCGGACCATTTCGGTGTCGACATAGCCGGGGGCGACGGCGTTGACCGTGATCCCGCGGTTGGCGCATTCCTGGGCGAGCGCCTTGGTGAAGCCGTGGATGCCGGATTTGGCGGCGGCGTAGTTGACCTGGCCATATTGTCCGGCCTGGCCGTTGATCGAGCCGATATTGACGATGCGGCCAAAGCGGCGGTCGCGCATCCCCTCGATCACCGCGCGCGACGTATTAAAGCACGATGACAGGTTTGTCTTTATAACCGCTTGCCAATGATCGAAATCCATCCGGTGCATCGTCGCGTCGCGGGTGATGCCGGCGTTGTTGACGAGGATCTCGACCGGGCCGAGCTCGGCCTCGATCGCCCGCATCCCTTCGGCGCAGGCCTCGTAATTGCCGACATCGAATTTGAAGACCGGAATTCCGGTCTCCGCGCTGAACGCCTCGGCGGTTTTGTCGTCGCGCCCGTAATTGGCCGCGACCTTGTTGCCGGCGTCCCGCAAGGCGACCGCGATCGCCCTGCCGATGCCGCGCGTCCCGCCCGTCACCACCGCCACCCTCGGCATGGCACCCTCCCGCGATGTAAATCCGTCGCCGCGCGCCGACCGCGCGGCCTTTTTTAAAAGTACCGCGCGGCTAGTCCCTCGCGAGGCACATCGCAATTCCCATGCCGCCGCCGATGCACAGCGTCGCCAGCGCCTTTTTGGCGTCGCGTTTCTGCATCTCGTAGAGCAGCGTCACCAGCACCCGCGCGCCCGAGGCGCCGATCGGGTGGCCGAGCGCGATCGCGCCGCCGTTGACGTTGACCTTTTGGGTATCCCAGCCGAGGTCCTTGTTGACCGCGCAGGCCTGGGCGGCGAAGGCCTCGTTGGCCTCGATCAGGTCGAGATCGTCGGCCGACCACCCGGCACGTTTCAGCGCCAGCCGGCTCGCCGGGATCGGGCCGGTGCCCATGATCGCCGGGTCGACCCCGGCCGTCGCCCACGACACGATCCGCGCCAACGGCGTCACCCCGCGCTGCGCCGCCGCCTCGGCGGTCATCAGCACAACGGCGGCGGCGCCGTCATTGATCCCCGACGCGTTGCCGGCGGTGACGGTGCCGTTTTTGTCGAAGGCCGGGCGCAGCTTTGACAGCACCTCGAACGTCGTCCCGTGCTTGGGGTGCTCATCCATGTCGACGACGGTATCGCCGCGCCGCGACGCCACCGTGACCGGCACGATCTCGTCGGCGAAGCGGCCCGATTTCTGCGCCGCCTCGGCCTTTGCCTGCGACCGGGCGGCGAACTCGTCCTGCTGCTCGCGGGTGATCTGCCAGCGCTGGGCCACGTTTTCGGCGGTGTTGCCCATGTGGTAGCCGTTGAACGCGTCCCAGAGGCCGTCCTTGATCATCGTGTCGACCAGCTCGCCCGGCCCCATCTTGACGCCGTTCCGCAGGTGGATGCAGTGCGGCGCCTGGCTCATGCTTTCCTGGCCGCCGGCGACGACGATGTCGCTGTCGCCGTTGCGGATCGCCTGGAAGCCGAGCGCGACCGTGCGCAAGCCCGAGCCGCAAAGCTGGTTCACGCCGTAGGCCGTCGTCTCATAGGGGATGCCGGCGGCGATCGCGGCCTGGCGGGCCGGGTTCTGGCCCTCGCCGGCCGAGAGGATCTGGCCGAGGATGACCTCGCTGACCTCGCGCGCGTCGACCCCCGCGCGCTTCAGCGCCTCGACGATCGCCACCTCGCCGAGCTTGTGCGCCGCGAGGCTCGCGAGCCCGCCGCTGAAGGTGCCGACCGGGGTGCGGGCGGCGCCGGCGATGACGACATCGGTCATGAAAAAATCTCCTCGGGACGGGCGCTACCCCGCATATGGGGCGAAAATGCGACTGTAAAAGCGCCTCGGCGTCGAAGTCCAGCCGCTGCACCGCACCCGAATATCGCGCAAAGAGGAAGGTTTACCGCATCTTTGATGCGACAGAGACGCATTATCGCGCTATTGTTGCAAAGCAGCATTGCGCTTGCGGCGGGGCGTCGATCGATGAGCACATCCAGCACCGGACAGCCGGGCGACACCAAGCCGATCGTCGTCAAGAAATACGCCAACCGGCGGCTCTACAATACCGCGACCAGCAGCTACGTGACGCTGGAGGACCTCGCCAAGCTGATCAAGGACGGCGGCGATTTCACCGTGCACGACGCCAAGACCGGCGAAGACATCACCCGCTCGGTGCTGACCCAGATCATCGTCGAGCAGGAGCAGAAGGGGCAGAACCTGCTGCCGATCAACTTTCTGCGCCAGCTCATCGGCTTTTACGGCGACAACATGCAGTTCCTGGTGCCGAGCTATCTCGAGCAGGCGATGGTGGCGTTTGCCAGCAACCAGGAGCAGATGCGCAACAATCTGCGCGCCACGTTCGGCATGTTCCCGTTCGGGCATTTCGAGGAGATGGGCAAGCAGAACATGGCGATGTTCGAGCGGGCAATGCGGATGATGTCGCCCTATGCCGCGCCCCCCCAGCCCGCCAAACCCACCAGCACCGCCCCGCCGCCGGCGCCGGAGGGCGAGAACGCCCACCTGAAGCGCCTCGAAGAACAGATCGAGGCGATGCGCGCCCAGCTCGAAGCGCTGGGGAAGAAGGGTTAGCGCGACCCCTCTCCGCCCATTGACGCCCATTGGGGGGAGAGGGAGGGGCCCATCGCGCGGCGACGGGAGGGTGAGGTGGCAATCGTCAGCGCGTGCCCCCCTCACCCCGGCCCTCTCCCCCCAATGGGCGGAGAGGGGGAAGACGCCAGTCCGGCTCGAAACTCGGGCGGCCGCAATAATGCCCCTGGAGAAAATCCACCCCTTCCTCGCGCAGGATCGAGGCGTCGGCGGCGGTTTCCACGCATTCGGCGACGGTCTTGAACCCGAACCCGGCCGCCAGCTTGATCAGGTGGCGCAGAAACACCCGGTTTTCCGGGCTTTCGGCGAGGTTGCGGATAAAGGCGCCGTCGATCTTGACCGTGTCCACCGCGAGGCTGTGCAGGTGTCGCAGGGAGGTGTGGCCGGCGCCGAAATCGTCGAGCGCGACGCGGCACCCGGCCCGGCGCAGCGCCGACACAAAGCGCGCCGACTCCTCGATGTCATAAAGCGCCGCCGTCTCGGTGATCTCGACGACGATGCGGCTGGCGAGGCCTGGGTCGTTGCGCAGCCGCGCCGCCAGCGCGCGCAGCCACGGCCGGTCGGCCGCGGTCAGCGCCGACACGTTGAAGCCCAGCGAGACGCCGGGATGCGCGGCGATCTCGTCGATTGAGCGGTCGAGCACGTACCGGTCGACGAGGCGGATCAGCCCGAGCTGCTCGATCGCCGGGATGAACCCGCCGGCGCCGCCGATCCGTCCGTCCTCGCCGCGCAGGTGCAGCAGGCACTCATAGTAGTCGACGGCCTTGGTCTCGGCCGAGACGACCGGCTGATAGGCGAAGACAAGCCGCCCCTCGCGCAACGCCGAGCGCACCGTCTCGCCGATCGTCCGCAGCCGGTCGCGCTCGCGGCCGGCGGTGTCGGCGGCATAGTGGACGTGGCGGTCGCGCCCGGCCCCTTTCGCTTCGGCAAGCGCGGCTTCGGCGCGGGTGATCACGTCGTAGGAGGTGGTGCCGTCGGATGGGAACAGCGTGCTGCCGATCGAGACGCTCGCAGAGACCGGCCCGCGCGCGGTCATCACGGCGGTGGCGCCCACGAGGGCCAGGATCTTTCCGACCGCCGCGCCGATATGCTCGCCCGAGCAATGCGGCAGGATCACGCCAAAGCGGTCGCCGCCGAGCCGGCCGACCTGGTCGTTGACCCGAAGGCAGGCATCGAGCCGCCGGCCGATCTCGATCAGCACGGTGTCGGCGGCCTCGGCGCCATAGCGGTCATTGATCGCCGCCATCCCGTCGACCCCGACGGCGAGAAACGCCGCGGCCTGGGCGCCGCGCTGGGCGTCGACGATGATGCGGTCGACCGCCTCGCGCAGCCGCGTCGCGTTGAAATGGCCGGTCAGCTCGTCATAGCTCGCGCGCTGCTCGATGCGGCTTTGCTGCACGTGACGGTCCTCGACCGCTCGGATGACGCCGAGCATGCGGCGCACCCGGCCGCTGCCGTCGCGCTCGACCTGGCCGCGCTCGTGCAGCCAGGCGAACCCGCCATCGGCGGTGCGCAGCCGGTATTCGCAATCGAACGGGCCGCTGCCGTCGAGATGCAGCGCAAGGCTGTGCTGGCGCGGCATCAGATCGTCGGGGTGGATGCGGCCAGCCAGCGCCCGGCCGGTCGACAGGGCGGCGGCAAGCGCGTCGCCTGTCGCGGCCAGCCGGCCCGACCAGTCGATCCGATCGTCATCGAGGTCCCACACATAGGCGGCGTCACCCGCCGCCTCCAAGGCCTCCGTCACCGCTAAAGCCGCCATGGGCGTCCTGGTCCTCGTCCGCTTCTTATTAGCGGTGGAACATTAGCGGCTCAGCGGTTGCGGATCGGTTAAGCAGACGAGCGCGGGAGTCCCACCCGCATGTTTTCTGTCAAGTTGCGGGCGAGACGCCCGCGCTCCTTAATTTCCCGCGCTCCTTAATTTCACGCCTCGTCCGGCGTGTGCGCGGTGAGGAACGGCAATACGGCCTGGTTGAACTCTCGCGCCCGAACCTGGGTGAAGGAATGGCCGCCATTCGGGAATATCTTGACCTCGGCGCCCGGGATCCGCCGCGCCAGCTCCTCGGAGAAATAGGCCGGGGTGATCAGATCGTCCTCGGCCCCGATCACGAGGGTCGGGGTCTTGATCTTGTCGAGCTGCTCGGTGCGGTCGAAGGCGAGGATCGCGTCGATCCTGCTGGCCGCGATCTCGGTCGGCGGAAACACCGCGAGCGTCTGCGCCTCGGCCTGGCGCAGCTTTTCGTTGTTCTTGGCGACATAGGCGCCGGGAAAGAGGAACAGCGAGTTGGCGGCGACATAGGCGCTGGGGCCGAGCCGCAACAGAATGTCCTTCCGCAGCCCGTAGAAGCGGCGGAAATACGCATCCGGCTTGGTCCACGACGCCGAGAGCACGATGCTGGCGACCCGGTTCGGGTGATCGAGAGCCAGGGTCTGCGCGATCGCGCCACCGGTCGAATGCCCTACCAGATGCGCCCGCTTGATCTCCAGCGCGTCCATCAGCCCGATCACGTCCGTCGCCATCCGGTCGACGGTGTAGCCGCTGCGGGTAAGGTCGCTTTGCCCGATGCCGCGATGGTCGTGGGTGACGACGTCGAACTTCTTGGCGAAGGTGGGGACCTGGTCCTTCCAAAACGACGCAACGCCGCTCAGCCCGGAAATGAACAAGACCGGGAAGCCGTCGCCATGCCGCTCGTAGTGGATCGACCCTTCGCCGACCTGAATGCGCGCCATCGATTTGCCGAATGAATGAACTTGGCGTCGGTATCATCGCGAGAGGGATTGTGTCAAACGGGAAGAGGATGCGCCCGGAGAAACCCGCTATGCGTTAGCGGAGCCGCCCCGATCCTGCCTCAAATTTGACACAGGACTTCGGTTCTATTCAGTCGAAACCAAGAGGTTGCAGGGGGTTGCAGCCTCGGTGAGGGGAGTGAGATGAAGACTGGGGCTGAGGTACCGACGACCACGCCGGTTCGCGATCAACAAGGCGATACCGCGCCGCGCGGCACGGGTACGCGGCGTTCGAGCGGCCGAACCCAGGAAATCGACCGGCATGTCGGCGCCCGCGTGCGCGAGCGGCGCATCATGATGGGGCTGACCCAGCAGCAGCTCGCCGACCTCCTCGGGGTCACTTATCAGCAGGCGCATAAATACGAGCGCGGCATCAACCGCGTCTCGGCCGGGCGGCTTTACGAGGTGTCGCAGGTCTTGAGCGTGCCGATCAGCTTCTTCTTCGACGGGCTGCAGGACGAGGCCACCCGCGCGGCCAGCCCGCGCGAGCGCATGTGCCTGGAGCTGGCCCGCAACTTCTCCCACATCCCGAACGAGCGCCACCAGGAGGCGCTGAGCCAACTCGCCCGCGTCCTCGCCAGCGGGGAGTAGCGGAACTTTCTGAACGTCATCCCGGAAGGCCGGGACCCACGGTCCAAACGCACGAGCGGCGGACGAGTGGGTTCCGGCCTGCGCCGGGATGACGAGCTTTGAAGCGCTTCAGTGTCGGCGGATCGCGCTTTTGCGGCTCACCGCCGGTTGCACGATCGGGGTCGGACGGTCTGCGATCGCCAGCGTCACGGGTAGCCGCGCGGCGATATCGCCGTCGGCCTGCACCGGCGCGCCCGCGTCGCCGGTGATTGTCACCACCCGCGCCGAGCGGATCGTCACGCTGGCGGCGCCCGGCAACCGGCCGAGCAGCATCGCCGCGTCATGGCGCAACACCGCGCCCCGTCCGCCCCCCCGCAGCAGCACGAGGTGGAGCACCGGCTCATCGAGCCTCGCCGCGGGAGCGACGACGAAGCGCCCGGCGTAAAGCGGCCCCGTCGTCGCGATGACCGCGGAAGCGTGATGCTCGACCCCGTCGGCGGTAACCGTCAGCCGCCGCTCGCGATAGCGCAACAGGCAGGTCAGCGCTGCCCAGACAAAGGCGAGCTTGCCGCCGCGCCGCTTGAAGCCGGCATCGACCGCGGCGACAACATCGGCGTCGAACCCGCTCCCCGCCGAGGTCAGGAACAGCCGCCCGCCGATCCGCCCCGGCCATACCGGTCGCGCCGGCCCCTCGGCGATGATTTCGGCCAGCGCCGCCGCCCCGTCCGGCAGCCCGATCTCGGCCGCCAGCACGTTGGCGGTGCCGAGCGGCAGGATCGCGATCGGCCGCGGCGCGTCGGCGATGCCGTTGACCACCGCCCCGACCGTCCCGTCCCCGCCCGCCGCGACGATCACGTCGAATTCGGGCTCGGCGGTCCGCGCGAGGCTTTCCGCATCCCCCGCGCGCGCCGCCTCCCGTACCTCGACCGCGCAGCCCCGCCCCCGCAGCGCCGCGACGACGCGCCCCAGGTGCCGCCGCCTCGACGCGACGCGCCCGGCACCCGGGTTGACGATGATCAGGATGCGGCGCGGCACTGACGCTGCAAGGGCACGGTGCGCCCTTCGAGACGCCGGCTGCGCCGGCTCCTCAGGATGAGGTAAGCCTTGGATGGCACATTCGGACCCTCCTCATCCTGAGGAGGCCCGAAGGGCCGTCTCGAAGGACGCACAAGCGCCGGTCCGAGATCAAGCGGCCGGCCGCATCGCCACCGGGTCGGCCGGGGCGTCGATCCACATGCGGAACCAGAGTTCCAGCATCAAGAGCGCCCACAGCCGCGTGTGGTGGTTGCGCTCGCCGGAGCAATGCTCGTCGAGCAGCCGGCGAACGTAATCGGGCCGGAACAGGCCGCGCTCGCGGGCGGATTGCGACAGCAGCGTGTCATACGCCATCGGCTTCAGCTCGGCGCGCAGCCACCGGTCGATCGGGCAGCCGAACCCCATCTTCTTGCGGTGGAGGATCGTGCGCGGCAGATAGGGCGCCATCGCGGCCTTGAAGAGCGCCTTGGTCGTGCCGCCGGCCATGCGGATGTCGGTCGGGATGCGCGCGGCCCATTCGAGGAGCACATGGTCGAGCAGCGGCGAGCGGGTTTCGAGCCCGTGGGCCATGCTCGCGACATCGACCTTTACCATCAGATCGTCGGGCAGATAGGTGTGCAGGTCGGCCCAGTTCGCCCCGGCGACGAGCCCGCCCGCCGTGGCGAAATACGGCGCCAACAAGTCGAGCGTCGAGTGGCCGAGCCGCGAGCGCATCGCCTCGCCGTACCCGGCCTCCTTGTCGCGGTCGCCAAAGAACACGATCGTGCCGGCATAGCGCCGCTCGGGCTGGTCGGCCGCGGCCCTCAGCACGTCGCGGATCTGCGGCAATTTGAGCGCCCGCGCGACCCCTCGCGGCGCGAGGCCCAGCAGCCGCGCCAGCCCCTCCCGGCCCCAGCGCGGAAACTGGTCGAGCCGCGCCAGGTGCCGCATCGCCTGATAGCGGCTGTAGCCGAGAAACGCCTCGTCGCCGCCGTCGCCGTTGAGCGCGACCGTGACGTGGCGCCGCGCCATCTCGGACACGTAATAGGTCGGGATCGCCGACGGGTCGGCAAAGGGCTCGCCGTAATGCCAGACGAGCCGCGGCAGCACCGCGACCGCGTCGGGCTCGACGACCAGCTCCTCGTGCTCGGTGCCGTAGCGCTCGGCGACCGTGCGGGCGTAGCGGGTCTCGTCGTATTCCTTTTCGGCGAACCCGATCGAGAAGGTCTTGACCCGCCCGCCGCCGACCCGCGCCATCGTCGCGACGACGCTGGCCGAATCGACCCCGCCCGACAGGAATGCGCCGAGCGGCACGTCGGCGATGAGGCGCAGCCGCACCGCCTCGTCGAGATGCGCGACGAGCTCGCGCTGCAAATCCTCGGGGGTCTGGGTCGTGCGCGCCGTGCGCGGCTCGGGCAGCGCCCAATAGCGCTCGGCCGGCATGATCCCCCAGCCGCCTTGCGGGTCGCTTTCGACGATCAGGTAATGCGCCGCCGGCAGCCGGGCGATGCCGGCGAACGCGGTCTCCGGCGACGGCACGTATTGCAGCGCGAGGTAGTGGTCGATCGCGGTCAGGTTCGGCGCGCGGCCGAGGCCGGGCGCGGTCAGGAGGGCCTTAATCTCCGAACCGAACAGAAACGCGGTCGGCGTCGCGGCGTAGTAGAGCGGCTTTTTCCCGAGCCGGTCCCGCGCCAGGATCAGCCGCCGGGTGCGCCGGTCCCACAGCGCCAGCGCGAACATGCCGCGCATCCGGTCGAAGACGCGCGGCCCCCAGGCGTGCCAGCCATTGGCGATGATTTCGGCGTCGCCGCGGCTCTTGAAGCCATAGCCGAGCGCCGCGAGCTCGGTGCGGATTTCGGCGAAATTGTAGATCTCGCCGTTGAAGGTCAGCCACACCGAGCCGTCCTGGCTGGAGATCGGCTGGTTCGCGGCGGTCGACAGGTCGATGACCGCGAGCCGGGCTTGCGCGAGGCCGGCGAGACCGTCGGTCCACACCTCCTGGTCGTCGGGGCCGCGATGCTTGACGGCGCCGGCCATCGCCCATAGCCGCGCCTCGATCTCGGCGCGCGGCAATGTCGGCCGTGCCAGCAAAAACCCGCCGATCCCGCACATGCTCCAGCGACCTCTCCCTCGACCGGGCGGGTACAGCCTAGCGGAATTCAGGCCCCAACCCCATCCGAACTCGGTCATTATACGCGTCTAACCTGGCGGGAGGCTCCGATGGATTGCTGCGGTCACGCACACCTGCACATGCCGGGGCACCGGCATTGGATGGGGAGCGCGGGGTTCGCCTCGATCGGCGCCATGCTGTCCGGCGGCGGCGCGGCGCCCGGTTCGACGGCCGCCGCGAAGTCCGCCGAAAACGCCGCCGCCGCGCTCGCGGTGCTGCGCAAGACGATCTCGGTCGACGTTCACACGCATGGCGGCGTGACCGGGATCACGTCGAAGGCGCCGCCCAGCGACGACCTCGCGGTCGGGATGCGGACCGGGTCGCTCGCCGTCGCCTGCCTCGCCGACGTGCCCGACGGGCCGATCCTCGGGCGCGACAAGGCCGGGGTCCTCGGCGCGCTGCGCGTGCCGCAACCGGGCGAGCTCTACCGCCACCATCTCGAACGGCTCGACTGGATGGACGAGCTGGTGGCGCATCACGGCATCCGCCGCGCCCTTACCGCCGCCGATCTCGACGCCGCGCATGCCGCCGGCCAGCCGTCGATCGTCGCCGATATCGAGGGGCTCGATTTTCTCGAAGGCAAGCTCGAACGGCTCGAGGAGACGCACGGACGCGGCGTCCGCCACGTCCAGCTCGTGCATTACACCCCGAACGACATCGGCGATTTCCAGACCGGCACGGTGACGCATGACGGGCTGACGCCGTTCGGCGCCGAGGCGATCCGCGCCTGCCATCGGCTCGGCCTCGTCTGCGACGTGGCGCATGCGACCGAGGCGACCGTCAAGCAGGCGGTCAAGGTCGCGACCAAGCCGCTGCTGCTGTCGCACACGGCGCTGCTCGGCTCCCGTGCGATGGGACCGACGCCGCTCAAGGGCCGCCAGGTCACCCCCGACCACGCCCGCGCCATCGCCGAGACCGGCGGCTCGGTCGGCATCTGGCATTTCTTCGCCGATCTCGACCGTTATGTGGAGGGGGTCAAGGAGATGGTCGATGTGGTCGGCGCCGACCATGTCAGCATCGGCACCGATTTTCACGTCAGCCAGGGCTGCCTCGGCGATTACGCGCGATGGGTGGAGCTTGTCGCGGCGATGCTGCGCGGCGGGTTTTCGCCCGACGAGGCGGGCGGGATCGCCGGCGGCAACTACATGCGGATATTCCGCGCCGCGGTCGGCTGACCCCACCGGGCAATTGACGACCAGGACCGACCGGCCGGGATCGAAACCCCGCCGCCGATATGCTACGACCATCTTCCGGCGGCGGCGCCGGCGGGATCGCGGACACGACGATGCCTTTCTTGGTCACCGGAAGCGCCGGCTTTATCGGTTTTCACCTCGCCCGCTACCTGCTCGACCGCGGCGAGCGGGTGATCGGCATCGACAACCTCAATCCCTATTACGACGTCGCGCTGAAGCGGGCGCGGCTGGCGCTGCTGGAACCGCGCAACGGGTTTTCGTTTGCGGCGCTCGACGTGACCGACGAGGCCGGGCTCGGCGCGCTCGTCGACCGCCATCCCGACATCGACGCGATCATCCATCTCGCGGCGCAAGCCGGGGTGCGCTATTCGCTGTCGAACCCGCTCAGCTATATCGACAGCAACGTCAAGGGCCAGGTCGTGCTGCTCGAGGCGGCTCGCAAGTTGAAGGGGCTGAACAGCCTCGTCTACGCCAGCTCGTCATCGGTCTACGGCACCAACGAGAAACAGCCCTTCAGCACCGACGACCGCGTCGACCACCCGGCCTCGCTCTACGCCGCGACCAAGCGCGCCGGCGAATTGATCACCGACACCTACACGCGGCTTTACGGCCTCTCCTGCACCGGGCTCAGGTTCTTTACGGTCTACGGTCCGTGGGGCCGGCCCGACATGGCCTATTATTTGTTCACCGACGCAATCCTCGCCGGCCGCCCGATCAAGGTGTTCAACAACGGCGAGATGCGCCGCGACTTCACCTATGTCGACGACATCCTGCCCGCGATCGCCGCCGCCGCCCAGCCCGCGCCAGCCGGCCACCGCCTCTACAACCTCGGCAACAACCGCCCGGAACCGCTGTTGGATTTCATCGGCACGCTGGAAACCGCGCTCGGCCGCAAGGCGATCAAGGAAATGGCCCCGATGCAGCCCGGCGACGTGACCACGACCTACGCCGACATCGAAACAGCCCGGCGGGATTTAGGGTTCGACCCGAAAACGTCCATCGCCGAGGGGCTGGGACGGTTTGTCGAGTGGTATCAGGGGTTTCACGGCACGGAATGATGGGTTTCGCTGCGCTCTATCCATCCTACGAGTCCGGCGCCGTAGGATGGGTAGAGCGCAGCGAAACCCATCACTACACTGCTCAAGCCTTGACGATATTCCCCCCCGTCACCCCATGCTTGGCGCAGGCGTTGCGGGTGTCGACGACCAACCGGCAGTTCTCGACCACCAGCGCGTAATCGACGTTGTCGTGGTCGGTGCAGATGATCGCGACATCGCTTTCGGCGAGGGTCGCCGGGGTCAGCGGCAATGACGGGCGGCCGGCGAATTGGGCGTGCTCGCGGGTCGGGGGGACCGCCGCGAGGTAGGGGTCGTGGAAATTCACCACGGCGCCGCGATGCTCCAACAGCTCCATTACCTTGAAGGCCGGGCTCTCACGCGTGTCGTCGACGTTCTTTTTGTAGGCGAGGCCGAGGATCAGCACCCGCGCGCCACTCAGCGCCCGGCCCGAATGCTCGCTGAGCGCGGCGACGGTCTTGTCGACGACGCGGCGCGGCATCGCCGTGTTGATCTCGCCGGCAAGCTCGATAAAACGGGTGGCGATCTCGTATTCGCGCGCCTTCCAGGTCAGGTAGAACGGGTCGATCGGGATGCAGTGCCCGCCGAGCCCCGGCCCCGGATAAAACGGCATAAAGCCGAACGGCTTGGTCTTGGCCGCGTCGATGACCTCCCAGACATCGATGCCCATCGCCTCGAACACGATCTTCAATTCGTTGACGAGGGCGATATTGACCGAGCGGAAGATGTTTTCGGTGAGCTTTACCGCCTCCGCCGCCTCCAGCGACGACACCGGCACGGTCCGCGACACGATCTGGTCGTAGAGCGCGACCGCGAGGCGCTGGGCGTCGAGCCCGTCGCCGCCGACGACCTTGGGGATGTCGTTGGTGCCGAATTCGAGATTGCCGGGGTCCTCGCGCTCGGGCGAATAGGCCAGGAAGAAATCGCGGCCCGAGCGCAGCCCGCCCGCTTCGAGGATCGGCTGCATCACCTCGCGGGTGGTGCCGGGGTAGGTCGTCGACTCCAGCACAACCAGGTGGCCGGGGCGCAGATGCGGGGCGATCGCCTGGGTCGTGCGCTCGACAAAGCCGAGATCGGGCTCGCGCTGCTTCGTAAGCGGGGTCGGCACGCAGAGGATGATCGCGTCGCATTCCGCGAGCCGGGCGAAATCGGCGGTCGCTTCGAGCCGGCCGGTCGCCCGCATCGCGGCGATGCTGTCGGCGGCGATGTGGTTGATGTACGAGCCGCCGGCGTTGATCTGCTCGACCTTGGACCGGTCGATATCGAGCCCGAGCGCGTGAAACCCGCGCTGTGCGGCGGCGCGCGCGAGCGGCAACCCGACATAGCCGAGGCCGATCACCCCGACCCGCGCCCGGCGTTCGCGAAAGCGCGCAACCAGCGCCTCGACGTCAACCGCCATTGGATGCAACACGCTCGTATCGTTCATCGGCACGACCCCACACGGCAGCGCCCGAGCCAAGGGGGGATCGGCCGGCGCGGTTCAGTCTCGGCGCTTGTATGTTTGCGCCACGGTTTTCACCATATCCAGGAATTGGTGACGAATCCGTTGATCCGAGATCGCATAATACAGCCGGATCAGCTCAATGGTCTCGGGCCGGTGCATCCGCTCGCGGCGCTCCTTGTCCACCGGATCGACCGGCGCCCCCTCGGCCTGCAGGTCACCAAAGAAATACGAGATCGGCACGCCGAGAATTTCGGCCATCGCCGACAGGCGCGAGGCGCTGACCCGGTTGGCGCCGCCTTCATACTTCTGCACCTGCTGAAACGTGAGGCCGAGCGCGTCGGCGAGCGTCTCCTGGTTCATCCCGAGGAGCAGCCGCCGCATGCGGATGCGGCCTCCCACATGAACGTCGACCGGATCGGGGACTCCGGTGCCGCGTCCATATTTCCGTGGCGCGGCAAGGTTCTTGGACTTGCTCAACATTAACTTCCCGTAAGGTTGCAAGGCCAGCTAGCATCTAAACTCGGCGCTTCGCAAGTATCTTTTGCTGCATTGCGGCATTCTTCTCCACTCATCCTTTGCACTCTTTACTCGCGATCGTTGCGGCTTTGGTCGTCATAGCCGTGCCGGTTGCTGAAAAACACCAGCGCCATCAATCCGATGCCGACCGCCAGGCTGAACAGAACCCCAAGCCCCATCGCCAGCCAGCCCTGCCAACTGATCTCGGTATCGGCGAGGCTGCGCCAGAAGCCGGCGCTGACCGTGGCCGCGCCGAGCACGCAAACGGCCGCGATCGCGACCCCGACCCACATCGCGTACCGCCGCATCATTCCCCTCGCCCGCCGCGCATGGCACAGTGCCGCACCGATGCCCCCACGCGACGGAGACAAATATGCCGACCGAGAGCAAGCATCCCGAGACGATCGTGCTGCACGCCGGCTATCGCAGCGACCCGGCAACCAACGCCGTCGCGGTGCCGATCTACCAGACCACCAGCTTTCAGTTTAACAACAGCGAGCACGCCGCCAACCTGTTCGGGCTCAAGGAACTCGGCAATATCTACACCCGCATCATGAACCCGACCAGCGACGTGCTCGAACAGCGCGTCGCGGCGCTGGAGGGCGGGGTCGCCGCGCTGGCGCTCTCCTCGGGCCAGTCCGCCTCGCTGTTCGCGATCAACAACATCTGCCAGGCCGGAGACAATTTTGTCGCCTCGACAGACCTTTATGGCGGGACCTGGAACCTGTTTCTCAACACGATGCAGCGGACGATGGGGATGGAAGTCCGCTTTGTGGACCCCAGCGACCCGGAGAATTTCCACCGCGCGACCGATGCCAAGACGCGGTGCTATTACGCCGAAACGCTGCCGAACCCGAAGCTCGAAGTGTTCCCGATCGGCCCCGTCGCCAAGATCGGCCGCGAGCTCGGCGTGCCGCTGATCATGGACAACACCTCCGCGCCGGTGATCTGCCGTCCGCTCGACCACGGCGCCGCGGTCGTGATGCACTCGACGACCAAGTACATCGGCGGCCATGGCACCTCGATCGGCGGCATCGTCGTCGATGGCGGCAATTTCGACTGGGAGGCGCATGCCGACCGCTTCCCGCTGTTGAACCAGCCCGACCCGAGCTACCACGGCGCGGTATGGACCCAGGCGGTGAAGCCGCTCGGCCCGATCGCGTACATTCTCAAGATGCGGGTGACGCTGTTGCGCGACCTCGGCGCCGCGACGACCCCGTTCAACGCATTCCTGCACATCCAGGGGCTGGAGACGCTGCCGCTGCGCATGCGGGTCCATTGCGCCAATGCGATGGCGGCGGCCAGGTTCCTGTCGGGCCACGCCAAGGTCGCGAAGGTGATCCACCCGAGCGTGATGACCGGCGAGGCCAGGGCCCGCGCCGACGCGCATCTCAAGGGCGGGATGGGCGCCCTCCTCGGGTTTGAGCTGAAGGGCGGGATGGATGCCGGGCGCCGCTTTATCGACGCGCTCAAGATGTTCTACCACGTCGCCAATATCGGCGACGCGCGGAGCCTCGCGATCCACCCGGCCTCGACCACGCACTCGCAGCTCACGCCCGAAGAACAGATCCAGACCGGCGTCACCGACGGCTATGTCCGCCTGTCGATCGGGCTGGAGCACGAGGACGACATCGTCGCCGACCTCCGCCAGGCGCTGGATGCGGCGTAGCGAGCTCCGCTTTCCCTGGCCGGTCGATCTCGGCCTCACCGTCGCGAGCCACGGCTGGGTGCATCTGGCGCCGTGGGGGTGGGAGCCGGAGACCGGCACGCTGTCGCACGCCGAGCGGATCGGCGCCCGGACCGGCCGCATCGCCGCGCGACAGCTCGACGCGACGACACTGGCGGTCGACGCCGAGGGCTTCGCCGATAGCGACGCGCGCGAAATTCTCCGCCGCGTCGCGCGCTGGGTGTCGGGCGACTGGGACCCGGCCCCGGCGATCGCCGCGCTCGGCGCCGGGTTCGCCGACGAGGCGGCGATCGTCGCGCGCGGCGGCGGCCGGCTCCTCTGCGGCTCGACCTTCTACGAGGATTTCGTCAAGACCATCGCGACGATCAACACGAGCTGGTCGTCGACGGTGCGGATGTGCGCCGCGCTGGTCGAGGAGCCGGGCGGCGGCGCCTTTCCGGGGCCGGAGGCGCTGATCGATTACGGCGAGGACCGCCTGCGCCGCATCGCCAAGCTCGGGTTCCGTGCGCCGGTCGTCGTCTCGACCACCCGGCGGATGCTCGACGACGGCGTCCTCGGCGCCGACGGCCACGGCCGCGCCGACCGGCTCGACCACGACTACCTCGTCGGGCTCAAGGGCATCGGCCCCTACGCCGCCGCGCATTGCCGGATGCTGTTGCAGGATTTCAGCCGCATCCCGGTCGATTCGGTCGTCGTCGCCCATCTGCGCGACCGCCACGCCACGACCCCGGCCGAGTTCATCGCCGCCCGCGCCGAATGCGGCCCCTATCTCGGCCTCGGCTACCGCCTGATGCGCCTCCGGGAGAAATTCCAGGTGGCGCAGGTCGAGACCGGGGCGCTTCCCGCCGATTGATCGCAACCCTCTCCGCCCATTGCGCCCATTGGGGGGAGAGGGAGAGTCTTCTAATGCGCGGGGCCGCCGCCGAACACGGTGACCACACCGTCGAGGATCTGCTGCACCGAGAACGCGGCCAGGATCAGCCCCATGATCTGGGTGATGACCATGATCCCGGCCGTGCCCAGCCAGCGCTGAACTTTGCCCGCGAGCAGCAGCGCGAAGAGAACCAGCGCCAACGCCGCCACGGTAAGGCCGGCAACGATCGTTTCCTCGGGCAGCGTGAACTTGGTGTTGTCGGTCAGGAGGACCACGGCGACCAGCGCACCGGGGCTGGCGATTCCCGGCATCGCCACGGGAAAGACGGCGATCTCGGTCGGCGTCCTCTGCGCGTCGGCGGTGCCGCCCTCGTGATGCCCGCCAAGGATCATCCGCAGCGAAAAGATGAACAGCACCACCCCGCCGCCGATGCGAAACGCGGGAATCCCGATATGCATCTCGTCGAGCAGATACTGGCCGAAATAGAGAAACAGGATCAGCACGCAGAACGATACCGCCGCCGCGATCAGCGCGACCTTGCTCCGCTCGCGCGCGCCGAGATTCTGCGTCGCGTGCAGAAAGATCGGCACCGACCCGAGCGGGTCGAGCACCACGATCAGCGTCACCAGGTTTTCGATCAGCGAGTTCGACACGCGCGCCTCCGGTGGAGGTTGTTTCGGCCCGTTGGGCGCGTTAATGGAACTTGAGCAGCAAGCCGATCACCGCCGTCATCATGCCGAACCCGGCCAACAGCATCGCGCCAAGTAGCACGGTAATCCGCAACGTTTGGACCTCCAGGTCGTCCTTGGTCACCAGATCGGCCATGATGAAGCGCCGTGCCGCCTCCGAGTTCTGGTCTCTGTGCTACAATTTGCATGCAGACATCGCAAGCACGCGGATCAGCCCGCCATGCCCGTCACGCCCTTTGCGACAATCCTCGACACGGCCCGCACGCGCCACGGCACCGCCGCGGTCGAGGCGCGGCTGCCGCAGCCGAAAGCCGCGGCCGAGCTCGCCGCCATGTCCGACGACCGCTACCTGTCGCAGATGTCGCGGCGCGTCTTCCGCGCCGGGCTCAAGCACAGCGTCGTCGACGCGAAATGGCCGGAATTCGAGGAAGCCTTCGCCGGGTTCGACCCGCGCCGCGTGCGGGCGATGTCGGATGAAAGCATGGAGGCGCTGCTCGGCAACGCCAAGCTGATCCGCCACTGGGGCAAGCTCAAATCGGTGCGCGACAATGCCGCCGCGATGCTCGGCGTCGCCGACGAGCATCGGAGCTTTGGCGCGTGGCTCGCCGCGTGGCCGGGCACGGACATCGTCGGGCTGTGGGAAGCGCTCGGCAAGGGGTTCAGCCAGATGGGCGGCAATTCCGGGCCGAGCTTTCTGCGCATGGTCGGCAAGGACACGTTCGTCCTGACCGGCTCGGTCTGCGGCGGGCTGAAGCATTGGGCCGGGATCGCCGGCCCGCCGAAAAACCGCGGCGAGCGGGCGGCGGCGCAGGCGGTATTCAACGGCTGGGCCGGCGAGAGCGGCCGGCCGCTGTGCCAGCTCAGCCTGATATTGGCGATGTCGGTGGATGAGTAAGGATTATGGACCGCGGGCGTCTCGCCCGCACCTCCGCAAAAATGCGGGCGGGACGCCCGTGGTCCAAACGAAACGCTACTCCTCCTTCGCGACCTCCAGCGCCGCGGCCCGCGCGCGCCGTGCCGACACGAGCCCGCGCCGAAACCGGGTCGCGGCGTCGCGTTCGGGTTCGCCGGTGTAAATCGCCTCGGCGAAGATCTTGAACAGATCGTGGACGCGGTGCTCGAACGCGCCCTCGATGATCTGCGTCTCGCTGCGCTCGGTGCTGTCCGTCATCGTCAATACGTCGATATTTCGACCGAGTTGCGGTCGGGATCGTCGATATAGACCGACTGGATCGTCCCGATCGCCCCGGCGCGCGGCCCCTCCATCCGCACCGCGACGCCGCATTCCGCGAGATGCGCCTTGACCTCGCCGAGGGATGACTGGGTCACAAAGCAGATATGGGCCGGCATGCGCGGCTCGGGCCCCATCGTCATCCCGGTGCCGGCGAGGTCGAGATGGATCTTCTGCTGGCCAAAGGTCAGCGCCGCCCGCCCCTCGCCGATCATCTCGGCCTCCATGCCGAGCACCTTTTTGTAGAAGTCCATGCTGCGGTCGATATCGGAGACCGTGATGTTGAGGTGGTCGATACGCTCGATCTTCATGGCCGATCCTCCTGGCAAATGTCCCAGCATTTTGGCGAAGGCAAACATCACCCCGAGCATAGCGACGACATTGACCAGCACCGACCCGACAATCATCGAAAACGTCCGGCCGAGCATCTCGGCCTTTCCGGTCTCTTGCCGAGCAATAGACCGCTGCTCCATCTCACGCATTTCGGCGCGCACCGCCGCGATCTCCGCTCGCAACTCTATCCCGAGCAGCGCCAAATCCTGCTTGGTCGCCGCGTCCGAGTTTTCGTCGCCCTCGCGCACCGCGTCTACAACGGCCTCGGCCTGGGGCTCGGTGAACCCGGCCTCCCTGAGCCTGCGTGCTACTTTCAGCGTGTCGATCGACATGACGTTCAACTGTAGGCGTGATCGGTCGCCCCGGCAAATCGCTTCACCGGATGTCGATCCGCCGTTTGGCTAGCTCGTCCTCGTTGACGATGAGCCCCAGCCCGGGCTCGCCCGACAGATGAAACAGCGATCCCGCGGCGCCCATTCGACCTGGAAGGCTTCGATCCTGGCGATTTTCATGCGGCGCCTCCCAATAAGGACCGCGGGCGTCCCGCCCGCTCTCAGGAAAAAATGCGGGCGGGACGCCCGCGCTCCTTTGCTTTGCTAATAATTTGAAATCTCGACCAGATTCTGGTCCGGGTCGCGGATATAGACCGAAATTATCGTGCCGATCGCGCCGGCACGCGGGCCCGGGCCGGTGATGATCGGCACGCCGCATTGGTTCAGATGCGCGACGACCTCGCCGATCGGCGTCTCGGTGATGAAGCACAAATCGCCCGAGCCGGCGGTCGGCCTGTCGGCGACGAGGCCGGGGATGTCGTCGGCCGGGTGCAGGTTGATCTTCTGCTGGCCGAAGCGCAGCGCCGTCCGGCCCTCGCCGAAACGGATGACCTCCATGCCCAGCACCTTCGTATAAAAGCCGCAGGTCTGGGCGATATCGGCGACGGTCAGCACGAGGTGGTCGAGGCGGGCGATCTGCATGGGGGCCTCCCGGGGTCGAATGCTGGTGAAGCTTGCCACTCCCGGCGCGAAGCGCCAGAAGATTCACAATGAGGCAGTGAGGCAGTGAGATATCGAAAAGCGATGCTTTCTCACTGCCTCACTGCCTCATTGTGAATCATTCGGCTTTGCCGAGGGAGGAAGACATGAACCGGCTCGACGGCAAGGTGGCGCTGATTTCCGGCGCGGCGCGCGGGATCGGCGCGGAGACGGCGCGGCTGATGGTCGAGGCCGGGGCGAGGGTCGCGATCGGGGACATCCTCGACGAGCGCGGGCGCGAGACGGCGCGAAGCCTCGGCGACGCCGCGCTTTATCACCATCTCGACGTCACCGACGAGGCATCGTGGGGCGAGGCGATCGCCGCCGTCACCGCGAAATGGGGCGGGCTCGACATCCTCGTCAACAATGCCGGGATGTTTCTCGGCAAGGGGATCGAGGAGGCGACGCTCGAGGAATGGAACCGGCTCGCCAGCATCAACCTGGCCGGCGTCTTCCTCGGCACCAAGCTCGCGATCCCGGCCTTGAAGGAAAGCGGCGCCAAGAGCGAGCACGGCAGCGCGATCGTCAACCTCGCCTCGGTCGCCGGCCTCGTCGGCTCACAACTCGACCCGCTCTATTCGATGACCAAGGGCGGGGTGACGCTGTTCACCAAATCGTCGGCGCTCGAATTCTCGCGCAAGGGCTACAAGATCCGGGTCAACTCGATCCATCCCGGCGTGATCCAGACCGACATGGGCGAGCAGACCTTTACCGCCCGCGCCCGCAGCCAGGGCTCGAACGATGTCGAGGCAGCGCGGCAGATCGCCCTCAAGACCCACCCGATCGGCCGCCTCGGCGTGCCCAACGACATCGCCAAGGGGATCGTGTTTTTGGCGTCGGACGATGCCGGGTTCATGACCGGCGCGGGGCTGGTGGTGGATGGGGGGCTGACGGCGCAGTAACTTCTGGACCGCGGGCGTCTCGCCCGCTCTTACGAGAGCAAGATGCGGGCGAGACGCCCGCGGTCCAGGGTCACTTCGCGTGCTCCAGCCGCCGCCACGCATCGAGGACGCACGCCACCGACCAGGCCTGAGCCGGGCAGCCGCGGGGGGTGAAGGGCGGGTCGGCGTCGAAGATTTCGCTCACCTGGCCGAGCCCGGCATCGAGGAGGTGCCCGGCGATCCCTTCGAGCGCCGCCTGCGCCGCGGAGGCGTCGGCGTGGACGCGGTGGTGCGCGAGCGCATAGGGGCCGAGGAGCCAGGCCCAGACCGTGCCCTGGTGGTAGGCGCCGTCCCGCTGCAAAGCGCCGCCGCTGCAGGCCGGGCGATAAGCGGGCGAGCCCGGCGCCAGCGAGCGCAGGCCGAACGGCGTCACCAGCGGCGCGCAGGCGTCGAGCACGGCGCGCTGCGTCGCCGGGTCGAGCGGGGTCGCCCACAGGCTCACGGCGAAGAGCTGGTTCGGGCGCAAGCTCGGATCATTGTCCCCCGGTCCGCCGGGGCCGTCGATCACGTCGTAAAGCCCCTGCCCGCCCGGGATCGTGAACCGCGCAAACCCGGCCTTGGCGCGCGCCGCGGCCGCGCGGTAGGCATCGCCCCGCTCGCCGATCCGCTCCGCCATCGCGGCCATCGCGGCGAGCGCATTGAACCACAGCGCGTTGATCTCGACCGGCTTGCCGATGCGCGGGGTGACGACCCAGTCGCCGATCTTGGCGTCCATCCAGGTGAGCTGCACCCCCGGCTCGCCGGCGCGCAGCAGCCCGTCCATTGGGTCGACGGCGATGCCGTAGCGGGTGCCTTTCTGGTGCGCGTCGATGATGCCGGCGAGGGTGGGAAACACCGCCCGCAAGGCCGCCTCGTCGCCGGTCGCCTCGACATAGGCGCGCCACGCCTCGACGTACCACAGCGTCGCGTCCGCGGTGTTGTACTCGGGCCGGTCGGCGGCGCGCTCGGGGAAGACGTTGGGCAGCATCCCGCGGTCGACAAAGCGGGCGAAGGTCTCGAGGATCGTGCGGCCCTCCGCCGCGCGGCCGGTCGCGCAGCAGAGGCCGGGCAGCGCGATCATCGTGTCCCGGCCCCAATCGCCAAACCACGGATACCCGGCGATCACCGTTCTTCCATCTGGCACGTCGGGGAGCGGGCGGGCGACCAGGAACGCATCCGTGGCGAGGACGAGCCGCGTCACCCAATCCGGCGCCTTCGCAAACACGGGATCGGCCGCGACGGCGCGCGCGACGACCGCGCGGTCCCAGGCGAGCCGGCGGGCGAGCGCGCCGTCGAGATCGGCCGACACCGCGCCGATCCCGGCGGCGAAACCCGCCCATTTCCCCGGCTCCAGCACCAGCGCGAGGTGGGCGACATGGAGATGCGCGTCGCGGTCGCCGAGACCGCGCTCGCGCTCGACCGGCAGGTCGAAATCCCAGAACCACTCGCGCCGCGGCTCGAACCCGCCGCCGTTCGCCTCAACGGCTAGGGTGAAGCGGCCCGGCAACGCGACGGTCAGGCGATGGCCATCGGTGGCGATCTCGGGCCGGAACCCGTCGGGCCAGGTGTCGCCGTGATGGTCGCGGCAATTCGCGAGCAGGCACACCGACAGGCTCGCGGCCCCGTCGCAACGCCAGGCGACGTAGACCGTATCCGCGCCCGGCTCCATCCAGATGCGCTGCTCGACGAGTTGCTCGCCGCAGCGGAAGCGCCAGACCGGCACCGTGCCGTCGAGCGTGAAATCCTCGATCAGCCGGTAACCATCGGGCGCGATCGCGCCACTCGACCAGCGGTTGGTGAAGAGGGGGTAGGCCTGGTCGCCGATCGTCGCGGTCGCGTCGGCCTTGGCGAGGACGAGGGTGCGGCCGAGGGGCGGGTCGAGCGGCGCGATCAGGAGCCCGTGATACCGCCGCGTCAGGCTCTGCGCGACGGTGCCGCCGGCATACCCGCCGCGCCCGTTGGCGAGCCACCATTCCCGCCGCTCCGCCGCCCCGAGATCGTTGCAGATGCCGCGCCCGAGGCGGATCGGCGCGAGGGGCCGATCGCCGTTATTCATTTTGCCTCTCCGCCCATTGGGGGGAGAGGGAGGGGCCCATGCCGGAGGCATGGGAGGGTGAGGTGGGCGGCCCCAGAGCATGCCCACCTCACCCCGGCCCTCTCCCCCCAATGGGCGGAGAGGGGGAAGAACTTCACCCTGACTTTCTCCCCGGAACCGGCGGCAAGGGAGAAGAAATCAGTGCGCCGCGTCGGCACGGTCCTCGGCCATTGCGGCGTCGGGGTCGCTGGCGCTGGTGCGCAGCGGGGTCAGGAGCAGGGCGACGAGGCCGGTCCAGCCGGTCTGGTGCGCCGCGCCGAGCCCGCCGCCGGTGTCGCCGTGGAAATATTCGTAGAACAGGAGCTCGTCGCGGAACCCGGGCTTCTCGTAATGCGGGTCGCCGCCGAAGACCGGGCGGCGGCCGTCCTTGTCTTTACGGAAAAGGCGGGTCAGGCGCTGGGTGATCTCGTCGGCGACCTCGCTCAGGGTCAACAGGCGCCCCGACCCGACCGGGCATTCCACCTGGAAATCGTCGCCGTAATAGCTGTGGAACCGCCGCAGCGATTCGATCAGCAGGAAATTCACCGGCATCCAAATGGGGCCGCGCCAGTTCGAGTTGCCGCCGAAGGCGCCGGTGGTCGATTCGCCGGGCACATAGCCGATGCTGAACCGCGACCCGGCATGCTCGAAGACGAACGGGTTCTTTTCGTGGAATTTCGAGATCGAGCGCACGCCGTAATCGCTGAGGAACTCGGTTTCGTCGAGCATCCGCCGCAGCAGCGCCTTCATCCGGTGCCCGCGCAGCAACGACAAAAGCTGCCGCTCGTCCTCGCTGCGCTCCTGCCATCGCGACACCAGCCGCGCCAGTTCGGGCCGGTGGTCGAGAAACCAGCGCAGCCGCGCCGAAAACTCCGGCAGGCGCGCGACCACCGCGTGATCCAGCACCTCGACCGCGAAAAGCGGGATCAGCCCGACCATCGAGCGCACCCGCATCGGCACCGCCTCCGTGTCGGGCAGTTCGAGCACGTCGTAATAAAACTCGTCCGCCTCGTCCCAGAGCCCGAATTCGGTGCCGCCGATATTGGTCATCGCCTCGGCGATCAGCAGGAAATGCTCGAAGAACTTGGTCGCGATGTCCTCGTAGACATGGTCGCGCACGGCGAGCTCCAGCGCGATCCGCATCAGGTTGAGCGTGTACATCGCCATCCAGGCGGTGCCGTCGGCCTGGTTGATGTGGCCGCCGGTCGGCAGCGGCGCGCTGCGGTCGAAGATGCCGATATTGTCGAGGCCCAAGAACCCGCCCTGGAAGATGTTGCGGCCGTCGGCGTCCTTGCGGTTCACCCACCAGGTAAAGTTCAGCATCAGCTTGTGAAAGACGCGTTCGAGAAAGGCGCGGTCGCCGCGGCCGCCGCGCTGGCGCCGGTCGATCTCGTAGACCCGCCACGCCGCCCAGGCATGAACGGGCGGGTTCACGTCGCCGAACGCCCATTCATAAGCAGGAAGTTGCCCGTTCGGGTGCATGTACCATTCGCGGGTGAGGAGGACGAGCTGGTCCTTCGCGAAATCCGGGTCGATCAGCGCCAGCGTGACGCAATGAAAGGCGAGGTCCCAGGCCGCGTACCACGGGTATTCCCACTTGTCCGGCATCGCGATGACGTCGGAATTGTAGAGGTGCCCCCAATCGGCGTTGCGGCCGTGCCGGCGCTCCTCGGGCGGTGTCGGCTGGGCCGGGTCGCCGCGCAGCCAGGTGCGCAGGTCGAGCAGGTAGGTCTGCTTCGACCACAGCATCCCGGCAAAGGCCTGGCGCTGGATCGCGCGGGCATCGGGGTCGTCGATCCCCTCCTGCACCGCCGCGTAGAACTCGTCGGCCTCGGCGCGGCGGGCGGCGAAGATCGCGTCGAAATCATCGAACCCGCCATCCGGGAGCCCGCCATCGGGCGTCAGGCGCAGGCGGAACCGCACCTTGCCGCCCGCCGGGATCGTCGCGTCGTAATGCACGCCGACCTTGGTGCCGGTTCGCGCCGGGTTCACCGCGCCGCCCTTGCCGCGGACGAGGTATTCGTTGATTCCGTCCTTGAAATAGCCCGGCGCGTCGAACCCGTCATGCCGGCGCACATTGGTGTCGTTGTCGCAGAACAACAGCTCGGGCTTGCCGTCGCAGACGAGCCGCAGCGGCTTCAGCAGCGGGTGGACGACATCGACCGCGTTCGGCCCCTCGGCCGACAGCAACGGGCGCTCCACCCCCTCGCTCCACGACCAGATGTTGCGCGCCCATAGCTGCGGCACGATGTGCAGCCTCGCCGGGGCAGGGCCGCGGTTTTCGGCGGTGACCAGCATCAGCACGTCGCCGATGCCGGCCTTGGCGTATTCGACGGTTACGTCGAAATAGCGGTCGTCGTCGAATATACCGGTGTCGACGATCTCGAATTCGGCGCTGGTTTTGTCGCGGCGGCGATTTTCGTCGACGAGGCGGCTATAGGGAAAGGCGGCCTGCGGATATTTGTACAGCATCCGCATGTAGCTGTGGGTCGGCAAGCCGTCGAGGTAGTAGTACAGCTCCTTCACGTCCTCGCCGTGATTGCCTTCCTCGTTGGTCAGCCCGAACAGGCGCTCCTTGAGGATCGGGTCGTTGCCGTTCCACAGCGCCAGCGCCAGGCACCAATAAAGGTGCCGCTCGCCCCAGCCGGCGATCCCGTCCTCGCCCCAGCGATAGGCGCGGCTGCGCGCGTGGTCGTGCGGGAAATAGTCCCAGGCGGTGCCGCCGGGGCTGTAATCCTCGCGCACCGTGCCCCATTGCCGGTCGCTGACATAAGGCCCCCACAGCCGCCACAGCGCGCCCGAGCGGATCTCGGCAAGCCGCCTCCCCTCCGCCGTCTGCGCGACCGATTTCGCCACCCAGCCCTCCTGTCCCGCCGCGGAGTCTATTTCATCTTCGGTGGCAAGAACGTCATAACAACTTGTTGACTCGACGAAATATCACCGACCCCGCCGTCGCTTCTTCGCCCACGGCTGCGCGCGAAAGGCTTCGGCCTTGGCGGCCTGCTCGCCGGTAGTCATCGCACCCTCCCCGAAAACCGCGCCGGGCCGAGGCTGTCGGCGGTGATGCCGCGCGCGGCGATATCCGCCGGCAGCGCGCCGGTCGCGATCAGCGACGCCGCGGTCTTGGCCATCCCCTCGGCGGTCATGATGCCGTAGCCGCCCTGCCCCGCGAGCCAGAAGAACCCGGGACCGAGCGGGTCGAACCCGTTGACCGGCGTGTGGTCGGGCACAAAGCTGCGCAGCCCCGCCCATTTGCGCTCGACCCGCTCGATTTTGAGCGTCGTCGCCTTTTCCAGCCGGTCGATCGCGATCGCGACATCGATTTCCTCGGGCTGGATGTCCTGCGGCTCGACCGGCGTCTCGTCGGCCGGCGAGACCAGGAGCTTGCCGGCATCGGGCCTGAAATATCCGGTCTCGTCGGCGTCGATGACCATCGGCCAATGCTGCGTGTCGAACCCCGACGGCGCCGGCACGATCATCGCCGTGCGCCGCTTCGGCTGGAGCCCGACCGGCGGCAGCCCGGCCATCCCGGCAACCACATCGGCCCAGGCCCCGGCCGCGTTGACCACGACCGGCGCCTCGAACTCGCCCGCGCGGGTCGTCACGCTCCATACGTTTCCGGCGCGCGATAGCCCGGTGACCTCGGCATTTGTCTCGATCCGTCCGCCGCGCTGGCGGAAGAGGCGAAGATAGCCCTGGTGCAGATTGTGGACGTCGATGTCCATCGCCTCGGGCTCGAGGATCGCCGCCTCGACCCGATCGGGCCGCAGCACCGGCACCAACTCGCGCGCTTCTTTGCCGTCGAGCAGCCGGATCGTCGGGTCGAGCGGCGACATCTCCGCCCACATCTTGTCGAGCGTCGCCCTCTGCTCGGGCGGTGCGTAGAGCATCGCGCCGCGTGGGGTCAGGATCGGGTGCTCGGCGAACCCGTCGGCCCAGGCGAGGTAGAAGGCGCGGCTCGCCTGGGTCAGCGTGCGGATTGTGAGGTTGCCGTAGGTCGCGGTGAACAGCGCCGCCGAGCGCCCGGTGCTGTGGTAGCCGGGCTGCGATTCGCGCTCCAATAGGATGACCGTGCCCTGCGCCGCCAGATGCGCGGCCGCCGCGGCGCCGGCCATCCCGGCGCCGATGACGACGATGTCGGCGTTCCCTGCCGCCATCACAGGCTAGTAGAGGCGGGCGATGTAGCCTTCCTCGGTCATCCGCTCGGCTTCCTTGGGCTCGACCTTTTGACCAATCTGATCGGCGATGACGATGCCGAGCGACGGGAAGGCGGTGCGCGCAACCTGCTTTTCCGGGTTCCACAGATCGGAGCGGATGAGCGCCTTGCCACAGTGGAAATAGACCTCGTCGGCGGTCACCAGGATGCCGCTGCGTGGTAGCTTGCCGTTGACCGCGGCGGCGCCGAGCAATTCGGGGTCCATCGTAATCTGCGCCCGGCCGTTGACGCGCAGCGTCTCGCGCATTCCCGGAACGAGGAATATCAGCCCCACCCGTGGGTGCTGCAGGATGTTGCCAATCGTATCGACGCGATTGTTGCCGAGCCGGTCGGGAATCAGCAGCGTCTCGTCGTCGATGACCGTGACGAAGCCGGGCGCATCGCCTTTGGGGGAGGCGTCGCAGCGCCCTTCGGCATCGCAAGTCGCCATCACGATGAAGGGCGACATCGCGATAAAGGCGCGCGAATGTTTTTCCAGCCGGGGAAGCTGCTTCTTGATCACGCGCTCCGACGGCTCGCCGTAGGTTTCGCGAAGCTCCCGAATGTCCTCGACGATCGACACGCTCGCCTCCTCGTAGGTCTCAAGCCTAGTATGCACGAGCGGGGGATGAGGGGCCAGAATGGCTGTCGAGGTCGCACGCGAAGCGCACAAGGGGGGCGGGTTTGTCGCCCGCGTCACGATCGCCAACGAGCGGCGGCTCAACAGTCTCAATCGCGCGTTGATGGGTGAGTTTCTTGGCGTTATGACCGGCCTCGCAGGCGACCCCGATCTGCGGCTCGCGATTGTGACCGGCGCCGGCGGCCGCGCCTTTGTCGGCGGCGCCGACGTCAACGAGCTGGCGACGCTCGACCGCGACAACGCGCGCGAATTCATCACCCTCGTCCACCGCTGCTGCGATTCGTGCCGGCGGCTGCCGGTGCCGGTGATCGCGCGGATCGACGGCTACGCGCTCGGCGCCGGGCTGGAGCTCGCCGCCGCCTGCGATCTGCGCGTCGCCAGCCCCGGCTCGCATTTCGGCATGCCCGAGGTGCGGATCGGCATCCCGTCGGTGGTCGAGGCGGCACTTCTCCCACGCCTGATCGGCGCCGGCCGCGCCCGCAATTTGGTGCTGACCGGCGAGACGATCGACGCGCCGACCGCGCTCGCCTGGGGTCTCGTCGACGCGGTGGGCGACCTCGACACGGAAGTGGAGCGGTTCGCCGCGCCGATCCTCGAGTCCGGCCCCAACGCGATCCGCATCCAGAAGGCGCTGGTGCTCGATTGGGAGGAGGCACCGTCGGCGAGCGCGGCGGTAGAGCGCGGCATCGACCGCTTTGTCGAAGCCTTCGACACCGACGAGCCGCATCGCATGGCCGCCGAACGGCTCGCCGCGATGCGCGCGCGCAAGGCCGGCTGATGCCGCCAAAGCGCGCCAAACCCGGCGATGGCATGGCCGATTTCGCGCCCGCGGTGCCGCATTTCCTCGGCCATCGCACCCGCCTGCGCCAGCGCCTGATCGCCGGCGGCCCCGACGCGCTGCCCGACTACGAATTGCTCGAATTGCTGCTGTTCGCCGGCAACCCGCGTGGCGACACCAAGCCGCTCGCCAAGGATCTGATCGACCGCTTCGGCAGCCTGGCCGAGGCGCTGAGCGCCGATGCCGACGAGCTACTGACCGTGCCGGGGCTCGGCGAGGCCGGGG
>DATAUV010000083.1:0-1977 GCA_036268075.1 Allostellaceae bacterium | reverse complement strand
AACAATGCGCCGGTGCGGCCGATGCCGCTCTGCACTTCATCGAACACCAGGAGCAGGCCGCGCTCGTCGCAGAGTTTGCGCAGCGCGCGCAGGAAAGCGTGCGGCACGACGCGAACGCCGCCCTCGCCCATCACCGGCTCGATCAGGATGGCGCCGGTCTCGGGACCGATCGCCTTTTTCACGGCTTCGAGCTCGCCATAAGCGACTTGGTCGAAACCTTCGACCGGCGGACCGAAGCCGTCGAGATACTTCTTGTTGCCGGTCGCCGACAGCGCCGCCAGCGTGCGGCCGTGAAAGGCGCCCTCAAAGGTGACGATGCGGTAGCGCTCGGGCTTCCCGGACACGGCCTGATACTTGCGCGCCATCTTGACGGCACCCTCGATCGCCTCCGTTCCGGAGTTGCAGAAGAAGGCGACGTCGGCGAAGGACGACGCGCACAGCCGATCTGCCAGCGTCTCGGCGCCGGGAATGCGATACAAGTTCGAGACGTGCCAGAGCTTGTGCGCCTGCTCGGTCAAGGCCTTGGTCAGCACCGGATGCGCATGGCCGAGAGCGTTGACGGCGACGCCTGAGGCGAAATCGAGGTAGCGCTCGCCCGTGGCCGTATAGAGCCAGGCGCCTTCGCCCCGCTCGAAAGCGAGGTCGACGCGCGCATAGGTCGGCAATAGGTGCGGGCTTACAGGCATTGTCTCGAACAATATCGTCTGCGCGCGGTGTCGCCGCCGCCCGCTCGCGCCGTAAGCGCTTCCGGGAGCATGCTTTTCAGGATCCCGCGCGGACCCCGAAAAGAAATGTGCCGCCTCGCCGGGCGGCACTTTTGGCATTGTATGAGCCGCGCCCGGTCGGGTCAACGGCGGCAAAGAACCGAATCAAGTGACTCAATTATGCCGCAAGTGCGGATTCTAAAGGAAAACCTGTTGGTAGTTGGCGCTTGGCGTTGGCAAAAGCTTGTGTGTGAGTCAAGCGCTGGTGTAACTTTGACTTCAGACGGTACGACATGTCGTACCGGGCGACGAGATTTCTGGTTCATCCCTGAAGCGTGAGCGTTCAGGCGCCGAGACATGGCGCCCGGCGAACGGAGATGGATTCAATCGAGGCTGGGAGGCCGCGAACCCATGAGCTGGACCGACGAACGGGTGGAACTCCTGAAGAAGCTTTGGTCGGATGGGCTGTCGGCGAGTCAGATTGCCGCCGAGCTCGGCGGCATCACCCGCAATGCCGTCATCGGCAAGGTGCACCGCCTCGGCCTGTCTGGGCGGGCCAAGAGCCCCTCCTCGGCCGCGCCGCGGCCGCGCAAGGCGCGCTCCTCGGGGCACATGCTGCGGGTGTCGCGCCCGACGATCCGCGGCAATACCGCGCTGGCCTATGACTTCGACCTTGAGCCGGAGCCTCAATTGCTGGAGATCCCGGTCGAGCAGCGCAAGACGCTGTTGCAGCTCAACGAGCACACCTGCCGCTGGCCGGTCGGCGATCCGGGCGCCGGCGACTTCTTCTTCTGTGGCGGCGACAGCGCCAACGAGCAGCCCTACTGCTCCTATCACTGCCGCGTCGCCTACCAGCCGGCGCATGACCGCCGCCGCGAGAAGCGAGCGTTCCGGGCCTGAACAGCCTCGGCGATCTGTTCAAACGGCCGGGCCTTTGCGCCCGGCCGTTTTGTTTTCGATGTCGTCGCGGGCGACTGGGCAAAGCGAAGGAGGCCCGGGACCGATACGCCGCAGTCTCTCGATAGGCTGCGGAGTGTGGGTTCCCACCTGCGCGGAAACGACAGAGTGTGCCTCGCAAATGCTTCGAGGCTCGCGTGCTCTCGCACTCGAGCACCTCAGGATGACCGGATCGGGGTCAGTTCGTCCGGCCGAAGCGGTCGTCGAGCGAATAGCCGGCGCCGCGCACGGTGCGGATCGGGTCCTCCTCCTGCCCGCGGCTGATCGCCTTGCGCAGGCGGCCGATATGCACGTCGACGGTGCGCTCGTCGATGTA
>DATAUV010000082.1:0-20087 GCA_036268075.1 Allostellaceae bacterium | reverse complement strand
CCGGCCTTCCCGGGGATCGGCCCTCACCCGCCGATCCCCGGGAAGGCCGGGCGAGGGCAGAGGAAGAATCCCCTCGCCCGCATTGCGGGAGAGGGTGGATCGCGGAGCGAGACGGGTGAGGGCTAGGCGGCCGCCACCTCGCGGTGCCCTTCGTCCGCCGCGCGGATCGCGTCGATCAGGTGGTGGAGCTCGACGGCGGTGGCGAAGTCGGGATGGGCGGTTTTGGCGCCGCGGATCGCGCGGGCGAAGCCGGTGTACATCTGGCCGACGTGGAAGGCCTCGCCTGTTGGCGTGGCCTCGGACGCGACGGTCAGCTCGCGGGGCACGGCGATCGGGGCGAGCTTGTTCCCGCGCTGGGCGCCGCAGAGGGTCACGTCGTTGAGCTGCGGCGAGTCCTCGCCGGCGGCGACGAGGGTGCCGTCGCGGCCGTAGATTTCCATGCGATAGCCGCTGCCGGCATAGGGGATCGCGGCGACGTGGCTCGATACGACCGCACCGTTCCCGAGCCGGCCGCTGACGAGGATGTTGTCGGGCGAGGTCACGTCGAGCCAGGTATTGCTGCCGGTGTCGAGCCACTGCCTGGCCTGGGTCGAGACCACCGCCGACAGCCGCCCGAAATCGCCGGTCACAAACCGCATCGCGTCGAGCACATGGCCGTTGGCGATCGTCAGCGTATTGGCGCCCAATGTCACGTCGCGCTGCCAGGTGCGGTTCGACGGGCGGGTCAGCACGCCCTCGCGCATCAGCGTCACGGTGACCGCCAGCATCTCGCCGACATAGCCGCCGGCGATCAGGTCGCGCATGTGGATGAGGGTCGGGTTGGCGCGCGCCTGGAGCCCGATCGCGGTGACGAGGCCCTTCGCTTTCGCGAGCGCGGTCAGCTCGACCGCCTCCTCGGTGGTCTTGCCGAGCGGCCACTCGCAATAGACGTGCTTCCCGGCCTCCAGCGCGGCCTTGGTGGGTCCGAAATGCGACGGTACGCGCACGACGACCGCGACCGCGTCGATCTCTTGTGAGGCGACCATCTTGCGGTAGTCGTCAAAGGCGAGCCTCGCCCCATAAGCCTGCCGCGCCGCCTCGGCGCTGTCGGCGCGGGTGGTGCAGACCGCGGTCAGCTCGACATCGGCGCTGGCCCGCACCGCCGGCAGATGCGAGCGCGACGACCAGGTGCCGCTGACGCTCGCGCCAATGAGGCCGAGCCGGATCTTGTCTGCCATCTTGTGTCTCCTTCAGTGCGGCAGCCCGGCGTATTGGTGCGGGATGCGGCGGATGTCTTGGGCGAGGTCGTTGGGCACCTTGCCGGTGCCTTCGCGGCCGAGGGTGATCGCATCGACGAGGCCGCCGTAGCGGTCTTCGATCGCCCGGGCGATCTGGTCGTGGCGGCCAACCGCGGCGAAGAGGTGGGCGATGTCGTCGGGCACCTCGGCGGCGAGCTCGTTCCATTTGCCCTGGCGCACCATGGCGTTGAGCTTGAGCCCGAGATCCTGGAGCCCGTGCGCCTCGAACACCGGATAGTAGGCCGGGGTCGAGCCGTAAAAGGCGACGCGCTGGCGCACCCATTCGAAGCGTTTGGCGACGTCTTCGTCGGTGGCGCCGGTGGCGAGGAACCCGCCGCCGGAGATTTCGTATTGCGCGCGGGTGCGGCCGGCCTTGGCGAGTCCCGCCTCGATCTTGGGCATGATCGCGTCGGTCAGGTATTTCTTGGTGCAGAAACCGTGAAGCTTGACCCCGTCGCATTCCTCGGCCGCGACCTTCAGCATCGCCGGCCCGACCGCGGCGATCATGATCGCCGGGGCCGGCGCGTCGATCGGCTCGGGGTGGAAATTCGGGGTCATCAGCGTGAAGCGGTAGTGCTGGCCCTCATAGGCGGGCTTGTCGCCGGTCTTCCAGCAATGCCAGATCGCCCGCAGCACCTGCACGTATTCGCGCATCCGCGGCGCCGGCGGGGTCCAGGGGGCCGAGAAACGCCGCTCGTTATGCGCCCGCACCTGGGACCCGAGCCCGACGACGAAGCGACCCCCGGTCGACCCTGCGATATCCCACCCGGTCTCGGCGACCGCCATCGGGGTGCGGGCAAAGGCGATCGCGACCGAAGTGTGGAGCTCGATCCTGTCGGTCGCGGCGCCGGCGACGGCGAGCGCGAGAAACGGCTCGTGCTTGTTCTCCATCGTGACGATGCCGTCATACCCCTCCGCCTCCGCGGCCCGGGCGGCGTCAGGCACGAGGCGCAGGTTTTCCTGCGGCACGGTCGTCAAGACGCGCATCGGCTCGGCCCTCCATCTTCCGCTGTCATTGCGAGGAGCGTAGCGACGCGGCAATCCCCTTCCGCAGAGGCTAATCCGAGGGGGATTGCCGCGTCGCCTACGGCTCCTCGCAATGACAATCTGTGCAGATCGGGCCATAGTTGGCGGCACGAGGCAAGGAGGCAGTCATGCCGCACAAGGTCGCCGTCGGGGTCGGGGTGATGGAGTTTCCGTTTTCCGGCGCCGACGCCTATTGGCGCTGGGTCGATCTGTGCGAGGCGGGCGGGATCGATTCGATCTGGCAGACCGACCGGCTGACCAGCCCGACGCCGTTCCTCGAATGCATGAGCGTGATGGCGGCGCTCGCCGGGCGCACCAAACGGATCAAGTTCGGCGTCAACGTCTTGTCGCTGGCGATGCGCGACGCGGTGCTGGTGGCGCGGCAATGCGCGACGATCGATTTCCTGTCGAACGGGCGCCTCTTGCCGGCGTTCGGCATCGGCAGCCCGCTCGGGCCGGAATGGAAAAGCCTCAACCTCGACACCAAGACCCGCGGCCGCAAGACCGACGAAGGGCTCGAGGTGATCCGGCGGCTGTGGAGCGAGGACAAGGTCGATTTCGAGGGCGTCCATTATCACCTCTCGGGCGCGCAATGCCTGCCGAAGCCGGTGCAGCCCGATTTACCGATGTGGATCGGCGGCTCGTCCGAGGCGGCGATCAGGCGGACGGCGAAATACGGCACCGGCTGGCAGGCCGGGCCGGAGACGCCGGCGCAGGCGAAGGAGGTCGTCGCGGCGATCCGCGCGGCGTCGGCCGAGGAGGGGAGGCCCATCGACGACGACCATTACGGCGCCGGCATCCCGTTCCGCTTTGGGCGCGTCGACGACCCCGGGCTCGCGCCGCTTTTCGATGCCTACCGCAAGCGGACCGGCCGCGATCCGCTCGATTATTTCGCGATCGGCGGCGCCGAGCAGATCGCCGACAAGATCGCCGCCTATGTCGATTCCGGCGTGTCGAAATTCATCCTCCGCCCGTCGGCCAAGGGCGACGACGAGATCATGACCCAGACCCGCCGCCTGATCGACGAGGTGCTGCCGATCGTCGCCGCCCGATGGCCGAAACCGCGCAAGCGGCTGGCGGCGGAGTAGGCGAGGTGATGGGCTTCGCCTTGCTCAGCCCATCCTACGAGTTCGGTGCCGTAGGATGGGCTGAGCGCAGCGAAGCCCGTGGGAAAACGCGACGATGACCACCGACCTTCCCGCCGCCATCCAGCCGGAAGCCCTGACGGACGCGCTCCGCCTCTGCGGTGTGCTGCAACAAGGGCGGGTGTCGGCGGTGGAGGTCGAGATGCTGGACGGGTAATGGCCTCCCTCGCCGGCATCCGCGCCTGCGTCTTCGACGCCTATGGCACCCTCTTCGATTTCGGCTCGGCGGCGGCCGCTTGCGCCGACGTGCTCGGCGACGACGCGGCGCGGCTGACGGCGCTGTGGCGCGACAAGCAGATCGCCTATACCTGGCTGCGCGCGGTGCAGGGGCGGCACGCCGATTTCTGGCAAGTGACCGGCGACGGGCTCGATTTCGCGCTGGCGGCGATGGGCCGGACCGACCCGGTACTGCGCGAGCGGCTGATGAATTTGTACCTGACCCTGGCGCCGTTTCCGGACGCGGTCGACGCGCTGCGCCGGGTGCGGGAAATCGGGATCAAGGCCGCGATCCTCTCGAATGGGTCGCCGGCGATGCTGGCGCCGCTGGTCGAGGCGGCGGGGATCGGCGGCCTCCTCGACGCGGTGATGTCGGTCGAGGAGGCTCGTGTGTTCAAGCCCGCCGCCCCGGTCTATCAGCTTGCGGTCGACCGCTTTGGGGTCAAGCCGGCGGAGATCGTGTTCCTGTCGTCGAACGGGTGGGACGCGTGGGCCGCCTCGGCCTTCGGGCTGCGCGTCGTGTGGTGCAACCGCACCGCCCAGCCGCCCGAACGCCTCCCCGGCCGGCCCGACCACGAAATCCGTTCGCTCGCCGAATTGCCGGCGCTGTTGGGCCAGTGATTGAGCTGCGCGACGTGGATGCCGGCTTGCCCTGGGTAGAGCGCAGCGAAACCCATCACAACCGTTCGATCAGCGCGATCGCGGCGTGCGGGGCGCGGACCTTGGCGCCGTTGATGAAATAGACGAACGCGTCGCGGCCGGCTTCGGCGTGCTGTTGGAAGCGCTGGGCGGTGGCGGTCAGGGCCTGCGGGGAGTAGCCGGTTTTTTCCGATTCCCTGCACGAGCGCAGCCGGGCGTAGACGAAATCGGCGGTGACTTCGTCGAATTCGGGAAAGTCGGGGTCGTCGCCGAAGCAGACGGCGATGTTGCGGTCGCGCAGCAGCTTGAAGAAGGCTTTGTCGGCGAAGCTCTGGTGGCGGGGCTCGACGACGTGGCGCATTTTTCGCGGCAGCAGGCCTAGGAAGGCGGCGAAATCGGTTTCGTCGAACTGCTTGGTGGGGGCGAATTGCCAGAGGATCGGGCCGAATTTGGGGCCGAGCTCGGTCATTCCGCTGTCGAGGAATTTTCCCACCGCCTCGCCCGCCTCGGCGAGGACGCGGCGGTTGGTGATGAAGCGGGAGCCCTTCATCGAGAAGACGAAATCGTCGGGCGTCTGGTCGTGCCAGTGGCGGAAGGTTTTCGGGGTTTGCAGTCGGTAATAGGTGCCGTTGATCTCGATCGCGGTCACGTGGCGGCTGGCGTAGGCGAGCTCGTCGGCCTGCTTTACCTCCTTGGGATAAAAGGTTCCGCGCCAAGGCGGGAACACCCAGCCGCCGATCCCGGCCCGCAGCTTGGCCATGAAATCCTCCGCGTCGATTGCGCGCCGCCCGGATTGCGTTGGAGCCAGATTGCCTTGGTGATCCGGCGGCGGCTATGCTTCCGCCGCTATATGTGGGCGGTCATAAGGCCGTCGTCACCCGAAGGAGAAACCCCCATGCCCGTCATAGCCGGAGTCGTCCGCTCCAGCCAGCGCACCACCAAGCAAGGCGCCGCCGAAACCTTTACCGGCACCGTGTTTCAGGATCCCGTGATCACCGCCACCTCGCCGTCGCGGATGGGCGGCTCGGTCGTCACCTTCACCCCGGGCGCGCGCACCGCCTGGCATGCGCATCCGGTGGGGCAGACGCTCTACTGTCTGTCGGGTGTCGGCCGCATCTGCTTCGAGGGCGAGAAGCCGCAGGTGCTGAACCCCGGCGACATCGTCAACATCCCGCCCAACACCCAGCATTGGCACGGCGCCTCGCCCGACCGTCTGTTCGCGCATCTGGCGCTGTCGGAAGCCGGCGAGAAGGGCGAAGGGACCGCGTGGGGCCGGCACGTCAGCGATGAGCAGTACGGCGAGGCGGCGACGGGGGGCTGAGCGGGGAGCGCGAAAGCCCCCACCCTAACCCTCCCCCGCCTGCGGCGCTTGCGGGGGAGGGGAAAGCCCAGGCAAAAGGGGGAAGAGGCATATTTTTCCCCTCGCCCGCATTGCGGGAGAGGGTGGCACGCGAAGCGTGACGGGTGAGGGCGCGACGCAAGCGGCGGTTCGGCTGACGCTGCCCTCACCCTCCCATCGCCTTGCGATGTGTCCCTCCCTCTCCCGCGGTGCGGGCGAGGGGATGATTTGGGGCTTGAGCGTCTGCGAACTATCGATGCGCCGCGTTGTAGCGGTCGAGCTGGTCGAGGCCGGGGCAGAGCTCGGCTTCGTTGAGGGCGTTGAGCGGGGCGTCGACGGTGCCGAGGAAATGGTGCAGATCGCCGTGGTCGGGCTCGACGTAGAGGAGCCCGGTCACGACCTCGCCCGAGGCATGCCGCTGGGCGAGATAGGTCATCGCCGACACGCGGTCGTGCGGGTCGTATTCGGGATGGAGCTTGCGCAAGCGCAGGATCGACCCGTCGTGCTGCACCACGGTCTCGACCGCGCCCGGTGCGTAATCGGCCGTGATTTCCTCGTGCTCGACCATGAAGTCGAGCTGGTTGACCGCGTCGTTATGGGCGCGGACGTATTCGAAGCTCTTGGTCGATTCGGCGTTGTTGTTGAACGCGACGCAGGGTGAGACGACGTCGATGAAGGCGGCGCCCTTGTGTTCGATCGCGCCCTTGATGAGAGGCACGAGCTGGTTCTTGTCGCCGGAGAAGCTGCGCGCGACATAGCTCGCGCCGAGCTGGAGGGCGAGGGCGACCATGTCGATCGGCGAGTCGGTGTTGACCGGGCCGCGACGGGTCTTCGAGCCCTTGTCGGCGGTCGCCGAGAACTGGCCCTTGGTGAGCCCGTACACGCCGTTGTTTTCGACGATGTAGACCATGTCGACGCCGCGCCGGAGGCAATGCGCGAACTGGCCGAGTCCGATCGAGGCGCTGTCGCCGTCGCCGGAGACGCCGAGATAGACGAGGTCGCGGTTGGCGAGGTTGGCGCCGGTCAAGACCGACGGCATCCGCCCGTGGACGCTGTTGAATCCGTGGCTGCGGCCGAGGAAATAGGTCGGGGTCTTCGACGAGCAGCCGATGCCCGAGAGTTTGGCGATCCGGTGCGGCGGCAGCGCCAGCTCGAAACAGGCCTGGATGATCCCGGCGCTGATCGAATCGTGGCCGCAGCCCGCGCACAGCGTCGAGATCGACCCTTCGTAGTCGCGACGGGTATAGCCGAGCTTGTTGGTCGGCAGCGACGGGTGGCGGAAGCGGGGCTTGACGATGTAGGTCATCGGGTTAGGCCTTGCGGAGCGGAGCCAGGGTGACGACGGAGACCATGTCGGAGATGGCCTTGGTGATGAACCGCGCGGTGATCGGCGTGCCGTCGTAGTGCAGGATCGGCACGAGGCGGGCCGGGTCGATCTCGCCCTCGGTGGTCAGAAGCGTGCGGAGCTGGGCGTCGCGGTTCTGCTCGATGACGAAGACGCGCTCGTGGTTGGTGATGAAGTCGAGCACGTCGTCGTGAAACGGAAAGCCGCGCACCCGCATCAGGTCGAGATGGATGCCGCGCGCCTCGAGCTGCTCCAGCGCCTCGTCCATCGCCGCCGAGGTCGAGCCGAAATAGATCGCGCCGTAGCGGGTCGCCTCTTTCGCCGACAGCGTGATCGGACGCGGCAGCAGGCGCTTCGCGGTCTCGAATTTCTTCAAGAGCCGCTGCATGTTCTCGACGTAGTCGTGGCCTTCCTCGGAATACCGCGCATAGCGGTCCTTGGTGGTGCCGCGGGTAAAGAACGAGCCGCGCGTCGGGTGGGTCCCGGGCAGGGTGCGGAACGGGATGCCGTCGCCGTCGACGTCGAGGTAGCGGCCGAATTCCTTGCCGGCCTCCAGATCGTCGTGGGTCATCACCTTGCCGCGGTCGTATTGCCGGCTCGCATCCCATTCGAGCGGCTCGATCAGCCAGTCGTTCATGCCGATGTCGAGGTCGAGCATGACGAAGATCGGGGTCTGCAGCCGGTCGGCGAGGTCAAAGCTGATGGCGCCGAACTCGAACGCCTCGTGCGGGTCTTCGGGGAAGAGGAGGACGTGCTTGGTGTCGCCGTGCGAGGCATAGGCGCAGGAGAGGATGTCGGCCTGCTGGGTGCGCGTCGGCATGCCCGTGGACGGGCTGCCGCGCTGGATGTCGAAGATGACGGCCGGGATCTCGGCGAAATAGGCGAGGCCGATAAATTCCTGCATCAGCGAGATGCCGGGGCCCGAGGTCGCGGTAAAGGCGCGCGAGCCGTTCCAGCCGGCGCCGACGACCATGCCGATCGAGGCCAGTTCGTCCTCGGCCTGGATGATCGCGAATTTGTGCTGCTTCGATGCGTCGTCGCGGCGCAGGCGGAAGCAATGCGCGGAAAACGCCTCGGCGAGCGAGGATGACGGGGTGATCGGGTACCACGCGCAGACCGTCGCGCCGCCATACACCGCGCCGAGCGCGGCGGTGTCGTTGCCGTTGACGAAGATGCGCTTGCCGACCTTGTCGCGCTTTTCGAGCTTGAGGCCGATCGGGCATTCGAGCTCGGCTTCGGCCCAGTCGCGGCCGAGATGGAGCGCGTTGACGTTTGGCTTGATCAGCGTGTCCTTGCCGCGGAACTGCTCGCTGATGAGCTGCTCGATCGCGGCGACGTCCATGTCGAGAAGGGCGGAGAGGACGCCGAGATAGATGATGTTCTTGAAGAGCTGCCGTTGCCGCATGTCGGTATAGGTGCGGTTGCAGATCTCGGTCAGCGGCGCGCCGATCACGGTGATGTCTTCGCGGAATCGCGACGCCGGCATCGGCTTGGTGCAGTCGTAGAGCAGGTAGCCGCCGGGCTCGATCTCGGCGATGTCCTGGTCCCAGGTCTGCGGGTTCATCGCCACCATCATGTCGACGCCGCCGCGGCGCCCGAGATGGTCGCCTTCGTTGATCCGCACCTCGAACCAGGTCGGCAGCCCCTGGATGTTCGACGGGAAGATGTTGCGCGACGACGCCGGAATCCCCATGCGCAGGATCGCCTTGGCGAACAGCGCGTTGGCGCTGGCCGAGCCCGACCCGTTGACGTTGGCGAACTTGACGACGAAGTCGTTGAGCGCTTCTAGCGGCTTCGGCATGCCGGTCCCGCCTGTGTGATGTCGATGAGGAATTTGCGCATGTCCCACGCCCCTGTCGGGCACCGTTCGGCGCACAGGCCGCAATGCAGGCAAACGTCTTCGTCCTTGACCATGATGCGGCCGGTCTTCAACGAATTGCCGATATAGAGGTCTTGCGTCAGGTTGGGCGCCGGCGCCGTCAGCCGCGTGCGCAGCTCGTCCTCGGTGCCGTCGTCGGTAAAGGTGATGCAGTCGACCGGGCAGATGTCGACGCAGGCGTCGCATTCGATGCACAGCGGCCCGGTGAACACGGTCTCGATGTCGCAGTTGAGACAGCGCTCGGCCTCGAGATAGCCCAGCTTTTCGTCATAGCCGAGCTCGACCTCCATGCGGATGTCCGCCAGCGCCACCGCGGTCTCGCGCAGCGGCACCTTGTAGCGGATGTCGTTGGAGATGTCGTTGTCGTAGCTCCACTCGTGGATGCCCATCTTCTGGCTGATGAGGGAGGTGCCCGGCGGCGGCCGGTCCCGGATGTCTTCGCCGTTGCAGAATTTGTCGATCGACACCGCGGCGTCGTGGCCGTGCGCGACCGCCCAGATGATGTTCTTGGGGCCGAACGCCGCGTCGCCGCCGAAGAACACGTTGGGGATCGCCGACTGCATCGTGACCGGGTCGACCTTGGGCATGTTCCAGCGGTCGAACTCCATGCCGATGTCGCGCTCGATCCACGGGAAGGAGTTTTCCTGGCCGATCGCGACCAGCACGTCGTCGCACGGGATGTGCTGGGTCTCGCCCGTCGGGACCAGGCTGCGCCGGCCGTTATCGTCGTATTTCGCCTCGACCTTCTCGAAATTGACCCCGGTCAGGACGCCGTCATCGTGGGTGAACTCGACCGGCACGAGGAAGTTGAGGATGGGAATGCCCTCGTGGGACGCATCCTCCTTTTCCCACGGGCTCGCCTTCATCTCCTCGAACCCGCTGCGCACGACGACGGTGACGCTCTCGCCGCCGAGCCGGCGCGACGAGCGGCAGCAATCCATCGCCGTGTTGCCGCCGCCGAGCACGATGACGCGCTTGCCGATCTTGGTGACGTGGCCGAACGAGACCGACGACAGCCAGTCGATGCCGATATGGATGTTCTCCGCGGCCTCCTGGCGGCCGGGGATCTCAAGCTCGCGTCCGCGCGGGGCGCCGCTGCCGACAAAGACCGCGTCCCAGCCTTCGGCGATCAGCTCCTTGAGGCTGTCGACGAAATGCCCGAACCGGGTTTCCGCGCCCATGTTGATGATCTGGTCGCATTCCTCGTCGGTGACCGATTCCGGCAGGCGGAAGCGCGGGATCTGGCTCCGCATCATCCCGCCGCTCTTGGTGTCGCCGTCGAAGATCACGCACTCATAACCGAGCGGCAGCAGGTCGCGCGCCACGGTCAGCGAGGCGGGGCCGGCGCCGACGAGCGCGATGCGCTTGCCGTTTTTCCGTGCCGGCGGCTTTGGGATATAGGCGCTGACGTCGCCCTTGTTGTCGGCGGCCACGCGCTTCAGCCGGCAGATCGCCACCGGCTCCTTCTCGATGCGGCCGCGGCGGCAGGCCGGCTCGCACGGCCGGTCGCAGGTGCGGCCGAGGATGCCGGGAAAGACGTTCGACTCCCAGTTGACCGCCCACGCCTCGGTATATTTTCGATCGGCGATGAGGCGGATGTAATCGGGCACCCGCGTGTGCGCCGGGCAGGCCCATTGGCAGTCTACGACCTTGTGGAAGTAGTTAGGGTCGCGGATATCGGTGGGTTGCAATACGCATCTCCTGCCGAGCCGGATGATCCAGCTCGAACTCAACCTCGGCGCGGCCGTCCCTCGATACCGGTTCGACCGGCCCGTCGTCCCCCTACGCCCGGGCATCCCGGCCCGGCAGCGCCTTATACTACTCTCGCGGTCCGCCGCAAGTCCGACCGGCGACGCCGCGACTGTGCCTCATCGCCGGCACGCCCGCAACGTCGCCACGGGCATACCAGCGCCCCGCCGGTGATAGGGGACAATCCTTGAGATCGTGATAACGGCGGGTGATTGCAAGCGGCTTGCACCCGCGGCCAAAAGCATTAGGTTTCCCGGCGATGACAAGGCTTCTGGAACGAGCCCTCGACGCAATCCGCGATCTTCCGGAGGACGCGCAGGACGATATTGCGCAGGTCCTGCTGCGGTTGGCCGGTGCCGATGACGGGAAGCCGATTCCACTGACTTCCGATGAAGAAGCGGCGATCCGGGCCTCGCAGGCGGAGGCGACGCGCGGCGATTTCGCCACCGACGACGAAGTCCAGGGCGTCTGGGCCAAGCACGAGTGGTGAAGGGCGAGCGTACTACCGTTCGGGCCTCCGGAATTATATCTCACCCATTGTAGGATTGGACGACGGCTCTAGTCTGCCTCGGACCATCGTGTTACGCACAAGGCCCTGTCTGCCGTGCTCGCTGGGGGATTGAGTGATGGACGGCCTTGTTCTTCCGTCGACGCCTCAAACCGTCTTCCGCACATCCTTGGGCGCCGCGGTAGTCGATGACTGCCTCAGCGCGCTGCGCGGGATGGATTCGTGCGCGGTCGATTTGGTCATCACGTCGCCGCCTTATGATGGACAGCCAAAGTACGGCAATGGGGAGAAATACGAGAGAGACTGGTATCAAGATACATTCTTGACTGTCACAGCCGAGATCCACCGGGTATTAAAACCGACCGGTAATTTCATTCTAAATTATAGATCCAGGCGGCGCGGTGCCGAGCGGGGAACCCTGCAATATGAGTTGATATTTTGGCTGAGAGACCAAGGGTTTTTATTTTGTGAAGATTTTGTTTGGGGAAAACCGTCGCCTCCGCCAGGACGCTTTAATCGGTTCCTGAAGGACGCCGTTGAGTACTGTTTTCAATTTGCCAAAGGACCTGAGTGGCAATTTTTCCCGGAGCATTGCCTCTCACCGGCCCGCTGGGACGCCAAGGACCGTGAACGCCGCAAGCGGCTCGCCCATAATTATCAGCGGGTCAACGCGCCATCGGGACAGGGCCGGAAGCGTGTGCAGGCTGGTCCGGATATGGTCCGACCATCGACGCTACTGCATATGGAGCCGGATTTCAGCCCGAATCCAGCGAAGCATCCGGCGCGGTTTCCGCTCGCACTACCGAAATTTTTTATTAACCTTCTGACGTTACCAGGACAACTGGTCGTCGATCCGTTTGCCGGTACGGGGACTACCGGTCTTGCTGCGGAACAACTCGGCCGCCGCTGGCTGACAATCGAAGTCGACCCTAAATACGCAGCGGTGATTCCCTCCCGTCATGAGTCTGGCCGCTGATCGATGGCGGTCGGCGCAGAGATATCGGCAAGCATCGATAATATTGCATCCGCCGACACCTGGAACCGCCGAGTATCATTGATTCGGCAAATCCCCGAGACGTTTGGGCAGGCGCATCATCAGGAGGTTTATTCTGCGATCGCGGAGGCCGTGTATGTTGCCGAGTTGGCCCCCGACTTCGCCTATATCCATTGGCGTGACGAATATGAGCTACCGGCGATAGAGCGGGCATATGCAAAAGCAACGGCGCTCACCCGCCTCTTTAAGGATGTCGATGCTGTTTCACTCCAGCGTGTAATAGTCGCCGAGCCGGAGACGCTTCGCATCTTCCGGCTGTTTCTTGGGTTCACCACGCAAGAGTTCGCCGCCGCGACGACCGATCTAGCCGGAGACGTAGGAGGAAAGCCGCTTTCGAACAGCCGCATAAAGTCGTTGGAAGCCGGCCGAAGGGGTCGAGGAAGCGGACTTGTGGAGGCGGCCTCTGTAGTCTCCCTCGTTATCGACAGAGGGATGCGCGGAACCCTGTTCCCCGAGCCGTCGGGTGATCTCCGATATAAGATATCTAAGCCCGACACGGCGGATGGCTGGGACACAATTCGAAAATACGCCACAAAGAACGTGCCTTTCCCGGTGTTCCTGCATCAGCGACATTATGGGGGTGCATATCGCCAGTTGCTGGACGCAACGTCCGGCCGGCGCGGAGGAATTCTTGAGGATGCGGTGACGGAACTGTTTGTCGCCAAGCAAATTCGGTTCGTGACGACGGGCCAACGGACGAAGGAAATCATCGCTGATAGGTTCGGCATTACTGTGACGCCAGCGCCTGATTTCGTCATCTACGACAGGGCGGACGCCCCGAGGGCATTTCTGGAATGTAAACAAGCCAATGATGGCGGCACTGCTCGCGATAAGGCCGCCCGATTCGCTACGTTGCGGCGGGAGGGCATGCGCCTGGGCGGAGTACCCGTCTTTGCGGTGCTGGCCGGGCTAGGATGGCGGCGAACTGGAGATACACTTGGGCCGGTCGTGCGCGATACCGATGGCCGTGTCTTTACAGCCAAAACGCTCGACGCGATGCTTTCGGTCGACCCATTTCCTAGCCTGCTGGGTGAGACGCCTGCATAATCGCTACGCGAGTCGGGCGTCGAGGTGCTGGACCTTTGGCATCACCTCGTTGGCCAGCAGCTCCATCGAGTGGTGCCAGGCCTTGGGGTTGTCGCTGTAGTCGAAGCAGAAGAGGAGGAGGGCGCCGAAGCCGTTTACCTCCTGGTACATGCGCTCGATCTTCTCGACGACCGTCGCGGGCGAGCCGATCAGCCAGTTGTGGGTGGCGCAGTATTCCGGCGTCACGTCGCTGTCGGCGATTTCGGGGTCGTGCTTTAAAAACTGGATCACCCCGAAATTGGTCAGCAGCGGCAGGAAGTATTCCCGCATCATCCGCCCCATCTGCGCCCCGACCGAGAGGCGCCAAGCCTCCTCGTCGGTGTCGGCGACGAAGATTTCGCGCACCAGCCGCCAGTCGCGCCGGCTGGGGGTGCGGCCGCTGCGCCGCCCGCCTTCCTCGACCGAGGCCCAATGGCTCGCGACGTAGGTCTGGTTGAAGTTGAGGCTCATCGGCAGAAAGCCGCGCTCGCCCGCCATCTTCAGCGTCTCCGACCCGGCGCTGACCCCGGCGACCCCGATCGGCGGGTGCGGTTTCTGCAGGGGGCGCAGATGCGGCCTGAGAAAGCCGAACATCGGCTCGGCGTGGTTCACCTGCCAATACTTGCCGATATAGTCGAACGGCTCCTCCGCGCTCCACATCTTGAGGATGATGTCGAGCGCCTCGCGGGTCATCTCGCGATGCTGCCCGTTGGCGCCATCGACGTGGAACATCTGCCAGTCGCTGGGGAGGCCGCTCGCGGCGACGCCGAAATTGAGCCGGCCCTGCGCCATGTGGTCGAGCATCGCGACGCGGTTGGCGAGCTCGGCCGGATGGTGGTACGGCAACAGGAACCCGCCCGGCGCGAGGCGGATGTTCCTCGTTTCCATCAGCGATTGCGCGATCAACAGGTCGGGCGAGGGGTGCGGTTCCCACGGCGCGGTGTGGTGCTCGCCGATCCAGGCCTCGAAAAAGCCCAGCTCGTCGGCCCAGCGCAGCGTTTGCAGGTCCCAGCGGTGGCCGTCGTAGAGCGGCCGCTCCGGCGGGTGCGACGGCATTGTGAACAGGCCGTATTGCATGGCGCTCTCCCTGTGGGAACCAGCACAGCCTAGCCCGCATCGGCGGCGAAGCGAAGCGTTCTCGAAAGAGCGCAAAGCGCGAGTGCAGGCGAGGGCCGATGACGCGGAAGTAGGTAAACGCCAAGGCGACGAGAAAGTTCCGTTAGTAAATCGGTTGTAAGAGCCGCCGAAATCCTTTAACTAGGGCGCCGTTAAGGGTCAAATGGTCGCGGGATCTCCCCTCAAACCCCACGTCCCGCACCGGGAGGATAATGAGATGACGGCACCTGACGCGCGCGCTCGCGCCCGCCAAGGGCACATTGCCGAAAAGGCCACGATCGACCATCTCATCCGATCGCTCTCCAGCGACGGTCACAGTACCGGCCGAGTTCTGTCGGCGACGACGGATACCGGCCTCACGATCCAAGATCAGCTTCGCAAGACATGGAGCCCGATCGTCATCGGGCTTGTAATCCGCTAGACAGCGGCGCCCCTCGGGGCGCCGTCGCCATATTCGGTCCTTGGCAAAGGCCCCGTTCGCGGGGATCGGATACGATCTGCTGCGCTGCACCATTGACGCGCCGCATGAGGCTCCGTATTCCGTGCGCCAGCGTGATCTTGCGAGAGGACCCGCCTCATGAAGCCGACGCGGCGGCCGGCCAACCCGTGCTTTTCGTCAGGCCCCTGCGCCAAGCGGCCGGGGTGGACGCCGGCGGCGCTCGCCAATGCGCTGGCCGGGCGCTCGCACCGCTCGGCGATCGGGCTCGCGCAATGCGTCGAGATCATCGAACGCTCGAAGGCGGTCTTGCGCATCCCCGCCGACTACCGGGTCGGCATCGTCCCCGCCTCCGACACCGGGGCGATCGAGATGGCGATGTGGTCGCTGCTCGGCGCGCGCGGGGTGGATTTGCTGTCGTGGGAGAATTTCGGCGAGGGCTGGGTCGAAGACGTGGTCGTGCATCTCAAGCTCGGCGACGCGCGGCATTTCAAGGCGCCGTATGGCGGGTTCCCCAACCTGGCCGAAGTCGACACCGACCGCGACGTGGTGTTTCCGTGGAACGGCACGACCTCGGGCGTGCGGGTGCCGAACGGCGACTGGATCAAGCCCGACCGCCAGGGGCTGACGATCTGCGACGCGACCTCGGGCGCATTCGCGATGCGGCTGCCGTGGGACAAGCTCGATGTCGTGACCTGGTCGTGGCAGAAGGCGCTGGGCGGCGAGGGGGCGCACGGGATGATCGCGCTCGGCCCCCGCGCCGTCGAGCGGCTGCAGAGCTACACGCCGCCCTGGCCGCTGCCCAAGATTTTCCGCATGACCAGCAAGGGCAAGCTGATCGAGGGCCTCTTCCGCGGCGAGACCATCAACACGCCGTCGATGCTGTGCCTCGAAGACGCGGTCGACTCGCTGAAATGGGCCGAAAGCATCGGCGGGATCGAGGGCTGCGTCGCCCGCGCCGAGGCGAACCTCGCCGTGGTCAAGGAATGGGTCGCGAAGACGCCGTGGGTCGAGTTTCTCGCCAGCGACCCGGCGACGCTGTCCTGCACGTCGCCCTGCATCATGATCACCGACCCCTGGTTCCAGAGCCTCGACCCGGAGACGCGGTTCTCGACCTCGCGGCGGATGCTGGCGCGGCTCGACAAGGAGGGGGTCGGCTACGACCTCGCCACCCACCGCGCCTCACCCCCCGGCATCCGCATCTGGACCGGCGCGACCGTCGAAACCGGCGACGTCGAAGCCCTGATGCCCTGGCTCGACTGGGCCTGGGAACAGGAGCGCGACGCGGCGAAAAGTAGTTAGGTTCACCACGAAGGCACGAAGGCCACGAAGGGCGCGCAGCGCCAAATATTTGACGCAGAGGTCGCGGAGGAAGGCGCCGAGGACGCGGTAGCGCCGAACCCTCTGCGACCTCCGCGCCTTCCTCCGCGACCTCTGCGTCAAAGACGTTTTTTTGCACTTCGTGCCCTTCGTGTCTTCGTGGTGAAAAAAATCTGGTTGGAGCCGTAAATGTCGAAAGTACTGATCGCCGATGCGTTGAGCCCGCGGGCTGTCGCGGTGTTTGCCGAGCGGGGGGTCGAGACCGATTTCAAAGTGGGTCTCAAACCCGCCGAGCTGTCGGCGATCATCGGCGATTACGACGGGCTCGCGGTGCGCTCGGCGACCAAGGTGACGGCCGCGATCATGGCCGCCGCGGCCAATCTGAAGATCGTCGGGCGGGCCGGGATCGGCGTCGACAACATCGATGTGCCGGCGGCGACCCAGCGCGGCATCGTCGTGATGAACACGCCCTACGGCAACTCGATCACCACGGCCGAGCACACGATCGCTCTGTTGTTCGCGCTCGCCCGCGAGATCCCCGCGGCCGACCGCTCGACCCAATCCGGCAAATGGGAAAAATCGCGGTTCATGGGGGTGGAGCTTGCCGGCAAGACGCTCGGCGTCGTCGGCTGCGGCAATATCGGCTCGATCGTCGCCGACCGGGCGCAGGGCCTTCGGATGAAGGTGATCGCCTACGACCCATTCCTCTCGGCCGAGCGCGCGGTCGATCTCGGGGTCGAGCGGGTGACCCTCGACGACCTCTTGGGCCGCGCCGATTTCATCACCCTCCACACGCCGCTGACCGAGCAGACCCGCAACCTGATCGACGCGGCCGCCTTCGCGAAGATGAAAAACGGGGTGCGGCTGATCAATTGCGCGCGGGGCGGGCTGGTGGTCGAGGCCGATCTCGCCGCCGCGCTCGATTCGGGCAAGGTCGCCGGTGCGGCGGTCGACGCCTTTGTCGAGGAGCCGGCGCCGCAATCGAACCCGCTGTTCGGCCGCGACAATGTCGTCGCCACCCCGCATCTCGGCGCCGCGACCAGCGAGGCGCAGGAGAACGTCGCGGTCCAGATCGCCGAGCAGATGTCGGATTACCTGTTGACCGGCGCGGTCTCGAACGCGGTCAACATGCCGTCATTGACCGCGGAGGAGGCGGTGCGGCTGCGCCCCTACATGAAGCTGGCCGAGCAGCTCGGCAGCTTTGCCGGGCAGTTGACCGAGACCGGGATATCGGCCGTCGACGTGACTTATGAGGGGGCGATCGCCGGGCTCAACATCAAGCCGCTGACCGCGATCGCGCTGACCGGGCTTTTGGCGCCGCAGCTTTCGACGATCAACATGGTCAACGCGCCGGTGATCTGCCGCGAGCGCAACATCCGCGTCAGCGAGACCCTGCGCGCCGACCCCGGCGACTATCAGACCCTCATCCGCGTCGCCGTCACGTTCGAGGGCAAGCAGCGCGCGGTCGAGGGCACGCTCTTCGCCGGCGACAAGCCGCGCCTCGTCTCGGTCGCCGGCATCCCGCTCGAGGCCGAACTGGGCGGCCACGTCCTCTTCGTGCGCAACTACGACAAGCCCGGCTTCATCGGCGCCCTCGGCCGCACCCTCGCCGCGGCGGAAGTCAACATCGCCACCTTCCACCTCGGCCGCACCGCCCCCGGCCAAGACGCCGTCGCCCTCGTCGAAGTAGACCAGCACCTGACCCCGGCCCTGTTGGACGAGGTACGAGGATTGCCCAATGTGATCCAGGTAAAGGCGCTTAGGTTTTGATGGGCACCGAACTCGTAGGATGGGCTGAGCGCAGCGAAGCCCATCACCTCTCGCCGAACCCGGAAGGAGGCTCGCGCATATCCCCGCCCCAATCTTCCGGATAAAGCCCGCGCCGCACCAATCGGTGAAACGACGAATAGGGCCAATCCCTCACCCGCGGCACGTGGAAATGCTTCACCGGGTTGAAGTGGATGTAATCGAGATGGCGATGGAGGTCATCCTCGTCGCGGATCGCGTGTTCCCAATAGCGGCGCTGCCAGATGCTCCGCTCCCGTTTCCGTCGGTGGCTGTGGCCGATCATTTCGCTGCGCGGTAGAGCGCGGGAGAACGAGGATTTGATCAGCATCCACCGGACCGCGTAGTTGCTGTCGCCCTCGGGCAACGTCCACACTGTGTGGAGGTGATCGGGCAGCGCGACGATCGCGTCGATCACGAACGGATGCCGCTCGCGGGCATAGCGGAATGCCGTTCGCAACGATCCGATATGCTCCGTCAGGAGCGATAGGCGCCGGTCGGCAAGGTTGACGGTGAAGAAAAAGGTTCCGCCCGGGACGAGGCTGCGGCGGTAATCGGTCATGTGGCGGCGGATGCGCGATGGGCTTCTCGTTGCTCAGCCCATCCTACAAGTTCGGTGCCGTAGGATGGGCTGAGCGCAGCGAAGCCCATCAAATCGATAATCCCCCTAAGCCCGCTTCACCCCGTAAAACTGGGGCCAGCCGTCGTGGACGTCTTGGAGGTAGGAGTGGTAGGCGAAGGGCTGGTCGTACATGCCGAGGGGGACGTAGCTCGGGTTCTGCCAGAAATGCTCCTGCATCGCGCGGGTGATCTTTTGCTGACCGGCGAGGTCGGGGGCGGCGAACCAGTCGTCGCGCAGCTTTTCCATGTCCGGGTCGGTCGGCCAGCCGAACCATGAGCTGGCGCCGGCGCCCCGGATCGCGATGTTGGGGCCGGGGCTGATGTTTCCGAAGCCGCCGAGATAGGTATAGAAAATGTTCCAACCGCCGTGCTCGATCGGCTCTTTGACGGCGCGGCGCGACACGACGGTGCCCCATTCGAGCGCCTGGAGGTCGACGTTGAGGCCGATCTTCTTCAACACATCGCTCGCCACCTGCGCCTCGGCCCAGATCGACGGGATCGTCGTCGCGGCGAGGATGACGACGCGCTCGCCGTTATACCCGGCGGCGGCGAGGTCTTTCTTGATCTTGTCGTAATCCTTGGGTCCCCGCGTGATCTCGACGCCGACATCGCTGGCGAGCGGGGTGCCGGGCACGAACAGGCCGACATCTACCTTCATGATGCTCGGCTCGGCGCCGCAGAACGCGGTCATCACCTCCTTCTGGTCGATCGCCGACAGCACCACGCGCCGCACCGCCGGCTTGTCGAACGGCGGGAATAGCTGGTTGAAGCGCAGGCAGCCGATCTCGCCGGTCTTGTCCTTGACGGTGACGACGAGGTCCTTGTTGGCCTTGAGCGTCGGCACCAGGTCGATCGGCGGGTTTTCCCACCAGTCGATCTCGCCCTGCTGCAGCGCGGCCATCGCGGTGCCGGCGTCGGGGATGAAGTTCCACACGACCCGGTCGAAATAGGCGATCTTGGGGCCGGCGTTAAAGCTCGGCTTGCCGTCCTTGCGCGGTACGTAGTCGGCGTTCTTGGCGTAGACGACGCGCTGTCCCGGCACCCGCTCGTTGGCGACAAACTTGAACGGGCCGCTGCCGACAGCCTCGGTGATCTGGGTAAACGCGTCGGTCTTCGCCAGCCGCTCCGGCATGATCGCGCAATAGACCTGGCCCAGCGCGTAGGTCAGCAGCGGGAACGGGGTCTTGAGGCGGAACTTGATGGTCTTGTCGTCCGGCGCGCTGATCTCGTCGGTGCGCGCGGTGAGCGCGGTGCCCATCGGGTCGCGCTTGCCGAAACGCTGGATCGTCGCGACGCAATCCTTGGCCAGCACCGGCGTGCCGTCGTGGAATTTGAGCCCGTCGCGCAGCTTGATCGTGACTTCCTTGCCGTCGGACGAGATCGTCTCCCCCTCGGCCATCTGCCGCTGCACGGTGAAGTCGGCGTCGAACGCATAAAGCGTGTCGTAGACCGCGAGCGAGAAGTTGCGGGTGATGTCGGCCGTCGTCCACACCGGGTCGAGCGAGGCGAGGTCGGCATGGGGCACGAAATTGATCAGCGATTCCTTTTCCGCCCGCACGATCCCCGG
>DATAUV010000081.1:0-10678 GCA_036268075.1 Allostellaceae bacterium | reverse complement strand
CCGCGCGCCTCGAACAGCCGCACGATCTCGGCCTCGGCGAGCGTCTCGCCGGCCCAGGCGCGATCGAGGATTTCTCCTACCGGCGCCAGCGCCTCGGGCTGCCGAGGATAGCTGGGCATCGCCGGCGCCGGCGTGCCCATCCCGGCGATCCAGGCATCCGGCCGCGCGAACCCCTGCGCGTCGATATGGCGGAGCGTCGGCGTGTGCAGCTTCGGGTCGAGCCAGCGCGGAGCATCGAGCGCGTAGGCGGGGTAGATCGCCGTGCGCTCGACGAGGATCTTGCCGGCGTTGGCGGTGCGCTCGGCGAGGAGTTCGAGCGCCGGCCAGGGGGCCTCGGGGTTGACGTGGTCGGGGGTCACCGGTGAGACGCCGCCCCAATCGTTGATCCCTGCATCGACCATCGCCTCGATCGCGTCGGGCATCAGGTTGGGCGGTGCCTGGATGTTCATCGCGCCGCCGAAGACGAGCCGCGCCGTGGTGATCGTCCACAAATGGTCGTTCTCGTCCGGCTCCGGCGCGGCCGCCATCTTCGTCTCGGGCTTGGCGCGGAAATTCTGGATAATGATTTCCTGGATATGGCCGTGCTTGTCGTGCAGGTCGCGCAGCGCCAGCATCGCCTCGATCCGCTCGCGCCGCGTCTCGCCGATGCCTATGAGGATGCCGGTGGTGAACGGCACCCGCGCCCGGCCGGCGAGGTCGATGCAGTCGAGCCGCTTGGCCGGGGCCTTGTCGGGCGAGCCGAAATGCGGGCCGCCCTTCTTCGACAGCCGCTCGGCGCTCGATTCGAGCATGATCCCCATCGACACCGACACCTTGCGCAGCGTCGCGAGATCGTCGGCCGTCATCAGCCCCGGGTTGAGGTGCGGCAGGAGGCCGGTTTCCTTGAGCACCAGCGCCGCCATCGCGGCGAGATAGTCCAACGTCGTCGCGTAGCCCAGCGCCGCCAGCGCCTCGCGCGACGCCTGATACCGCAGCTCCGGCTTGTCGCCGAGCGTGAACAGCGCCTCCTTGCACCCGGCCGCCTGTCCGGCCTTGGCGATCGCGAGCACCTGATCCGACGACAGATACGCGGCCTCGCCCTTGCGCGGGGGGTGGGCGAAGGTGCAGTAGTGGCAGACGTCGCGGCAAAGCTGCGTCAGCGGGATGAAGACTTTCTTCGAATACGAGATCAGGCCGCCGTGCGCCCGGTCGCGCAGCGCCGCCGCGGCCCGCATCATCGCCGCGAGATCATTGCACTCCGCCAGCGCCAGCGCCTCGTCGGCCGATAGCGTCGCGCCTTGTTCCGCCCGTGCCAGAATGTCCACTACCCCACCCCTCCGGCGAGCAGGCGTCCCGCCCGCGTCCGCGATCCAAGCCGCGAAAAATGGGCGAGGTCAACGGGATTGTCGATATCGAACGCGATGCCCGGTAGGTGCAGGACCGTGGGCTCGATACCACAGGCCTCCGCGGCGGCGAGGTGCGGGAAGAAACTGTCGTCGCCAAATCTGAGCGGAACTGCGTCGGGCGGCGACATCAGGATCGCGTTGGACCCCAGCTCGTCATGCGCCGGCACGATCGTGAAAGACGGCGGCGGGAGGTGCGCTGCGACGATTTCGTCGATCTCGGCGGCGGTGATCATCGGAATGTCGCCGGGCACGGTCAGCATCCCGGCGGCGCCCTCGGCCGCGAGAAGCCGCGCCGCCGCCGTGACCGCGCCGGTATGGCCGTCGAGCGCCCCTTCGGTTTGCACCCTGGCGCCGTGGCGGGCCGCCAGCTCCGTCGCCGCGGGATCGACCGTGACCACGACGATCCCGGCGAGGCCCGTGGCCTTGGCGAGCGCCGACAGCACGTCCTCCGCCATCGCCAGCGCGAGGGCTTGGCGGAACTGCGCCGGCGTCGCTTGGGCGAGGCGCTGCTTGGCGGCCGTGGTGTCCTTGATCGGGACGACGGCCCAGATGCCGCCCGTCACCTCGGGATCCGCTCCGGCGCGGCGAGCACGGCACGGGCCAGCGTCTCGCGGTCGGCGAGGTTCGTCATCAGCGTCTGGGTCAGCACCACCGGCACGCCGAGCCCGGCGACCGCGTCCGCGTCTTCCGCGTCGGCGACATAGACGTCGATCAAATCGGCGTAACGCCGCGCCACGGCGGCGGCGTCGACGGGCAGGCCCAGCTCTTCCATCATCTTCGCGGTCGGCCCCTTGACCGCCTTGCCGCCGATGATCGGCGAGACCGCGACGACCGGGGCCGGGCAGTTGCGCAGCGCGGCGCGCATCCCCGGCAGCGACAGGATCGGGTCGATGCTGATAAACGGGTTCGACGGGCAGATCACGACGAGCCGGAGGCGGGGGTCGCGCAGCGCGAGCAGGATGTCGGGGTGGGGCAGGGCGTCGGCCGCGCCGGCAAAGACGATCTGGCGCACTATCGGGGCGCAGCGCAGGCGCACGAAATAATCCTGGAAATCGAGCCACCCGTCGGCGCTCTGGATGCGCGTGCGCACGCGCTCGTCGCTCATCGGCACGATCCGCGCGGCGATGCCGAGGCGGCGGGCGAAATCGTCGGTGACGCTCGACAGCGTCTCGCCCGCGCCAAGCCGGCGGGTGCGCTCGACATGGGTCGCGAGATCGCCGTCGCCGAGCCGGAACCAGCTCTCGCCGCCGAGCCTTTCGAGCGCAGCCATGAAATTCCACGTCTCGTCGCGCCGCCCCCAGCCCAGCTCCTCATTGGCGAGCCCGGAGAGGGTGTAGAGCAGCGTGTCGATATCGGGCGACACCGACAGGCCGAGATGGGTGAAATCGTCGCCGGTATTGGCGACCACGGTCAGCGTGTCGCGCGGCAATACCCGGTAGAGCCCCAGCGCCAGCTTCGCCCCGCCGACCCCGCCCGAAAGCGCCAGTACGGGACCCCGACCCATCATCAGACCGGGCCGATCATCGGAAGAGGTCGTGCTCCGGCGGGCGCACGAGATCGGCGGCGGGGCATTCCGGCGCGGTCCATGACAGGCCGCGGACGAGCGCGATCGGCATCGCCTCCGCCGCCTGGCCCATGACCAGCGACGCCGCCGCGGCGATCTCGTCGGCGAACCCGGTCTCGGTGACTTCGAGCGTGCGGCCGAACATATCCGCGTGCCCGCGCCAGTCGATCGCCGCCGGCAGCCCGGCCGCGCCGATCGCGACGCCCACGGTTCCGCGCCGCCACGGCCGGCCAAAGCTGTCGCTGACGATCACCGCGATCGGCACGCCGTAGGATTCGATGAGCTGGTCCCTGAGGCGCGTCGCCGAGCGGTCGGGATCGACCGGCAGCAGCAGCACCCGCTCGGTGCCGTCGCCGGGCACGACATTGGAATGGTCGATCCCGGCATTCGCCATGACAAATCCGAGCCGGTGCTCGGCGATGAGCAGGTTTTCCCGGTGCCGCACGATGCGCTTCGATTCCGACAGCACGACCTCTACGAAACGCGGGTCCTTCAGCGTCTCCTTGCCGAGCCGGATCGCCTCCGCCGACGGCGTCACGGTGGACACGTCGACAAACCGGTCCTCGGACTTCGACACGATCTTCTGCGCTACCACGAGCACGTCGCCGTGCTCGGGATGCAGCCCGGTCTCGACCATCGCGGCGACGGTCAACGCGCCGAGATCGTCCCCCGGCTGCACGGCCGGGATGCCCTTGAGGCCGATGATTTGGACGTGGTCTGCCATGCGGAGAAGTCTACCCGAACGCCTTGCGCAACAGCGGGAGCACCTGTTCCGCATAGAGCTTGAGGAACCTCGGCTGGTCCGGTCCCGGCGCGTGGAACACGAGGTGCGTGAAGCCGAGCTCGACATAGGGGCGAATGCGTTCGACTTGCTCTTCGGGGTCGTTCCCGACGATCCAGCGGCTCGCGGCGCGGTCGAGCGGGAGGGCGTCGGCGCGGCGTTCCATCTCGATCGGGTCCTCGACCCCCGTCTTCTCTTCGGGCGACAGCGCCAGCGCGGCCCAGTGCCGGGTCAGCTCCTTGGCCTCGTTCGCATCGGTGTCGAACGACACCTTGACCTCGATCATCTTTTCGAGGCTCGCGCTCTCACGGTTGGCGCGCTTCAGCCCCTCGGAGACCTTGTCGGTAAGTTCGGTGTAAAGCGCCGGGGCCTTGCCGCTGGTGCAGATGAAACCCTCGGCGACCTGCCCCGCCATCTGCGCCGCGAGCGGGCCCGAAGCCGCCACCCAGATCGGCACCTTGTTCTTGGGCTTGTCGTAGATCGTGGCGCTTTCGGTGCGATAGAACTGGCCCTCGAACGTGACCCGGTCCTGCGTCCACAGCGTGTTGATGAGCCGGATCGCCTCGCGCAGCCGGTCGCGCCGCTCCTTGGCGCCGGGCCACGTGATCCCCGCCGCCGGCACTTCGTTCAGCGACTCGCCGGTGCCGAGCCCGAGCACGACGCGGCCCGGGAACATCGAGCCGAGCGTGCCGAAAGCCTGCGCGACGATCGACGGATGATAGCGGAAAGTCGGCGTCGCCACGCTGGTGCCGATCACCGCCCGCCGCGTCCGCGCGCCCACCGCGCCGAGCCAGGCCAGCGAGTTCGGCGCATGCCCGTCGGTGTGCTTCCACGGCTGGAAATGGTCGCTGACGAAGATCGAGTCGAACCCGACCTCCTCGGCGAGGCACGAGAAATCCAAGAGCGGCCCCGGCGCGAACTGCTCCGCCGACGCTTTGTATCCGAGTTTCAGCACATCCCACTCCCTTGTATTCGTTCACAATGAGACAGTGAGGCAGTGAGAAGAGGAAGTTGCCGCGCGTAGCGCATAAAGGACTTCAAGACGCTCCGCGTTTGGAGGACTCCCTTCTCACTGCCTCACCGCCTCATTGTGAAAAATCAAACCTTCGCCAGCACATCCTCGCGGAAGCGGCGCATGTTGGCGACGATTTCGGCGGCATCGGCGCCGTCGAAGCTGAAATCGACCGCGACGATGCCGAGGTCCTTGAACGCGCGCAAATCCTGCACGATCGCGTCGTTGCTGCCCGAGAACAGGCGCCGGTCGCCGTTGTCGGCCTTCTCCGGAACCGACGGCCCGCGCTGGGTGACGCGATAGGCGAGCGCGATTTCCTTCGGGTCGCGGCCGGCGTCGCGGCAATGGCGCTGGAGGCGCTCGATGCCGTGCTTGAACCGCGCCATCGTGTCGAGCCGGAATGCCGGGTTGGTGCCGATCGGGTACCAGCCGTCGCCGAGCTTGGCGGTGCGGCGCAGCGCCGGGCCGCTTTCGCCGCCGACCCAGATCGGAATCCGCTTCTGCACCGGGCGCGGCTCGAAGAACACGTTGGAGAATTTGACGTATTTGCCGTCGAACGACGGGTTTTCGTTGGTCCACAGCTCGCGGCAGGCGAGGAGGTATTCGTCGGTGACGGCGCCGCGCTCGTCGAACGGGTCGGTGCCGATCGCCTCGAATTCCTCGCGGCACCACCCGGCGCCGACGCCGAGCGTGACCCGGCCCTCGGACAGCACGTCGATCGTCGCGAGGATTTTCGCGGTCAGCACCGCCGGGCGGTGCGGCACGACCATGACCGACGTCACCAGCCGCAATTTCGACGTCTTGGCCGCGACAAAGGTGACCGCGGTGAGTTGTTCGTGACGGTCGCCGCCGGCGCGGCCGGGGAATTCGCCGCTGTCGGAATAGGGGTATTTGGCCTCCAGCTCGCGCGGGATGATCACGTGGTCGCTGAGGGTGCAGTAGTCGTAGCCGATCGCCTCGCCTTCGGTGGTGATGCGGGCGAGGTCGCGCGGTCCCGACAACTTGCCGCTGACCGGCGCGCCAAAGCCGTATTCCATTCGCCCCTCCGGGTTTGCTCTCGTGTTCAGCTACGGTAGCAGGCCGCTACGGTAGCAGGCCGGGATCGGTTTGGCTTCCCGCTAATCCGCCGAGGGCGGCCGCCCCCGGCAATTTTCATATACCGGCGATTTTCATATAAGGTGCCGGCATGTCTGCCAGCGTAAACGGCGAAGGGGTGTTACGCGCGATGCCGCGCGGCCGCGCGCCGGCCGTCCGCATCAGCGAGATGGACGATCCCGGGCCGATCCTCGCGGAGCGCGGCTGGGAGACGCCCGAGCTGATGGCGCGCGCCGCCGCCGCGCGGCAGGCGCTGGTCGCCGCCGGTGTCGGCGGGGCCTGGTGGCGGGATGATCCCGACGACGAATTCGTCGCGCTGCTCGCCGGCGAGCAGGTGCGGTGCGAGATTTCGACCTTCTATTCCGGCTGGGGCGTCACCGATGACGGACCGGCGGTCCCGCGCCAGCCATTCGCCCGCACGGTCGACGAGATTTTCGCCGGCGCGTGCCTCATCGCCTCGCGCTACACCGACCCGTTCCGCGGCGGGCCGGCCTCGTTCGAGGACACGCTGGCGCTGGTCGCCGAGTGGCGGCGGCTGGAGCGCGCCAACCGCGAGATCGCGGTCTGCGTCGGCATGTCGTTCTGGAAGCGGCGGCGGATCGCCGAGTTCCTGCGCTCCGGCGAGGGCGTGCCGGTGTTCCGCCGCACCGCCGCCGCCGCGATCGCCGCCGCGAAGGGTAGGGCGGTCGCGTGCTGGACCTCGCGGATGCCCCCCGGCCTCGAGCACGCCAACCTGATCCGCGTCGAGGACGGGTTCGTCCGCTCGGTCGGGCTCGGCTCGGATTTCCTGCCGCCGGCCTCGCTGGTGCTTGACCGGCGCGGGATGTATTTCGACCCGCGCACGAAAAGCGACCTCGAAACCCTGCTGTGCGAAACCTCGTTCGACCCGCCGCTGCGGGCGCGGGCGCGAAGCCTGGCGGAGCAGCTCGTGCATCGCGGGGTCACCAAGTACAACCTCGCCGCCGTTTCGGCGCCCGCCATCGATTGGCCCGCCGGACGGCGCCGCGTCCTGGTGCCGGGGCAGGTCGAGGACGATCTGTCGGTCGTGCTCGGCGGCGGCGACATCCGCGACAATCTTGCGCTGCTGGCGCGCGCGAGGGCGGCGGCGCCGGATGCGTTCATCGTCTACAAGCCGCATCCGGACGTCCTCGCCGGGCATCGCAAGGGGATGGTCGCGGAGGCCGATGCGCTGCGCTTCGCCGACCGCATCGTCACCAACGCCGCGACCGCTTCCCTCCTCGGCGAGATCGACGAGCTGCACACGCTGACCTCGCTCGCCGGGTTCGAGGCGCTGCTGCGCGGGCGCCGGGTCGTCGTCTATGGGCGGCCGTGGTATGCGGGGTGGGGGCTCACCGATGACAGTGTTGTGATCGAGCGCGGCCGCCAACTCACGCTTGAAGAACTGGTCGCCGGCGCGCTGATCGTGTATCCGCGTTACCTCGATCCGGTGACCCGGCTGCCCTGCGGTCCCGAGACGATCATCGAGCGGCTCGACCACCCGGAATTGTGGCGCGCGGGGCTTCTGGTCCGGGCGCGGCGCCTGCAGGGAGCGGCGGCGCGCCGGATCGCCGAGCGGTTCGCGCGGTCGCCGGCGTTGGCGGAAGGGGTACGGAAGGGGCGAGGGTGAGTTTCGGTCTGCTGCAGTGTGTCGGCGGTCTCGTGCTGCTGGCGGCGTCGTGGGCGGTCCCGCGGCGCAATGCCGGCACGCGGCTGAAGTTCGGAGCGGCGTTGTGGCTCGACCTGGCGCCGTTCGGCATCGCCTTTGTGCTGATGTCGGTGATCACCGGCAGGCCGCTGTTCGCCGGGTTGGTTGTGGCCGCGCTCGCCGCCGGGTTCACGGTCGCCGACCAGGCCATGCGCGACACGCTGCGCGAGCCGGTCGTCTTCCAGGCGATGTCGGAGCTGCCGCAGGTCTTCTCGCACCCGCATCTCTATCTGCCGTTTGCCGGGCCGGTTCTCGTCGTCGGCGGCGCGATCGGGGCGGTGGCCGCGAGCGTGGCGCTATTGGTCCTGACTCCGGCGGCATGGCCGCCGCTGCCGCGATGGGGATTCGGCGCGGCGGTCGTAATTGGGCTCGTGTATTGGCGCCTCGGCTCGCCGCCGCTGCTGGCGCGCGTCGCCGACCGATTCCGCCGCCTCGACCTTGGCGACAACCCTGCCCGCGACACCGAGACCCTCGGCCCGTTCACGATGCTGCTCGCGCACTGCACGATCGCGCGGGCCGAGCGCGCCGCACGCCAGCGGGATTTGGCGCCGGCCCCGACCTCGATCGCCACCTGGGTCAAGCATAAGGCGCCGATCGTCGTCGTTCAGTGCGAGTCGTTCTTCGACGCGCGCCGCCTGTCGCCCTCGATCCCGCCGGGAATGCTGTCCGGTTTCGCCGAATGCTGCGCCGCCTCGGCGATGCATGGCGGGCTTGTCGTGCCGGGCTGGGGCGCCAACACGATGCGCGCCGAGTTCGCCTTTCTGACCGGCATTTCAGAGTCCCGGCTCGGGTACGACCGCTTCAACCCGTATTACGCGCTGGCGCGGGTGCCGATTGCCTCGCATGTCTGGCGGCTGCGGCAGGCCGGCTACCGCACGATCTGCCTGCACCCGTTCGACAGCCGGTTTTTCCGCCGCGACCTGGTGATGCCGAACCTCGGCTTCGACCGCTTTCTCGGCCATGACCAGCTCTCGGCGAGGAAGAAGCCGCCCTATCAGCCCGACCCCGACCTCGCCCGCGAAGTATTGCGCGTGCTCGATGCCGAGGGGCCGCAGACCTTTGTCTTTGTCGTCACGATGGGCAATCACGGACCCTGGCTCGACGGCGCCGCGGGGATCGACCCGGCGATCGCCGCCTGCCTCGACCCCGCGATGGTGCCGCAGGGTACGGCGCTGCTCGGCTATCTCGACGGGCTGCGCCGTTCCGACGAGATGCTGCGCGTGCTGATGGCCGGGCTGACCGCGAACCATCCCGACGCCGTGCTGGCGCTCTACGGCGACCACCTGCCGAGCCTGCCGCGCGCGTTCGACCATTTCGGCTTTACCGATCGGCACAGCGACTATGTGATCTGGCCGGGCACCGACGATGCGCCGCGGCGTGTCGACCTGCCGGTGCACCGGCTGGGGCAGGCGGTGGTCGAGGTGGCAATCGGCGGCGATTGGGCGCAGCGGGCGGCGCAGTGAGCGGCTTTGTGCCGCCCTATCCGGCGCGGCCCGCCCAGGCGCTGTCGCCGCTCAAGGTGCTGGCCGCGGCGCGGCAGAACCTCCTCTCGGTGTTCGAGGAGGACGCCTATGAAATGCAGTTCTTCTCGGCCCGCGTGCTGAGCCGCCGCATCTTCATCTGCAACAGCCCCGACACGGTGGCGCAGGCGTTTATCGCCCTGCACGAGAGCTTTCAGCGCAAGACGGCGCAGATGCGCCACGCGCTCGACCCCCTCTTGGGCGACGGTCTGTTCATCAGCGACGGCCCGATCTGGAAGCAGCGCCGCGCGATCGTCGCGCCGATCGTCCACGCGTCGCGGATGGACCAGTTCGCGCCGGTGATGGTCGAGGCCGCCGCCGAGACCGCCGAGCGCTGGCGCGCGATGCCGCCCGGGAGCCCGATCGACGCGTTGCGCGAGATGGGCACGCTGACCGCCGAGATCATCTGCCGCACGATCTTTGGCCCCCGTCTCGGCAGCGAGCACGCGACCGAGATCGTCGCCTCGTTCGCCGAATACCAGCGCCAGATCGGCCAGATCGACCTGACCTACATGCTGGGCCTGCCGGACTGGCTGCCGCGCTGGTATCCGCGCTCGGTGCGCAACGCCGCCGGACGCATCCACGCGATCCTCGACCGCATCATCGCCGAGGCGCGCGGCAGCCGCTCGCGCGGCGAGGAGGCGATGATCCACCGCCTGCTCGAGGCGCGCGACCCCGACACCGGCGCCGCGCTCGATGGCGAGGCGCTGCGCAACGAGGCCGCGGTGATCTTCATGGCCGGTCACGAGACCACCGCCAACACGCTCGGCTGGGTCTGGTTTCTGCTGTCGCAGGTCGAGGCGGTCGAGGCTCGGGTCCACGCCGAGCTCGACGAGGTGCTTGGCGGCCGCAACCCGACCCTCGCCGACCTGCCGCGCCTCGTCTACACGCGCGCCGTCGTCGAGGAGACGCTGCGGCTCTATCCGCCGGTGCCGATCCTCGGGCGCCAGGCCTTGCAGGGCGAGCGCATCCGCAACCGCGACATCCCGGTCGGGTCGCTCGTCCTGGTGATTCCGTGGCTGTTGCACCGCCATCGCCGGCTGTGGGAACGGCCCGACCATTTCGTCCCCGAGCGGTTCCTGCCGGAAAACGCCGACGCACGGCAGCGCTACAGCTATATCCCGTTCGCGGTCGGCCCGCGGGTCTGCGCCGGCCAGGCGTTCGGCCTGACCGAGGCGGTCCTCTGCCTCGCGACCCTGGCCCAGGCGGTGCGGCTGCGCCTCGCGCCGGGGGAGGACGTGCAGCCGGTATGCCGGCTGACGCTCAGGCCCGGCGAACGGCTGCCGATGCTGATCGAGCGGCGTGGCTGATCCGCCGCCATCGCGGCGCGCGCGGTTTCGCCGCTGGCGGCGCTATTGGCTGCGCGACCCGGCGCTTGCCGCGCTCAATTACCCGCTGCTCCGTCTTGTTCGTCTGCTCCCGACCGAGCTCGGCTCGCGCATCGGCGCGAAGATCGGCCTGCTCAATGGCCGCTGGCGCTATCGGGCGGTTCGCGAGCGCGCCAAGCGGGGCTATGTCCACCTGACCGGCGCGCAGCAATCGCCGGCCGAGCTCGAAGCCGTCGCCGATCGGCTTTTCGCCAGCACCGGCCGCGCGATGATCGAGTTCGCGCTGCT
>DATAUV010000080.1:0-2014 GCA_036268075.1 Allostellaceae bacterium | reverse complement strand
CCGAATCGCTCGATGGTATTGCGGCGCACGAAGCGGTCGATCTGCAGCAGCTCCTCGTCGGTGAAACCGAAATAGGCTTTGCCGACGGGCACCAGCTCATCGCCGCCCTCGCCACCTGTCCATACGCCGAATGTGTAATCGGAATAATAAGACGAGCGCTTGCCGTGGCCGCGTTGGGCATACATCAGCACCGCATCGATGATGAACGGATCGCGCTTCCACTTCCACCACGGCCCCTTCGGCCGGCCCGGCAGGTAAGGTGCGTCGCGGCGCTTGAGCATGACGCCTTCGACGGCGGCCGCATCCTCGCCGGCGCCGGCAGCCTGCGGATCCTTGCGCGCGGCGGTCAACTCGTCCCAGGTCGTGAACGGCACCAGCGGCGACAGGTCGATCCGCGGATCGTTGAGCCGGGCGATGAAGCTTTCCAAGCGCGTTCTGCGTTCAGCGAACGGCCGCTCGCGCAAATCCTCATCGCCGTCGGCCAGCAGGTCGTAGGCGCGCAGATGGGCGGGGAATTCGACGATGAGCTTTGGCGTCACAGTCTTGCGGTTGAGCCGCTGCTGCAGGACGTTGAATGACTGCACCCGGCGCTCGCGCATGATCAGCAGTTCGCCGTCGATCGCACCGGGCAGATGCAGCGCATCGAGGAGATCAGGGAAGCTTTTTGAAATGTCCTCGCCGGTGCGGGAATAGAGCCGCGCTACTCCGACCTTGAGGTGTCGGTCATGCGCGACCGGCGCCGCGGCCACCGCTTGAACGCGGATGCCATCCCATTTCCATTCCGCCATGAACTCGCCGGCGTTGAGCGCCGGCAACTCAACGTCGTCGATGGCGTGCGCCAGCATCGGCGGCCGAAACGGGGCCGGGTCGGCGCTCACCGGCTTGTCGCCGCGGCCTTCGAGCCAGGCGAACAGTTCGCGATAAGGCGGCACGAGGCCCGGCCAGATCAGCTCGATGTCGTGCGCGTCCTTGTCGCCGAGGGCTGCCACCGCCGCCTTCGCCAGCCGCGCCGACACACCGACCCGCAGGCCGCCGGTCACGAGCTTGATCAGCGCCCATCGCCCGGTCTCGTCGAGTGCATCGAGCCAGTGCGCAAGCTGCTTCGGCAGTTGCGCCTTGCCGAGCGTCGAGAGTGTTTCGATGACGGCGGTGAGGCTTATCTCTTCCGCTCGCTCTTTGTTTCCTCCCCCGCTTGCGGGGGAGGGTAGGGAGGGGGCTTGCAGCATCAAATCTTGCACAGGTGAAGAACACTGGCCCCCGTCTGCATCGCGGAGCTTGTCAGCGGGCCTACCGCTTTGGGCCGGACCCGTTGGCTGGCGTCCTCCCTCGCAAGCGATGGAGGGCGTGGGCCACATCAGTGCCACCGTCTCGGACAGATCGCCCACGTAATCATGCGATAGCTCAAACAGCACCGGATCGGTGCGTTCGGCAATCAGGCTGCGGATCAATCCAGGCTTGGCGTAGGGAAAGCTCAGCACGCCGGTGAGCGCCGCCAGGGCCCAGCCGCGCTCGGGATCGGGCGTGGACCGGAAATAATCCGTCATCAGCCGCAGCTTGTTGTTGCGCGCCGGCTCGTAGGCGAGACGGTTGAGCAGTTCGGCGAAGCGATTCATTCGTCCCCACCCCCTTGTGGGGAGGGGTTAGGGGTGGGGGTCGTGAGGTGGTTCTCATGCGTCGCCCTTTGCGCGTCAGCTCCCGTCTCCCCACCTCGACCCTCCCCCACAAGCGGGGAGGGAGATGCGTCGTCATCCTCTTCGCCATAGCCGACGATATCGAGCGGGCGCGCTTTGAGGCCGTGCGTGCCGCACCAGTGCACCAGTGCGTCCTCCTGGCCATGGGTTACCCAAACCTCGCTGGCGCCGGTCGCCGCGATGGTTGTGGTGAGACCATCCCAATCGGCGTGGTCGGAGATCACCAGCGGCAGCGATACGCCCTGCTGGCGGGCGCGGGCGCGAACCCGCATCCAGCCGGACGCGAAGGCAGCAAGCGGATCGGGAAAGCGCCGCGTCCAGAC
>DATAUV010000079.1:0-88774 GCA_036268075.1 Allostellaceae bacterium | reverse complement strand
CGACGAGGACCAGCCGCCCCTTGCCGGCGGCGATCGTGTTCAGCCCCATATGGATCGCCGCCGAGCCGGTGGCGCAGGCATTCTCGACCCGCGTCGCCGGCTTGAAGCGCAGCCCCGCATCGGCCTGGAAGACGAGCGAGGCCGGAAACTCCTGCTTCACGAAGCCGCCGTTCATCGTGCCGAGATAGACCGCGTCGATATCGGCGCCCGACACCCCGGCATCGGCCAGCGCGCCCTGCGCAACCTCGACAATCAGCGATTCGACGTCGCGGTCGTCATGCCGCCCGAATTTCGAATGCGCCCAGCCGACGATGCACCCGGTCATGCCTTTGCTCCTTCTCCTGCCGCCGCCGAGGATAGCAAGGCGGCCGCTCACGCTCTATCCTGATATGGGGCGGCAGGAGGAGACCTGATGCGGATTCTGATCGGAATTGCGGTCGCGGGAGCGCTTGCCCACGCGACTCCGGCGCAGGCGGACATTGTCGGCGCGGCGGTTCAGGCTTTCGGCCTCGTCGGCACCTGGTCGAACGATTGCTCGCGCAATCTCGACAAGCATCAGGCCGGGTTCCGCATGAGCTTCGAGGTGCCGGATCATGGGCCGCCGATCCGCACGATCGTCAGCTCCGACGGCGCCAAGACCACGACGGTCAAGTCCGAGGTGTTGAGCGCGATCCCCAACGGCGCGGAGTTTCTGGCCATCGGCGTCAGGCTCAGCGGCGCCGGCAGCGGCGAGAAAATCCCGGCCTACCTCAACACGCCGCAACAATCATTCCAGAAAACCGAGCCCAACGTGCTTTTCGTCAGGGGCCGCGACGGGATGCGCCTGCAGCGATGCACGGAATGACCGCCGACGCGATCACGATCCGCCGCCCGGACGACTGGCACCTGCACCTGCGCGACGGTGCGATGATGGCGGCGGTGCTGCCGCACACCGCCGCGGCGTTTGCGCGGGCGATCGTGATGCCCAATCTGGCGCCGCCGGTCACGACGGTCGCCGCCGCCCTCGCCTACCGCGCCCGCATCGTCGCGGCGCTGCCGCCGGGCGCCGATTTCACGCCGCTGATGACCTGTTACCTGACCGACGGCGCCGACCCGTCGGAGATCGCGCGCGGCTACGAGGAAGGCGTCTTCACGGCGGTCAAGCTCTACCCGGCCAACGCAACGACGAACTCCGCGCACGGCGTCACCGATTTGGACCGCATCTCGCCGGTGCTGGAGCGCATGGCGGCGATCGGCATGCCGCTGTTGATCCACGGCGAGGTCACCGACCCGGCGGTCGACGTGTTCGACCGCGAGGCCGTGTTCATCGAGCACATTCTCGCCCCGCTGCGCCGCCGCCTGCCCGAGCTGCGCATCGTGCTCGAACACATCACGACAGAGGAGGCGGCCGAGTATGTCGGCGCGGGCGGCGCCAATATCGCGGCGACGATCACGCCGCATCATCTCGCCATCAACCGCAACGCGATCTTCCAAGGCGGCATCCGGCCGCATCTCTATTGCCTGCCGATCGCCAAGCGCGAAAAGCACCGCCTCGCGCTCCGGCGCGCCGCGGCTTCGGGCGACCGCCATTTCTTTCTCGGCACCGACAGCGCCCCGCACGCGATCCCGACCAAGGAAACCGCCTGCGGCTGCGCCGGCATCTTCTGCGCGCCGTCGGCCGTGGCGCTTTATGCCGAGGTGTTCGAGGAAGAAAATGCGCTAGACCGCTTCGAAGCCTTCGCCTCGCTAAACGGCCCCGAATTCTATCGCCTGCCTGTCAACGAGGCGCGGGTGACGCTGCGCCGCGGGGCGAGCGACGTGCCCGCCAGCGTTGGGGAGGGTGCCCTCGCCGTCGCCCCATTCCGCGCCGGGGAGACTCTGCGGTGGCAAGTCGGATAGAAACGATCGGCTTCGCTGCGCTCAGCCCATCCTACAAACGCGAACCTCGTAGGATGGGCTGAGCACAGCGAAGCCCATCACTTACCTAGCTTACCTTCATTTTATACGGCCCGCCCGTCGGCCACGGGGCGCAGATCCATTCGGGGATGCCGGCGCCGATATCGAGGAATTGCTGCTCGAGCACGGTGACGACCTCGCGGCACTTGTCGGGCTCGTGCAGGAAGCGGCCGGTCAGTTCGCCGCCGCAGGCCAGGATCAGCGAGATGCAGCCATCCGCCGCGCGCAGCGGCAGGCGCAGCGTCTCGGCGTCGAGATGGCGGCCGGAACTCAACTCCAGGTGGCGCAGCGACCATGAGCCGCAGGGCTGCGCGCACATCGCATCGAACTCGCACAGCGTCGACCTCGCCGCGGCCGGGGCCATGATGTCGGTATAGCTGAGCCCGGTCAGAGGCTTGCCCCAGCGCCGCTCGATCTCGGTGCCGGCGAGGCGCATGCGCCAATCGCCTTCCTTGACCCTCTCGACCAGACAGACGACGGGCAGGATGCGGCGGACCGATATCGGGTCGAAATCGGACCGCATCGGCACGCCGTCGCGTCGCGGCAGGGCCGCCCAGGCCGCGAGCAGTTCGCGCGCGACCGGCTGCAGGCGGTCTGTGATGATCGAATCCAGCAAGGCGCCCTATCCCTCGGAAATCATGCCGAGTATCCGGGCTGCTGGTGAAGAAAGCGCTAACTACTCCCCCGGGGCCGGCTCGACATCGCGAGCCCCGACGGTGCGGTATTTCATCTCGTCGGGCACCGCCCGGCCGGTATCGGTGAAAGCCCGCCGCACCGCCTCTACATTGTTGCTCATCACCCGCCGCCGGTTGTCCCTGACCCAGGCGCTCGAATCGACGAGCGGCGCCGCCGAGCCCTGGAAATGCGGCATGACATGGCGGGCGAAGAGCTCGTAGCTCTTCATCGTCTGCTCGCGGTTGGCCCATTCGTGGGCGCGGAACAAGACGCCGCCGAACCCGCCGCCGCTCGCCGCCTGCAACCGCTCGATGACCCGGATTGCCGTCTCGGGCGAGCCGACCACCGTCGTCAGCGCCTTGACCCCGTCGCGCAGCGGGTCGTCCGAAGTGCCGGGCACACGGCCCAGCGTCTCCTCGAAATATGTCGTGGTTTCATGCCGCTCGCCGGCCTTGACCTGGCTCAGCGCCTCCTCGTCGTCCTCGGCGATGTGCATGCCGACGACGATGCGCCAGTCCTTGCGGTTCATGGTCTTGCCGTGCTGGGCGGCGGTGTCCTCGGCGATCTTCCATTGCGACGCCATCGCCTCCGGTCCGCCCGGCAGGCCCGCTCCGATCGACAACACGCCGAGCCCGTGCCGCCCCGCCGCGACCATGCCGAACGGGGTGATCGTGCTGGCGACGGCGATATGAAAGCGCGGGTCGGAATAGGGCGCGAGGTGCAGTTTCGCCTCGCGCATCTCGAACCAGTCCGTCGACATCGACACCCGCTCCTCGCACGCGAGGAGGCGGATGATCGCGTCGAGCGACTCCTCCATCCGCCGGCGCAGATGCACCGGCTCGATCCCGAGCATATACGCATCCGACGGCAGCGCCCCCGGCCCGCACCCGAGCATCACCCGGCCCCGGCTCATATGATCGAGCTGGACGAACCGCTGCGCCACGAGGAACGGGTGGTGGTACGGCAGGCTCGTGACGCCCGAGCCGAGCCTGATATTGCGGGTGCGGTCGATCGCCTGCGCGATCGCGAGCTCCGGCGAGGCGATGACCTCCCACCCCGCGGAGTGATGCTCGCCGATCCACGCCTCGTCATAGCCGAGCCAGTCGAGCCATTCGATCAATTCGAGGTCGCGCGCCATCGCCAATGTCGGGTTTTCGCCGAGCCGGTGGAACGGGGCGAGGAAGATGCCGAACTTCAAGCCGCGCTGCGCCATCGCTGTATCCTTCCCAATCCTGCGCCTCTATCCTCTCTCGATCCACGACCGAACGCACGAGGGTATCGAACCATGATCCATGTTCTCGCGATCATCACCTGCAAGCCCGGCAAGCGCGACGAGGTGCTGGCCGCGTTCCGCGCCAACATGCCCGCCGTCCACGCCGAGGCCGGCTGCGTCGAGTACGGCCCGGTGATCGACGCCGAAGGCGGCGCCGGCGCCAAGTTCGGCGGGGACACGTTTGTCGTCGTCGAGAAATGGGAAAGCCTCGACCACCTAGGCGCCCACGCCCGCTCCCCCCACATGGCCGCCTACGCGGCCAAGACCAAGGAGCTTCTGGCAAATCGCGAAATCCACGTCTGCCAGGGGGCTTAGTGATTTAGGGGGTTCACAATGAGGCGGTGAGGCAGTGAGAGGCTGAGCTTCCTTGGCGGAGCACACGGTTGGACAGCGCCGCTCCTTTATCTCGTCATCCCGGCGAAGGCCGGGACCCGCTTATCCGCTGCTCGTGCATTTGAACCGGGGGTCCCGGCCTTCGCCGGGATGACGAATTTTAGATAAGCTCCGCGACGTCCGCGGTGAAAACTCAACTTCCCACTGCCTCACCGCCTCACTGTGGAATTCATCGAACATGCAGCACGGCCTTGCCCGGAAACTCCCGGTCGATCAGCCGGCGGGCGATCGTGCCGATCTCGGCCCAGTCGGCTTCGACCGAGATTTCCGGCGTGAGGCGCCCGGCCTCGATTTCCGCGGCCAATAGGGCGAGGCCGATGCCGCCGCGCTCTACGCTCATCAATTCGTGGAACAAGGTCAGGCCGTAGAGCCGCGCGCCGCCGGTGCCGAAGAACTCGCGGGTGGCGATCGTCGCCTCGGCCGCGCCCGAGATACCGAAGGTGACGCAGGTGCCGTTTGGGGCCAGCATCCCGAGCGCCTGCGACAGCGCCTCGCCGCCGACCGAGTCGAGGATCAGCCAATACGGCGCGAACGGCTTCCCCGCGCCGAGATCGGCCCCGAGCACGACCCGGTCGCCGCACGCCGCAGCAACCGTCTCGCGCATCTCCGGCCGGCGGATATGCCCCCACACCAGCGCCCCGGCCGCCGCGGCAAGCTGGCAGGCGAGATGTCCGACCCCGCCCGACGCCCCGCCGACCAGCACCTTGCGCCCGAGCAAGAGCCCGCCCTGCCGCAGCGCATGGAGCGCCGTCAGCCCGGCCACCGGCAAGGTCGAGGCCTGCGCGTCGCTGACCTTGTCCGGCAGCACGGCGACCGCATGGCTCCGGCAATTTACCTTCTCGGCCCAGGCCCCGTTCGGCAGGATGCCCACCACCCGCACCCCGGCCTCCGGCCCGCTCCCGTCAGCCGCCGCGCTCTCGACCACCCCGGCGAAATCCCACCCCGGCCGCCATCCCGGCTCCGCCACCTGCACCGCCCGCCGCGTCTCGCCCCGGTTGAGCGAGATCGCCGAGACCTTCACGACCACCTCGTCCCGATCCGGATCACGCAACTGCACCGGCTGTATCGACAGCCGCCCCTCCGCCGAGGGATCAACGACAATGGCGCGGATTTGCTGGGGCATGGCGGGATATCCTTTCCGCTTCATAAAGGTACGTAGGATGGGCTGAGCGCAGCGAAGCCCATCAACAAGGGTTCACCACAGAGGACACAGAGGACATAGAGGACACAGAGGAAAAACAAGTCTTTGCCGCAGAGTTCGCGGAGTAGGCGCAGAGCTCGCTGAGGGATTCCTGACGCTCCGCGTCCTCTGCGAAAACTCCGCGTCCTCCGCGTCGAACCTTTTCTTCTCTGTGTCCTCTGTGCCTTGTGGTGAAATAAAACCGATGGGCTTCGCTGCGCTCAGCCCATCCTACGGTCAAAGAACCACGGGCTCGCGTGTCACTGCAACGTCGCCGTTGGGGGTCAGCCGGATCAAATTCACCGTCTTTGCCCAGTCGGGCGAGCCCGAGTAGTAGGCGGGCAAGGTGCCGTCGCCGACTTGCACCGGGCGGTCCCAGTGGCCGAGGGCTAGGTAGTCGGCGCCGGTGGCGGCGATCATCGCGTCGCTGATCAGCCACGACGGTCGCAGCGGGTTGTGCCAGGTCTCGGGCGGCTCGTAATGCCCGTGCCCGACCGCGATATGCCAGCGCGCGGCGCGCGGCGGCGGGTTTTTCAGCGGCACCATGTCGAGGTAATCGTGATGTGCGTTGCCCCAGAACGCGAGGTCGCGGTCCGGAAAGGCGATAATGCTGTCGTCGGTGATGCCGAAGATACGCAGATTGCCGATGCCGGCGAACCCGCCGCGGACCCAGACCGAATCCTTGGTGATCGGGTCGTGGTTGCCCGGCAGCAGCACGACCGGCAGCCCGCATCCGGCGATCGCGTGGCCGGCGCGCTCGACGGTCGCCGCCTTGACCATGTGGTTGTCGAACGTGTCGCCGGCGAGGATCACGAAATCCGCGTCGAACCGCGCCGCCGCCGCCAGCACCGAGCGCAATCCGCCGGTGCCGTCGCCGCCGTGCAGCGCGGCGATGCGGTCGTCGTCGACATGAACGTCCGACGAATGGACGAGCCGAATCTCGCCTTCGCCTCTCGCCGGGATATCAACTAAATCCATGCGGTAACTCGCCTTTTCTATATCGAATGTCAATCTGTTGTTTACTCGCAATACGAGACTGTTGGTTCTCGGTAACAATCTTTTGCCAGCGGAGCTTGTTTATGTCCAGGCCCAGGGTACGTGATCCGAATGTGCTCGAACATCTCAGCCAATTCCATTGTGAATACCTCAGGCTCTGGTACGACCAGTACGAGAAAGCGTATCGCGTGCGGGGACGCGCGGCACCACAAAAAGGCACCCGCTTTCTGCTCACCGAAGCCGAATTCTGGCGCATGGTGTTCCGCGCCGCGGGCCGCTGCGAGATGACGGGGCAGCCGTTCGACCGATTCTACCGTTGCCCAACCGGCAAGCACCCGTTCATCCCCACGATCGACCGTATCGATTCCGTCGGCGACTACACGGCCGCGAACTGCCAGATGGTGACCTGGATTTCGAATGTCGCGGTCTCGGATTTCGGGCGCGCGGCCTATTCCGAGATGATCCGGTACGGAGCCGGCCTCGCCGCCGACTAGAGCGAAATCAGATCCTGTTAAATCGGATTTCGCTCTCTAACTATTTGTAATGGAGCATGTTCTCATCGGAAAAGTGGGGACCACTTTTCCGATACATGCTCTAGCTAGGTCAGGTGCGCTCGAAATCGATGCGTTCGGAGACCGGCAGGCCGTAAAGGAACCGGCGCAGGCAATCGAGGCCGAGCTCGACCGCTCCGAGCCGCACCCACTCGCGGCCGCCGAGGATGCGCGACCGGCGGCTTTCGGTTTCGCTCTCGGTGGCGATGCCGATGCAGATCGTGCCGCCGAAATCGATCCGGTCGGGGCCGGTGTCAAGGTCGATCAGCGCGGCGAGCGCGTGGCTGGCCCCACTCGCCCGCCGCATCGCTTGGGCGACGTGCTCGGCGGCCTCCTTGGTGATCTCCGAATCGGCGCCGGCGGCGGGACCGAGCGCGGCCTGGATTTCGCCCAGATCACGCGCGACGAGGCCGCGGCGGAACACGTCCTCGGCGCCGGGCAGCGGCGCGACGCGGGAGGCGATGCCGCCGCTGGTGTACATCTCGACGATGGCGAGGGAGCCATGCTCGGCGGCGATCCGCTTCAGGATCACCCCCTCCAGCGTGTCGTCGTCCTCGGCCAGGATGAAATTACCGAGCCGTTTGCGAACCTCGGCGACGACCGGCACGAGCTTGGCCTCGATGTCCGCCGTATCCGCGCCGCGGACGGTGACCTTCGTCTCGATCTGCGGGTAATGCGCGCGGAAGCCCAGCTTGGCGCTGCCGTCCGGCACCAGCTCCTCGACGCCCGCGAGGAGCTGGTCGACATGGCTCTCGCCGAGCCCGTAGGAGTGGAAGCGCTTTAGCTGGATCGCCGTCGGCGCGCCGCCGCGGGCGAGGAGGCGCGGGATGATCTGTTCCTCGAGCATCCGCCTGAGTTCGCGAGGCACGCCGGGAGTAAAGAAAAACCGCGCCTTGCCGATATCGAGCGCAAAGCCGCAGGCCGTGCCGATCGGGTTGTCGAGAATTTCCGAGGCCAGCGGCAGCATCGCCTGCTTCCTGTTATTCGGCGACATCACGCGGCTGCGCTTCGCGAAAAACCCCTCCATCGTCGCGAGCCATTCCTCGTTGAGCGCGAGCTCGACCCCGGCCGCCTTCGCCGCGATCTCCTGCGACAGATCGTCTACGGTCGGCCCGAGGCCGCCGTTGACGATCACCGCATCCGCCCGCGCCCCGGCCTCCCGGAACGCCGCCAGCAAGGTGTCGCGGTCGTCCCCGACCGTCGTCCCCCACCTGACGCTCAAGCCCACGTCCTCGAGCTTCTGCGTCATGTAGCTGAAATTGGTGTTGACGATCTTGCCCGTCAGCACCTCGTCGCCGGTACAAATGATCTCGATCTGCATGAAGGTTCCTGGAATTAGCGATGCGCTCCGCGACGCATTTTTACTCCGGAGTTGACAGTCAAGCCGGCAATTTCTGCCGCGTGAGGCCAGTCAGCGCGACGGTAAACACAATCAGACCCATCATCAACGCCGCCCAGGGGCCAAACGTCTTCGTCAGCACCGCCCCCAGCGTTGCGCCCGTCATGAATAACCCGATCGAACCCAGTCGCCGCCGCCGCTGTTCGTTGTGACCGCCCGCGACGCGGGAATCGGCCACATATGCCGCGAAGGTGAGTGTCATCACGTTGGTCGCGAGGTCCGGCACCCCATGTTTGCGCAGCAACGCGTTCTGCACGCCGAAGGCGAACGCGAGCGGGGCCAAGACGAACAGCGCCGCCGATGGGTTTGCGTCCAGCGGCAGGGTCATGCTCAGCGCGACGGCCAGGGCAAGAAATACCCATTCGATCGCAAAACCGAGGCGTGTATGCCCACGGGTGCTGCGGAGGATTCGCCCGGCGGACACCGCGCCCAGGGCAAAGCTCGCCAGGGCAAGCAGGTAACCGCCATGCCAAAAGATATGGTCGCCGGTCCCGAGATAGATGCAGAAGAGAAGGAGATTGCCGGTCATCATCTCGGCGAAGACATGGCCGAGGCCCAGGAAACAGGCCGCGTCCACAAAGCCGCCGAGCGCCGCGATCAGGTAGAGCCCGGTCAGGTGCGAGACTCTCGGCCCGTCGCCACGTTGCAGAACGGAAATCAGCCACGGTCGCGAAACGGCCCGGCGACGCATGCCCGCCAGAGCGAAGCGCGTTGACGGTTGTTCGACCGCCTCGCCGGCCGCCAAACCATCCTTGCTGGGGTTGCGCATGTTCATCGGAATCAGCCCGGGCTCTTGGCACCGTAGCGCAGGATTTCGACGGTTTCGATGGTGATCAGCCGACCGGGCACGATCCGTTCGACCGCGGCGAGATAGGCGTCGATCTTGTCGCGGGTGTCGACGATCTCGACGACCATCGGCCGGTCGTGCGACAGCACCAGGTGGCTCGGGCTCGGATAGGTCTTGAGGCCGTAGCCGAGACGGCCGCGCATCGCCGTCGCGCCGGCGAGGTGCATCTCCTGCGCCTTGTAGATAAGGACATCGGAAAGGGGACGGTCCACGACGACATCGTTCTCGCCGATATAGATGCGGATTCGCGCCGCCTCATCCGAGCTGTCCATCGCCGCCTCAGCACATGAAGTTGAGCCTCAACCCCGGTTCGGGCCAGTCCATCGCCGCGAGCTGCCCCGTGCCGGAGAGAGTGATGTACGCCGTTTTCATGTCCGCGCCGCCAAAACAGATATTCGTCGGGTAGACATCGGGCATCTTGACCTGGCGCACGACCTGCCCGCCCGGCGAAATGACCGTGATGTGCCCGGTCATCAGCGTCGCGACGCAGATGTCGCCGTTCGCCTGGACCGCCAGGCTGTCGAAGCGCTGGAACCCCGGCAGGCCGCACACGCAGCGTCCCTCATAGGCCGACGGGAAAGGCACTTTCTTGACCTTGCCCGGCGAGACGATGTCCCAGCCATAGACACGCGCGGTCTCGGTGTCGGCGACATAAACGGTCGTTTCGTCCGGCGACAGCCCAACCCCGTTCGGCGTGATGATCGGGTAGATCACCTCGACCACGCTCGACCCATCCGGCAACGCGTAATAGAGCCCGCCATTGTCGCGGTGATGCGCGAGCCGCTTGCCGAGGTCGGTGAAATAGAACCCGCCCTGCTTGTCGAACACGAGATCATTCGGCGCCGACAGACGGTGGCCGTTGCACTCGGTGTAAAGCGTCCGGGTCTCGCCGGTCTTCGGATCGATGCGCTGGATCGAGCCGCCGTTGTAGTCGGGCGCCGGTCCGGTCGAGAGGAAGCTCGGCGTCGTGTTATAGACGGCGCCGCCGTTGTTGCAGACGTAAAGGGCGCCGTCCGGTCCCATCGCGACGCCGTTCGGGCCGCCGCCGGCCTTGCTGATCTCGGTCTTCCTGCCGTCGGGGGTGACGCGGGTCACCTTCGCCCCGGAAATTTCGCCGAGGATGACCGAACCATCGGCCATCCATACCGGCCCCTCGGGAAACCCGAGCCCGTCGGTGACGATCTTGATGTCCGGCATGGCGCGCCCTCCCCCTCAGCTATTGACCTGGCCAGCGATCGCAGCCCAGCGATCCAAGCGCGGCAACGTCGCCTCGGTGCCTTCGCAGGGCAGCATCGCGACCCAGCGCTCGACCCCCATGTCGCGATAGCGCTTCAGCAGATCGAGATCCTCGCCGCCGCCCATCAGCGTCAGCGGCACATCCTCGAATTTGCGGCCGGCCTCGGCCAGCATCTCCTTGAATTTCGGCAGGTAGTCGTTGATGTCGCCATAGGGCGCGCGGCCCGAAATCGGCGCCCAGCCATTGCCATAGCGCACCGCCCGCCGCGCCGCGTGCGGAAAGGCGCCGCCGACGATCACCGGCAGCGGCGTCTGCTTCGGCTTCGGCCACGCCATCATCGGCGGGAAATCGACGATGTCGCCGTGATATTCCGGCTTCGGCTTGGTCCAGATCTCGCGCATCGCCTCGACCTGCTCGCGCATCTTCTTGAAGCGCGTAGCGTAGACGGTGCCGTGGTCCTCCATCTCGTCCTGGTTCCAGCCGCCGCCGATCCCGAACAAAAAGCGGCCGCCCGAGACCTGGTCGAGCGAGGCGGCGAGCTTTGCGAGCTGGATCGTGTCGCGCTGGATCGTCAGGCAGACGCCGGTCGCGAGCTTTAGATTCGTCGTCACCCCGGCCGCCAAGGCGAGGCTGACGAACGGGTCCATCGCGTCGTAATACGGCTTGGGCAGATCGCCGCCGCCGGGAAACGGCGTCTTGCGCGTCACCGGGATGTGCGAGTGCTCGGGCGCCCACAGCGATTCAAACCCCCGCGCCTCCATCGCCTGCGCCAGCGCCGGGACGGGCATCGAATAATCGGTGTGAAACATCAGGACGCCGAACTGCATGAGGCTCTCCGAGGTGTCGTGAACGGCCAAGTTCTCGCAAATGGCCCGACGCAAACCTTACAGGCGATCCCGCCCGGCGGGCTAGTGGCGCAGCTCCAATTTCACAGCTCTTGTTCACTCTACTGTGAAATTACACGCTACAGTGTCGATAGATCCCCCCAACTCGCAACACGGTCGATTCTCAGCGCGATCACGGGCAGCGCCTCGATCCGCATCACCCGCAACTGCGCATAGCGCGCCCGGCATAGCGCCTGGGCCGCTTCATGCTCTTCACCCGCCACAAGCAATTCCGCCCGCCCGCGCAGCATAACCCAGCCGAGCCGCGTCCAGTCCTCGTCATAGCGGTCGACCACCAGCGCCGCTTGCGGGTTTTCGAGGATGTTGCGCTCGCGCTTCAGCGGCACCGCGCGGTTCTTCGGCTTTTCGTCGATCGCGACATAGGCCGCGCCCTCGCCGAGCGCATAGCACACCGGCACGACATGCGGCATGCCGGTGCGGTCCGCGGTCGCGAGCCGGCCGACCCGGCTGTGATCGAGAAAGCGCCGCTCCTTTTCGTTCAGCATCGTGCGATCTTGCGGTATTCGCGCGCGTTTGCCTACGATAAGCGGAACCCTAGCGGAGGCTCCGATGAGCGAGGCGTCGACGACCCATCTGAGCCCGGAAACCGTGCTCGCGGCGATGAAGGCGGGCGGGGTCACCGACATCGTCTGGCTGCCCGACAGCGAGACCAACTGGCTCTACCTGCTGATGAAGGGCGAGCCGAGCCTGCGCCTCGTCGGCGTGAGCCGCGAGGGGCACGCCTGCTCGATCGCCGCCGGGCTCGCGGCCGGCGGGGCGCGGCCGATGATCCTCATCCAGAACACGGGCTTGCAGGAGTCAGGCGATTCGGTGCGCGGATGGCTCTTGGGGCTCCACGTGCCGGTGGTGATGATGGTCGGCTATCGCGGCTGGACCCGCCACGGCGTCACCACCGACACGGCGGCGACCTATACCGAGCCCTTCATCAACGCCTACGGGCTCAACTACTACCTCGTCGAAAGCGACGCCGACGCCCCGCGCATCGCGGTCGCGTTCGAGGAGGCGCAGAAAACCCAGCGGCCCGTCGTCGTCCTCGTCGGCGACGAGTATCACGGCTTCAATCGTTAACGCGGAGGCTTCGAGATGATGCGCATAGCCGAGGCCCTGGAAGCCTTCAGCCCCCATCGTGGCGACGCGATCGTCGTGCCCGGACGCGGCGGCAAGTTCTGGACCGCCCTGTCGGGCAACGAAAAGCTCGACGTGCCGCTCGGCGACCCGGCGATGGGCGGTCATGCGGGGTTTGCGTTCGGCCTTGCGCTCGCCCAGCCGAAGCGGAAGATCGTCCTCTTCGATTCCGAGGGCGACATCCTGATGAGCCTCGGCATGCTGACCACGATCGCCGAGCAGGCGCCGGCCAATTTTTACCACTTTCTCCTCGATAACGAGGTCTACGCGACGACCGGCGGCCAGCCCGTGCCCAATGCGAAGAACGTCGCCTATGACCAGATCGCGCTGGGCTGCGGCTACCCGCGCGCCCATGCGTTTTCCGAGCTGGGCGACCTCCAGCGCGAGATCGGCGGGATACTCTCGAAACCGGGCCCCGTTTTCGTTGCGCTCAAGGTATATCCCGAGATCGAAAACGAGCCGATCGGCCGCCGCCGCCGCTGGCAGACCCGCACCCGCGACAAGGTCCTCAGCGACCTCAAGGAGAGCCTCGGAGCCGGCTGACCCGGTAACTTTCCTTTAAGCCCCATGTAAGACTATGCGCCCCGTGCAGTGGTATGGGGTTGCTATGTTGCGGTTCCTTAGGCGGCTCTTTGGCGATAGCAAAGGCGTCACGGCTATCGAATATGGGCTCATCGCCGCGCTGGTCGCGGTCGCCGCGGTCAACGCCATGTCGACGGTCGGCACGCGTCTGTCGACGACGTTCAGCACGATCGCGACCAAGCTGTAGATTACCTATCAAAACGTCATCCCGGCCAAGGCCGGGACCCACTTGTCATCCGCACGAGAAGCGGAAGAGTGGGTCCCGGCCTTCGCCGGGATGACGTTTGATGGTGAGCGGGCGCGAGTATCGCCGCGCCCGCCTTGACCATCGGTTAAGCCGCCGCGGCGGCCGCACCCGCCTCGCCGATGGTCAGCCCGTTCTCGTCGGCCCCGACCGTGACGGTCGACCCGTCGACGATCCTGCCTTCGAGGATCTGCTGCGCCAGCGGGTTTTGCAGGTCGCGCTGGATCACGCGCTTCAGCGGCCGCGCCCCGTAGACCGGGTCGTAGCCCGCGTTGGCCAGCCACTCCCGCGCCTTGTCGTCGATCGCGAGCACGATCTTGCGGTCCGCCAGCAGCCGCTCCAGCCGTGCGAGCTGGATGTCGACGATCCCCTTCATGTCGCCGCGCGACAGCCGGCGGAACAGCAGGATTTCGTCGAGCCGGTTGAGGAATTCGGGCCGGAACGCCGCCCGCACCTCGCTCATCACCGTCGACCGCGCGATCTCGATATCCGCCCCGTCAGGCAGCCGCGCCAGCGCCTCGCCGCCGAGGTTCGAGGTCAGCACGATGAGGGTGTTGCGGAAATCGACCGTGCGTCCCTGCCCGTCGGTCAGCCGCCCGTCGTCGAGCACCTGCAACAGCACGTTGAAGACGTCGGGGTGCGCCTTTTCCACCTCGTCGAACAGGATCACCTGGTACGGCCGTCGCCGCACCGCCTCGGTCAAGGCGCCGCCCTCGTCGTAGCCGACATAGCCCGGCGGCGCGCCGATCAGCCGCGAGACGGCATGCTTCTCCATGTATTCCGACATGTCGATGCGCACCATCGCGCTCTCGTCGTTGAACAGGAACTCGGCGAGCGCCTTGGTCAGCTCGGTCTTGCCGACGCCGGTGGGTCCGAGGAACAGGAAAGAGCCGATGGGTCGGTTCGGGTCCTGCAACCCGGCGCGGGCGCGGCGGATCGCGTTCGACACGGCGACCACGGCCTCGTCCTGGCCGATCACCCGCCTGCCTAGGTTCGCTTCCATGCCGAGCAGCTTTTCCCGCTCGCCCGACAGCATCTTGTCGACCGGGATGCCGGTCCAGCGCGACACGATCGCGGCGATATGCTCGGGCGTCACCGCCTCTTCGAGCATCCGCGCATTCTCGGCGCCTTCGGCCTCCTTGAGCTGGTTTTCGAGGCCCGGGATGACGCCATAGGTCAATTCGCCCGCCCGGCTCCAATCGCCCTTGCGCTGGGCGCTGTCGAGTTCGGCGCGCGCCTGGTCGAGCTGCTCCTTCATCTTCTGCGCGCCCGCGAGCTTGCTCTTCTCGGCCTGCCATTGCGCGGTCAGCTCAGCCGATTCCTGCTCCAGTTCCTCGAGTTCCTTGACCAGCTTTTCGAGCCGGTCCTTCGACGCCGCGTCGTTCTCCTTCTTCAGCGCCTCGCGCTCGATCTTGAGCTGGATGATGCGGCGGTCGAGTTCGTCGATCGCCTCCGGCTTCGAATCGACCTCCATGCGCAGCCGCGACGACGCCTCGTCCATCAAATCGATGGCCTTGTCGGGGAGGAACCGATCCGAGATATAACGGTTCGACAACGTCGCCGCCGCGACCAGCGCCGCGTCCGCGATCCGCACGCCGTGGTGCAGCTCGTATTTCTCCTTGATCCCGCGCAGGATCGAGATCGTGTCCTCGACCGTCGGCTCGGTGACGAACACCGGCTGGAAACGCCGCGCCAGCGCCGCATCCTTCTCGATGTGCTTCCGGTATTCGTCGAGCGTGGTCGCGCCGACGCAATGCAATTCGCCGCGCGCCAAAGCCGGCTTCAGCATGTTGGAGGCGTCCATCGCCCCCTCGGCCTTGCCGGCCCCGACCAGCGTGTGCAGCTCGTCGATAAACACGATGATCTCGCCCGCCGCCGCGGTGATCTCGGCTAAAACCGCCTTCAGCCGCTCCTCGAACTCGCCGCGGTATTTGGCGCCGGCGATCAGGGCGCCGAGGTCGAGCGCCAGCAGGCGCTTGTTCTTCAAGCCCTCCGGCACGTCGCCGTTGACGATGCGCAGCGCCAGCCCCTCGACGATCGCGGTCTTGCCCACCCCGGGCTCGCCGATCAGGACCGGGTTGTTCTTGGTCCGCCGCGACAGCACCTGGATCGTGCGGCGGATTTCCTCGTCGCGGCCGATGACCGGGTCGAGCTTGCCTTCGCGCGCCACCGCGGTCAGGTCACGGGCATATTTCTTCAGCGCGTCATACCCGTCCTCGGCCGAGGCGGATTGCGCGGTGCGGCCTTGCCGCACCTGCTCGATCGCGGCGTTGAGGTTTTGCGCGGTGACGCGCCCGGCCGCGAGCGCCTTGCCCGACGGCGTGTCCTTCGCCATCGCCAGCGCGAGCAGCAGGCGCTCGACCGTGACATACGAATCGCCCGCCTTCTCGGCGATCTTCTCCGCCTGGTCGGCGATGCGCGCCAATTCGGGCGACAGGAACACCTGGCCGGCGCCGCTGCCCTCGATCCTGGGCTGACGCGCCAATTCGGCCTCGACCGCCTGCAATACGGACACGGGGTCGCCGCCGGCCGCGCGGATCAGATTGCCGCACAGCCCTTCCTTGTCGTCGAGCAGAACCTTCAGAAGATGTTCCGGCGTCAGCCGCTGATGACCGCTGCGCAGCGCCAGATTCTGGGCCGACTGGATAAATCCCTTCGACCGCTCGGTATATTTCTCGAGCTCCATGCCTACCTCCGATGAACCGACCGCCCCGGCCCCCCATCAGGCAAGCCCAGCGATCCTTCAGCGGTGGATATGGGTAGAGGCCTTATCCCGCTCAAGCGGCGGCGAGCATGGACCGCGGGCGTCCCGCCCGATTTTTTTGTCGTAGGAATGCGGGCGAGACGCCCGCGGTCCATGCTCGCCCGCACTTCGCCTACCCGCACTTCCCCTAATAGCTGGGAGGCTGCTCGTCTTCCGGCATCGGCGGCTGGGGCTGCTGCACCTGCTGGTGCTGCACGTGGACCGGCTGGACCCCCTCGTTCTCGTCACCCGGCTGCTCGCCTTCGCCCGGCCCCATCTCGGTGTCGGCGGGGGTCATCGGACGTTGCTGGCCCTGGTTGTAGCCGCCCTCGCCGGCGGCGTTCATCGTCCGGAAATAATGTTCCGCGTGCTGGTACAGGTTTTCCGCCGAAATGCGGTCTCCGCTCACCGTCGCCTCGCGCGCCATCGCGACGTAGCGCTCGAACACTTGATAGGCATTGCCGCGGATCTTCACGGCGGGGCCGTTGCTGTCGAACGTCTGGATGCGCTGCGGCATCCGCGGCCGGTTCGGATTATTGTTGTTGTTGTGATGCGGGGGTCCCCCCCCACCACCACCGCCGTTGCGGTTGCGCGAACGCTTCCCTTGTCCTGGTCTCATGGCACCTGTCTGGTCGCGTTGGGATCGGGCGGATCGAAATCCGGGCGGAGCTTCTCTACCGGGCGCTCTTGCGCTTGCCGGTTGCGAGCGCCTTCATCCCCACTGGCGCCGGCTCCTATGGAAACAGCGTAGCCGCGCCCGGAGTTCATTCCAAACGTTTTCTGGCCACCCACCACCGCTCGCCACTATCCTACGGGCTCGTTAAGATTGGGCGGAGGTCTTTATCCGCGGGCGGCGCATGTACGAGTTCATCGAGATCGTGGACGAGAAGCGGCGCAGGTTTTCGCTGGCCTTACCCACCGAACGCGGCGCCTATGCCGAAAGCATCGCCACATTCGCGCGACGCGACAACAATCTGCACCAGAATGCCAATACAGCCGTTCTGATCATGGACCACCTGCGAGGACGCGGGACGCTGATCGATGTGGGTTCGAGCATCGGCCTCGTCTCGCTGCCGGTCGCGGTCTCGGGCTCAAACGTTGTCGCCGTCGAACTGCTCCCCGAGAATTGCTTCTATCAACACCTTTCGATCATAGAGAACCGGTTGGGCAACCTGCGCCTGTTTCAGGCTGCCGCTGGTGCCCAACGTGGGCTTGTGGGCTTCGCGGGTACGGAGGCGTGGGGCCATGTCGCGCCGCTTGGCACAGGCCCCGCAGCGCCTATGCTGCGGCTCGACGACATTGTCCAATTGGTAAACCGGCAAACTCGGCGCTTTGTGCGACGGCCGCTGTTGATCAAGGTCGATACCGAAGGCTACGAGTTGCCGGTTCTTCGCGGTGCAACCGCAGCGATCGCCGCATATGACCCGGTTTTTCTGGTCGAATGCATTGTCGTGGAAGGCCGCGAGGAGCCGAGCGACCTCCACGCACGCGCCGTCAAGGAATTCCTCGAAGAGAGCGGCTACCACCTTTATCTGCAGCACGGATCCCGCTTGGCCCCGCGCACCGCGGCAGATATCCAGGAAGGCCATGTCTGCGATTTCTTGGCGACGCGCCGCCGGTATCGGCCGGGTGACCGGATCGGCCGATTTGAGATTGGCGACCTGTCCTTCGATCAATCGCTCGCCTGGATCGGCGAGATGACCGGGTTTGAACTGCCGCCTCATCGCCTGCACGCCGTCGGAGTGATCGCACGCTGGATTGCCGAGGGAAGGCGCGACCCAGCGATGCTAGATCTAGGGCGCCGGCTGTGCCGAGACACAGATGACGGCGTCGCTCGCGCAGCGACGCGTCTCCTTCCTGCATTGCGTTAAACCGGCCGCGCCACGACGCAGCGAAGGATTCCAGCCAAGTCGGCGGCAAAGCCGTCGAGCAACAGCCCCTCCGCCGCGAGAAGCGCGGCGACAGTACGCTCCTGTCCAACCCCCACCTCCACCACGAAGAGACCTCCCGGCCGAAGCAGCTGAGGCAGCTCGAGCGTGATCCGGCGGTAGGCGTCAAGCCCATCCACGCCGCCATCGAGCGCCCGACGCGGGTCGAAATCCCTAACCTCGGGCGGCAGGCTGGCAATGGTCTCCGTGGCGATGTAAGGCGGATTGCTGACGATGATGTCGAAGCGTCCGCAGATCGCCGCCGCCCAATCGCCGACGACAAACCCCGCCCGTCCGGCAAGCCCCAGCGCCACGGCATTGTCCCGAGCCGCAACCGCGGCCCCCAATGCCCGATCCACCCCCACCCCATGCGCGCCCGGCAATTCCGACAACAGCGCCAGCAAGAGGCACCCGCTGCCGGTGCCGAGATCGAGAACACGATACTCCCGCCCTCGCTCCGGCAGCCGCGCCAGCACCGCCTCGACCACCGTCTCGGTCTCCGGCCGCGGGTCGAGCGTGTCCGGCGACAGGCCGAATTCGAGTCCCCAAAACTCGCGCACCCCCAGCACCCGGCTCAGCGGCTCATGCGCCAGCACCCGCCGCAACAGCGCCGCGACCCGCTCGGCGTCGGCCTCGGCGATCGGACGCTCGGGGTGGACGAACACCTCCGTCGCCGACATAGCCAGCGCCGCCGCCGCCAGACGCCGCGCCCGGCGTCTGGGTTCGTCGAAGCCGGCGATGGCCAGCGATGTACGCACCTCGTCGAGTATCGCGCCGACGGTCCCCGCTGCCATCGTTATCCAACTGTCATTGCGAGGAGCCCGGAGGGCGACGCGGCAATCCCCTTCCGCAGGAGGTTCCCCCGAGGGGGATTGCCGCGTCGCTGCGCTCCTCGCAATGACACATGGGAGCAAGCGAGGAGCCTTCCCTCATGCCGAGGGGGCTTCCCTCACGCCGCCGCGGCGGCGAGCTTGGCCGCCTGGTCCTCGGCCACGATGGCCTCGACGATCTCGTCGAGCGCCTCGCCGCTCATCACCTTGTCGATCTTGTAGAGGGTCAGGTTGATGCGGTGGTCGGTGACGCGGCCTTGGGGGAAGTTGTAGGTGCGGATGCGCTCCGAGCGGTCGCCGCTGCCGACCTGGCCCTTGCGGTCGGCGGCGCGGACGGCGTCCTTGGCGGCGCGCGCGGCCTCGTAGAGCCGCGCGCGCAAGACCTTCAGCGCCCGCGCCTTGTTCTTGTGCTGCGACTTCTCGTCCTGCTGAATGACGACGAGGCCGGTCGGCAAATGGGTGATGCGAACGGCGCTGTCGGTCGTGTTGACCGATTGCCCGCCCGGCCCGCTCGACCGGTACACGTCGATGCGGAGGTCCTTGTCGTCGATCTTGATGTCGACCTCCTCCGCCTCGGGCAACACGGCGACCGTCGCCGCCGAGGTGTGGATGCGGCCCGACGCCTCGGTCTCCGGCACGCGCTGGACGCGGTGCACGCCGCTTTCGAATTTCAGCCGGGCAAACACGTCGCGCCCGGTGATCGAGGCGCTCGCCTCCTTGACCCCGCCGATCCCGGTCTCCGACACGTCGAGCAGCTCAAACCGCCAGCCGCGCAACCCCGCATAGCGCTGGTACATGCGGAACAATTCGCCCGCGAACAGCGCCGCCTCGTCGCCGCCGGTGCCGGCGCGGACTTCGAGGATCGCGTTGCGCTCGTCGTCCTCGTCCTTCGGCAAGAGCGACAGCTTGACCCGCATTTCGAGGTCGGGAAGCTGCTCGCGGAGGCTCTGCATCTCCTCCTCGGCAAGCGCCTTCATCTCCGGGTCGGCCGCCATCTCGGTCGCGGCGGCCATGTCGCCCTCGGCCCGCTTCAGCGCCTCGATGCCCTCGATGATCGGCGACAGCTCGCTGTATTCCTTGGAGAGCTTGGCGAAATCGCCGCCCGCGAGATTGGCGCCCGCGAGCGCGTCGCTGAGCTCGTGGTGGCGGCGCACGAGCTGGTCGAGCCGTCCGGCGAGCGCGGGTCCCATCATCCCGCCCCGTTGAGGGCCTTGAGCCGAGCCGCCAGCGCGCCGAGCGCGACCGCCTCCTGCGCGCCGCTGTCGAGGTCGCGCAAGGTCGCCGTGCCGGTCGCGATCTCGTCGTCGCCCATCAGCACCGCCGCCCGCGCGCCCAGCCGGTCCGCCCGCCGCATCCGCCGCTGCACATTGCCCGAATAGCCCAGTTCGACGACGAGCCCGGCATTTCTCAGTTCCTCCGACATCTTGAGCATTTCCGCCTCGGCCTTCTCGCCGATCGGCACCAGCACGATGGGCCGCGTCGGCGCCGGCGGCTCGTCGATCAGCAGCGCCAGCCGTTCTATCCCGGCCGCCCAGCCGACCCCGGCCATCTCTGGCCCACCCATGACTTTGACGAGCCCGTCATACCGGCCGCCTCCCATCACGGTGCCTTGCGCACCGAGATCGGTCGTGACGAACTCGAACGCCGTGTGCGTGTAGTAGTCGAGCCCACGCACGAGGCGCGGATTGAGCTGGAAGGAAATTCCCAGCTCCCTAAGTCCATCTGTAACTCGGGCAAAAAAGTCCGTCGAATCGGGAGTGAGGAACTGCTGAAAATTCGGCGAGGTCTCGATGAGTTCGCGATCTCCCGGGTCTTTGGAGTCAAGAATCCGTAGAGGATTGGCGTCCAGCCGGCGTCGGCTATCTTCTGATAGCCGCTCACGGAACGCCGAAAAATATTCGACGAGTGCGGCACGGTACTTCACGCGGGTTTCCGGGCCGCCGAGCGTATTGAGCTCCAGCGTGACGTTCTTGGCGATGCCGAGGTCGTTGAGGATGCGCTGTCCTAGCGCGATCACCTCGATATCCGCCTGCGGCTGCGCCACGCCCAAGAGCTCGACACCGATCTGGTGGAATTGCCGGAAGCGGCCCTTCTGCGGCCGCTCATAGCGGAACATCGGGCCGGAATAGAAGAATTTGAGCGGCGTCGACTGCGTGAGCCCGTTCGACAAGACGGCGCGCACGACCCCGGCCGTATTCTCGGGCCTGAGCGTCACCTCTTCGCCGCCGCGGTCGGTGAAGGTGTACATCTCCTTCGAGACGATGTCGGTGTGCTCGCCGATCGGCCGCGAGAAGACCTCGGTGAATTCGAAGATCGGCGTCGCGATCTCGGCAAACCCATAGAGCGCGGCCGCCTCGCGCGCGGCCTCGCTGACCCGGCGGTGGCGCCGGGCGGTCTCGGGCAACAAATCCTGCGTGCCGCGAGCCGGCTGCAAGGCGGGCATGGGAGCGTCCTTCACACTTATCGATCGTCATCCCGGCGAAGGCCGGGACCCACTCCTCAACCGCTCGGGAGGAGGATCGGTGGGTCCCGGCCTTCGCCGGGATGACGACCTAATTCAGTGCCGATATGGCGGTTTCCGACGTGATTGGCAATCCGCGCCCTAATGCCGGAAGTGCCGGAGCCCCGAAAACACCATCGCGATCCCGGCCTCGTCGGCGGCGGCGATTACCTCGTCGTCCCGCCGCGAACCCCCCGGTTGGATCACGGCGGTGATCCCGGCGGCGATCGCGGCTTCGAGCCCGTCGGCGAACGGAAAGAACGCGTCCGAGGCCAGCACCGACCCTTGCGTCGACAGCCCGAACGCACCGGCTTTGGCCGCGGCGATCTTGACCGAGTCGACCCGGCTCGGCTGTCCCGCCCCGATCCCCAGCGTCGCGCCGTCCTTGGCAAAGACGATCGCGTTCGACTTCACATGCTTTCCGGCGATCTCGGCGAACAGCAGATCGGCGATCTCCCGCGCAGTCGGCGCCCGTTTGGTCACCACCTTCAGCGTATCGGCGGTCGCCAGCACCCGGTCCCGCTCCTGCACCAACAGCCCGCCCGACACCGAGCGGATGGTCCATCCCGCCGCCGCCGGGTCGGGCATCCCACCGGTCACCAGCACCCTGAGCGCGCGCTTCGCCGCCAGCACGGCCGCGGCCTCGTCCGTTACCTCCGGCGCGATCACCACCTCGACAAACAATTCGCCGATCGCCGCCGCGGTCTCGGCGTCGAGCGGGCGGTTGACCGCGACGATCCCGCCGAACGCGCTGACCGGGTCGCAGGCGAGCGCCCGCGCCCAGGCCGTGCGCAGGCCGGCGCCGGTGGCGATGCCGCTCGGGTTTGCGTGCTTGACGATGACCACCGCCGGCTCCGCGAACTCGGCGGCCGCCTCGAACGCCGCGTCGGTGTCGTTGTAGTTGTTGTACGACAGCTCGCGCCCCTGCACCTGCCGGGCCGTCGCGACGCCAAGGCGGGTCTCGGCGGTGCGGTAGAACGCGGCGCCCTGATGCGGGTTTTCGCCATAGCGGGTGCGGTCGGCGAGCCGCGCGGCGACGACCAGCGCGTCGGGGTAGTCGATCCCCTCCTCGCGCGCCATCCACGTCGCGACCGCCGCGTCATAGCCCGCCGTCGTCGCATAGGCCTTGCGCGCCAGCTCTCGCCGCATCGGCCCGCCGACCCCGCCGCCCTGCCGCGCCATCTCGTCGAGCAGCGGCTGGTAATCCGCCGGCTCGGTCACCACGGCGACAAACTCATGGTTCTTCGCCGCGCCGCGAATGAGGGCCGGGCCGCCGATGTCGATATTCTCGATGCAGTCCTCGCGCCCGGCCCCGCGCGCGACCGTCGCGGCGAACGGGTAGAGGTTGACCACGAGGAGGTCGATCCCCTCGATCCCGTGCTGCGCCAGCGCCGCGAGGTGGTCCGGCCGGTCGCGCCGCGCCAGGAGCCCGCCATGCACCGCCGGGTGCAGCGTCTTGACCCGGCCGTCGAGCATCTCCGGAAACCCGGTGACCTGCGCGACCTCGGTGACGCGCAGCCCGGCATCGGCGAGCGCCTTCGCGGTGCCGCCGGTCGAGATCAGCGCCACGCCGCGCGCCGCCAGCTCGCGGGCGAACGGCACCAGGCCCTCCTTGTCGCTGACCGACAGGAGCGCGCGTTTGATCGTCTGCGTCATGGCGACAGGGTATACCGCGCCCGGGCCAGCACGACGAGCAGGATCGCGACGACGAGGCAGGCCGCGCCCAGCCCGACGACGCCATACCCGTTCTCGGCCGCCCAGGCGCAGGCGATCAGCGCCAGATTCGCCGCGATCACCCGCGACGTCATCGCCGCATGGCTGAGCCCGCCGAGGACCGCGCGCTGATAGAAATGCTGGCGGTGCGCCTGCCACACCTTCTCGCCGCGCAACGCCCGCCGCCCCAGCGTGATCGTCGCGTCGGCGAGGAAATAGAGCGGCAGGATCAGCGCCGCCTTCCACATGCCCGACGCCGCCAGCCCCAGCAGCAGAAACCCGATCAGATAGCCGAGCGGAATGCTGCCGACATCGCCCATGAAGACCTTGGCCGGCGCCCAGTTCGACACAAGGAATCCGATCGCCGCCCCGGCCACCGCCACGCCCAGCAGCGCCATCGGCGGGCTGTACGGCAACACCACCAGCACGATCCCGACCCCGATCGCCACCGCCTCGCTGCCGGTGAGCCCGTCCGCCCCGTCCATGAAATTGAACAGGTTGATGAACCACAGCCACAGAAGCCCACTCGCGGCGCGGTCGAGCACGGGCGGGAGCCAGCCTTGAAACACCGGCCCGTCGAGGGGCGCCAAATCGAGGCTCACCACGACGACCAGCACCTGCGGGATCAGCCGCGCCAGCGCGCTCAGCTCATAGCGGTCGTCGAGCCACGAAACTACCGCCAGCAACACCGCACCGGCGAGGATCGCCAGCTCGGCCACCGGCCGCGCCCCGCCGCCGACCATCGCCAGCCAGACCGCGACGACCGCCCCCACCAGCGCGATCCCGCCGCCATGCGGCGTCGGCGCCGCATGCAGCGACCGCTCGTTCGGCGTCGCCGCCACCCCCGCCCGCCGCAAATGCGGGATCAGCACCCGCGTGCCCACGCCGGAAATGAGGCCGGCAACGATCGCTATCACGAGAAATAGCGCCCAGAGGCTCATCGCCGGCGGAAACCCCCTCTCCGCCCATTGGGGGGAGAGGGAGGGGCCCATCGCCTAGCGATGGGAAGGTGAGGTGGGCGCGCTGTGACGCCGAACATTCCCACCTCACCCCGGCCCTCTCCCCCCAATGGGCGGAGAGGGAGAATTTGCTTCAACTCATCCACCTATGCCGAACCTGCGGTACCCGGAACCCGCTGGATCGCCCAGCGCACGAGGGCGCCGGTGGGGCCGGTGGTGCCGGTGAGGACGACCTGCTGCGTCTTCTTCACCTCGCCGGTGCCGAGATAGACGCTTTCGCCGAGGCTCAATTCGGCGCCCGACGCGCGCAGGCGCCAGAGCGAGCCGTCGCCGAGACGCAATTCCGCGCCGGCGCCGTCATCGACCAGCGACGCCTGGACAGCGGGGTGCAGGTGAAAGCGCACGGCGAATTCGAGCCCCGAGCGGCCGGTCAGCTTGTCCTCGCCGCGCAGATCGTCGCCGTCGCGCGACAGGTACAACTCGCGCGAATAGACGACCCCAAAGCGCTGGCGATAGCCGTCGTGGCTGGCGGCGATCCACTGATGCCCGCCTTCCTCGGCGCGATCGACGCGCACCGGCCGCGGCGTGTGGCCGAGCGTGCCGTCGTCGTGGAGCTCGACCGCGTTCGTGTCGCCGACGACCATCACCGAATGCGCGGCGCTCGACCGCACCACCCGCCGCCACGCCGCCTTGGCGCCGCGATACCCGCCGCAATTGACGACGATGCGCTCGCGTCCCTGGCTCAGCTCGAACGACAGCGCGCCCGCATGCGCTGCCTCGTCAAACCCCGTCGGCGGCGCGTTGCCGGTGTCGACGATGACGAGCGCGTTGCCGGCCTGGAGCCGCTGGAACCCGGCATAGGGCGCCTGCGCCGGCGGGCGGCCCTTGGTCTCCGACTTGCTGAGCACGAGGTCGACGAGGACCGCATCTTCCTCGACCGAATTGTTAAACAGCGCAAGGCGGCGGTCGCCATGCCGAAAAAACCGCAGCATCGGCGCCATGCGGTCGATCGCGTCCTGCAGCGCGACCGGCACCTCGACCCGCCCGGCGCGCAGCGTCGCGCGGGTGTCGAGGAGGTCGCGCAGCACCTGAAGCTGCACCGAGGGGCTCCGCGACAGATGCCCGCCGTCGTGCAGGATCTGGACACCGAGCTCGCGCTCGAAGGCGCGCACCGCGCGAGCGATCCGCGATTCCGAGCGGTCGAACGCGATCAGCCCGGCGATCAGCCCCTTAAGCGCGCAGATCCGCCCGGCCCCGGTCAACTCCCACGGCGCCGTGCGCGCGAGATGGCGGAGCTGGGAAGCGGCGCTCGCCAGAATCGTGCGGCGCAGGGCGCGGTCGTTTTCGCGGTGGGCAATCTCGTCGAGATGCACGAGCCACGAGGTGATCCGCGTCGCCAGCACGTCGGAGCGCCAGGACACCGGGTGCCAGCCCGAATTTTCCGCGAGCCAGCTTCGGACGAGGGCGCGGGCCGCGTCTCGGGCGCTGGCGCCGACCGCCATCAGGTCGGCCATCCAGGTAAACCCGTGCCAGGCGGCGACCCATTCCGGCCCCGCGCCCTCAGGGAACCACACCGGCGCGGGGTTGCGCACCAGCTCGCTCGCCAGCTCGATATCGCCCTTGAGGATCGCATTGCCGCGCTGGGCGTCACCCGGCCACCGCTCGCCGATGCGCACCCGCGTGTCGGCGGGGACGGGGCCGATCAGCGTGTGCGGGTAGAGTGAGCTCGTCGCCACGGCGCGCAGCACGTCACGGCGCATCCGGGTCAGGAAATCCGGTGTCTCGGTGGCGGATGACGGGGGGCGCGCGCCGGTCGCACCGGCACCCCGGGCCGGGGCCGATCTCATAAGGGCACGATCACGGCGACGGCCTGCAATAGACCCGCCGCGGTGCCCCCCATGTGCACGGCGGTAGAATCCATCCCGCTTCGTAACAAGGAAAAGCTGCCGCCGCAAGCCGCGCCCGGAAAGGCGCTATCGCGGCGTCACGCCCGCTTGACCAGTCGCGCGGCGTAGAAGCCGTCGACCCCGTCATATTCGCCGAAATGGCAGGGCAAGGTGCGCAGGTCGCCATCATCGGTGATCCATTCGGCCGGCACCGGTATCTCGTCACGGTCGAGCGGCTTTCGCTCGACCGCGTCGCAGCCCTGGAGCAGCGACGCGATCCGCCGCGGCCCCTCCTGCTGTTCAAGCGAGCAGGTGCAATAGACGAGCACCCCGCCCGGCCGCAGCATCTCCACGGCCGCGCGCAGCAGATTTTCCTGCACCGCGGCAAGGCGCGCCACATCCTCCGGCTGCTTCAGGTGAAGCACGTCGGGATGGCGGCGGATCGCGCCGGTCGCCGTGCAGGGCGCATCGAGCAGCACGCCATCGACCGGACGCTCCGGGCGCCAGGCGAGCGCATCCGCCGCGATCGCCCGCGCCGGCAGCGACAGCCGCCGCAGATTGGCGACGAGCCGGTCGAGGCGACGCGCCGAGCGGTCGATCGCCGTCACATGCGCGCCGGCATCGGCGAGCTGCGCGGTCTTGCCGCCGGGCGCCGCGCACATGTCGACGATCTCGAGCCCGGCGATCGGGCCGAACATCCGCGCCGGCACCGCCGCCGCCGCGTCCTGAATCCACCAGCCGCCCTCGGCATAGCCGGGCAGCGCCACCACCGACCCGCCGGACGTGCGCCGGAACGTGCCGGTCGGCAGCAACTGCCCCTGCAGCGGCTCGCACCAGTCGTTGCCGTCGGAGCGCAGCGTCAGGTCGAGCGGCGCCTCCTTCAGGTGGGCGACGCCGATCGCGTGGGCGAGCTCCTCGCCATAGGCCTCGCGCCAGGATTGCCACAGCCAGTCGGGGGTGTTGAGGCGGCCGGGGTCGTGCTTTTCGACCCGCTCCGGCCCTTCGACGCTGATCCGCCGCAACACCGCGTTGACCAGCCCCTTATGCGACAGGAACCCGCGCACGTGGGCGAGGTCGACGCTGGTCGCGACCGCCGCGTGCGGCGGGGTGCGCAGGAACAAAAGCTGGGCGATGCCGAGCCTGAGGATGTCGTGGACGACCGAGGCGCGCGCGGCGAGCGGCGCGTTGAGGCAACCCGCGATCAGCGCGTCGATCTGGCCCAGCCGGCGCAGCACGGTCGCGACCAAAAGGCGGGCGAAGGCGCGGTCCCGAACCGACAACTCGGCCATCGCCGTGTTGTCTTCGATCGCGTCGTCCAGCGGACGCTTACGCCTGAGCACCGCCCCCAACAGATCGAGCGCTACCTGGCGTGCGGATGGGATTTCAGCCATCAAGGTCAAGGTTCGTTACTAAATCGCCCCGGTGAAGTCGCATTACGCTTATGAGGCCAACGCCCATGGAGTCTTCGCGTTCCCGCAAAGTTTTCACGATCGCCCCGGTTGAGCCCTGAGCCTCGTTATGAGCAGAATCCGACATCACGCAATGTACGCGCCCGCCGCGCATCGCGTCCCCGCGACATTTCGGCTTACTTGACCGTCACCCAGCGCAGATAGAACGCGTTGTCCGCGGGCTGCACGACCGAGATGTTGTCGCGCACCGCCCACACGATGACTTGCTGGTGCAGCGGGAGCGCGCCGACGTCGTCCTGCACGATCTTGGCCGCCTGGTCGATCAGCGCCTGGCGTTTTTTCGGGTCGAGCTCGTGCGCCATCTCGTCGGTCAATTTATCGACCTCCGGGTTGGAGTAGCCGCCGTTGTTGGTCTGGCCGCGCCCGGTCGTCGGGTCGCGCGAGGCAAGCAATGTGTAAAAGACGTTGTGCGCGTCATAGGTCGCCGGCGTCCACCCCTGCAGCGACAGGCTCTGCTTGTAGTTCGGGTAGCCGACATCGGCGAAGAACTTGACCTTGGTGCGGGCGTAGACGTCGACCTTGACCCCGATCTTGGCCAGCATCGAGGCGATCGCGGTGCAGATCTGCTCGTCCATCACATAACGGTCGTTCGGGCAGTCGAACTGGATCTGGAACCCGTCGGGATATCCGGCCTCCGCCAGCAGCGACTTCGCCTTGGCGAGGTCGACCGGCGGGCGGTGGTCGAGCGCCGGGTCGTACCCGTTGACGCCCGGTCCGTACATCAGCCACGTCGCGTGCCCCTGCCCGCGCAGCACGTGCTTGACGATCGCGTCCTCGTCGATCGCCAGCGAGAACGCCCGCCGCACCCGCACATCCTTGAGCGGGTTCTTGCCCTTGACGTTCGAGAACAAGAGTTCCGGCCGGTTCTGGTCCATCGCCAGATAGATCGTGCGCAGCTCCGGCCCCTCGATCATCTTGATCCCGGCGGTGTGGCTGAGGCGCTCCATGTCCTGCGGCGGGACCGAGTAGATCATGTCCATCTCGCCCGACAGCAGCGCGGCGACGCGGGTCGAGGCGTTCGAGATCACGTCGAACTCGGCGTGGTCGACGTTGCCGTCGATCTTGCCCCAATAGTCCGGGTTCCTGTCGAGCACCGTGCGGCGGTCGGGCTCGCGCAGCGTCAGCTTGTAGGGGCCCGTCCCCATCGCATGGGTCAGCGCATAGTTCTCGCCCTTGCCGAACACGACGTTCTCGGCCGAATCATGCGCCTCGCACCACGCCTTCGACATGATCAGCATGCCGGTCACTTCTTGCGGCAGGATCGGGTCGGTGCCGTTGGTGACGAAATCGACGGTCAGATCGTCGATCTTCTTCGCCTCCTTGATCGTCGCGACCTGGCTGCGCTGCGCCGAATTCTTGCCGCGGATGCGGTTGAACGAAAAGATCACGTCGTCGGCGGTAAACGGCGTCCCGTCCTGAAACTTGACGTTCGCCCGCAGGTGAAACCGCCACGTATCCGGCGCGGTCGACTCCCATTTGGTCGCCAGGCCCGGCTCCAGCGTCAGGTCCTTCGCCCGCCGCACCAGGGGTTCGTAGATATTGGCGAGGAAAGAATTCTGGACCGTCTCGTTGAACGTGTACGGGTCCATCGCCCGCGCATCGCCGTCGTTCGCCCATTTGAAGTTAGCCGCGTGCGTGGCCGGCGCCAGCAGCATGACCGCCGCCAGCACCAGCCCTGTCCTGCCCCACATCGTTCCGCCTCCCGTTTTCTTGCCCGAGAGGATACAAGCTGCCGCTAACCGTGCAAGTACCGGAAATGCCGCAACTTAGTCGGGCCGGATGCGCAGCGCGGGCACGAAGAACGGCGCGACGACCTTGCCCCGCTCGTCGTCGCCGGCCGAGAGCCGCCGGCGGATCGTGTCGAGCGCCACCGCCAGCGCGGTCCCGCCCCACAGCCAGTCGCCGAGCTGCCTGCTCGACGGCCTGCCGCCACCGGCAAGCGCCGCCTCCAGCGCGAACGCCTTCAGATCATCCGCGGCAAATCGCAGCGCCAGCATCGGCGACATTCCCGGCACCGGGCTCTCCGGCGCCTCGCCGCGCAGCCACGCCGCCATGAACTCGCCGCACGCCGCCGGCGAAAGCCCCGAAAGCCCGACCGTGCTGCGCTCGCGCCGCGTGCAGGATTGCGCATAAGCCGGCGCCAGCGCCCGCAGCTCGTCCTCCAGCGTGTCGATGTTCAGGTCGAGCGCCGGCGAGATCGGCGGCCGCCAGTCGTCGTCCGGCGCCTCGCGCGGGTCGTCGTCGGGAAAATCGACGATCAGGCTCGCCGCTTTCGGCGCACCGAGCAGCCCGAGCGCCGCCAGGATCACCCGCCGCTGAAACGCTGCGTCATCCGGCGGCCCGATCGGCCGCCCCAACTCAAACGGCACCCACAGCGCCCGCGGCGGCTTCGTGCGCTCCGCCTGCGGCCGGATCAGCGCGATCGCGACCGATGCAATGCCGGCTTCCTCAAGATAATGCCCCAGCGCGCTCACGGCGCGCGTGCAGAGCGGTCAAACCGAGGTCAGCAGCACCGCGTCGACATGGTCGGCCTTGAGCTTCCCCGCGACCTCGGCCGCGCCCTCGACCATCTGCACAGGGTCGGTCGCGCCCATGAACGAGTAATGCGTCGCCGCCACCGACCCGATCACCCCCTCCGCCGCCAGCTCATTGAGCCGATCCAGCGGAAACACGACGTTCCAATCCTCCTGGAACCCGTTGCGGTCGAAATTGATCGAGATGTGGCTGCACAACAGATCGTTGGCCCCGGTGGTCGAGGGAATGGCCCGGTAACCCGTATCCCGTCCCCGAAACACCGGGTCACCGCGAACCACCAGCCCCGCCGAAGAAACAATCGCCACCCGCCGCTCCGACAACGGCGGGCCGGAGACCCACGGCGAAGTCTTGAAATCCGGGCATTCCAGCTCGGCGAGGCGCTGAGCCATCGCCGGCGGCAGTTTTTCAAGGCGCATGCGAATTCCTTCGTGCTCGTCTGCCGGCGAGCATAGGGCCGTTCCTCCGACCCATCGCGCAAATATTTCTAACGCCTCGGATGAGCTGCGGTTAAGCAATCGGTTGAGGCGAAACGGCACGCCGCTCTGCTAAAACCCCTCTTCCGATAAAACCGGGTCCATCCTCCCGCCGCACAAGAAGCGGAGCAATGGACGCCCGCTTCCAAGAATGTGAGGCAATCTCTCACTTCAGTCATTCCGGGGCTCGCGCGCAGCGCGGGAACCCGGAACCCAAGAACACGGACGGTGCTTATTGGGCAAAGGCCGGTGTTCTTGGGTTCCGGGTTCGGCCCGTGGCCGCCCCGGAATGACAATGTTTATTTCTTCACGAGCTCTCTGCCGCAGGGAAGCGTTACGTCTGCTCTGCTCTAGGAGCGGCCTCTGCGGGGGCGAATGGCCGAGGATACCCCGCGCAAGATGCCACGCGTCATCGTCGCAATGCCAAACGGATCGCCGTCTGGAGCCAGCCGCCGCCGCCGGCGCTTGCCGAGGATCTTCAGATTCGTCAGGTGATCGAGCGGCGAAAAATCCCACACCTCGGTCCTCCTAAGGTCGAGACGTGCGAGGCTCGTCAACCCCGCCAGCGGCGAGATGTCAGACACTCGCGTCCCCGAGCAACCGAGCACTTCCAATGCTGTGAGCCCCGCGAGCGGCGCGAGGTCGATGACCTGCGTTTCGGAGCAAGAGAGCGCTCGCAGCGCGGCGAGCCCCACGAGCGGGCTAAGGTCGCGCAGATCGGTACCGCTCAAGTCAAGATTGAGGATGGATGGTACCCATGCCGCGGGAGGCGCGATGCCCGCAAGAATCATTCGTTTGGCTTCGTCATAATCGTACGGAGGTTCGGCGCTCCGCTGCGTCGCGGAGGATCGCAGCACCAACCCACGCGCGCCCGCCGTGTCCGCGCCCCCGATCGCGACGCCGGCCATGTTAGCGCCGCGGAAATCGGTCTTGCGCAAATCCGCCTCGGTAAAGTCGAAGCCCCGCAAATCCTCGCCGCGCAGATCGAGCCCGGCGAGCGGGGCGCCGACGAAATCGCGGGCTTTGTCGAGCCCCGCCGCGGCGGTCAGGTCGGCAAAACTCGCCTCCGGGTCCTCCGCCGCGGCCGCCACCAGGCGATCGAGCACCGCGCCGAGCGAGGCCTCCGGCTTTCGTGTCCGTTTACGCGTTGCGGGCACGAATCTGCACCTTGAGCGGCCGCCGGATCAGGCCGTCCTCGCCGATCTTCTCGCCCTTTCGGATCGCGGTGTTGAGGATCGCCTCGATAAACCGGCGCTTGCGCGCGCTGACCTTGTCGCCGGCCTCGCCCTCGATGCGCACCGCCTCGGGTTCGAGCCGCAACAGCAGCGCCGCCTTCAGCCGCTCGGCAGCGACATCGGAACTGGCTACCGCCAGCTCGGGCAGCAGATTGTCCTCGCCGATCGTCGGGATCGCCCGCGCGCCGAGGCTCGTCCCCGGCTCGGCATCGACGCACACGGTCACCGAGCTGCCTTCGGCCCGGCGGCGTCCGCGCGACTGCACCAGCACCGCGCGCGGCGCGACCACCCCGCGCCGCAAATCCTCGGCCGCGGTCAGCGTGCCCGGCCCGGTCTTGGCGAACTCGACAAAAAACCGCGACACCCCGAATTCGATTTGTGAGTTCGTGGCTTCCCCCCGTACGAACATGCGCTCGTGCAGATTGACCTGCCCGTAAATCCGCCGAGCCGCCTTCCCCCGCGCGGCATCGATCAGGATTTCCGCGTGCGAGACAAAATCCTCATGCTCGAAATTCTGCGCCGCCGCCGGCGCCCGCCGCGCCGCATGCCCCGCCTCCGGCGCGGCAGGCTGAACCCCTTCCGGCAACGGAAACCGGGCGTCGCGGCGGCCTTTGTCCGGGCCGAGCGAAGCAGGCAAAAGAAGATGGATGTCGCCTGTCCCGAACCCCTTCATCTCCACCGATTGCGGCGGGCTCCAGTCGCGCTCAATCGCCTCCTGCCCGAAAAAGCTCGCCAATTGTTTCAGAGCCGCCGCGCTGATCCCGATGTCGGGCCCTTCGACTGCATGGATCACCCGCGCGGCGTAATTGACGGTCACGCCGAAGGCATCATTCGCCGTTATGTCCATGGCGCCGATGTGAAACCCGGCCCGCACCCGCTTGGCCAACTTCTCGTGCCCCGGCTCTGCGCGCAGAGCGCGGGCATATTCGAAAGCCTGCTCCGAGGTGTGAAAGGCGGCCATCACGCTGTCGCCGATGGTCTTCACCTCGTGCCCGTCATGCGCGGCGATCAGCGCCTGGCTGCGGACGAAATGGGCATCGCGCACCGCCGCCATGTCCCGGTCGCCGAGGGCAACCGCGAGCTTTGTCGAATCGACGATATCGGTAAACGCGATCGCGAACATCCCGCGGTCCCTGCCGGCCCACTCCCTGAAGCCGGCCTTCCCCGCCTCTACTGGAGCGGCGGCTGCGAGCTCGTCGATATCGCTGTCGGCCACGACTTTCCTGTCCCCGAGAACCCCAATCAAGTTGGTAATCGCCGACCGCAACTTCCAGTCGCCCCCGCCGTTGCGGCGATCACCGCCACGATGGCGCCGTTTTTGTGCTGTAGCCATCACCGAGAGATCGAGGCCGAGCGCTAGAGCAAATCCACCAAGTTCAAATTGCTTCAAAAAAAGCCGTCATCCCGGCGAAGGCCGGGACCCATTTATCCGTCGCACGAACGATTGAACCGTGGGTCCCGGCCTTCGCCGGGATGACGACCTGACTTATCGGATCACGCTCTCGCCCCGGCCCGGTGCACCGCCCGCTCCCAAATCCCAATAAATCCCCGTCATCACCTTCAGCCCCTCCCGCGCCACCGGGGCGAGCATGTGTTCGTTCGGGGCGTGCTGGCTGCATGAGGCGTAGGAATGCGGGACCCATATCGTCGGCAACCCCAAATCCGCGGCGAAGATGTCGTTGGGGAGGGAGCCGCCGAGGTTGGGGAGGATGGCGGCGCGCTTGCCGGTGGTTTCGGCGATCGAGCGAGCGGCCCAGCGCACCCATTCGTGGTCGGGGTCGAGGCGGGTGGCTGGGAAATAGGCTTTTTTCCACGGCTCGACCTTGACCATCGGAAACCCGTGCGCGTCGAGGTGGCGGCGCAGCGCCGGCATGAATCCCTCCGGGTCCACCCCCACCACGAATCTTATCTGGCAGGTCGCGGTGGCCTTGGGCGGGATCGCGTTGACCGGGTTTTCCGGGTTGCCGGTGGTAAAGGCCAGGACCTCGAAGCTGCACCAGCCGAACACCTTCTCGCTCGGCGTCAGGCCGGGCTCGCCCCAATCGGGGTCGATCTCGGGCGCATCCTCGCCGCCCTCTATGGTGCAGTCGGCCAAGGCCATCCGCACCGAATTCGGCATGTGGTCCGGCACCCACTCCTTGATCTTGATGGCGCCGGTCGCGCTGGTGACCGTCGCCAGCGCGTGCGCCAGGATCACGCCGGGATTGGCGAGGAGCCCGCCCCAATTCCCCGAATGGTGCCCGCCCTCGCGGAGGTCGACGACGAGGTCGAAATTCATCGCCCCGCGCGCGCCGAGAAAGATCGTCGGCCGGTCCGGCGCGAGCCGCGGCCCGTCCGAGGCGATCAGCACGTCGGCGGCGAGCTTGTCCTTATGCTCGCGGCAAATCTCGCGAAGTCCCGGCGACCCGACTTCCTCGCCGGTCTCGACCAGGAACTTGGCGTTGAACCCGAGCTTGCCGCGCGTCTTCAGCACCGCGGCGAGCGCGGCGATGTTGATCGAATGCTGGCCCTTGTTATCCGCCGTGCCGCGCCCGTAAAGACGGTCGCCCTTGCGGGTCAGTTCCCACGGCGACAGCCCCTCGTGCCATTGCGGTTCGAGACCGCGGATGACGTCGCCGTGCCCGTAGCACAGCGTCGTCACCGCCGCGCCGTCCTCGCGCCGCTCGGCGATCAGCGCCGGCCCGCCACGCACCGGGTTGTCGATGATCTCGCTGTCGAAGCCGAGCGTCGCCAGCGTCGGCGCGATCTCGTCCCGCAAATACGATTCCAGCACCGCGCCTCGCCCCTCGACCTGGCTTTCGGTCGGTATCGCGACGCGGCGGGCGAGGTCGTCGGCAAATCCGCCCTCGTCGAAATACGCTTCGACGGCGGCAATGGCGGCATCGCGGGTCATCGAACGGCTCCGGCAGAGGACACAACCTCACCATGCCGTTAAATCCCCGCCCGGCCAAGGCGGGCCGTGTTTTGTATTGCCGGCTTAGTGCCGTCGGCCGGGGCCGCTCGTCGGCGTCCAGGAGGGCGGGTCGCTCGCCGGGAAGCTGTCCTCCGAGGCACGGTGAACCGCGTCGCGCGCCTTGGCATGGACGCGGGCGACGGCGGCGCGGGGCGATTCCTCGGTCGGCGCAGGGCGCAGCCCATGCCAGATCAGCGCGACGCCGCCGAGGCCGAGCACCAGAGGCCCAAGCGGCGGGGCGCCGAGCGCGCGCCATATCAGCGCAGCCCCCGCCACGATCGAGGCCGCACGGGCGCTGCAACCGGCCTCAACCGCCACCGGTTTGATTTCCTCCAGGTTTTTAGCCATGCGCCGCTCCGCCGATACCATGTTGCCCGTTCAACACGCCCCGACGCCGCCCGTTCCCGTTCTGACGAGCGGGTCTTGCCGAACTCTCGCCGCGGTTTACCTATATACGCCGTGGTTGACGCGGCTTCGGGGGAGGCCGCGGGTCGGGGGATTGAACATGGAGCGCGGCCGGTGAACGGCGCTCGCCTGCACCTTCCCGGAACGGCGACAGATGGCTGACAAGCCGCTGCGCGTCGATCCGGAGGACCGATTTCGCCGGGACGGCGGCGCGCGCCCCCGCCCCGGCAGGAACCCGCCACCGCCGCGCCGGCCGCGACGCGGGCTCATCGGCCGCCTCGTAAAATTCGCCGTGCTGGTGTTTTTGTGGGTCGGCATCGTCGGCGGGCTGGGGATCGGCTATTTCGCCCTCACCCTCCCCGACACCGGACAGCTCACCGTCGCCGAGCGCCGCCCGAGCGTCACGATCCTCGCCGCCGACGGCAGCACGGTCGCCAGCTTCGGCGATCTTTTCGGCGAGCCCTTGACGCTGAAGCAGATTGCCCCCGACCTCGCGAAAGCCGTCATCGCCACCGAGGACCGCCGGTTTTACAGCCATTTCGGCATCGACCCGATCGGCATGCTGCGCGCGGCGGTCTCCGACCTCCACGCCGGGCACATCGTCCAGGGCGGCAGCACGATCACTCAGCAGCTTGCCAAGATCGCCTTCCTCACCCCCGAGCGCAGCTTTCCGCGCAAGATCCGCGAGACGCTGATGGCGCTGTGGCTGGAGCGCCATTTCACCAAGAACCAGATCCTCGAAATCTATCTGAACCGGGTCTATCTCGGCGCCGGGACCTATGGCGTCGACGCCGCCGCGCACCGCTATTTCGGCAAGTCCGCGCGCAACCTCAACCTGTTCGAATGCGCCGTCATCGCCGGGCTCCTGAAGGCGCCGACGCGGTTCAGCCCGGCCCACGACCGCGACAAGGCCGAGGCGCGCGCCGCCCAGGTGCTCGATAACATGGTCGACGCCGGCTATATCACGACCGCCCAGGCCGCGGCCGCCGAAAAGGACGGCCCGGCCAGCACCGCCCGCGCCACCGAGCGGCCCGGCTCGCACTATTTCGCCGACTGGATCGCCGACCAGGTCCGCGACTTCGCCGGCACCAGCGACCGCGACCTGACCGTGACGACGACGTTCGACCCGCGCCTCCAGGCCGCCGCCGAGGCCGCGGTCGACGGCACGATCGACCGCGACGGCCGGAAATTCATCGTCAGCCAGGGCGCACTGGTCGCGATGTCGACCGACGGCGCGGTGCGCGCGATGGTCGGCGGCCGCAATTACGGCGACAGCCAATTCAACCGCGCGACCCAGGCCGAGCGCCAGCCGGGCTCGTCGTTCAAGCCGTTTGTCTATCTCGCGGGGCTTGAGGCGGGATTGCGCCCCGACGACCATTTCGTCGACCAGCCGATCCGCATCGGCAACTGGCAGCCGCGCAACTATACGGGCCGCTATCTCGGCGACATGACCATGGCCGAGGGGCTGGCGGAGTCGATCAACACCGTCGCCGTGCAGGTCGCCCAGCGCGCCGGCATCCCCAACGTCGTCGCGGTCGCCAGCCGGCTCGGCATCACCTCGACGCTGACCCCCGACGCCAGCATCGCGCTCGGCACCGACGAGGTGAATTTGCTGGAGCTGGTCTCCGCCTATGCTCCGTTCGCGAATCGCGGCACCGGGATCATGCCCTACGGCATCAGCGAAATCCGCGACACGAGCGGCAAGGTGCTGTACCGCCGTTCCGGCGGCGGCCCGGGCCAGGTCGTCGCGCCGCAGAACGTCGCGATGATGAACGAGATGCTTGAAGGCGTCGTCAGCCACGGCACCGGCAAGGGCGCCCGGCTGCCGCGCCCGATGGCCGGCAAGACCGGCACGACCCAGGATTACCGCGACGCGTGGTTTATCGGCTATACCGCCAACCTCGTCGCCGGCGTGTGGTTCGGCAATGACGACAACACGCCGATGAACAAGGTCACCGGCGGCACCCTCCCCGCCGCCGCCTGGCGCAACTTCATGCTCGCCGCGACCGGCAAAACCCCCGCCGACCCGCTGCCCGACGCCATGCCCGTCGGCGCCCCCACCCCGCTCGACAACCTTTTGAGCGGCCTCGGCATCGGAACCCCCGTACCGCCGCCCCCCGACCGCCTCCCCGGCCCCGCGACGGTCTCAGACACACGGTGACCCAGGACCGCGGCCGTCCCCGCCCGCACGCCCGCCCACACGGATGAATTCGGTTCCCTCAGCCCGTCCTACAGGGTCGCGGCGGCGACGATGGCCCAGAAATCCTCGGGCTTGAGGCTGGCGCCGCCGATGAGGCCGCCGGAGACGTCGGGGATGGCGAGGATGTCCTTCGCGTTGCCCGGGTTGACCGAGCCGCCATAGAGGATGCGCGTGCCGGCGGGGACGGAGGCGCGGATCGCGCCGTGAACCTCGGCGATGTCGGCGAGGGTCGGGGTGAGGCCGGTGCCGATCGCCCAGACGGGCTCATAGGCGACGACGAGCTTGTCGGCCGAGGCGCCGGGCGGCAGCGAGCCAGCGAGCTGCGCCGCGACGACGGCAAGCGCCATCCCGTCCTCGCGCTGGCTGCGGGTCTCGCCGATGCAGACGATCGCGGTCAGTCCCGCGCGCCAGGCGCCGAGCACCTTTTCCCGCACCTCCTCGTCGGTCTCGCCATGGCCGTGGCGGCGCTCGGAGTGGCCGAGGATGACGTGGGAGCAGCCGGCGTCGCGCAACATCTCGGCGCTGACGTCGCCGGTGAAAGCGCCCTTTTCGGCCGGCGCGCAATCCTGCCCGCCCAGCGCGATTCCACTGCCGGCGATCGCTCCGGCGACGGGGATCAGCGCGGTCGCGGGCGGGCACACCAGAATGTCGCACCCGAGGCTGCCGCCCCTCGCCCGGGCAACCAGCGCGCCGGCGAGCCCGACAGCGTCGCCGCGCAGCATGTTCATCTTCCAATTGCCCGCAACCAGATGCCGCTTCTGCGCCATGCCCGTTCTCCGCCTGCCGGGCGGCGGCGGGGGAATGGTTGCGGCCCCGCCGGCCCGTCTCTATCATCCCCGCACGATCACACCGGCATGGGAGCCGGTCAACCAGTGTCCAAAACATAGCGTCGCATGCTGCAAGCAATCCGCACCAAGGCGGGCGGGATCGTCGTCAAGACCCTGTTTGGCCTACTGATCCTGTCCTTCGGCTTCTGGGGTCTCTACACGCGGTCGCCCTATTTCCAGGACAATAAATCGCCCGAGACCGAGGTCGCCACGGTCGGCGACAAAACCATCAACGTGGGCGAGGTGCAGCAGGCGCTGGAGCCGGCGCTCGAGCGGCTGCGCCAGCAGCTCGGCAGCTCGATCGATCGCGACCAGGTCAAGCAGCTCGGCATTCTCGACACGCTGGTCAACGGGCTCGTCGACCGTGCGCTGCTCGACCAGGAGGTCGCCCGGCTCAAGCTCGCCGTCGCCGACGAGGTGATCCGCGGCGCGATCGCCGGCAACCCCGCGTTCCGCGACACCAACGGCCAGTTCGACCCGAACATCCTGGCGCAGGTGCTGTCGATGAACCACCTCACCCAGGAACAGTTCGTCGCCCGCATGCAGGACGAAGTTCCGCGCACCGACATCCTGCACGCGATCACGTCGGGCGTCGTGCCCCCGCGGGACGTCGTCAACACCGCCTATCGCTACGCCAACGAGAAGCGGGTGGCCGACATCGTATCGCTGCCGCTGTCTGGGGCGGCCGCGCCGCCGGCGCCGAGCGACGCGGACCTCTCCAAGTATTACGACGCGCACCAGGACAATTTCCGCGCCCCCGAATACCGTGCCTTTACGATGGCGAGCCTCAGCGCCGCCGACCTCGCCGCCACGATCCAGATCCCGGACGACAAGCTCAAATCCGAATACGACCAGCGCAAGGACGACCTCGCCGTGCCCGAGCAGCGCGAGGTCGAGCAGATCCTGGCGCCGAGCGAGGATGTCGCGAAGCAGGCCGACGACGCGCTCGCCGCCGGCAAGGACTGGAAAGAGGTCGCGACGACGATCGCGAAGCAAGACCCGGACACGATCGACCTCGGCCTGATGAAGCAGTCGGAGATGCCGGAGGAGCTCGCCGGCCCGGCCTTCGACCTGCAGGTCAACCAGACGAGCAAGCCGATCCAGTCGCCGCTCGGCTGGCACATCCTGCGCGTGACCAAGATCGTCCCGGCGACGACGCAGAGCTTCGAGCAGGCCAAGCCCGCGCTGACCGCGGCGCTCGCCAAGGAAGAGGCGCTCGACAAGCTCGACAAGATCGGCAACAAGGCCGACGATGCCCTCGCCGGCGGCGCCAACATTACCGATATCGCCCAGAAATTCGGGCTCAAGGTGACCAAGGTCGAGGCTGCCGATGTCGGCGGCCGCGCCCCCGACGGGAAGGCGGTCGAGCTGCCGGTCGGCGGCGCCGACGCGCTGAAGACGCTGTTCCAGACCGATCAGGGCGACACCAGCCGCGTCATCGACGCCGAGGACGGCTCCATCTACGCGATACACACCGACAAGGTGATCGCCCCCCGGGTCAAGCCCCTCGCCGAGGTCAAGGACCAGGTGATTGCGGGCTGGCAGCAGGAACAGAAGCACGATGCGGTCGCCAAGGAGGCCAAGGACCTCGCCGCCGCCGTCGCCCCCGACAAGCCGCTCAAAGCCGCCGCCGCCGACAAGAAGCTCGCGGTGACGACCTCGCCGCCGCTGTCGCGCCGGGCCCAGGGCGATACCGGCGTGCCGCCCGCCATCGTCGCCAAGCTCTTCGCCGCCAAGAAGGGCGATACGGTCAGCGCCGACGACGACAACGGCGCCTATGTCGCACAGCTTCAGGATATCCAGGACCCCGGCGTCCCCAGCGACCCCGCCGCCGCGCCGCTGTCGAACCAGCTCGCCCAAGGGATCCGCCTCGACCTCGCCGCCGAATTCACCGCCGCGCTGCGCAGCCGCTACCCGGTCAAGATCGACCACGAGGCGCTGGACAAGGCGTTTTAGGGGCCGGGCGCAAGCGGCCCCTCACCCTCCCACGCTTCGCGCAAGCCCCTCCCTCTCCCCGCCCTCGCGGGGCGGTGGCTGTCGCCTAGCTATCGACCACTGCGCCCCGGGCACAGCGCGGCGAAGACGGCGTTGATGATCGGGATTCCGACGGCGCCGGCTAGGGTCATCACCGATTCGGGGTGGAATTGGACGGCGGCCATGGGCAGCGTCTCGTGCTCGATCGCCATGATGACGCCATCGTCGGTCTGGGCCGTCACGCGGAGCGCCGCCGGCAAGGTCGCGCGGCGGGCGTAGAGCGAGTGGTAGCGGCCGACCGTGAAGCCGTCTTCGAGGCCGCTGAGGATCGAGTTGCCGACGACGCGGACTGGCGACGGCTTGCCGTGCATCGGCACGTCGAGCACGTCGAGGCTGCCGCCGAAATACTCGACCATCGCCTGCAAGCCCAGGCACACGCCGAATACCGGGACATCGCGCTCGACGAGCAGCCCCAGCGTCTCGGCGGCGCGGAAATCCTTCGGCCGGCCCGGGCCGGGCGACATCACGACCAGATCGTACCGCGTGCCGGCGCGCAACTCGGCCCGGGCGAGGTCGGGACGCATCGTCGTGACCTCGGCGCCGGTCGTGCGGATATAGCCGGCGAGCGTGTGGACGAACGAATCCTCGTGGTCGACGAGCAGGACCTTGCGGCCCCTCCCCGCCTCCGACGCGGTCGCCGCGGCAGCCTGGGTGCGGCGCGCGCCCCGGACCGTCGCCAGCAGCGCGGACGCCTTGAGCCGGCATTCCGCCTCCTCGGCCTCGGGGTCGCTATCGAACAAGAGCGTCGCGCCGGCACGGATTTCGGCGACACCGTCCTTCATCCGGATGGTGCGCAGCGTGAGGCCGGTGTTCATGTTGCCGTCGAACGTGAGGCGCCCGATGGCGCCGCCATACCAGCGGCGGGCCGAGCGTTCTTCCTGCTCGATAAAGCGCATTGCCCACAATTTGGGCGCGCCGGTCACGGTGACGGCCCAGGCGTGGCTGAGAAACCCGTCGAGCGCGTCGAACCCGTCGGCGAGGATGCCCTCGACGTGGTCCACCGTGTGAATGAGGCGCGAATACATCTCGATCTGCCGCCGCCCGATCACCTTGACCGAGCCGGGCACGCAGACGCGCGATTTGTCGTTGCGGTCGACATCGGTGCACATCGTCAGCTCGCTCTCGTCCTTGACCGAGTTGAGGAGCTCGCGGATGCGCTCGCTGTCCTCGATCGCGTCGCGGCCGCGGGCGATCGTGCCGCAGATCGGGCAGGTCTCGATCCGCCGTCCCTCGACGCGGACGAACATTTCGGGCGAGGCGGAGACCAGGAACTCGCCGTCGCCAAGGTTGATGAGCGCCCCGTACGGCGCCGGGTTGGTCTCGCGCAGCCGGCGGAACACCGAGCTCGGCGTGTCGTCGCAGGTCTCGGCGAACATCTCGCCGAGCACGACCTCGAAGAGATCGCCCCGGGCAAACGCCTCCTTGGCGCGGCGGACGAGCGCGGCGTATTCGCCCGGACCGTGGTCGCAATCCTCGATCCGCGGCGCCGCCGGGTCGCTCATCGCGTAGGGCGCCGGGGCGTTGGCCCGCGGTCTGCCGACGCTCGACTGGTCGCCGACGGTAAACTCGTAGCGATGCACCTCAGACACCTGCCGCATGTGGTCGGTGACGTGGATTTCGTCGGGCAGGTAGAGCACGAGGTCGCGCTGGTCGTCGGCGCGCACCTGCTTCAGCGCCATCGCCTCGAACTGGTAGACGAGGTCGTAGCCGAACGCGCCGTAAAAGCCGAGATGCTGGTCGGCGGGGCTGGCGAACAGGTCGATCAGCCCGCGCAACGCGGAGAAGACCGAGGGTTGCCGGCTGCGCTGCTCCTCCGGGAAACGGCCGATCGGCTCGGCGATCTCCGCCTCGATGCGGGTCGCGGTCGCGGAGTGGATCGTCGCGCCCTCGACACCGGCGATCGCGCGGGCAAAGGCCGGCGCCAGGACCTCGCCGCGCTGATTTAGGGCCTCGACAGTAATCGACCTACCACGGGCGGTCAGCACCAGCGGCGGGTCGACAAACCCCATGTCGAGCCGGGTGTACCGCCCGGGAAACTCGAAACTCGACGACAGCAGCACGCCGCGCCGCGTGTCGAGTGCGCCGGAGAGCTGGTCGTGCTCGCGCCGATAGGGGCCGGTCCAGGTCTCGCGCTCGACTCGGATGCCGCCCTTGGTCTCGAAGCTTATGTGGTCCATCGCTCAACCCCTCCGGCGAGGAAGCCCTGTTACGGTCCGGGGGGTTGCGTCGACATGACAAAAGCCGCCCGGATGTCCAGGGCGGCCTCGGTAAAATACAATCGCCGGCGCCGCCTGGTTAGACGGGCCACCACCAGTTCGCGGTACGCGCAAGTGCGATCATGGGCGGGGTTATAGCAGTTTGGTCGGGGGTGGGCAATCGAGTGGTGGGGCCTCGTAGGATGGGCTGAGCGCCGCGAAGCCCATCGATCCTCAAGGTTACCGCGGAGGTCGCGGAGGAATACGCGGAGCTCGCGGTGGGTTCGGCGCGACCGCGGACTCTGCGTATTCCTCCGCGAGCTCGGCGGTAAGAATGATGGGCTTCGCCAAGGCTCAGCCCATCCTACGGGGGTGGGTGCGGAAGGACCCACCGACCTGCCGGGAAATATTTGCTATAAGAAACCCATGCTTGAATTGGAGCACATCGAGGGATGAGCGAGGCTGGCGATCTGCGCCCGACCCTGGCCCAAGTCGCCGCCGGCAAGCGGCTGAACGAGGCCGAGGCCGAGGCGGCGTTCAACATCATCATGTCGGGCGACGCGACCGCCTCGCAGATGGGCGCGTTTCTGATGGCGCTCAGGGTGCGCGGCGAAACCGTCGACGAGATCACCGGCGCGGCGCGGATCATGCGGTCGAAGGCGGTCGCGATCACCGCGCCGCCGGGCACGATCGATACTTGCGGCACCGGCGGCGACGGGTCGGGCACATTCAACGTCTCGACCGCCGCGGCGCTGGTCGCGGCCGGATGCGGCGTGCCGGTCGCCAAGCACGGCAACCGCGCGCTGTCGTCGAAATCGGGCTCGGCCGATGTGCTGACCGCGCTCGGGGTCAATATCGATTGCGAGATGGCGACCGTGCAGCGCTGTCTCGACGAGGTCGGGATCGGGTTTCTGATGGCGCCGCGCCACCACAGCGCGACCCGCCACGTCGCGCCGACCCGGGTCGAGCTGGCGACGCGGACGATCTTCAACCTGTTGGGCCCGCTGTCGAACCCGGCCGGGGCACGGCGTCAGCTCGTCGGCGTGTTCGCGCCGGAATGGGTCGTGCCGATGGCCGAGGTGCTGGGGCGGCTCGGCGCCGAGCACGCCTGGGTCGTCCACGGCGCCGGGCTCGACGAGATCAACACCGCCGCGGTCACGACCGTCGCCGAGTTCAAGGACGGCACGGTCAGGAGCTTTGAGGTCGCTGCCGAGGATGGCGGGCTGCCGCGCGCGAGGCTCGAAGACCTCAAGGGCGGCGAGCCGGCGCACAATGCCGCGACGATGCGCGAGGTGCTCGGCGGCACGGCGGGGCCGCTGCGCGACATCGTGCTGATGAACGGCGCCGCCGCGCTGATCGTCGCGGGCAAGGCCGACGGGCTCAGGGACGGGGTGCGCATGGCGGCCGGGTCGATCGACAGCGGCGCGGCCCGGCGGGTGCTCGACCGGCTCGTCGAGGAGACCAACAAGTGACCGACGTCCTCACCGAAATCTGCGGCCGCAAGCGCGAGCATATCGCCGCTCGCAAGCGCGAGATGCCCGAGACGTTGCTGCGCAAGCGCCTCGGCATGGCGCCGCCGGTCCGCCCCTTTGCCGGCGCGCTGGGCGGGCGGGTCGCCGCAGGCCAGCACGGCCTCATCGCGGAGATCAAAAAGGCGTCACCGAGCAAAGGGTTGATCCGCCCGGATTTCGATCCTCCCGCCCTCGCCCGCGCCTATGAGACCGGTGGGGCAACCTGCCTGTCGGTGCTGACCGACGAACCTTATTTCCAGGGTAGCGACGATTTCCTCGTCTCCGCACGCGCGGCGGTGAAGCTGCCGGTGCTGCGCAAAGATTTCATCGTCGATCCCTACCAGGTCATCGAAAGCCGGGTACTCGGGGCCGACTGCATCCTGCTGATCATGGCCTGCCTCGACGACACCGAAGCGCATGCCCTCGCCGCCGACGCCGCCGCGCTCGGGATGGACGTGCTGGTGGAGGTGCATGACCGCGCCGAGCTCGACCGGGCGCTGAGGCTCGACGCCCGTCTGATCGGCATCAACAACCGCAACCTCAAGACCTTGCAGGTCGATCTGAAAACCGCCGAGACGCTGGCGCCGCTGGTGCCCAAGGATCGGCTGGTGGTCGGCGAAAGCGGGCTGAATACGCCGGACGACCTCGACAGGCTCGCCCAGGTCGACGCGCGCTGCTTCCTCGTCGGCGAGTCGCTGATGCGGGAAAAGGACGTGACGGCGGCGACGCGGCGCCTCTTACGCCTGCCCGACCTGACCCATGTCGATTCCGAAGGAAGGGCTCGCATGGTCGACGTTTCCGACAAGGCGGAGACCGACCGGGTCGCGGTCGCCGGTGCGCGCGTCATGATGAAGCCGGAAACGCTGGCCCGCATCCGCGCCGGGGAATTCGCCAAGGGCGATGTGCTGCAGGTCGCGCGGCTCGCCGGTATCATGGCGGCGAAGCGCACCGCCGACCTGATCCCGCTATGCCATCCGCTGGCGCTGACCTCGGTTACGGTCGACCTCACCTGCGACGAGGGGGCTTCGGCGGTCGAGATCACCGCGACCTGTCGGCTCAAGGGCCGCACCGGGGTCGAGATGGAGGCGCTGACCGCGGCGGGCGTGGCGGCGCTGACCGTCTACGACATGTGCAAATCGGTCGATCGAGGGATGGTCGTCGCCGATCTGCGTTTGCTGCGAAAATCGGGCGGCAAGTCCGGCGATTACGAGGCCCAAAAGGGACGTTGAAGTGATGATTTCCGTCGATGATGCCCTCTCCCGCTTGCTGGCGCCGCTCGCCGCGGTGCCGCCGGAGCAGCTCGCGATCGCCGATTGCGTCGGCCGGGTGCTCGCCGAGGATGTCGCGGCGCGGCGCACCCAGCCGCCCTTCGCGGTCTCGGCGATGGACGGTTACGCGGTGCGCGCCGCCGATGTCGAGCGGGTGCCGGCGACGCTCAAGATCGTCGCCGAGATCCCGGCGGGAGCCGGGTTCGGCGGCCAGCTCGGCCAGGGCGAGGCCGCGCGCATCTTCACCGGCGCGCCGCTGCCGTCGGGCGCCGACACGATCGTGATCCAGGAGGACACCGAGCGGCAGGGCGACAAGGTCGAGGTGCGCGAGGGCGCCAAGCTCGGCACCTATGTGCGTCGCGCCGGGCTCGACTTTTCCGAGGGCGACGTGCTGCTCAAGGCCGGCCGGCGCCTCACGCCGCGCGACATCGGCCTCGCCGCGGCGATGAACCGGCCGTGGCTGTTCGTCTATCGCCGCCCGCGCGTCGCCATCCTCTCGACGGGCGACGAGATCGTCATGCCCGGCGACCCGATCGGCCCGCACCAGATCGTCAGCTCGAACCTGTTGGCGCTGGCCGCCTTCGTCACCGCGAGCGGGGCCGAGCCGGTGATGGTCGGCAACGCGCCCGACGACCCCGACGCGCTCCGCCACATCGCCGCCGCCGCACGGGGCGTCGATCTGTTCGTGACCACGGGCGGCGTCTCGGTCGGCGAGCACGACCTCGTCCGCGGCGTGTTGAGCGAGGACGGGCTGGCGATCGATTTCTGGGAGATCGCGATGCGGCCGGGCAAGCCGCTGATGTTCGGGCATTACCGCAACGTCCCGATGGTCGGGCTCCCCGGCAACCCGGTCTCAACCCTCGTCTGCTCGCTGATCTTCCTGAAACCGGCGATCCAGCGTCTCTCCGGCCTTCCCGACGGCAGCGACCCGCCGGCCTCCGCCCGCCTCGGCCGCGCGCTGAGGCAAAACGACCGCCGCCAAGACTACCTCCGCTCCCGCCTGGAACGCGCCTCCGACGGCACGCTGACCGTCACCCCGTTCGAGGCGCAGGATTCGTCGATGATGCGCTCCCTCGCCGCCTCCGACTGCCTCGTCATCCGCCCACCCCACGCCCCCGCGGTCGACGCCGGCGCCGAGGTGCCGATCATCAGCTTCGGGGGCAACGTCCTGCCGCTCTAAAGGACTTAAGACCTCAATGTGCCCGGACGAACCGAAATCAACCGGCGATGAGGGACAAGCTGGTCGGCTAGCCCCATTCGGCTATCCGAGCTCGGGCCTGAGCTGGTTGCACGCGAAGAACTCCTCACGCCTTCGCCAGTTTCGCGGTCGGCTTCCAATCGACTTCAAGTTCGACAGAGACGAGGCGAACGCGCGTTAGAACATGATCGGTTCAAACGGGATCACTTCTTTATTCGTCGCCCCCGCGAAGGCGGGGGTCCAGGGCAAGTGATGGACCCGTTGCCCCTGGACCCCCGCCTTCGCGAGGGCGACGAGAAGAGGAATTGGCCGGGCTTAGGCTCGCGTGGGGCGGAGTTACTTTCCCGTCACGTGCTCCAGGAAGTGCAGCACGTCGGCGTTGAACTGCGCGGGGTCTTGCAGGAACGAGAAATGGCTGACCTCCGGCTGTAGCAGCAGCCCCGCGCCGGGGATGTTGGCGGCCATGAACTCGGTGTTTTCGCGCTTGATCGCCTCGTCGTGGTCGGCGTCGACGATCCAGGTCGGCACCGTGATCTTGTTGAGGTCGGCGGCCGTCCAGTTGGGCTGGGTTTCCCACATCTTGCCGATCTGGTCGAGGAAGGGTTTGTACTCCTTCGGGGTCGGCGACAGCGCCTCGTACTCCTTTTCGGCGCGGGCGATGTAGGCGTTGAAGACCGGGCTGCTGGCGATGTTCGCGACGCCCGACGGGTCGGAATTGGCGGCGAAGGCGAAGAGGCGCGACAGCCGCTCGGGGTGGTGCATCGCGATGTCGAGGCCGAGGATCGCGCCGTCGCTCCACCCGACGAGCGCCGCTTTCTGCACCTTGAGGAAATCCATCAGCGCGATGACGTCCGACGCCATCAGATCGTAGCCGTAGGGCCGGTTGTCACGGCTGCTGCGCCCGTGGCCTCGGCTATCCATGACGATAACGCGGTATTTCGGCGCGAGCGCGCGGACGAGGAGGCCCCAGTAGTTCGCATTCGCCAGCCCGCCATGCAGGAGGATCATCGGCTCGCCTCGCCCGAACGTCGCGTACCAGATCTTGATCCCATTCACCGGCGCGAGCCCATTTTGCGCCACCTGCGGGAGGGTCGGGGTCGGCGGCAGGGTCATCCATTGCGGCTCGGCAGCGTGGGCGGCGGCCGGGAGAAGCAACAAGGCGATGAGAAATACGAGACGAGTCAGCATGAGTCGATCCGACTGTGATGGGCTTCGCTGCGCTCAGCCCATCCTACGGCTCTGAAGTTGTAGTATGGGCTGAGCGCAGCGAAGCCCATCATGCGCGACCAGCTACGGCAGCAACTTGCCCGGGTTGAACAATCCTTTCGGGTCGAGCGCGGCCTTGATCTTTTGCATCAGGTCGAGCTCGGGGCCGCCGCGCCAGTCGGGCATCATGTAGGGCTTGAGGCGGCCGATGCCGTGCTCGGCGGAGAAGCTGCCGTCGAGGTCGCGGACGATCTCGTTGACCGCGTCCATCAGCTCGTGGTCGCGGGCGAGGAAGGCCGCGGGGTCGGCGCCGTCGGGCTGGACCAGGTTGAAATGGATGTTGCCGTCGCCGAGATGGCCGAACGGCACGCAGACGATGCCGGGCACCAGGGCCTCGCAGGCCGTTCGGGCGCGGCGGATCAGCTCGGGCACCTTCGACACCGGCACCGAGATGTCGTTCTTGACCGACGCGCCGGCGCGCTTTTGCGCCTCGGAATGCTCCTCGCGGAGCTTCCACACGGCGGCGCGCTGCGGGCCGCTTTCGGCGACGACGGCGTCATCGATGAGGCCATCGGTCATCGCGATGCCGAGCGTCTGTTCGAGCTGGGCGTTGAGGTCGGCGCCCTCACGCGGCGTCGCCAGCTCGACCAGCACGTAATGCCCGGCGGGGGTCGGCAGCGGCATCATCGCGCCGGGGATGTGGCGCATCACCAGCTCCATCCCGGCGCCCGACATGTACTCGAACGCCTGGATCGCCGCCGCGTCGTGGCGCTGGCACTGGGCGAAGAGGTCGAGCGCCGCCTCCTCCGACGGCACCGCGCACAGCGCCACGGCAATTTCGCGCGGGCGCGGCCACAGCTTGAGGACGGCCGCGGTGATGACGCCGAGCGTCCCCTCGCTGCCGACGAAAAGCTGGCGCAGGCAATAGCCGGTATTGTCCTTGTGCAGCCGCCGGAGGCCGTTCCACACCTGCCCGTCCGGCAGCACCACCTCGAGCCCGAGCACGAGGTCGCGGGCGTTGCCGTAGCGCACCGTGTTGTTGCCGCCGGCATTGGTCGCGAGCACCCCGCCGATCTGCGCCGAGCCTTCGGAGCTGATCGACAGCGGCAACAGGCACCCGGCCTCGTCCGCCGCGATCTGCGCGGATTTGAGGACGACGCCGGCCTCGATCTCCATCGTCATATCGGTGGCGTCGATGCCGCGCACCTTGTTCATGCGCGACAGGCTGAGGATGAGCTGCGACCCATCCTCGCTGACCGCGGCGCCGCCGACCATCGACGTGTTGCCGCCCTGCGGCACGATCGGCACGCCGCGCTCGACGCACAGCCGGACGACGGCCGCGACTTCCGGCGTCGAGGCCGGGCGCACGACGGCCGGGGTCGCGCCGCGATAGAGCCGCCGCCAATCCTCGCAATAAGGGGCGGTGTCGGCGGGGTCGGTCAGGAGGCCGCGGTCGCCGACGATGGCGCGCAGCCGCGGCAGCAAATCGTCGAGAGGGGCGCTGTCGGGCATGGGCTACTCGGCCGCTTCCTTCATCGGCGTGGCCCCGCTGCGCAGTTTTTCCATGACCTCCCAGTTCGTGTAACGGGTAAAGCCGTTCTCGTCGAAGAACAGCACCGGCCCGGTCGCGATGAAGAGGTATGTCGTGTCCTCGATCGCCGTCGTCGCGTCATGGAGCACGCCCGACGGCTCATAGATATAGTCGCCGGCGTTGAGCGTGCCGTCGCGCACCTGGAGCTTGCCCGAGACGATCCACACATGCGCGCCGCCGAGATGCTTGTGCGGCGGCGCGGCGTAGCCCTTTTTCCAATGATGCAGCGCCGCCCAGGTGCCGGTCTCGCGGCCGATCCAAAGCACCTTGAGCCTGTCGAGCGGCGACCGCTCGATCCACGGCGCGTCGGAACGGATCAGCGTGTCCTGGATGTCCTGGAACACCGGACGGATGTCTTGCGGCAGCGGCATGGCGGTCTCCTCAGTTAGAACGTCCCCCGCCCCATCGACCAGATGTTTGGCTCGAAACAAGAGTAGCGGAGGAATACGACCTCAATGGCCAACGGACGCTATAGCCTTGATCGCGGAGACCCATTGGGGCCAGATCGGCATAGACGCTACGGCCGCAACCATGGCCACGATGGCAATTAGCCCAGCGACGGTCGGCCGCTTCGCCAGATCGCCCTTTGTCGCGAGGTGCGGGAATGCGCCGGCCATCTCGGATATACGAGGCTCGATGCGCCCGAGCATCGACTTGACCTCAGTCATATCCGACTGAAGGTGTTCGACCGCCGCTTCCAGCTTTGCTACGCGCGCTTCCATACCAGGATCATGGGGACCTCCACTCGCCGCCGCAAGCTGCCCCGGACGCAATGCGACTACTCTTCTGTCGTCGTCCGGCCCGCGCGCCATTTGTCAAATATCCCCTTCCAGATCAGGGCTAAATTTCCACAATTATTGCACGCGATAGCCAAAAACCGGAGCTGGCGATCGAATGATTCCATCTCCTGACCCCAATCCGAATTCACATTTACATATCCAAATAAATCGGAATCCATAGTCCAGTCGTTCGATTCACATCTTTCACATCTAATGTTCTTCCATTTTTCTTCAACGAATATCCGCGCATCTTCCAGAACGTTATCTGACCCGTGTATATCTGTCATTTCAATTCCTGACAGAGTTAGCGCTGGAGCACTGGGCCCGCTCCCCCGATGGTTGCAGGGAGAGCGGGCAGTGCCCTTACATCACGGATACCGCGAAACGTCCGTCGCCTTCTCGGTGATGAACTCCAAGAGCGCCGGCTTGCCTTCCTTCGTCGCCTTGATGCCGCGCTTGATCGCTTCCTTGATCTGGCCCGGCTCGGTGACGCGCTCGCCGTAGCCGCCGAGGGCCTTGGCGAAATCGGCGTAGTTGCCGCTGATGTCGGTCGAGCGGTACTTCTCGGTTGAGATCGGCATCACCTTCAGCTCGATCGCCATCGAGAAATTGTTCGACAGGATCGAGAGGATCGGCAGGCGCTCGCGCACCGCGGTCTCGAAATCCATGCCGGTGAAGCCGATCGCCGCGTCGCCCCAGAAATTGATGCACAGCTTGTCGGGATTGGCGAGCTTCGCGCCCATCGCGAGGCCGAGGCCGTAGCCGAGCTGGGTGGTCTTACCCCAGCCGAGATAGGACAGCGGCTTGTTGCTCTGCCAAAACGGCGAGAGCTGGTCGCGCGGGCTGCCGGCGTCATGGGTGATGATCGTCTCGTCGACGTCGACGGTGTGCAGCAGGTCCCAGACGATGCGATACGGCGAGATCGGCGCCGTGTCGGCGGTCAGGCGATGGTTCCACTTGGAGAGCCATTCCTCGCGGTGGCCGCGGATTTCGCGGGCGACGCCGGCGAGCCGGTCGCGCTGCTTGCCCTTGAGCCGGTCCCTCACCTCTTCCAGCACGGCGTCGAGCGTCAGCCCGGCGTCGCCGACCGCGGCGAGGTCGACCGGTATGTCCTTGTTGATCGCGTCGGCGTCGAGCGTCGCGTGGATCACCTTCTTGCCCTTCGGCATCGCCGTGCCGAAGCTGGTGCGCGTAAAGCTGCAGCCGATGCCGAAGATCGTGTCGGCGTTGTTCAGGAAGTGCCACAGATGCTCGCCGATGCCGATGCCGCCCGAGCCGAGCGACAGCGGATGGCTTTCGGGGAACGAGCTTTTGCCGCCGAGCGTCGTCATCACCGGCGCTTCGAGGAGCTCGGCGAGCGCCTTGAGCTGCGGCCAGGCCTTGGCGTAGTGGACGCCCTGCCCGGCATGGATGATCGGCCGTTCGGCCGCGACCAGCGCCTCGGCGATCTGGGACACCGATTTCGGATCGGGGCCGCTCTTGAGGCGCGGCGCCGGCTTATACTCGTCGATCAGCGCGTCCGGGATGTCGGAGCGCAGGATGTCGGTCGGGAACTCGACCAGCACCGGGCCGGGGCGGCCGTTCTTGACCATCGTAAAGGCGCGGCGCAAGGCCTCGACCGCGGCGTCGGCGACGGTCACCTGCTCGGAGCTTTTGGTCACGTGGCGGAAATTGAGCGCCGCGTTGAAGTTCGGGTGGACCTGGTTGATGTTGCGCGCATAACCCGCCGGCAGCACCACGACCGGGGTCGAGTCGCCGTAGGACTGCGCGACGCCGCCGAACGCGTTCTCGGTGCCGGGGCCGTGCTGCATGACGAAGACGCCGATCTTGTCGGCCGAGGTCGTCTTGGCGATGGCGTCGCACATATGGAGCCCGATGCGCTCCTGGCGCACCATGATCGTGCGGATGTCCTCGGCCGCCGCGCCCTCGATGATCGGGTTGACCGGATAGCCGATCAGCCACTCGACGCCCTCTTTCTTGAGGATTTTGGCGATTGCGTTGATGACCTGCATCGGTGACGCTCCTCGATGGTGCAGCGGAAATTCCAGCCGCTAGCTTACGGTATCGGGCGGGCCGCCGTATACCGGGTCGTGGTCGAGGAGATGCGGGCGACCCTTCGACGAACCCAGGGGCCGGCGCCTATGCGCTAGAGGTCGGTCTTGGTCGGGAAGCCGGGGTTGAGCTGCGCGCGCGTCCAGCCGGACCAGTCGCCGGCGGTCGGGTGCTTCGGATCGCGGTCGTGACGCCAGCACAGCGCGGCGCCGTCGGGGACATCGGTCGAGTGGTCGGTGTCCTTGTGCATCACGATGGTCTCGGTGGAAACGAAACCGGGGCCGCGATTGTCGCAATTGGCGCTTCTGGTGATCACGAGCTCGACGTTGACCGATTCCCAGGCGGGGTCGCGCAGCGTCAGCTTGGTATAGCCGGTCGGGGCCTTGTCGCCGCCGCCACAGGCCGTCAGCATGCACAGCCCGGCCAGCCACACCGATTTCCGCATCGCCCTACTCCGCGCATTCTCCGACCGCATCGGCCGGCGTGGCGCCGTTTTCGGGATTTTGCCGCGGCGGCGCAAGCGGAAACCGGTGGGGAGATTTCTCAGTAGGGCCTGTCGCCCTTGACCTGGGTGCGGTGCATGACCCGCCGCGCGGCGGGATCGAACGCGTCGCGCCGGTGCATCGTGCAGCGGTTGTCCCACATGATCAGGTCGCCGGGCTTCCACTGCTGGTACCAGGCGAGCGCCGGATCGGACGCGTGCTCCCACAGGGCCTCGAGCAGCGCCTCGCTGTCGGCGAGCGACAGGCCGGGGATATAGGCATTGCGCCGCCGGCCGAGGAACAGCGCCTTCCTGCCCGTCACCGGATGGGTGCGCTCGATCGGATGGTCGGCGCCAACGGTATGAGAGGGATCGGGTGCGTCGACAAACCCGCGGCGCAGCTCGCCGGCGCTGTTGCGGCTGGCGTCGTGGCGGCAGACGCGGCCCTGGATCGCCCGGCGGAGGTCGGCCGGCAAGGTCTCCAGCGCCCGGTACATGTTGCTGAACCCGGTATCGCCGCCGCTTGCCGGTGCTTCGAGCGAGTAGAGCAGCGACGCGCAGGGCGGCTCGGCGGTGTAGGACATATCGGTGTGCCACACCGCCTCATAGGCGCCGAGCTGGCCGATCGCGACGCCGTTCTCGACGACGTTGGACACGACCATGATGTACTGGCGACCCTCCGGCGCGTCACCGGCCGCCGCGACCGGCGCCCAGTCGAGCTCGCCGAAATGGCGGCTGAACCGCTGCAAATCGTCGTCGCCGAGGCGCTGGCCGCGAAACCGCAGCACGAGGTTGTCGGCCCAGGCCTGCTTGACGGCGGCCATCGTCTCCGGCGACAGCGGACCGGCGAGATCGACGCCCTCGACATCCGCCGCCAGCGCCGCCCCGGTCGGCCGCACCCGCACCTCTCGCCTGTCGATCACCGCCGCCATCGCGCGCCCTCCGCTTTTTTTGATCGTCATTCCCGCGCAGGCGGGAATCCAGGGCAACCGCTCGTCGCCCGCCCTGGCCCCCCGCCTTCGCGGGGGCGACGGACATAAGAGACAGGATGCCCCCTCCGGCCCCGCCACGCAACGCAGCCGGACGGTCAGGCGCCCTCGTTCGGGTCGGGATAGAGCGTGCCGACGATGCCGGTGACGCCGGGTTGCGATCCCTCCAACGAGTAGCGGCCGTCGCGGTCGCGCGCGAGGCGGCCCTCCACGCGAAGGCCGTCGAGCGCGACGGCAACATCGCGGCCGTCGTCGCTGCCGATCCCCTCGACGATATCGGCGTAGAACATCGGCCCCGTGCCAAGCGCCGCCTCGACCGACTGAAACCGCGCCGGGCCGGTGAAGATTTTGGCGGCCGCGCGGGTCAGCGGGATGTCGCCGTCGCGGCCGAACGGCTTGGTGCAGTCGAACCCCGCCTTGGCCCCGGTGCGCCGGCCGCGGAGCGAGGGGTCCATCGTCATGCCGAGCATGCCGTTGAGGACGATCAGATCCTCGTCCGCCTGAAAGCGCGTCCCCATCGCCCACGCCACCTGGCCCTCGTCGCGGATGTCGATGTCGGCGTCGAATATAAAAACATGCTTCACCGACCGCAACGCGCCGAACAGCGTGTGGATCGCCTGCCGCGCCTCGCCCGGGCCGCGCTGATTGAGCGCGACGCGAAGGTTGTTGTTCCCGCCCGAGCGCGCGCAAAGATGCGCCGCCACCGGGTCACGCCCGCTCGCCTTCAGGATGCGAAGCGCGTCGGCCTCGGTGCGCAGCATGTTGATATTGGTGTTGTCGGTCTGGTCGAGCACATCGGCCGAGCCGTGCAGCAGCGTCAGATGCAGCACGTCCCTGCGCATCGTGATCGCGGTGCAATGAAACACCGGGTCCATGTGGATCGCGCCGTAATAGCCCATGTACTCGCCGTAGGGGCCTTCCGGCTCGACATAGCCACGCTCGTCGAGATAACCCTCGAGCGTCATCTCGGCATCGGCCGGCACCAGGATGTCGTTGGTCAGGCTCTTGACGACAGCCGCGGTCTCGCCGCGCATCTGGGCGATCAACGCGAGCTCATCGTCGCCCTGGCGCATGGTCGCGCCGATAAAGTCGAGCGGATGCGCGCCGACCGTGAATGTGATCGGCAGCCGCTCCCCGCGCGCGACGCAGCCGTGGTAGATCCGCTTCAAGTCCGAGGGAGAGGTGACGTTGGTGCCGCATTCGTAGCGGTTGCGCAGGCTCAATCGCCGGCATCCGACGTTGCGCCGCCCGCTCGCGGGGTCGACGGTAAAGTCCATCGCCGAGCTGATGTAGCAACTGCCGTCATGCGCGTGCTGCGGATGAAACGGCAGCCGGGTCAGGTCGACATCCCGGCCGCTCAGCACGACCGCGTGCACCGGCGCGTCGGCCGAGGGGATTTCCACAACCTGCTGCGGCTCCGCGACGCGCCGGTAATAGGCGTCGTATAGCCTGTCCTCGGTGGTCCCGAACGCGGCGGCGACACGGCGGCGGCTGCCCGCCGTCTTGGCGACGATCTCGGCTCGTTCGGGTCCGGCCTGTTTGAACAGCACCGCCTTTGCCGTGCCCTCGATGATCGGGCTCAGATTGACGAGGGGCACCGGCTCGCTGTGCACCTCGACTTCGCCCAGTTCGTTCAGGTGATCGACAAAGCGGCGCAGCCGATACTTTTCAGTGTCGATGGTCATGGCGTTGCCTGCCCCGTCAAATTGTCCGGGCAAAATAATCCGCGCACCGGGAATAACCAAATGCGGCCCGCATCGGGTACCGGGCATTGATCGGTGCCGGGCGGACCGGTACGTTGCCCGACATAAACGACAGGTAGTCAAAGGAGAGGCACATGCCCGACGATGCGCGCCACCCGGTGATCGACAAATCGCGCCTGCCGAGCCGCCACGTCACCGTCGGGCCGGAGCGGGCGCCGCATCGCGCCTTTCTCTATGCGATGGGCCTCTCCGAAGAGCAGATCAACCAGCCGCTGGTCGGCGTCGCGACGACGTGGAACGAGGCGGCGCCGTGCAACATCGCCCTCGCCCGCCAGGCGCAGGCCGTGAAGAAGGGAGTGGCGGCGGCGCTCGGCACCCCGCGCGAGTTCACCACGATCACCGTCACCGACGGGATCGCGATGGGGCACGCCGGAATGAAGGCGTCCCTCATCAGCCGCGAGATCATCGCCGACTCGGTCGAATTGACGATGCGCGGGCATTGCTACGACGCCCTCGTAGGCCTCGCCGGCTGCGACAAATCCTTGCCCGGCATGATGATGGCGATGGTGCGGCTCAACGTGCCGAGCGTCTTCATGTATGGCGGCTCGATCATGCCCGGCCGGTTCCGCGGCCAGGACGTGACGATCGGCGATGTCTACGAATGGGTCGGCAAGCACAGCATCCAGGGCTGCAGCGACGAAGACCTGCACGAGCTGGAATGCGTCGCCTGCCCGTCCTCGGGGTCGTGCGGCGGGCTCTTCACCGCGAACACGATGGCCTGCGTGTCCGAGGCGATCGGCCTCGCCCTCCCCGGTTCGGCCGGCGCGCCGGCGCCCTATGATTCGCGTGACGCCTACGCCGAGGCCTCGGGCCAGCAGGTCATGGAGCTGATCCGCCTCAACCTGCGCCCGCGCGACATCGTCACCCGCAAATCGCTGGAAAACGCCGCGACGGTCGTTGCGGCGGCCGGCGGCTCGACCAATTCGGGGCTGCATCTGCCGGCGATCGCTCACGAGGCCGGGATCGATTTCGACCTGCACGAGGTGGGGAAAATCTTCGCGCGCACGCCCTATATCGGCAATTTGAAGCCGGGCGGGCATTACGTGATGAAGGACCTCTACGAGATCGGCGGCGTCGCGGTGCTGATGAAGACGCTGCTCGACGGTGGCTACCTGCACGGCGACTGCATCACCGTGACGGGCAAGACGATCGCCGAGAACCTCAAGGATGTCGTGTTTCCCAGCGGACAGGATGTCGTCCGCCCGATCACCAACCCGTATTCGCCGACCGGCGGCGTCGTCGTGCTCAAGGGCAACCTCGCGCCGCAGGGGGCGATCGTAAAGGTCGCCGGCATGGAGCGGCTGGAGTTCACCGGCCCGGCGCTGTGCTTCGACTGCGAGGAGGATGCGTTCGCCGCGGTGAACAATCGCACCTACAAGGAAGGCGACGTCATCGTCATCCGCTACGAGGGGCCGAAGGGCGGGCCGGGCATGCGCGAGATGCTGTCGACGACCGGCGCGCTGGTCGGTCAGGGCATGGGCGAAAAGGTCGCCCTCATCACCGACGGCCGCTTCTCCGGCGCGAGCCACGGGTTCTGCATCGGCCATGTCGGCCCGGAAGCCGCGGTCGGCGGGACGATCGGGCTCCTCAAGAACGGCGACATGATCACGATCGATGCCGTCAAGGGCACGATCGACGTGGCGCTGTCGGATGCGGAGCTCGCCTCCCGCAAAGCAGCCTGGACCCCGCGCCGGCACGACTACCAGTCCGGCACGCTGTGGAAATACGCGCAGACGGTCGGCGACGCCGAGCAGGGCGCGGTGACGCATCCCGGCGGCAAGGCCGAGACGCACGTGTATGCGGATATCTGAATGACCGGCGGCAACGCCGTGCGTCCTTCGAGACGCCCGCCCCGCGGGCTCCTCAGGATGAGGTAGGGTTTTGCTGGCATCCTCAAGCCCTCCTCATCCTGAGGAGCGCCTAAAAGGCGCGTCTCGAAGGACGCACCGCCTCTATCCAGGCTCCCCGTAGGATGATCGCCACCTATCTCTGGGTCGCCCTCGGCGGCGCGCTCGGGAGCATGGCGCGGTTTGGAATGGGCGGCGCCGTCGCGGCGTGGCTCGGCCCCGATTACCCGTGGGGCACGATCTTGATCAACATCATCGGGTCGTTCGTGATCGGGTTTTACGGGATGCTGAGCGGCCCGTTCGGCGCCGCGCCGGGCTCGTTCAACGCGCGCAGCTTTGTCCTGGTCGGGCTGTGCGGCGGGTTCACGACGTTTTCCGCGTTCAGCCTGCAAAGCTTCGAACTGGCGCAGCAGCAGCGCTGGTGGGGTGCGGCCGGGAACGTCGTGATTTCCGTCGCCGCATGCCTGATCGCAGTCTGGGCCGGCGTCGCCTTCGCCCGCGCCTTTGGCGGCCCGCCAATCAAGTAGGGCGGAAAAGCGAAGCGCATTCCGCCAAGACGTCATCGGGCCAAGGCCGGCGGAATACGCTTCGCTCTTCCGCCCTACAGCAGTCGGGGTAACCTCTGCGCCATCCAGCTTTCGGCGCCGTCGAGCGCGCGGGCGACGGCTTCGGGGCCGCGGCTCATCCCCTCGAGACGGACGAACTCGACCGAGGGTATGCCGATAGTCTCAAAGATCGTCCGCACGTAATCGGTCAAATGGTCGGGCTGCACCGGCGGGATCGTCACGTAACCGCCATGCGCGGTCAGGATGATCGTCGGCCGGTCGCGCAGCGTGCCGATCTTGCCCTCGGGGGTCGAGCGGAACGTGCGGCGGATGCGGACGATGTGGTCGATCCACGCCTTCAAGGTAGACGGCACCGTGAAATTGTTGACCGGCGTGCCGATCACGACGAAATCCGCCGCCTCCAGATCGCGGATATAAGCCTCCGACAGCGCGAAGCGCGGGTCGTCGTCGGGGGTCGGCGACAGGATCGCCTCGTAGAGATCGACATCCGGGTGCGGCGGGTTGTCGGCGGCGAGGTCGCGGGTGATTACCGTCGCTTCCGGATGCCGCGCCGCGATGCGCGACACGATCTCGATCGCCACCCGCCGGCTGTGGGATTGGGGGCGCGGGCTGACGAGGATTTGCAGGATCGTGGTCATCAAATTTCCCGGCTGAAGCGCAACGCCCGCGCGAGGAGGCCCTGGCGATAGTAGAAGCGATGCGCAAAGACATTGTCGATCGCGGTGTCGAGCACCAGCCGATGCAACCCCTCTTCGCGCCCGATCGCTGCGACCGCGTCGAGCATCCGCGCGCCGAGCCCCTCGCGCCGCGCCGCCTCGCCCGTCACGAGGTCGTCGACATAGATGAACCGGCCGTGGATCAGGTTTTCCTCGACCCGATACCCTGCGAGCGCGATCGGGACGCCATCGCGCCAGCCGGCAAGCAGCCGATACCCCGCCTCGCCCTGGCGCGTCACGCGGGCGACCAGCTCGTCCGGGCCGGCCAAATGCGGGCGCAGCAAGCGCATCACCGGAAAACACGCGGCGATCTCGGCCGGAGTTTCGGCATGCCGGAGTTCGAGTGCGCTCATGGGACCCTCTCGCTTCCGAATACCGATGCAATGCGCGGTCGATCCTCTAATACCACGTCATCCCGGCGAAGGCCGGGACCCACGGTTCAAACGCACGAGAAGCTGACGGGTGGGTCCCGGCCTTCGCCGGGATGACGATGTTGGAAGATTACGCGAACGCCGGCATCACCTCTTTCGCGAACATCCGGAGGTGGTCGCGCGAGCCGCCGACATCGATGACCATGATGTATTCGACGCCGCCGGCCTGGAGCTTCTTGATGCGCTCGATGATCTCGTCGGGTTTGCCGAGAAGGGCGTCGGTTTCGTTGGCCTTGCGCATCTCTGCCTCGGTCAGGCGGCGGCGCGGGCGGCCGAGGGTCGGGGATTGGCCGGTCGGCGAGAGGGAAAGGTCGGCGACGTTCTGCATGAACCTCATGCGGAGCTTGTGCGCGGCCTCGCGCTCGTCGGCGTTCATCGCGATGTGGAGCGCGCGGGTCAGGCCGACCATCGACGAATCGTAGGTGCGGCCCAGCGCTTCGACCTGGCGGCGGTAGACCGAAATTCCTTCGGCGACGACTTCCGGGCTGCCGGCCTGGCCGAGCAGCAGATTGTAGCCGAGATCGGCGGCGTTGCGGATCGAGCCCGGGCTCGCGGCGCCGACCCAGAGCGGCGGGTGCGGCTTTTGCACCGGCGCCGGCTCGACCACCACGTCCTCGTAGTTCCAGAACTGGCCGTGATGCGAGAAGCGGCCTGGGCTCGTCCACGCCTTGCGCAGGAAGGCGACGGTTTCCTCGAACCGCGCCTCGGCCTCCTCCATCGGCATGCAAAAGCCGTGGAACTCGCCCCAGCGATAGCCTTTGCCGATGCCGAGATCCAACCGGCCGTTGGAGAGGAGGTCGAGCGTTCCCGCCTGCTCGGCGAGCAGCGCCGGGTTGTGCCACGGCAGCACCAGCACCGCCGTGCCGAGCCGGATCGTCGAGGTCTTGGCGGCGAGGTAGGTCAGAAAGCTCAGCGTCGCAGAGATCTGGCCGAACCCGGTGAAATGGTGCTCGACCAGAAAGACGCTGTGATAGCCGAGCTGCTCGGCCTCGCAGATATAGTCGACGTAATCGGTGTAGATGCGGCTGTCGCTCGCCTGCTCGCCCATCTCGGTGCGGGCGCCGCCGAACAATCCGAATTTCATCGACCACTTCTCCTTCAATCGTCATTCCCGCGAAGGTGGGAATCCAGGAGCCCGCGCATTACCGCTCGCCCCTGGACCCCCGCCTTCGCGGGGGCGACGGGGTATGATGCTGCCCGGCTAACGCCCTACTTCGCCTTCTTTGCGTCCGCGTAGGGGTAGTTCATCTTGCCGGTCGCGTATTCCTTCGGCCACAGGATCGTCTGGCGGCTGTCGTTCTGCCATTGGGCGAGGTCGTCGCCCTGGACGCCGTGGTACTGGACCGTGAGCACGCGCGGCTCGGCCCATTCGCCGTTGGGGCCGTACTTGATGTCGCCCTCGATCGTCTTGAACGTGTTGCTGCGGGCGAAAGCGGCGAGCTTCTCCTGGTCGAGACTCTTCGCCCCCTCGATCGTCTGCTGGACGACCTGCATATTGGCGTAGGCGAACGGCGCCAGGTAGTAGCCCAGCGGGTCGACGCCGGCGCCCGAGGCCTTTTCCTGGTACTTCTTCAGGAAATCATCGACGCCGGCGAATTTGAGCGTCGGCGCCGGCTCCCAGAAATCATAGTCGACGATGCCGTTGAGCTGCGGCCCGAGCTGTTTCTTGAAGTTGGCGTATTGCAGCCCGACCAGCCCGCCGCCGAACAATTTGGCGTTGAGCCCGATCTCGTTCGCCGCGCGCACCATGCCGACCGCGTCAGGCGGGTACGAGGCGCTGAACACGATATCGGGGTTGGCGGCGTTGATCGCGCGGATGATCGGGCTGAAATCCGTCGTCGTCGGCGGATAGGTCTTGTCGTAGACGATCTCGAGCCCGGCCTTCTTGGCGTTGCGCCGCGCACCGTCCGACGCGTTCTTTGGAAATTCGGCGTCGGCGGCGACGATCGCCACGGTCTTCGGCTTGGGGTTTTGCGCCGCGGCGATCTCGAAGAAACCGGTCGAGAAGCTCGCGCTCGGGTCCGGCCCGCCGGTCGGGACCATCGAGAAATAGCGGTCGTAGTGGAACTCGCGGTTCACATCGAGGCCGAACAGGCCGAAGAACGTCATCTTGTGCTGGATCACGATCGGCATCGCCGGCGCCAACAGGTTGGTGCCGTAATCGCCGACGACGATGTCGACCTTGTCGATGTCGAGGAGTTTGGTGAAGAGGCCGGGCACGGTCGCCGGGTTTGACTGGTCGTCGTAATAGATCAGCTTGACCGGGCGCCCCATGATGCCGCCCTTGGCGTTGACCTCGTCACCCCAAATCTGGATCGCCAGCAGCGCCTGCTTGCCGGCTCCGGCGAGCCCGCCCGTCAGCGCCATGCCGAACCCGATCTTGATCGGCTCACCCGACGGCGCCTGGGCCTGGGCCTCTCCGACCCCGCCCGCGAGCAGCATCGCCGCCCCCGCCAGCCACACAAACCAGTTACGCATCTTTTTTCTCCTCCCCGCTTGGTTGCCGCGATCCTAACCGATTGCATGCAGCGAATATCTCGAAAAAGTGCCGCAAGTGTCGGATGCCATTAGGACCGCGGGCGTCCCGCCCGCCCTTCAAAATCCCGACTTTCAAGGGAAAGATGCGGGCGGGACGCCCGCGGTCCACTATGGCGCTTTACTGGAACCGCGGCTTCACTTCCTCGCACAACAGCCTGAGCGCGTTCATCACCCGGTCGTGCGGGATGATGCCGCCGCAGTTAATCTCGGCGAGGATGCCGTCGAAGCCGATCTCGTCCTGCAGCGTCTTGAGCCGTTTGGCGACCGTCTCCGGCGAGCCGACGATGACGTTGCCTTTGAGCGCGTCGTCATAGGTCAGTGTGCGCAGGTGCTCGGCGCGGTCGATAAAGGCCTGCCGGCCCGAACGGCGGGCGGATTCGGCGATGAGCTCGTATTGCAGCCGGTAGAAATGCACGACGCTCTCGCGCGCGTCCTCACGGGCCTGTTCGTCGGTCTCGGCGACGTAGATCGGCCCGGCGACATAGGCGCGGCCCCGGCCCTCGTGCCCGCCCTTGGCCCAGCCTTCCTGATAGCTGGCGATCTGGGGCTTCACGTCGTCCCACGTCGCGTGGCGGGTGCTGGCGAAGACCGGATAGCCAAGCCCGCCGATCGCCGGAAAGGTGTCGGGCGTGCTCGCGGCGACGCGGATCGGCGGCAGCCGGTTGCCGTAGGGATGCGGCACGCAGGCGACATCCTCGAAGCTGTGGTAGCGGCCCTTGTACGAGAATGTCGGCTTCGACCAGGCCTCCTTGACGATGTCGAGCGTCTCGGCAAAGCGGTCGCGGCTTTCGTCGTAGGGCACCTGGTAGGCGTCATAGGTGCTGACGACGCCGCTGCGGCCGACCCCGAAAATCAGCCGACCCTTGCTGATCTGGTCAACCGTCGCGGCTTCCTCGGCGAGGCGCAGCGGGTGGCATAGCGGCAACACCTGCACGGCGATGCCGATTTTCATGCGCTCGGTGCGGCCGGCGATCGCGCTGGCGATCGCGAGCGGCGCGGACAGATGCGTGCGCTCGGGCGCGAAATGGATCTCGGCCAGCCACATCACGTCGAGTCCCCATCGCTCGGCGGCGTCGACCTGCGCCATCGCCTCGTCGAACGCCTCGCCATCGGTCCGCCCCGGCAAGGACGGGAACTCGTGAAACATGCCGAATTCCATGGTGCTTTCTCTCCTGCCCACTGGGCCGATCCAGGTTCTCCAGACCGAGATTGCCGCGTCGCTTCGCTCCTCGCAATGATTCCCGGATCAAATTCCCACGCGCCGTAGGATGGGTAGAGCGAAGCGAAACCCATCGTTTGAAGCACCAAGAACACGAAGGCCGTCGCATCTCCGGAATCTTCGCAGACTTCGTGTCGTCGTGGCGGAACCTGGCGACGCCGATGGGTTTCGCTTCGCTCTACCCATCCTACAGATATTAAATCCCGATGCGCGCGAGATAGGCCTCGGGATAGCGCGTTCCGGCGGCCGCACCGGGGGCGAAGACATGGTTGAGCGCGTCTTCGGTGTCGGCGTTGAGCTTGATCCCGGCCGCCGCCGCGTTCTGTTCGAGATAGTGCGTGTGGCTGGTGCCGGGGATCGGCACGATGTAGTCGCCGCGCGAGAGCACCCAGGCGAGGCAGAGTTGCGCCGGGGTGCAGTTGAGCGAGGTGGCGTGCGCCTTCAGCTCCTCGACGAGGGCCAGGTTCCGGCGCAGGTTGTCGCCCTGAAAGCGCAGCATTCGACGGCGCGCGTCGCCCTCGCGCAGCGTGTCGAGCGTCGTCACGTTGCCGGTCAGAAAGCCGCGGCCGAGCGGGCTGTAGGGGACGAAGCCGATGCCGAGCTCGCGGCACAATGGCAGGATTTCAGCCTCGACGTCGCGCGACCACAACGAATATTCGATCTGCACCGCGGCGATCGGATGCACCGCATGGGCGCGCCGGATCGTCCCGGGCCCGGCCTCGCAGATGCCGAGATGCTTGACCTTGCCGGCCGCGACCAGCTCGGCCATCGCGCCGATCGTGTCCTCGATCGGAACGTCGGCGTCGACGCGGTGGATGTAGTAAAGGTCGATCACATCTGTCTTGAGCCGCGCGAGGCTCTTGTCGCAGCACTCCTTGACGTATTCGGGCCGGCCGTCGGCGAGCTTGGGGCCGCCCTGCAGGCCGATATTGCCGAACTTGCTGGCGATCACGAATTCGTCGCGATGGCCGGCGATCGCCTCCGCGATCAGCTCCTCGTTGCGGCCGGCGCCGTAGGCGTCGGAGCTGTCGAGGAAGTCGACGCCCAGCTCGCGCGCCCGGCGGATCGTGGCGATTCCGGCCGACCGGTCGGGGTCGTCATAAAACGGGGTCATCGTCGCGCAGCCGAGCCCGACCGCCGAAACCTCCAAGCTTCCCAGACGCCGCCGCTGCATACGATCTTCCTTCCGTAGGATGGGCTGAGCATAGCGAAGCCCATCATGTTTCTGCGCGCAGTATCGATGGCTTCGCTATGCTCAGCCCATCCTACTCGCCCATCGTGGAGAACTCCCATGCCCCGCTACCGCGTCAGAGAAGAAAGCGAGCTCAACGCCGAGCAGCGCCGCGTCTACAACGATTGCAAGGCAGGCCCGCGCGGCGCGGTGCCGCCGCCGGTGCATGTCTGGCTCGACAGCCCCGGCCTCGCCGACCACGCGCACAGGCTCGGCGGGCATGTGCGGTTCGGCACCGCACTGACGCAGAAGCAGACCGAGATCGCGATCCTCTGCACCGCGCGCTATTGGACCGCGCAGTTCGAATGGGCCGCGCATGTGAATCTCGCGCTGAAAGCCGGCATCACACAGGACCAGATCGACGCGATCGGCGAGCGCCGCGCGCCCAAATTCGACGACCCCGACGACCAGATAGTCTACGATTTTGCCAACAGCTATTACCGCGACCACCGCGTCGACGACGCCACCTTCGCCCGCGTCGAGAAGCGCTGGGGCCGGCAGGGCGTCGTCGATCTGGCCGGGCTCATCGGCTACTACTCGTTCGTCTCGGTGACGCTCAACGTCTTCGAGGTCCCGACCCCGCCGGGCGCGAAGCTCCTCGAAAAGTAGGGCGGAAAAGCGCAGCGCCTTCCGCCGTCCATCGGCGGATGGCGGATTGCGCCCCGCTTATCCGCCCTACTGGCGACCCTCGGCGGCGCAGCGGCACTGGTCGACCTGATGCAGCTCGACCATGTTGCCGCTGGGGTCGTTGACGAAGACCTGCTCGGCCTCGGGGCCGTTGATCCCGGTCATCGACCAGTACTTGACGCCCAGCCGGTCGAGTTCGGCCTTGGTCGCCTGGATGTCGGCGACCGAGAGGGCGACATGCGGAATCGTCGGGTCCTGGCCCGGCCCTTTTGCCAGGGTCGAGGGCTGGGCACCGCCGATCAGGTGGATTTGCCCGCCTTGCCCGACATTGATCCAGAACCCGGGGACGCCGGGGATCGTCGGCCGGCCGGGGTCGGCGCCGAGGCCCAGCACGTCCTTGTAGAAGCGCTGCACCGCGGTGAGCTTTTCGCCGTCGGCGTCGATCCGCGTCGCGTGGTGGTGGATGCCGAGAACCTCGATGGCCATGGGTTGCTCCTCAGGTATGGGAGCGCGGGCGTCTCGCGCGCTCTCCGCAAAAACATGCGGGCGAGACGCCCGCGCTCCCTTACGATCACGTCTTCTCGACGTTCCACATCAGGATCGCCGGCGCGAGGATGCGGCCTTTCACCGTGTTCCGGTAGGCGGTCTTTTGCATGAACATGCCGGTCGGGATGTAGGGCACGCTCTTGAACGCCTCCTCCTGAAGCTGGACGGCGAGCTTCTTGCGCGTGTCGGGGTCGGCGGCCTTGACCCAGGCGGCGCGCAGCTCCTCGATCTTCGGGTCCTTGGCCCAGCCGAACCAGGCCGCGTCGCCGTTGGCGCGGAGGGCCTGGTTGACGGTCGGGTCGAGCATGTCGGCGCCGACCCAGCCGGTGCCGAAGACGTTCCACCCGCCCTCTTCCGGCGGCTTCTTCGAGGCGCGGCGGGTGACCTCCTGCCCCCAATCCATCGCCTGGAGATCGACGTTGAGGCCGAGCTTTTTCATCAGATCGGCGACGACGACGGCCTGAGTATGCGGCACGGCGAGGTCGACGCCGTCGAGGACGACGATCTTTTCGCCCTTGTAGCCCGCATCGGCGATCATCTTCTTGGCCTTGTCGAAATCGCGCGGGCCAGTCAGCGCGTCCGAGCCGGCATTGTTCGACATCGGCGTGCCGCAGGCGAAGAACGAGGCGCAGACCTGCCAATTCGCCTTGTCTCCGGCCACGGCGGCCATGAAGTCCGCCTGGTTCGTCACCGACAGCACGGCTTCGCGCATCTTCGGGTTGTCGAAGGGCGGGAAGAGCTGGTTGAACCGCACCATCGTCATGATCCCGATCGGATCGTAATTGGCGACGGTCACGTCCTTGTTGGCGGTGAGGACGGGCAGCAGGTCGTTGGGCGGGTCCTCCCACCAATCGACCTCGCCGGCATTGAGCGAGGCCGCTGCGGTGGTCTTGTCGGGCATGTAGAGCCACTCGACGCGATCGACCTTGACCACCTTGCCGCCCGACGCCCAGCTCGGCGGCTCCTTGCGCGGCACATAATCGGCGAACTTGGCGTAGACGACCTTGTTGCCGGGCTGGAACTCCTCCTTGACGAATTTGAACGGGCCGGAGCCCACCATCTCGGTCACCTGGGTGAACGGGTCGGTCTTGGCGAGCCGCTCGGGCATGATGAACGGCACCAGCGTCGACACCTTCGCCAGCGCGTCGATCAGCAGCGGGAACGGCTCCTTGACCGTGATCGTAAAGGCGTTGTCGCCATCGGGCGCCATCTTGTCGAGGACCTTGGACAGCGACTGGCCGAGCGCGTCACGGGCCATCCAGCGGTTGAGCGAGGCCGTGCAGTCGATCCCGCGCACCGGCTGACCGTCGTGGAATTTAAGCCCGTCGCGGAGGGAGAAGCTGTAGGTCAGCTTGTCGAACGAGACATGGAAGTCGCCGACCATCTGCGGGTGCGGCGCGAACTCGGCGTCGAGCGCGAACAGCGAGTCGAACACCATGTAGCCGTGGTTGCGGGTAACGTAGGCGGTGGTCCAGATCGGGTCGAGCACGCGCAGGTCGGACTGGGCGATAAAGCGCAGCGTCTTGGTGTCGGCCGCGCGGGCGACACTCCACGGGGCGCTCGCGGCCAGCGCGGCGGCGCCCGCTGCCTTGCCAAAATCGCGCCGGGTCAGATGTGTGGCCATTTGGAGTCTCCCTGCTCGCTTTGATTGCAGGCAGGATAGCAGGAACCGTGCCGCCTCGCGAAGCCGAGGCGAATTGTCCCGGAAGGATGATGGCGATGCGCTTCGCGACGGCCCTGATGCTCGGCGTCCTCGCCGCCGCCCCCGCGATGGCGCAGCAGCCGCTGCCAAAGCCCAACCTGCAAGTCTGCCCGGAAATCTACCGTCCCGTCTGCGCGCGGAAGCAGGGTAGCCCCAAGGACTATCCCAACGATTGCTTCGCCCGCATGGACGGCGCCGGCGACATCAAGGCGGGCCATTGCAGCCCGGGCCAGTAATGCGCCTTGCCGATTTCGACTTTCCGCTGCCGCGCGAGCTGGTCGCCGCCCACCCGGCCGAACCGCGCGAGGCGGCCCGGCTGCTGGTGGTGCAGGCCGCGCGCGATTTCGCCGACCGCCATATCGCCGATTTGCCGGAATTGCTGCGCCCCGGCGATGTGTTGGTGTTCAACGACACCAAGGTGATCCCGGCCCGCCTCGTCGGCCGGCGCGGCCAGGCGAGGATCGAAATGACGCTGCACCGCGACCTCGGCGGTGGAAACTGGCGTGCCTTTGCCAAAGGCGCGCGACGCCTCCGCCCGGGCGACCGCGTCGTCTTCGCCGACGATTTCGTCGCGACGGTCGCGGAGAAGCACCTGGAGGGCGACGTCACCCTGGCATTCGGCCTTGACCCGGCCGCATTCCGCGTCGGCCTCCAGCGGCACGGCGCGATGCCGCTGCCACCCTATATCCCGCGCCCGGAAGGCTCCGACAGCCGCGACCGGGCCGACTACCAGACGATGTTCGCCCGCCACGAAGGCGCCGTCGCCGCGCCGACCGCCGGGCTGCATTTCACGCCCGGTCTGCTCAAGGCGATCGAGGCGCGCGGCGTCGAATGGCTGACGGTGACGCTGCATGTCGGCCCCGGCACCTTCCTGCCGGTCAAGGAAGACGACCCGCGCGACCACAAGATGCACGCGGAATGGGGGATTTTGACCGAAGACGCCGCCGCTCGGCTCAACCGGGTGCGGGCGGAGGGCGGTCGCATCGTCGCGGTCGGGACGACGAGCCTCCGCCTCCTCGAAACCGCGGTGTCGGCGAGCGGCGAGTTCCGGCCCTTCGCCGGGGAGACGCGGCTCTATATCCTGCCCGGCGCTAAAGTACGGGCGATCGACTTGATCCTGACCAATTTCCACCTGCCCCGCTCGACCCTGCTGATGCTGGTCGCCGCCCTCGCCGGTCTCGACCGGATCAAGGCCGCCTATGCGCATGCAGTCGAATCCGGATACCGCTTCTTCTCCTACGGCGACGCATGCCTGATCGAGGTCGCCGATTTGGACCGCGGGCGTCCCGCCCGCTCTTCACCAACAGATGCGGGCGGGACGCCCGCGGTCCAGTCGTGACGCTCGCCTTCGAGGTCCTCGCGCGGGACGGCACGGCGCGCACCGGTCGGCTGCACACCGCGCACGGCATCATCGAAACGCCGGCCTTCATGCCGGTCGGCACCGCGGCAACGGTGAAGGCGATGACGCCGGAGATGGTGGCGGAGACCGGGGCGCGGATCGTGCTCGGCAATACCTATCACCTGATGTTGCGTCCCACGGCCGAGAGGATCGCGGAGCTTGGCGGGCTGCATCGTTTTATGAACTGGCCGCACGCGATCCTCACCGATTCCGGCGGATTTCAGGTGATGTCGCTGGCGAAATTGCGGACGATCGGCGAAGAGGGCGTGACGTTCCGCTCGCATCTCGACGGCAGCCGGCATCTGCTGAGCCCTGAGCGGTCGATCGCGATCCAGCATTTGCTCGGCGCCGACATCACGATGGCGTTCGACGAATGCGCGCCGTTCCCGGCCGAGCACAATGCGGTCGAGGCGTCGATGGAGCTGACCCTGCGCTGGGCCGAGCGGTCGCGCCGCGCCTTTGTCGATCGGCGGGGCCACGGCATTTTCGGGATCGTCCAGGGCGGGGTGCATCCCGAACTCCGCCGGCGCTCGGCCGCGGAGACGATCGCGGTCGGGTTCGACGGTTATGCGGTCGGCGGGCTCGCGATCGGCGAGGGCCGGGAGACGACCTTTGCCGTGCTCGACGCGACGGTGCCGGAATTGCCGCCGGACCGGCCGCATTACTTGATGGGGGTCGGCAAGCCGGCCGATCTGGTCGGGGCGGTCAAGCGCGGGATCGATCTGTTCGACTGCGTCTTGCCGACCCGTTCCGGCCGCACCGCTCAGGCCTTCACCCGGGCCGGCGCGCTCAACCTGCGCAACGCCCGCCACGCCGACGATTCGGCCCCGCTCGACCCGGAATGCCGGTGCCCCGCTTGCACCGGGTTCAGCCGCGCCTATCTGCATCACCTGACGAAAAGCGGCGAGATCCTGGCGAGCATGCTGCTGACCCAACACAATTTGACCTACTACGCCGATCTGATGGCCGAGATGCGCGCGGCGATCGCGGCCGGCCGGCTCGCGGAATTCGAGGCCCCGCCGTGACCGGCCTGACCCAGCTCGGCCATCCCGCCCGGCTTCCCGCCTCGCCCGACGAGGCGGTGCTCGAAACGGTGCCCAACCCGCATTCCGGCACGCTCTACGCGGTGCGCTTCACCTGCCCCGAATTCACCGCGCTGTGCCCGATCACCGGCCAGCCCGATTTCGCCCATCTGGTCATCGACTACGTGCCCGACGCGGCGCTCGTCGAAAGCAAGTCGCTGAAGCTGTTCCTCGGTTCGTTCCGCAACCACGGCGCCTTTCACGAGGATTGCACCCTCGCCATCGCCAAGCGCCTCGTCGCCGCCGCCAGTCCGAAATGGCTGCGCATCGGCGGCTATTGGTATCCCCGCGGCGGCATCCCGATCGACGTGTTCTACCAAACCGGCGCTCCGCCGGAGGGGCTGTTCCTGCCGGATGCGGGAGTGCAGCCATATCGCGGTAGGGGCTAGAGGTCTTGACGTTTTCTTCCATTCGTCGCCCCCGCGAAGGCGGGGGTCCAGGGATAAGCGACGGAGCGGCTATCCTGGATTCCCGCCTGCGCGGGAACGACGAGAAAAAGGAAATCCGTGAGGCGATCCGCTCTCAAGCGCTAAGCATGGGCTTCGACGCGGTCGGGTTTGCCGAGGCGCGGCTGGCGCAGGAAGCGCGGGACGGGCTCGCGGAGTTTCTGCGGCGCGGGTATCACGGCGAGATGGCGTGGCTCGCCGATAAGGCGGCGCGACGCGGCGACCCGCAGGTGCTGTGGTCTGAAGCGAAGACGATCGTCGTGCTGGGCATGAATTACGGCGGCGCGGGTGACGAGGATGCCGAGGACGATCGCGGAATCGTCTCGGTTTATGCCCGCGGGCGGGATTACCACGACACGGTCAAGAAGCGGCTGAAGCGGCTCGGGCGGTGGATCGCGGCGGAGTGGCCGGGCCACCTCAAGGTATTTGTCGACACCGCGCCGGTGATGGAAAAGCCGCTGGCGCAGCAGGCCGGGCTCGGCTGGCAGGGCAAGCACACCAACCTCGTGTCGCGCGAGTTCGGGTCGTGGCTGTTTCTCGGCGAGATCTATCTGAGCCTCGCGCTCGACCCCGACCCGGCCGAGGAGGACCATTGCGGCACGTGCCGCGCCTGTCTCGATTCCTGCCCGACCGCGGCGTTCCCGGCGCCCTACAAGCTCGACGCAAGGCGCTGCGTCTCGTACCTGACGATCGAGCATAAGGGGCCGATCCCGCTGGAGCTGAGGCCGCTGATCGGCAACCGCATCTTCGGCTGCGACGACTGCCTCGCCGCCTGCCCGTGGAATAAATATGCCCGCGCGACGGCCGAGCCGGACTTCCTGCCGCGCGAGGCGCTGACCGCGCCGCGCCTCGCCGAGCTGGCGGCGCTGGATGACGCGAGTTTTCGCGCCCTCTTCGCCGGTACCTCGGTCAAGCGCATCGGCCGCGACCGCTTTGTCCGCAACGTCCTGAACGCGATCGGCAACGCGCCGGCCGACCCGGGGCTGCTCGCCGCCGCCCGCCATTCCCTCGACGACCCCTCGCCGCTTGTCCGCGACAGCGCCGAATGGGCCGTCGCCCGTCTTACTGCCCGTCTTACCGAGGAAGCTTTCCGATGATCGAATTGCGCCCCTTCGCCAAGCTCGGCCAGGAGCATCTCGACTGGCTCGACACGCATTACCACTTCTCGTTCGCGCAGTACCGCGACCCCGAGCGCATGGGATGGGGCTCGATCAGGGTGTGGAACGACGACGAGATCGCGCCGGGCCAGGGGTTCGGAGTGCACCCGCACGAGAACATGGAGATCATCACCTATGTCCGGCAGGGCGCGGTCAGCCACCAGGACAGCCTCGGCAACAAGGGCCGCACCGAGGCCGGCGACGTGCAGGTAATGTCGGCCGGCACCGGAATCCGCCATGCCGAATACAATCTCGACGCGGAGCCCACCCGTCTGTTCCAGATCTGGATCATCCCGAGCGAGCGCGGCGGCGAGCCCGGCTGGGGCACCCGTCCGTTTCCGAAAGCCGACCGCGCCGGCCGTTTCGTGACGCTCGCGAGCGGCCGCGACGGCGACGACGACGCCTTGCCGATCCGCACGGACGCGCGCGTGTTGGGCGCCACGCTCAAGGCCGGGACCGAGATCGAATACAAGCTCGGCGCCGGGCGCCATGCGTATCTGGTGCCGGTGTTCGGTACGGTCGAGGTCAACGGGATTAAGGCCGCCGCTCGCGGCGGTGTTGCCGTGCACGACGAGGCGGTCTTGAAGTTGAGGGCAGACGCGGACACCGAATTGGTGATGGTCGACGCGGCGTGACGGGATGATGGGCTTCACTGCGCTCAGCCCATCCTACAAAAGAGGGCGTTCACGATGGGCTGAGCGCAGCGAAGCCCATCGTGTTGTCACAATGCCTTCGCCCCCGCGAGCTCTATGTTGATCTCCAGCAGCGAGGTGTCGCCGGATTTGCCGACATTGACGCGGATCATCTCTTCATTGATCTGGACATAGCGCGCGACGACGGCGAGCAGGTCCTTTTGCAGGCGCGGCAGGAAATCCGGGGCGTCGCGGCTGGCGCGCTCGTGGGCCAGCACGATCTTGAGCCGCTCCTTGGCGATCACCGCGCTTTTCGGGCGCGGCACAAACAGTCGGCCGAACAGGCTCATCACGCCCTACCGAACAAGATGCGGAAAAAGCCCTTCCGCTCGGGCTTGAGAAAGCGCATCTCGCGCTGCTCGCCGAGAAACCGCGCGACCGCGTCGGTATACGCCCGCCCGGCCGGGCTTTCGGCGTCGAACACGACCGGGGTGCCGGTATTCGACGCGCGCAGCACCGATTCCGATTCCGGGATCACGCCCAAAAGCGGGACCGACAGGATTTCCTTTACGTCGTCGACGCCGAGCATCTCGCCCCTCGTCACCCGGTCGGGGTCGTAGCGGGTCAAGAGCAGGTGGATGTCGACCGGCGGCTCGTTGCGCTCGGCCCGGCGCGAGCGCGATGACAGGATGCCGATGATGCGGTCGCTGTCGCGTACCGACGACACCTCGGGGTTGGTGACGATGACCGCGCTGTCGGCGAAATAAAGCGCGGTGATCGCCCCGTGCTCGATCCCGGCGGGGCTGTCGCAGATGATGTAGTCGAAGGTCTTCCGCAATTCCTCGAGCACCCGCTCGACCCCCTCGCGCTTCAGCGCGTCCTTGTCGCGGGTCTGCGAGGTCGGAAAGATGAACAGATTGTCGTTGCGCTTGTCCTTGATCAGGGCCTGGTTGAGGTTGGCGTCGCCGTTGATGACGTTGATGAAATCGAACACCACCCGGCGCTCGCAACCCATCACCAGGTCGAGATTCCGGAGGCCCACGTCGAAATCGATCACCACGGTCCTGTGGCCGCGCAGCGCCAAGCCGGCGGCAAAGGCGGCGGAGGTGGTGGTCTTTCCGACCCCCCCTTTGCCTGACGTGACGACGATTACCTTTGCTGCCAACGGGCCCTCCCCTCACCGCGCGCCGGCCATGCTCGCCAATGATGAGCGTTAAATCCGCGTGATGGTCAACTGGTCATCGACAAGCGCGATCTGCACCGGATGACCGCGCTGGTCGGCCGGCAACTGGTCGCTGACGAGATACCGCCCGGCTATGCTGATCAATTCCGCTTCGAGCCGGCCGCAAAAGATCCGCGCGCCGGCATCGCCGTTTGCGCCGGCCACGGCGCGCCCCCGCAAGGCACTGTAAACATGGATGTTCCCGTCGGCGATCAGTTCTGCTCCGGGGCTGACCGCGGCGGTCACGATCAGGTCGGTGCCGCGGGCGTAGATCTGCGTGCCGGACCGGACGGGTTGGGTCACCAGCCGCGCCTTTGCCGCCGCCGGAGGCGCCGGCTCGGCCGGGGCGCGGGTCGGCTGGGCGGCGGTCGGCGCAAAGCTCGCGAGCCCGGTCGCGGCGGCCGCCTCAAGCTGACCCGGCGTGGCGTTCTGGACCCCGACCAGCATCAGCCCGTAATGGCCCAGCACATCGCGGGCGGCGCCGAACTCGTCGGCCGATTCGTACCCGGCGGCGCCCCTGAGGTCGAGCACGACCGGAGCGCCGCGAAAGAATCGGGGGCTGCGTTCGACCTGGCGCGACAGCTCATGCTCAAAGGACGGGTCGCGCAGCATCGCCGCGCGAACGACCATGACGGTAAACAACGCCCCCTGTACGAGTGAACCCGCCGCCATTCCGCCTTTCCCCGACCGAGGGTTACGGGTTAGCCCGATCTCGGCGCCGCCGCAACGGCTTTCGCCGCCACCCGCCCCACGCGCGGGTTCGTCACGACGTGTTCGCTCACGGCGTCCGTTTGTGGTACATTACATAAAGTTCATGTTTATCGAATCCACCGTAAGGAGACGCACATGCAACCGTCGCTTTCACAGTTTCTGCTTTCGGCGAAAGGCCGGATTTCCCGTTCGCAATTCTGGCTGCGGTGGGCGTTGCCCTACATCGTCGCGACAGTGGTCCTCGAGATCCTGCTGTTCATGCTGTTCGACCCGTGGGTCGCGATGATTCTCCTGTACGTCTACCTGCTGGCGATGCTGTGGCCCAGCATCGCCGTCTCCATCAAGCGGGTGCATGACCGCGGCCGGTCGGGCTGGTTCATCCTGCTGATGGTCGTGCCGTTCTTGAACATCTGGGTGATGATCGAGATGCTGTTCCTGCCGGGTACCTCCGGCAACAACGGCTACGGGGCCGACCCGGCAACCGCCTAGAGCATGTTCCGGAAAAGTGGTCCCACTTTTCCGATGAGAACATGCGCCACTTCAAATAGTTGAAGAGCGAAATCCGATTCAATAGGATCGGATTTTGCTCTAGCCAACGGCCTCGACGACCCGGCGGATGAACCCATCTGTCTCCGCCCGGTCGATCCAGCGAAGCACGGCGACGATGTCGAGCGACGGCTCGATCCAGGTCAAGTTGCCGCCGGCGCCGCTGGCGAAATAGCTGCCCTCCGGCGCGCTCGGGTAGAGCGCACGGTTGGTGTTGAGCCACCACAAGAGGCCATAGCTGGGGTACAGCGAACACGGCACCCGCATCCTCTCTATCCAGCTCTCGGAGAGGATGCGGCGGCCGTTCCACTCGCCGCCGCGCAGCATCAACAGCCCGATCCTGGCCTGGTCGAGCGCGTCGATAAACACCCCGCCGCCCCAATGCGACCCGCCCGGGACCGAGTGCATCCGGCGCCCGTCGATCTCGACATACGAGTTGCGATAGCCCTGCCATTCCCAGCTCGGCGACGCGCCGATCGGGGTCATCACCAGCTCGCGGAACACCTCCGGCAACGGGCGTCCCCAGACGCGCATCAGCGCCAGGCTCAGCCGATTGACGCGGACGTCGTTATATTCCCAGAACGTACCGGGCTGGCGCAGATCGCGGTGGGTCCCCTTCCTGCCCTCGGTCGGACGGCCGCCGATCGAGCGGTTGCGGTCGAGCAGGTCGGGCTTGTCCCACAGCGTGCCCTCCCATTCCGAAATCTGCTGCAACAAGTGGTTCCAGGTGATCGCGTCGTTATGCGGCGGGTCGAACCCGCCATCGTCGACGGTGCGGCGCACAGGCTCGTCGAGGTCGCGGATCATGCCGCGGTCGAAGGCGATGCCCGCGAGGATCGACAGATAGCTCTTGGCGACCGAAAAGGTCATGTCGACCTGCCGCGGGTCGCCCCAGCTACCGACGATCCGCCCGCCGCGGGTGATCACCCCGTTCGGGCCGCCGCGCGGCCGCACCGGCCCCAGCGCCTCGTTCCACGGCGGCATCTCGTCGAAATCGGTCTCGACCATGTGCTGGAGGTCGCGGCTCCATTTGGTTTCGTGCGCGGCGGCATGGCGGACCGCGTCGGCGATCTTGGCGGGGTCGAGCCCGGCGTCGCGCGGCTCGGCGTGTTCCCAGGCGGGATCGGCAGGCGGGAAATAGGTCATCGGACAGGGGTTTCCACTTGATTTTCCGAGGTGAGGCACGAAGTCGTGCCATACGCGGGCGCGACCGAAAAGCCCTCATGGCGAATCGGTGGGCATCACCGGGCCGAGTCTGCTAAAATGATGTTTCTTTAGTTTTCGGGATCGTCGACATGGGTTCCATGAGCATCTGGCATTGGCTTGTCGTTTTGGCGGTAGGCCTTCTGTTGTTTGGCGGACGCGGCAAGCTGACCAACGTAATGGGCGATTTCGCCAAAGGGATCAAGGCATTCAAGGCCGGGATGAAGGATGAGGAAGAGCCGGACGCGGCAACCGTGTCGCCGGCTCAGGTAACCTCGCCGCCGCCCGCGGCCGCGACCGTCTCCGCCGAACCCAAGCGCGAGCACGCCTGACCCACCCCTGAGAAGGGCAGCGGCAACACGCCGCTGCCTTCGCGTACCCTTCGTCTCAACCCAGGATAGACAGGACCTTCATGCCACGGTTCGAGGGCACCGCTTCGTATGTCGCGACCCAGGATTTGCAGGTCGCGGTCAACGCCGCGATCGCACTCGAACGCCCGCTCCTCGTCAAGGGCGAGCCCGGTACGGGCAAGACCATTCTCGCGCATGAGGTCGCCGGCGCGATCGGCAAGGAGCTGATCACCTGGCACATCAAGTCGACGACGAAAGCCCTTCAGGGGCTTTACGAATACGACGCCGTGTCGCGGCTGCGCGACGGCCAGCTCGGCGACGAGCGGGTGCGCGACATCGCCAACTACATCAAGCCGGGCAAATTATGGGACGCGTTCGAGGCCGACACCGCGCCGGTATTGCTGATCGACGAGATCGACAAAGCCGATATCGAGTTCCCGAACGATTTGCTGCTCGAACTCGACCGGATGGAGTTCTACGTCTACGAGCTCCACAAGACGATCGCGGCCAAGCAGCGCCCGATCGTCATCATCACCTCGAACAACGAGAAGGAATTGCCGGACGCCTTCCTGCGCCGCTGTTTCTTCCACTACATCCGCTTCCCCGAGCGCGAGACGATGGAGCAGATCATCGACGTGCATTTCCCGGGGCTCAAAGGCGAGCTGGTGCATGAGGCGCTGACGATCTTCTATGACATCCGCCAGGTACCGGGACTGAAGAAAAAGCCGTCGACCTCGGAGCTCCTCGACTGGATCAAGCTCCTCCTCGTCGAGGACGTGACGCCGGAAGTCCTGCGCACCCGCGACCCCGCCAAACTGATCCCGCCCCTCCACGGCGCCTTGCTCAAGAACGAGCAGGACGTGCATCTATTCGAACGCCTCGCCTTCCTCCATCGGCGCGAAGGGCGGAGTTGAGTCCGATGAAAGGCGACCAAACGACGATCGACGCGGATGAGCTCTACGAGATGGCGAACCTTTATCCGCGCACGACCGGGCTTCCGATGACGGTGTGGGTCAGTCCGCGCGGGCACGCTCGCCACGACGTGCGGATCAAGGTCAATACGACCCACGGCAACCAGATGAACGTGGACAATGTGGCCGTCGTAGCGGTGCGTCCGTCACCACGTACCGTCGCCGGGAATCTATCCACCGACGATGAACGCGCCGTGGCCGCCTGGGTCGCATTGAACACGGACACCCTCGTCGCTTATTGGGACGGCGACATCGACACGATGGAGGTGGTCCAGGCACTCGTTGCGTTGCCCGGATAGCGGGAATGGGCGCAGGGATTGGACCGCGGGCGTCTCGCCCGCAATCAATCGCCGATGCGGGCGGGACGCCCGCGGTCCATTGGTGAGCCGGCATGTTCATCTCGTTCTTCCTCGAACTCCGTCAGGCCAAGGTGCCGGCTTCGTTGCGGGAGTTTCTGACGCTGTTGGAGGCGATGCAGAAGCGGGTCGCGGCGTTCGATATCGACGAGTTTTACTATCTGGCGCGCACGACCCTCGTTAAGGACGAGCGGCATCTCGACCGGTTCGACCGGGTGTTTGGGCATTGCTTTCAGGGCATCGAGACGCCGGAGGACCCGAAGACCGAATTGCCCGAGGAATGGCTCAAGGCGCTCGCCGAGCGGCTGCTGACTGCCGAGGAGAAGGCGCAGATTGAGGCGCAGGGCGGCTGGGAAAAGCTGATGGAGACGCTGCGCGAACGGCTCGCCGAGCAGAAAGGCCGACATTCGGGCGGCAAGAAGTGGATCGGCACGGCCGGCACCTCACCCTACGGCAATTCCGGCTACAACCCCGAGGGCATCCGCATCGGCGGCGAGAGCAAGAACCGGCGCGCGGTGAAGGTGTGGGACAAGCGCGAGTTCCGCAATCTCGACGACACGGTCGAGCTCGGCACCCGCAACATCAAGGTCGCGCTGCGCCGGCTGCGCCAGTTCGCCCGCCAAGGCGCCGATCTGGAACTCGATTTACCGCAGACGATCCGCGACACCGCGAACAACGCCGGCTGGCTCGACCTGAGGCTCGTGCCGGAGCGGCACAATGCGGTGAAGCTGCTGCTGTTCCTCGATGTCGGCGGGTCGATGGAGGACCATGTCCGCGTCTGCGAGGAGCTGTTCTCGGCGGCGCGGGGCGAGTTCAAGCATCTGGTGCATTTCTATTTCCACAACTGCCTGTACGACACGGTGTGGAAGGACTCGCGGCGGCGGCATGTCGAGCAGCTCAACGTGCTCGAAATTCTGCGCACCTACGACGCCAACCACAAGATCGTGCTGGTCGGCGACGCCAGCATGAGCCCCTATGAGATCGACCGCGAAGGCGGCAGCGTCGAGCGGTGGAACGACGAGTCCGGCGAGGCGTGGATGCGCCGCCTGCTCGGCTTTTATGCCAAGGCGATATGGCTCAACCCGGTGCCCGAGAAATACTGGGGCGGGACCACCAGCATCGGCATGATCCAGGCGATCATGGAGCACCGCATGTTCCCGCTGACGATCGAGGGGATCGATCGCGCGATGCGGGAACTGACGCGGTAGCCGGACCGCGGGCGTCTCGCCCGCACCTGAAAAATGCGGATGGGACGCCCGCGGTCCTTTAGGCCGCCCTTTCTTTATTCTCCTTTGGGCGGATATAGGCGACCGCGGCGTGGTCGGCGCAGTAGGGCTTGCCGGCCATCGGGTGCTCGCCGCAGAAGTGGAAGTCCTCGTCGCCCGGATGGCCGAGCGGCCACATGCAGACCGGGCCCGTGAACTCGAAGACAAACCGGCGGGGGGCCGGCTTGATGGTGATCACGCGCGGCACCAGGCCGAGCCGGTGAACCTTGCCGATCACCGCGTTCTTGGTGACGCCGATGCGCCGCCCGATCTCCGCGGTGGTCACGCCTTCGTCCCACAGCCGGCTCAACTCGCCGATACGATCGTCTGTCCAGGTGTTATCCATGCCCGACCCCGTATTCTGTGGCAGTCCCCACTGCCATCACTAGATACGGTAGCATCCTTGTGTGCCTCCGCCAACAGCCATCTATATGTGGTAGTTAGCGTCCGGAATTACGGCGATATGTCAACACTTTGGAGAAATACGCCGGAACGCGATCTAGCGGGGTCAGCGCCGGAGCCATCAATTTGTCCAGGTCGGCCCGGAGATAGCCGGCGTAATACGGCTCGTGAAAGGCGACCGGAAACCACTCCAGCGTTGCGTCGTAACCAGGCTCGTCGCCGAGCTGGAGCGAATCAACGAGGATCAGCACCCCGCCCGGCCTGAGCACGCGCGCGATCTCGGCGGCGACGTTGCGCCGGACCGCGGGCGGGAGTTCGTGCATCAGGTAGACGCAGGTGACGATGTCGAACGCGGCATCCTCGGCCGGTATCGCCTCGGCCCCCGCCTCGACGAGGTCGACGCCGGACCAACCGGAAAGACGCCGCCGCGCCACGTCGAGATAGGGTGGCGAGAGGTCGAGACCGGTGACGGCGAGGCGGGGGTGGTTGCGCTTGACCTCGCGCAGGAAGAGGCCCGTGCCGCAGCCGATGTCGAGGAGCCGCGCGCCGCCCGGATGCTCTGCCAGCGCCTGGCGCAGCGGCACCAGCGCCTGACGCCGCATCGCCGCCGCGCCGCCGCCGAACAATATCTCGACCTGATAGTCGTAGCGCTCGGCCGACTCCGTGCTGAGATACCCGTCGCTCTGGAAATGGAATTTCTGCAGGTAGTAGCGCGGATATTTCCCCGGCGGCGGGTCGCTGAGCCGGCGCCCGGCGCGGTCGCCGTGGCGCAGCGACTCGACGGCGCGCAGATCGGTGAAGAAATCGGCCGCCTGGCGCAGCGCGCCGAGCGGGCTGCCGCGCCAATCGTCCGGCGGCAGATAGTGGCCGGCCTCGATGTTGCGCCAGTCTTGCTCCAGCAGCCGCCAAAGGTCGCCGAGCAGCCGGCGGCGGTCGGGAACCGGGCGGCCGCGCAGGCGTTCGGGGATGGGCAAAGGGCGCGCGACCCGCTGAGCCAGGATCTTCTGGCCGAAGAACCATCCGATGCGCGCGGCCTGCCCGGCTTCAAACAACAATCTGTCGATCGATCCGGCCATGATGCGCAACAGGTATCACCACGCGCCGGGTTTGCAATGCCCGACCGCTCGGCTTTAATCACCGGCTAACCATGACGAGGCCCAAAGCATGCCGCGATTTCGGACCCTCGACGACCTCGACGTCGCCCGCAAGCGGGTCCTGCTGCGCGCCGACCTCAACGTCCCGGTCAAGGACGGCCAGGTTTCCGACGCGACGCGCATCGAGCGCCTGGCGCCGACGATCGAGAACCTGATCGCGCGCGAGGCGCGGGTCATCGTGATGTCGCATTTCGGCCGGCCCAAGGGCGTCGACCCGAGCCAGTCGCTGCGCCCGATCGTCCCCGCCCTCAGCGCGGCGATCGGCGGCCGCCACGTCGCGTTCGCGAGCGACTGCATCGGGCCCGAGGCGAAGAAGATCGTCGACGCGCTGGAGCCGGGAGGGGTCGCGCTCCTTGAAAACCTGCGCTTCCATCCCGAGGAAGAAAAGAACGACGAGGGGTTCGCGAAGGCGCTCGCCGAGTTGGGCGACGCCTATGTCGACGATGCGTTTTCGGCGGCGCACCGGGCGCACGCGTCGATCGCCGCCCTCGCCCACCTGCTTCCCGCCGCGGCCGGCAAGAACATGCAGGCCGAACTCGAGGCGCTGACGCGCGCGTTCGACGCGCCGGAGCATCCGGTGATGGCGCTGATCGGCGGGTCGAAGATTTCGAGCAAGCTCGACCTGCTAAAATTCATCATCTCAAAGGTCGACCGCGTCGCGATCGGCGGGGCGATGGCGAACACGTTCCTCGCCGCGCAAGGCCGGCCGATCGGGCGGTCGCTGAGCGAGCCCGACCTGCTCGATACCGCGCGCCAGATCATGTACGCCGCCGCCGACCGGGGCTGCTCGGTGATCCTCCCGGATGACGCGGTGACGGCGGAAAAGCTCGAACCCGGGGTCACGACCCGCACGGTCGGCGTCACCGCCGTGCCGATGAACGCGATGATCCTCGATGTCGGACCGCAGACCGTGCACAGCATCACGTCAGCGCTGAGCGGCTCCCGCACCTTGATCTGGAACGGGCCGATCGGCGCGTTCGAGACGCCGCCCTTCGACCGCGCCACGATGGCGGTCGCAAAATGCGTCGCCGAGCTGACCCGCAGCGGGGAGCTGATGAGCGTCGCCGGCGGCGGCGACACGGTTTCGGCGCTGGCGATGGCGGGGGTGACCGACGACCTTTCCTACGTCTCGACCGCTGGCGGGGCGTTTCTCGAATGGCTCGAAGGCAAGGAGCTGCCGGGGGTCGCGGCGCTGGCGATCGCATGATCGACTAGAGCATGTTCCGGGAAAATGGTCCCACTTTTCCGGTAAGAACATGTTCATTTCAAATAGTTAAAGAGCAAAATCCGATTCAATAGGATCGGCTTTTGCTCTAGCGGCCGACGGCCCGGACGAGATGCCGGTGCCGTAGGGCGGAGCCTTTAGCCCTCACCCGTCTCGCTTCGCGATCCACCCTCTCCCGCAATGCGGGCGAGGGGATTCTCCAGCCTCGTCCCCTCGCCCGCATTGCGGGAGAGGGGGGTGACCCCGCGGAAGCCGGGGATCACCGGGTGAGGGCCGAGCGGTCAGTGGTTGGCGTGCCAGTGGCTGTTGCGCATCACCCGGCCGGGCAACGCGCCGGTGTGCTTCTTGTCTTCGAGCAGGATTTGGCCGTTGACGATCGTATGGGAGACGCCCTCCGACGTTTCCTTGATGCGCCAGCCGCCGGCCGGAAAGTCGTGGACGACTTCTTCCTTTCCGCATTTCACCGTGGCCGGGTCGAAGATCACGATGTCGGCCGCCATGCCCGGGCGCAACAGGCCGCGGTCGTACAGACCGAAGGTCGAGGCCGAATCGAAAGTCAGCCGGCGCACCGCCTGCTCCAAACTCATGACCTGCTTTTCGCGCACCCATTCGCCCAGCAGTTTGGTGATGTAGCCGTAGCCGCCGTGGAACTGCACGTGCGCGCCGCCGTCGCCGAGCCCGATCACCGCGTTCGGGTGTGTCAGAATCTTGGACAGCGCCTCGTCGTCGATGTTGTTCTCGGCCTGGAGCAGGCGAGTTTCCAGTTTCTCCTCAACAACCAGGTCGAGGAAGGCGTCGATGATTTTCTTGCCCTGCTGCTCGGCGATCTCGCCGATCGACTTGAACTGCATCCAGCGGTTCTTTTCGAGCGCCGGCTCGTTGACCCAGATGTAGTTCCACCAGGTCTTCGAGATGCCGACCGCGCTGTCGGGCTTGTTGACGACCGCCTCGTCATGGAGCTTGGCGCGGATTTCCGGGTCGGCGTAGAGGCGCAGCTTTTCGTCGTTGGGCATCAACAGGATCGGGTGCCAGGTCGGCAGGCCGCGGAACACCTGGGTGTTCTTCATCGTGAAGTCTTGCGTGACCCGGTTCGGGCTGCACATCGGATAGGCGCGGATGCCCAATGCCGCGGTTTCCTCGATGCGCGCCATGTGCTCCTTCCACTCGTTGGGGCGGCGCATGGTCTGGCTGAGGCTGTTGTAGACGACAGTGCGGCCGCAGCTTTCGGCGAGGCGGCGCATCATGCCGTCCTTCAATTCGACATACTGGCCGCCGCCGGCCTGGACCGTACCGGTGCCCATGTCGCGCAAGACGTCGCAGAGCGCGAAGATCTCGCTCTCATCCGCCCACAGCGCCGGGATCAGCACGCCCTGCGGGTCGAAATGCCCCTTCTCGCGAGACACCGACAGACCGAGCGCGCCGGCCGCCATGCCGTCGCGGACGACATCCTGCATCGCCTTGACCTGCGCTTCGGTCGCGCCGGGCTTCTGGCAGTCGTCGCCCATCACGTAATGGCGGACGGCGGTGTGGCCGATCAGATTGCCGATATTGATGCCGAGGTGGTTGTCGAGCCGGTCCATGTATTGGGGGATCGTCTCCCAGTCGAACTCGATGGTCTTGAGCACGTCCATCGGGATCGCTTCGACGTAGGAGAGGAACTCGGCGAGCCGCAGCTCCGTGCCCTTCTTCACCGGGGCAAGGCTCAGCGAGCAATTGCCGAAGATCACCGTCGTCGCGCCGTGCTCGGGCGAGAAGGTGCAAAGCGGGTCCCACGTGACCTGGGCGTCGTAATGGCAGTGATTGTCGATAAAGCCCGGGGCAACGGCCTTGCCGGCGGCGTCGATGGTGCGGTCGGCCGGGCTCGACAGCTTGCCGATCTCGGCGATCTTGCCGTCCTTGACCCCGACATCGCCGCGATACGCAGGCATCCCGGAGCCGTCGACGACGGTTCCGTTCTTGATCAGCAGGTCATAGGCCATCGCGCGTCCTCCTCGCAAAATCGTGAATGGACTGTAGCACGCAATCGCGCGGGCACCCGCGCTTTCGCCGCATGCGAAACGCCGGAGCTATGCGAAAGCATGACAGGCTCGGTTATGGTGCTCGGGCCGAAGCCGGGAGAAAGCGATGAAGAGAACCTTGCTGTGCCTGGCGATTGCCCTGGTGCCGTCCGCCGCTCTCGCCCAGATGGCGGCTCCGCGGGCGGGCGCCGCGGGCTGCTCGGGGCCGCAGATCGATCTCGGGCCGGTCCGGATTTGCGACCTCGACCCGGGCCGCACCGTCCGCGCGTTTTGCGCCGACGGCACCACCGTCGACATCGTCACGAACAACGGCGACGCCCAGGTGCCGGAATCCTGCTCGAAGCCGCGCTAGCGATTGAGCCAGCGGCGCGCGAAGCCGAGCAGGCCCTGGGGCAGGAACAGCACGATCAGGATGAAGATGACGCCGAGCGGGATCAGGTAGAACTCGGTGAAAAAGCGCGAGAACGCCTCGCGCAGGAGCAGAAAGAAGGCGGCGCCGAGGAGTGGGCCGACAAGCGTCCCGATCCCGCCGATCACGTTGTAGATGACCGCTTCGCCCGAGACCAAAAAGAACACGAAATCGGGCGCGGCGAACTGGTTCTGGATCGCGTAGAGCACCCCCGCCAGCCCGGCGAACACCCCCGACAGCATCACGGCGACGATCTTGTAGCGCTCGACCGCATAGCCGATCGCCCGCGTGCGCGGCTCGTTCTCTCGGATCGACTGCAGCACCATGCCGAACGGCGATTGCGTCACCCGGCGCAGGATCAGGTACGAGCCGACGACGGCCGCGAGCACGAACCAGTGGATCACCTGCGGCGTAAAGCGGATCGAAAACAGCCCGTCGATCGCCAGCGGCGGGCGGCGGAAAGTGAGCCCGTTCTCGCCGCCCGTCACTTCGGTCCAGGTGTAGATGACGACGTAGAATATCTGCGAGAAGATCAGCGTCACGATCGCGAAATAGATGTCGCGAAGGCGCGTCGCGAAATACGCGACAAAGGCCGAAGCCGCGGCGGCGGCGACGAGTCCGGAGGCGATCGCGAGCCACAGATTCGGGTGCTCGGGGAGCATGATCCCCGCAGCCGCGCCGTACATGCCGAGCCCGAAAAACACCGAATGCCCGAACGAGACCATGCCGGTGTAGCCGATCAACAGGTCGGACGACATCGCCAGGAGGCCCCAGATCAGGATCTCGGTCAGAAACCGCCGCCAGAACTCGGGCAGCACCAGCGGCGCCACGATCAAGAGCGCGAGGACGACGGCAAAGCCGGTCCAGTAGATCGCGAGATGACGGCGGTTCATTTCGGCGTCGGCACGAAGAGGCCGGTCGGCCGGAATAGCAGCGTCACGATCAGGATCACGAACGACACCACCACCGCTTGCGCCGGGCTCACCCAAAGCGACGCGTAAGCCTCGAGGAGGCTGATAAAGATCGCCGCCAGTACCGAGCCGCCGAGGCTCCCCATCCCGCCGACAACGACGACGATAAACGCCTTCAACACCCAGTCGAGGCCCATCAGCGAGTTGACCCCGCTAAGCGGCGCAAACATCACGCCGCTCACCGCCGCCATCCCCGACCCGATGCCAAAGACCGCGCACAGCACCCACGGCACCGGGATGCCCATCGCCTGGGCCATCACCCGGTCCTGCGTCGTCGCGCGGATCCAGATGCCGTAGGTGCCGTATTTGAGAAACAGCCACAGCCCCCCGATGATCGCCGCGGCGAGCGCCGCGATCATCAGCCGGTAATACGGATACTCAAGGTAGAAGATGTTGAAATGGGCCGAGATCGGCTCGGGGATGTTGCGCGCGACCGGGCCGAACCGCCACAGCGCGAAATTCTGCAACACCAGCGACAGGCCAAACGTCGCGAGGATCGTCGTCAGCGGGTCGCGCCCGATCAACGGGCGCAACGTACTGAGGTAGATGAGCGCGCCGAACAGCCCCACGATGACCCCGGCGGCGACCAGCGCCAGCCAGTAATTCCCGGTCACCGCGACGACGATGACCCCGACATAGGCGCCGAGCATGAACAGCTCGCCATGGGCGAAATTCACCACGTCCATGATGCCGAAGATCAGCGTCAGCCCTGACGCCACCAGCGCCAGGATCATGCCGGTGACGACGCCGTTGAGCGTCTGGATCAGGATCTGGTCGAACGGAATGTGCATGGGGTGCCTTTTGCCTTCATCAAGCCTGATGGGCTTCGCTGCGCTCAGCCCATCCTACGGGTTCGGTGCTGTAGGATGGGCTGAGCGCAGCGAAGCCCATGCTGCCGGGGATCATCCCTATACCCCCAGATATTGATGAATAATCGGGTCGTCGATGCTGAGCTCGGACGACAGGGCGTGATGGCGGACGACGCCTTTCTCGATGAAATAGATGCGCTCGCCGGCGTCGAGGGTCAGCGGCACGTTCTGCTCGACGAGGAGCACCGCGACCCCTTCCCGATGCAGCACGTCGATGATCGTGCGGATCTGGCCGACCATGCGCGGCATCAGCCCCTCGGTCGGCTCGTCGAGCAGCACGATCTTGGGCTCCAGCATCATCGCGCGGGCGATCGCGAGCATCTGCTGCTCGCCGCCCGACAGCGTGCCGCCCGCCTGGCTGCGTCGCTCGGCGAGCACCGGAAAGTACGCGTAGACCTTGTCGACGAGCTCGGTGCGCCGCGCCTTGGTCACCCCGCTGCGGTCGAGCCCGGTGCGCAGGTTTTCCATGATCGTGAGTTGCGGGAAGATGCGCCGCTCTTCCGGCACGTAGGCGATGCCGAGGCGCGCGAGGCGGTGCGACGGCAGGCGCTCGATCGCGTCGCCCTCGAACACGATCCGCCCTTCGCTCGGGTGCACGAGGCCGGCGATGGCCTTCAGCGTCGTGCTCTTGCCGACGCCGTTGCGGCCGAGGAGCCCGACCACCTCGCCGCGCCCGACTTCGAGCGAGACGCCGTGCAGGATGTGGCTCTTGCCGTAATAGGTGTGGATGCCCTCGACCTTGAGGAGCGGCTCGCTCATGGCGCGCCACCCCTTGGACCGCGGGCGTCTCGCCCGCAATCGCCGAAAGATGCGGGCGGGACGCCCGCGGTCCAGGTGCGGGGCCTGCTCATGTCTTGAGATAGACCTCGAGCACCTGCGGGTTGTCGCGGATTTCGGCCGGCGTGCCCTCGGCGAGGATCTGGCCGTAATGGAGGACGGTGATCCGGTCGGCGAGGCCCATCACGACCTCCATGTCGTGCTCGACGATCAGGATGGTCAAATCCTTGGCGATCTTTCGCACCAGCTCGACCGTGCCGCGCGTCTCGGCGGCGCTCATCCCCGCGGTCGGCTCGTCGAGGCAGAGAAGCTGCGGCTCGGTCGCCAGCGCGATCGCGATCTCCAGCGTGCGCTGCTCGCCGTGCGAGAGGTTGGCGGCGAGCTCGTCCTCCTTGTCGACAAGCCCGACCGCGGCCAGCGCCTGTTCCGCCTTTTCACGAATGTCGGGGAAGGAGCCGTGGTACTTCACCAGATTCCAGCCGTGCCGGCGCGATTGGGCGGCGATGCGCACGTTTTCGAGCACGGTCGCGTTGGGCAGGATGTTGGTGATCTGGTACGAGCGGGCGATGCCGCGCTGCGAGATCTTGTTCGACGGCATGCCGCCGACATTGACCCCGTTGAGGAGGATCGCGCCCGAACTCGGCCGCTGCACGCCGGTGAGGCAGTTGAAGAACGTGCTCTTGCCGGCCCCGTTGGGCCCGATGATCGCCCGCACCTCGCCGCGCCCGATCGAAAAATCGACGCGGTTGAGCGCCGTCAGCCCGCCGAAGCGGACTGTCAGGGCCTCAGTTCGCAGGATCGGGGCCTCGGTGCGAAGGATCGGGTCGGCGCCGCCCCCCTTTGCGTCAGGGGACGGCGCCGCGAGCGCGGGTTCGGTCGTCACTTACGCCGAGAAATGGCAGGCCGGCGGCACGAGGGTCTTGTCCTTGGGCACCACGTCCTTGATGTGGAACCCGCCGTCGCGCACCTCGTAGATGAACTCGCGGACAAAGGCCTGGTGGTCTTCCTTGCGCAGCGTCTTGTCGCCCTGCGGGAAGTCATAGCCCTCCTTCATCTCGAGCCCTTCGAGCGCGGCGATCAGCTTGTCGGTGTCCTGGCGGCCGTGGAAGCCGGACTTCTCCATCCCGAGCTTGAGCGCGTTCATCGCCTCGAAATTGGATTGGACATAGCGGTCGGGCTTCGGCCCCGACGAATCCATCGCCTTCAGGCGCGGGATCGCGTCGTCGTAGAACGCCTTGTGGTACGGCGTGTCGAGCGGCGGGTCCATTACCGGGATATAGCGGTTGATGCCGATAAACCCGTCGATCTTGTGGCCGAGGCCGGGCAGGTTCGTCGACTCGGCGATCGCGCCGTCACCGGCGAATTTGTACTTCTTGGAGAGGCCCAGATCGAAGAGCTGGTTGCCCAGCGTCACCCCGTCCTGGCCGAAGAAGATGCCGAAGATGCCGTCGAAATCGCCGGTGATCTTCGACAGGAACGGCGTCATGTCGGCGGTATTGACCGGGATGCCGGTGGCGCCGACGACCTCGCCGCCCTCCTTCTTGATGCCGGCCGCGTAGGCGTCGCGCGTCGACTGGCCCCACGAGTAGTCGGCATAGAGGATGTGCCACTTCTTGCCCATCTTGTTGACCAGATACGGCGCGAACGCGACCGCCTGGGCCGGGGCGTAGTCATAGGGGCGAAAGCTGTATTTGCTGCACTTCGAGGTCGTGATCGTCGTGTCGAGGCACACGCTGATCATGTTGACGACCGAATGGTCCTCAAAGACAGGCATGCAGGCGAGGCAGATGTTCGACAGCTCGCCGCCGATATGAACGTCGATCTTGTCCTCGGTCAGCAGCTTCTCGGCCTTGCGGCGGCCGACATCCGGCTTCGATTCGTCGTCCTCCAGCAGCAGCTTGACCTCGTGGCCGTTGATCCCGCCGTTCTTGTTGATGCGGTCGACCGCCATCTGGAGCCCGATCACCGAGGTCTTGCCGACCGGCGCGCCCGGCCCGGAGACGCAGTTGACGCTGCCGACCTTGATCGGCTCGGCGCCCAGCGCATAGCGCAGCGGCACCGGCGACATCGCAACCGCGGCCCCGCCGATCGCGCCCAGCTCGATGATCCGGCGGCGGGTAATGCCGGCCGGCTTTCTGTGATCGATCATTGTGCTTCCCCTTCCCCTGTCCATTCGCAAGTCTTGTGCCGCAAGTCTTGTGCCGCAAGTCTCGTGCCGCCTGCACGGTAGATAGCCACCGCTACGATTTTCGCGCAACCGGTTAGGCGACGACGCGACACGGGAGCGCGGGCGTCTCGCCCGCACCCTGCGAAGAAATGCGGGCGGGACGCCCGCGCTCCTTAGCTATGCCTCGTTGGTCATGATGATCGTACCGCTGGCGGCGAACATGCCGCCGACGCCGTGGCAGACCGAGAGCTTCGCGCCGGGCACCTGGGCCGGGGCGATGCCGCGCATCTGGCGGACGCTCTCCTGCAACGCGTACATCCCGTACATCCCCGAGTGCATGTAGGAGAGGCCGCCGCCGTTGGTGTTGAGCGGCAGCTTGGCGCCGGGCGCGGTGTTGCGGTCCCAGATGAACCCGGCCGCCTCGCCGCGCTTGCAGAAGCCGAGGTCTTCGAGCCCGTAGATCGGCAGATGGGCAAAAGCATCGTAGATCATCAGGTGATCGACATCGCTGTGCTTGATCCCGGACTCTTCGAAGGCCTTCGCGCCGGAGACGCGGAAGGCGCTGGACGAAGTGAAATCCTTCATCTGGCTGACCATCGGCGTCTCGACCGATTCGCCGGTGCCGAGCAGATAGACCGGCTTTTGCGGGAAATCCTTGGCCCGCTCGCGCGAGACGAGGATCAGGGCGCCGCCGCCGTCGGTGACGAGGCAGCACTGCAACAGGCGGAACGGATACGCGATCATCCGCGAGTTCAACACGTCGTCGACCGTGACCGGGTCGCGGAACGTCGCGCGCGGGTTCTTCGCCGCCCATTCCCGCTGGATCACGGCGACCATCGCGAGCTGCTCGTGGGTGAGCCCGTAGGTCTTCATGTAGCGCAGGACGGGGATCGTGAAGAGCGTCGGCGGCCCCATCGGGCCATACGGCGCCTCGAACTGTCCGGCGAGGCTGCC
>DATAUV010000078.1:0-1700 GCA_036268075.1 Allostellaceae bacterium | reverse complement strand
ACTTCGATGTGTGCGACCGCGCCGCTTCGCCAGTCCGGATGGCGTCTCAGCTCACGGCGCATCCCCGCAGGTGCCAATTCCATTCAGGCTGACATCATCGCGATCTGATGGCTTCCTCGGGGGAAAGATCGCGTCGCCCCCGCACCCGGGTGCCGGCGGCGGATGAACGCGTGGTCTGGCACCGCTCGGCCGGCGCGATGAACACCGTGTCCGACCGATCGACCGGGATGGAGCGCACTTTCTCGCGCAGCCAGGCGTGGCCCTTGTCGCCATCGTGGCGCTTGTGCCAGCCGATGAAAATCTGCGTGACCTCGGTTTCGGCGCTCATACTCCTCGCTCGACGCTTCCATGACACGCAGATCGATATGCGGGGCATCCTGCGCCAGGATCTTGAGCAGCTCGGCGATGAAAGTGAGTTCACCGACATCGGTGGTGATGATGGTGAAGCGCCGGCCCGAGGTGCGCGGATCGAACCGGACACTTTCCGACAGCGCGGTGCGGATCGCGGTCAGCCCATGTTCGATCGGCTCATAAAGCGTCCGGGCGACGGCGGTCGGCTCCATGCCGGCGCGGGTGCGCACGAATAACGGGTCATCGAACGCGGCGCGCAGGCGCGCCAGCGCGTTCGACACCGCCGGCTGGGTCAGGTTGAGGCGCTGCGCGGCTTGCGAGACGTTGCGCTCCCGCATCATGGCCTCGAACACCCGCAGCAGGTTGAGGTCCACCAGAGTGAGGTTGAGGTTGCGCATGCCTATGCCCTCTACGGGCGAATAGTAGGCACCGCATGCTGCGCCGGCAACCGCGGGAGGGGAAACCGGGTGTCGGCCCCATCTTCACCCTCCCCTGGAGGGGGAGGGTCGGCGCGCATCGTCAGATGCGCGTCGGGGTGGGGTGTGCTGACTCGTCGCCCGCGCTGGCGGCGAGGCAGAACGCCTCGCTAAAAGCTTCGGCGACCCCACCCCTTCCCCTCCCCCTACAGGGGAGGGGAAGAAAGATGGGAAGGTCGGCACAATCTTTCACCCGCGGGCTGGCGGGATCCAACGTTCCTCCCTTTTGTTTATTGTGGTTTGGTCCATCGTCACTTTGGACGAGAGCTTCGACCGTTGCAAATTGAAGGCAAAAATTGCCGATATTCGCGCGGTGAATAGGAGACGGCGACCAAGCATGGTCCAGCCCCATTTCCCTGGTAGAGTGGGATCCTGATCGAATAGGCCCCGATGGCTGCTGGCGAAAAGACGACGCGAACGGCCGCGGGCCAGATTACCCGGCGCGACTTCCTCAACGGCGTTCCGCTCGCCGTGGGCGGAGCTGCCGCCGCCAGCGTGTTGTTTCCCGGCCATCTCGCGACTGCCGCTGCCAGTCCAGCTCCGCAAGACTTGCCCGGATACTACCCGCCTTTGCTGACCGGAATGCGCGGCAGCCATCCAGGGTCATTCGAGGCCGCGCACCGCTTGCGCGACGGCGATTTCTGGTCCGCGGCCGCAGAGATCACCCAAACCGGCGAGCATTATGATCTGGTCATCGTCGGTGGCGGCATCAGCGGCCTCGCGGCGGCGCATTTTTACCGGGCGCAGCACGCCGACGCGCGCATCCTCATTCTCGATAATCACGATGACTTCGGCGGCCACGCCAAGCGCAATGAGTTCGAGCGCGGTGGCCGGCTTGAGCTGATCAACGGCGGCACGCTGTCGATCGACAGC
>DATAUV010000077.1:0-75033 GCA_036268075.1 Allostellaceae bacterium | reverse complement strand
GCGGTCGGCATCACCGCCGGCGCCTCGGCCCCCGACGCACTCGTCGAGGAGCTGGTCACGCGCCTGCGCGAGATGACCGAGACCGAGGTCGTCCGCCTGCCGGGGGTCACCGAAAACGTGCGGTTCAGAATGCCGTCGCAGTTGATGACGAGGTAACGACGTGGCCATTTCGCTTCACCAGAAACTTCGCGTGGGCGCCTATGTGATGCGCCAGCATCTGAGCGGTGTGCAGCGCTATCCGCTGGTGCTGATGCTGGAGCCGCTGTTCCGGTGCAACCTCGCCTGCGCCGGCTGCGGCAAGATCGACTATCCCGACGAGATCCTGAACCAGCGCCTGTCGGTCGCCGCATGCCTCGAGGCGGTCGACGAATGCGGCGCCCCGATCGTCGTCGTCGCCGGCGGCGAGCCCCTGCTCCACCGCGAGATCAATGAGATCGTCGAGGGCATCATCGCCCGCAAGAAATTCGTCTACCTGTGCACCAACGCCCTCTTGCTGGAAAAAAAGCTCGACCTGTTCCAGCCCAACCCCTATTTCGCCTGGACCGTCCATCTCGACGGCGACCGCGAGGACCACGACCGCTCGGTCTGCCTGGACGGCACCTACGACCGCGCGGTCGAGGCGATTCGCAAGGCGAAGGCGCGCGGGTTCAAGGTCAACATCAACGCGACCCTCTTCGACAACGCCGAGCCCGAGCGCATCGCGCCGTTCTTCGACGCCGTCACCGAGATGGGCATCGACGGCATCACCGTGTCCCCCGGCTACGCCTATGAGCGCGCCCCCGACCAGGAGCATTTCCTCAGCCGCCGCCGCACCAAGGAGCTCTTCCGCGACATCTTCCGGCGCGACCCGAAGCGTCGCTGGTCGTTCAACCAGTCGAGCCTCTTCCTCGACTTCCTCGCCGGCAATCAGAACTACCACTGCACCCCGTGGGGCAACCCGTGCCGCAACTATTTCGGCTGGCAGCGCCCCTGCTATCTGCTCAACGAAGGCTACGCCAAGACCTTCAAGGAGCTGATGGAAGAGACCGACTGGGATTCCTACGGCACCGGCAATTACGAGAAATGCGCGAACTGCATGGTGCATAGCGGCTACGAGGCGACCGCGGTCGTCGATTCGGTCAAGCACCCGCTCCGGGCCGCCAAGGTCGCGCTGCGCGGTATCCGCACCGAGGGCGAGATGGCCCCCGAAATCCCGCTCGATCGCCAGCGCCCGGCCGAATACACCTATTCGGCGCACGTACAGCAGGCGATGGAGCGGCTAAAGGGCGGCGAGAAGGCGGGAAAGGGTGTGGGCCGGCTCGGCTAGCGCCGCCAGCGCCTGATGCGCCTCGCGCGCGAGGCCCAAAAGCCCTCTGAGCTGGAGCGGGTTGCGCAGCACCGACGCGGTGACCCGCGACAGCGCCGGGCGCCCGTCCTTCGCCAGCGGCAATAGCGCCGCCGGCGGCAATCCGCGCGATGCCGGGTCGGCGATCGCCCGCAGCACCAGAAACGGGATCCCCGCCGCCGCCGCCGCGCGCGCCACGACGGCGCTTTCGAGGTCGACCGCCAGCGCCCCGGTCTCGGCAAAGGCCTGCGCCTTTTGGGCCTGGGTCGCGCAGATCCTGGTGGCGCCCCAAACCGGCCCCTCGATCGCGCCGATCTCTTTCGCGAGCTCGCTGACGCGCTCGGCCGGCAGCCCGTCGCTGACCCAGCGCCGGTCGTCGCCGATCACCTCATGCGAAAGGATCACGTCGCCGGCGCGCAGGCCGGGCGCCAGCGCGCCGGCGATGCCAAAGCTGACGAGGCATTCGGCATGCGGCATCGCCGCGTCGACCAGCCTCACCGTATGTTCGTAGTCGCCCGCGCCCACGACGGCGGCGAAACCCGCGCGACGCGCGATCTTTGCCTCGGCCATTAGACCGGAGGTGCATAAGATCGTCGATGCTAAACGCACGCCCCACCCCCCACGCCACGCGGGACTTACGAACGGACGCATATAGACTTTTGAGGACACCATGCCGCCGTCCCCGCGAAGCGCTTCGCATGGGTACGCGACATGACCGCAAATGGCTAGCGTCAAAATGACACGGGGACGGGAATTAGCTGACTGGCTCTCCAGCAATGCGTTCATCAGGCTCGGCTTCGCAACCGGAAGGCGGGCGGCGTGCCGGGCTGAATCGTCACGGTCGCGGTCGGCACCGCGACCCGCTCCGCGGCCAGTTCGACCCGGAACGCGCGAACGAGGATCGCCAGCACCAGCACCAGCTCGGTCAGCGCAAACGCCGCGCCGATGCAGGTGCGCGGCCCGACGCCGAACGGCAGATAGGCAAATCGCTCCGGCGTCGGCGCGCCCGGCAGGAACCGGCTCGGGATGAACCGCTCGGGCTCGTCCCATAATGCGCGATGGCGGTGCAGCACCCACGGCGAGATCAGGATCATCGATCCCGCCGGCACCGCGAGCCCCTCCACCCGATCGTCGCCGAGGGCCTGCCGCACGATCACGAAAGACGGCGGATAAAGCCGCAGCGCCTCGTCCACGACGGCGCGGACCCAGGTCAGCCTAGAGAGCGATTCGGCGGCGCGGTCCGGATCGAGATCGACGCCTGCCGCTTCCTCCGCAGCCCTTTCCTGCGCTTCGGGGTCGCGGGCGAGCAGGTACAGCGCCCAGAATAGCGCCGAGGCCGTCGTGTCGTGCCCCGCGACGACGACCGTCGCGACCTGGTCGGCCAACTCGTCGCGGTCGGCCGGTGCGTCTTGCGGCCCGGAGAGCACGTCGAACAGATCGTGCCGCCCGATTTCGCGCTCGCGCTGCCGGCGGTCCTCGACGATGGCGTCGATCAGCGCGCGCCAGTGGCGGCGAAACCGGTACCGGGCGATGTCGGCCGGGCTCGGCACCGACGCCGGCAACAGGAAATCCGCCAGTGTCGGCCGCCCGAGGCGCGCCGCGTAATCCATGATCAGCATCTGCAGCGTCGCGCCGTAGCGCCGCATGTCGAGCGAGAACATCGTCTGCCCGATGATCCCCAGCGCCAGCCGGCGCAGCACCGGAATGAGGTCGAGCGGCTCGGCGGTCCGCGGCTCCAGCGCCTCGACCAGGCCGTGCGCCGCCGCGGCGGTCTGCCCGGCGAGTTGTGCGACCGCGCGCGGGTTGAAGCCGTGCGCCGCATCCCGCCGCTGCCGACGCCACTCGTCGCCCGAGCTGAAGAACAGCCCCCGCCCGAACAGCGGCCGCAGCACCCGCGCGGTCGCCGTGCCGCGCGCGTAGTTCTGCGCGTTCTCGATCAGCACATGCCGGATCGCTGGGGGCCTGTTGTCGATGACCATCCGGCGCCCAAAAAACTGCTGGACCACGACCTCCTGCTCGAAAGCCGCCGCCGGAAACGCCGCGAGCGCGTTGCCGCGCAGCGCGCCCGTCACGGCGCGCCACGACAATCGCACCGGACTCGCGCCGCAACCGGCCCCATCACGCCCCATGCTTTATGTACAGGCGGAAACCCGCCGAGTTCCACGCGCGGAACGCGACGGGCCCATCACTTTTGCGCCTCGGGACGCCTCGGCCAAAATCCCTCGCCCGCATTGCGGGAGAGGGTGGCTCGCGAAGCGAGACGGGTGAGGGCCGAGCGCAGCGAGGCGGTTGGGGCGAACGTCGCTGCGCGCCGCCCTCACCCTCCCATCGCTCCGCGACGGGCCCCTTCCCCGGATCAAGTCCGGGGCAGGCTCTCTCCCGCAATGCGGGCGCGGGGTAAATTCATCACAGCCCGAAATTCACCCGCGTCGAATTGGTCCGCGACAGCGTGCGGTATCGCGCGAGCGCCCATAGCGGAAAGAACGCGCGGTAGCCGTGGTAGCGCAGGTAGAACACGCGCGGGAACCCGACCGCGGTAAACCACGGCTCGTCCCAGGTGCCGTCGGCGATCTGGGTCGAGACCAGATGGGCGATGCCGCGCGCGACGGCCTTGTGCCGCGCCTGCCCCGCCGCCATCAGCCCGAGCACCGCCCAGGCGGTTTGCGACGGGGTGCTGTACACGGCGACGCCGTGGGGCACGCCGGGGTGGTAGCTCTCCTCATTCTCGCCCCAGCCGCCGTCCTCGCGCTGGCGCTCCAGGAGCCAGGCGACGGCGCGCTGCATCTCGGGCGCGTCCGGCCCGACGCCCGTGGCGTTCAGCGCCGCCAGCACCGACCAGGTGCCGTAGATGTAGTTGGTGCCCCAGCGCCCGAACCAGCTCCCATCCGCCTCCTGCTCGTCGCGCAGGAACGCCAGCGCCTTCGCCATCACCGGGTGGTCGGCGGCATAGCCGAGCTGGGCCAGGAGGCCGACGCAGCGGGCGCTGACATCGACGGTCGGCGGGTCGAGCAGCGCGCCGTGGTCGGCGAACGGGATGTGGTTCAGATAGTAATGCGTGTTGTCGGCGTCGAACGCGCCCCAGCCGCCGTTGCGGCTCTGCATCCCGATGACCCATTCGACCGCGCGGTCGATCGCCGGGCGGTAGCGATCGCCGTCGAAGCGGTGCAGCGCCATCGCGACGACGGCCGTGTCGTCGACATCGGGGTAGTGGGGGTTGGCGAACTGGAACGCCCACCCGCCCGGCCGGACGTTCGGCCGCCGCGACGCCCAGTCGCCGACGAGGTCCAGCACCTGCTCGCGGCCGAGCCAGTCATGCGCCTGCCGCAGCGCCGTCTCGGACCGCGCGTCGCCGGCTTCCAGGAGTGCATGGGCGGCGAGCCCGGTGTCCCAGATCGGCGACAGGCAGGGCTGGCAATAGGGCGGGTCGGCGTCGACCGTCAGCAGCTTCTTCATCGCCCCGGCGGCGGTCACGTAATTCGGATGGTCCCGCGGGTAGCCGAGACAGTCGTACATCATCAGCGCGTTGGCCATCGCCGGGAAGATCGAGCCGAGCCCGTCCTCGCCGTTGAGCCGCTCGGTGACAAAGGCCACCGCCTTGTCGATCGCCCGCCTGCGCGTCGCCGCCGGAAACCACGGGATCGCGCGCCGCAGCAGCCGGTCGACCCACACCAGCGCGTGGCCCACCGGCGACGTACCAGATGGCCTGATCCACTCCGCGATCTCGTCGGGCGGCGTGACGAACAGCTCGGCGAGCGAAATGCCGAGCGGGTTCCGCGCCCGCGGCCGCACCGCCATCAGCACCAGCAGCGGCACCATCACCGTGCGCGACCAGTACGACACCTTCTCGATGTGAAACGGGAACCAGCGCGGCAGCAGCATGATCTCGATCGGCATCGCCGGCGTCGCCCGCCACGGCGCCTGGCCGAACAGCGCCAGCATGATGCGGGTGAAGACGTTGCTTTTCTCCGCCCCGCCCGCCGCCCGGATCGCCGCCCGCGCCCGCGCCATATGCGGCATGTCCGGCGTGTCGCCGGCCATCCTGAGCGCGAAATACGCCTTTACCGAGCAGCTCACATCGAGCTTGCCGCCGTGGAACAGCGGCCACCCGCCATGCTCGCCCTGCTTGTCGCGCAGGTACTTGGCGATGCGCTGTTCAAGCTCGGGCTCAAGCGTGTCGAGGAAGTGGTTGAGCAGGATGTATTCGGAGGGGATCGTCGCGTCGGCCTCGAGCTCGAAGCACCAGGCGCCGTCGGCACGCTGCCGGCGCAGGAGGTCGACCGTCGCCCGCTCGATCGCGGCGTCGAGCCGGGGCGCCTCTAACGCGGTGTCGAAGAAGGGGACATCCCCGGCCATCGTTTCCCCGGATTCATCCCGCAGGGACGCGGCCGGCGATCAACCCGGCCGCGACAAGGCCGGAGCGAATAGCGCCTTCGATCGTGGCGGGCAAGCCGGTATCGACATAATCGCCCGCCAGAAAAAGGTTATTCCAGCCTGTTTGCGGCCGCGGCCGGCGCCGCAACTGCGCCGGGGTGGCGCGAAACGTCGCCCGCCGCTCCTTGACGATCCGCCACGGCGGCAGCTCGCCCTGGCCGAGGCCATAGACCCGCGCGACATCGCCCCAGAGCAGCGGAGCGAGCTCCTCCGCCGGCCGGTCGACCAGCGCGTCGGCGGCGCTGACCGTGACCGACAGCACCTGCCGCTTCCTGAACACCCATTCCGCCGTGCCGCCGATCACGCCGACAAACAGCGCCGACCCGGCCGGCGCCTCGGCCCGGAAATGCGCGTTGACGATCGGCGCGTAATCGTCGGGCACGGTGAGGTCGGGCACGAGCCGCGCCGCCACCGGCGCCGGCACCGCGAGCACGACCCGGTCCGCCGCGCCGAGGGCCAATTCTCCGCCATCGAATTCCAACCCCGCCACCCGCTCGCCGGCGAACGCGATCCGCCGCAGCCGCGCGCCGAGCCGGATCTCGGCCCCGGCCGCGCGCAACCGCGCCAGCGCCGGGTCGACGAGGCTCTCCGACAGCCCGACGCGCGGCGCCAGCGGCCGGCACGCCGCGCCGCCGCGACCCAGCGTCTCGGCGACGACCCGCCCGAACAGCGCGGCCGACGCCTCCCACACCGCCGCGTTCAGCGCCGCGACCGCAAACGGCCCCCACAGCCGCCGGAACAGCGTGGCGTCGGGGTCGAGCACGGAATCGACGGTCGCGTCCGCCCCCGCCCGCCGCAACCGCCGCACGGCGAGATAGTCGATGAGACGCGTATCCGGAACCCGCCGCTCCGCGCGGAGGACCCACCATGGGATGCGGCCCCGGTTCGGGCGCAGATGCCAGCGCCGGCCGGCATCGACATCGAAAAACGCCAGCTCCGCCTCATCCGGCCCTTCGAGCGTGTCGCGCGCACCGATCATTCCGAGATAGGCCATCGCCGACTCGTTACCGGCGAGCAACAGGTGGTTCCCATTGTCGATGCGGCAGCCGAGCTCGTTGTCGAGAAACGAGCGGCAACGTCCGCCGGCGTGTTGCGCGGCTTCGTAGAGCGCGACCGCGTGCCCCTCGCCGACGAGCGAGACCGCCGCGGCGAGCCCGGCAAGGCCGGCGCCGACGACATGCACCGTGCCGCGGCTCATCGCCGGGTCAGACGATCCCGTGGCGCAGCACCAGCCACAATTTGCGCGGCTTGGACAGGCTGACGCGCGTGGCCGGGTCGCGCCAGCCGGCCGCGACCAGCGCGCGCAGCATCGCGTGGTAGAACGCGCCCATCACCGCCGCCGGCCGCATCGCCCGGCGCGAGCACAGCGCCATCGCCCGCTCGGCCTCGGCGAAATGGCGCTCGGCGATTTCGGCGAGGTCGCGGCACACCGCTGGCAGGGCCGGGTGACGCAGCACCTCGGTCGGGTCGCCGGTGCGGATGCCGTGCCGGTCGAGCATCTCGCGCGGCAGATAAAGCCGCCCGCGCCGGGCGTCTTCGTCGAGGTCGCGCAGGATGTTGGTGAGCTGCAACGCCCGGCCGAGCGCGTCGGCGACGCGGTGCGCCTCGTCGCCGGAATCGCCGAACACATGCACCGACAAATGCCCGACCGCCCCCGCGACCCGGCCGCAATAGGTGTCGAGCGTCGCGAGGTCGGGGGCGCGGATATCGGCGACCGCGTCCATTTCCATCCCGTCGATGACCGCCTCGAAATCGCCGCGCCTGAGCGCGAACCGCGCCACCGGCTCGCGCAGCGCGCGGGCGACGGGGTGGCGCGGCGTGCCGGTGTAGAGCGCCGCGATCTCGTCGCGCCACATCGCCAGCCCCGCCTGCTTCTCGGCCAGGGTGGGCAGATCGTCGGCGATGTCGTCGACCTCGCGGCAAAAGGCATAGACCGCATACATCCCGTCGCGCCGCGCCTGCGGCAACAGCCGCATCGCCCAGTAGAACGACGTGCCGGCCGCCTCGACCCGCCGCCGGATCAAATCCCTGAGCGCGCCGTCATCGAGCGGCGCGGCCTCGTCGATCGCGAGGCTCGTCATGCGAAGAGTCCGGTCACGAGCGCCGTCGCGAAATCGACCTTGCCGAGCTTGACCCGCCCGGCGAGCGGGTCGCCGCGCCGCAGATGCCGCGCGAGCCGCGCCGCCAGCGACACGATCGCCGCCGATTCCCGCCTGAGCCCGCCGGATTTGACCCCGCCCGGCAACCCGCGCGCCGTCGCGACCAGCGCCTCGGTCTGGTCCAGAAGCCGGTCGAGCACGCGCCGGAACGCCGGGCTCGACGCCGGCTCGGTCAATACCTCGACCCCCAGCCCCTCCGCCGCGAGTGCGTCGAGCGGCACGTAGACGCGGTCGAGCTCGCGATGATCCTCGGCGCAATCCTGCAGATGGTTCAGCACCTGCAGCGCCGAGCACAGCGCGTCGGAGGCGATCCAGGTGTCGCGGCTCTCGCCGTGCAGGTCGAGCAGTTGCCGCCCCACCGGCGACGCCGAATAGCGGCAATACTCCATCAGCTCGCCCCAATCGGCGTAGCGCAGCTTGGTCGCGTCGAGCCGGAACGCGCGCAATATATCGTGGCAATGCTGGGCCGTGACCCCGGTCGCGGCGAGGCTCGCGCGCATCGCGCTTGCCGCCGGTGAGTCGTCGCCCGGCGCGCCTTCCAGCACCTCGGCCATGCGGTCGAGCCGCCGCACCTTGTCGTCGGCCGCCAGCGCCGGGTTGTCGGCGATGTCGTCGGCGATGCGGGCAAAGCGGTAGAAGGCGTGGACGTGCGCGCGCAGATCGCGCCGGATCAGGAACGAGCCGACCGGAAAATTCTCGTCCCCCCGCCCCTTGCCCGACGGCGTCTCCAGCGATGAGGCGTCCACGGCGGTCATGTCCAAGGTCTCTCTCAGAGATATCCGTTGGCGGCGAACCAGGCGACGGCATCGGCGAGGGCGGCGCGCGCCGGTCGGGGGTTGTAGCCCAACTCGCGCATCGCCCGCGCCGAGGAGAAGAACATCTTCTTACGCGACATCCGCGCCCCGTCCAAGGTGACGAACGGCTCGCGCCTCGTGATCCGCGCGGCGAGCTCGGCGAAAAAGGCCACGGGCAGCACGACGCCATAGGGGATGCGCAGCCGCGGCGGCCTGCGCCCGGCGATCCGCGTCACTTCCAGGAGGATCTCGGCGAGGCTCATATCCTCGCCGCCGAGGATATAGCGCCGCCCGATCGCACCGCGCTCGGCCGCCATCAGATGACCGGCCGCGACATCGTCGACATGGGCGAGGTTGAGCCCGGTGTCGACATACCCCGGCATCCGCCCCGCCGCCGCCTCGATGACGATGCGCCCGGTGGGGGTCGGGCGGACATCGCCGGGTCCGATCGGGGTCGACGGGTTGACGATGACGGCCCGCAGCCCGCGCTCGGCGGCGAGCCCGTCCACCACCTTCTCGGCGGCGAACTTCGACCGCTTGTACGGGCCGATCATCTCGGCCTCGCGGCTCGGCGTGTCCTCGTCGGCGACGCCGCCCTTGACGATCCCCAGCGTCGCGACGCTGCTGGTATAGACGATCCGCTCGACCCCGGCCGCCAGCGCCGCCTCCATCAGCGCGCGGGTGCCGTCGACATTGGCGCGGAACATCTCGGCCGGTTGCGGCACCCACAAACGGTAATCCGCCGCGACATGAAACAGATAGCGGCACCCCTCCACCGCCGCGCTCAGCGACGGCGCGTGTTCGAGCGCCCCTGCGGCGATCTCGACATCGAGCCCCTGAAGGTTTCGCCGCGGGCTCTTCGGCCGCGCCAGCACCCGCACCGGCAGCCCCTCGGCCAAAAGCGCCCGCACCACGGCCGCCCCGACAAAGCCGGTCCCACCGGTAACGAGGCACAATCCGGGCGAAAGCGACATGCCGGAAACACTACAAGCCGGGGCTGGGGAGCGCTATGTAATACCTCTGTGGCGCGAGGTATTACCATGTCGAGGATGACGCGCAAGGGCCAGGTGACGATCCCGAAGCGGATGCGGGACGAGCTTGGCCTCAAGCCAGGATCGGAGGTGGAGTTCGTTGTCGGCCATGACGGCGAACTCGTGCTTAAGAGCAAGCTGGACCCCTTTGAGGATAAGCGGCACCAAAGCCGCTTTGCGGCCATTCGTGGGACGGCGAATTTCGGCATGACCACCGACGAGATCATGCGCTTCTTGCGTGGCGATCCGGGGGAATGATCTTCGTCGACACCAACGTCCTGATTGATCTGATACAGAACGATCCGATCTGGGCGGGATGGTCGCAGCAGCAGCTCGATATCGCCGGACTGCGCGATGTCGTCGCCATCAATGACATCGTCTACGCTGAGCTATCCGTGCATTACGCCCAAATCGAAGAACTCGACAAGATGATCGCCGACGCGCGGCTGACAGCAGCACCCATGCCACGCGAGGCCTTGTTCCTCGCCGGCAAAGCGTTTCAGCAGTATCGGCGATCCGGTGGCACCAGAACCGGCGTGCTCGCCGACTTCTTCCTCGGCGCGCACGCCGCCGTCACCTACTCGCCGCTGATCACCCGTGACCCGCGCCGCTATCGCACTCATTTCCCCGGCATCGAGTTGGTCACTCCCGACATCCACTAAAACCCGGCGCATTCCTCCCGCGTGACGAGGCCGACCGAGCGTTGGTGGAAGCGGGATTTGTAGCCGTCCATCACGGCGGTGAGGCGGGCGGGGACATCGGGGCCAGGCATGACCGCGACCAGCACCACCTTGACCCGGGGCGAGCGGCCGATCGCGCCGGTCGCCGGGTCGCGCGACTGGCCGTAGCCGTCAAACACGGTGAGACCGTCGGGGAAGTTGGGCGTGATGGTCTTGGAGAGGAAATCGGTCCATTCGGCGTCGGTAACGTTCGGCCGACCGGCGACATCACGACCGAAGAACAGCTCGGCGATCAGCATCCGCTGCTGGTTCGGGAACAGGCAGCCCTCCGCCTCCGGAGCAGCCGCGACGGGCGGAAGTGGCGGTGGTGCGGGCGGCGGCGGGGCCGCGCAGGCGGCGAGACAGGCGAGCGGCAGTATCGCGGCCAGCGCCGCCCGGAATTTCCCCATGCCGTCCCCCCTTTCGGCCGCGCCTATTCGGCCGCTTCCCTGATCGCCACCGGCTCGACCTTGGCGGCGCAGAACTTGAACTCGGGGATTTTGCCGATCGGGTCGAGCTGCGGGTTGGTCAGGATGTTCGCCGCCGCCTCGGCATAGCAGAACGGCACGAACACCATGCCGGGCGCGATCGCGCTGTCGCTGCGCGCCTTCAGTTCGATCTGTCCGCGCCGCGTGATCACCCGCACGGGATCGCCGGCGGCGATGCCGAGCCGGCGAAGCTCGGACGGGGCAAGGCTGGCGACCGCCTCCGGCTCGATCTCGTCGAGCACGCTGGAGCGGCGGGTCATCGCGCCGGTGTGCCAGTGCTCGAGCTGGCGGCCCGTCGTCAGCACCATCGGATACTCGGTGTCGGGCTCCTCGGCGGGCGGGATGATCGCGGCCGGCACCAGCTTGGCGCGGCCCGACGGGGTCGGGAACCCGTTGCCGAAGACGATGTCGTTGCCTGGCCTGTCCTCGGCGTCGCACGGATACGTCACCGAGCTTTCCCGCTCCAGCCGATCCCAGGTGATGTTGTCGAGCGACGGCATCGCCAGCTTCATCTCGGCGAACACGTCGCGCGGGTGGGTATAGGTCCAGTCGAGCCCCATGCGCCGGCCGATCTCCTGGATCGCCCACCAATCCTGCCGCGTGTTGCCGGGAAGTGGCAGCGCCGTGCGGCCCATCTGCACCTGGCGGTTGGTGTTGGAGACCGAGCCGTCCTTTTCCGGCCAGGCCGAGGCAGGCAGCACCACGTCGGCGTATTTCGCGGTCTCGGTCATGAACAGATCCTGCACGACCAGATGCTCGAGATGCGCCAGCGCCTCGCGGGCATGCTGGACATCGGGGTCGGACATCGCAGGGTTCTCGCCCATGATGTACATGCCCTTGATCTCGTCGCGATGCACCGCATCCATGATCTCGACGACGGTGAGCCCGGCCTTGTCGTCGAGCTCGGCGCCCCACAGCGCCTCGAACTTCTCGCGCACCGCCGGGTTCGCGACCGACTGGTAGTCGGGATAGACCATCGGGATGAGCCCGGCGTCGGAGGCGCCCTGCACGTTGTTCTGGCCGCGCAGCGGGTGGAGGCCGGTGCCGGGGCGGCCGACCTGCCCAGTGATCATCGACAGCGCGATCAGGCACCGGGCGTTGTCGGTGCCGTGGGTGTGCTGCGAGATGCCCATCCCCCAAAAGATGATCGCCCGCTCGGCCCGCGCATAGGTGCGGGCGACATGGCGCAGCGTCGCCGCGTCGATGCCGCAGATCGGCGCCATCTTTTCAGGCGTGTAGTCGCGGATGTGCTCGCGCAGCTTCTCGTAATCCTCGGTATGCGCTTGAATATACTGCCGATCGGTCAGCCCCTCCTCGACGATCGTGTTGATCAGCGCATTGAGCATCGCCACGTCGCGGCCCGGCTTGAAGCGCAGCACCTTCGTCGCATAGCGGTTCAGCGAGTGGCCGCGCGGGTCCATCACATAGATTTGCGCACCACGCTTCGCAGCCTGCTTGAAGAAAGTGGCCGCAACCGGATGATTTTCCGTCGGCCGGCAACCGATCGTGATGATCACGTCGGCGTCGTTCGCGGCCATGAATGGCGCCGTGACCGCGCCCGAGCCGATCCCCTCCATCAGCGCCGCGACCGACGAGGCGTGGCAGAGGCGGGTGCAATGGTCGACATTGTTGCTGCCGAACCCGGTGCGCACGAGCTTTTGGAACAGATAGGCCTCTTCGTTCGACCCCTTGGCCGAGCCGAACCCGGCGAGCGCCCGGGGGCCGTCTCGGTCGCGGATTTTGGCGAGCCCACCGGCTGCGCGGTCGAGCGCCTCCTCCCAGGTCGCGACGCGGAAATGGGTCAGAGGGTTGGCCGGGTCGATATCCGTGTCGTGCTTCGAGACGCCATCCTTGCGGATCAGCGGCTCCGTCAGCCGGTCGCGGTGGTTCACATAGTCGAAGCCGAAGCGGCCCTTGACGCATAGCCGGTTGAGGTTCGACGGCCCCTCCCGCCCCTCGACCGAGACGATGCGGTCGTTCTTGATCCGGTAGGTGAGCTGGCAGCCGACGCCGCAATAGGGGCAGACGCTGTCGACCTCGCGGTCGGGCGCGTTGGCGTAGACGCCGTTCGCGTCGACATGGCTCGCCGGCATCAGCGCGCCCGTAGGACAGGCCTGCACGCATTCGCCACAGGCGACGCAGGTCGAGTTGCCCATCGGGTCGTCGAAATCGAAGACGATCTTTTCGTTGTGTCCGCGCGCGGCCATCCCGATCACGTCGTTGACCTGGACCTCGCGGCAGGCGCGCACGCACAAATTGCACTGGATGCACGCGTCGAGCTGCACCGCCATCGCGACATGGCTGCGGTCGGGGGCTGGGGTCGGGCGCTGCGGAAAGCGGCTGTCGGCGACCTCGAGCTTGTCGGCCCATTGCCACAGCGACGAGTTCGGGTCGTGCGCGACCTCGCGCTTCGGCTGGTCCCCGATCAAGAGCTCGAACAGCATCTTGCGCGAAAATTTGGCGCGGTCGCTGGCCGAATGGACCTTCATGTTCGGCGCCGGCTTCCTGATGCACGACGCCGCCAATACGCGCTCGCCCTCGATCTCGACCATGCAGGCGCGGCAATTGCCGTCGGCGCGGTAGCCCGGCTCCGGCCGCCAGCACAGATGCGGGATCTCGGTACCGAGCCGCTGCGCCACCTGCCAGATCGTCTCGCCCGCCTCGGCCTCGACCTCGGTGCCGTCGAGGGTGAATTTGATCGGATCGCTCATCGGCGAAACCTTTTAAAAGCCGTCATCCCGGCGAAGGCCGGGACCCATGCTTCAAACGCATGGACGGCGGATAAGTGGGGTCCCGGCCTTCGCCGGGATGACGAGATTGAGAATATCGCGGCAACACATCACAGCCGTCGTAGGTTCTGGATGAAATCGCTGACCTCGGGCTGCGTCCAGGTATCGCCGTGATGCCAGAAGTCGAGCAAATCGTCCTTGTTTTGCAAGACCCATTCGATCACCTGCGGTCCCATCTGGCGTACCGTGCGCGGCGGGAGGCTGGTCGCGACAACGGCCGGCGGGTCGGCGATCGATACCGAAAAGCTGGGTTCGGTTCGGCCCGGATGCTCGAAATATTTGACCCGCGGCCCGTGTCCGCCCATTGCCGTGGAGACAAAGATCGTGCCGGCCACACCCGTCTGGGCGCTGGTCAGATTGGCCATGTCGACGTCGTCCTCGCCGGCCAGCTCGTCCGCGAGAAGCGGGTCCGGCGGGATTTGCAGTACGTCCCCGCTCACGCCACGTCCTCGGGGAAATGCTTCAGCACCATCTTGACCGGGTTCATCGCGGCCTGCCCGAGGCCGCAGATCGAGGCGTCGCCCATTACGCGCGACAATTCCTGCAAGAGGTCGTCGTCCCAGCGCCGCCCGCTCATCAACTTGACCGCCTTTTCGGTGCCGACGCGGCAGGGGGTGCACTGGCCGCAGCTTTCATCCTCGAAAAAGCGCATGAGGTTGAGCGCGACGGCGCGCATGTCGTCCTTGTCGCCGAGCACAACCACCGCGGCCGAGCCGATAAAGCAGCCCTCGCTTTCGAGCGTGCCGAAATCGAGCGGCAAATCGCCCTTCGACGCCGGCAAGATGCCGCCGGAGGCGCCGCCCGGCAGATAGCCGCGGAAATTGTGGCCGTCGCTCATCCCGCCGCAATATTCCTCGATCAATTCGCGCACGGTGATCCCGGCCGGGGCGAGCTTGACGCCGGGGTTCTTGACCCGGCCCGAAACCGAGAAGGTGCGCCGCCCCTTGCGCCCGTTGCGGCCCTCGCGGGTGAACCACTCCGGCCCCTGCTCGACGATGTCGCGCACGAGCCACAAGGTCTCGATGTTGTTGATCAGGGTCGGCCGGCCGAAGAGCCCGACCTGGGCCGGAAACGGCGGCTTGTGCCGTGGCAGCCCACGCTTGCCCTCGATGCTTTCGAGCATCGCCGACTCTTCGCCGCAGATATAGGCGCCGGCGCCGCGGCGGAGGTCGATGCGAGTGTCGCGGACCAGCCCCGCCGCCTCGATCGCCGCGATCTCCCGCAACAGGATTTCGCGGCATTGCGGGTATTCGTCGCGCAGGTAGACGTAGATTTCCGGCGCCTCGATCACCCAGGCGGCGACCAGCATCCCTTCCAGGAACCGGTGCGGGTCGGTTTCGAGGAAATAGCGGTCCTTGAACGTGCCCGGCTCGCCCTCGTCGCCGTTGACCGCCATCATCCGCGGCCCCGGCTCGGCGAGAACAAAGCGCCATTTGCGCCCGGTCGGGAACCCGGCGCCGCCCATGCCGCGGATCTCCGATTTCTCCATCGCCTCGATCACGCTTTCCCGCGTGCGGGCGCCGGAGAGGCAGTCGCCGAGCAGCCGGTACCCGCCGGCGGCGCGGTATTGGTCGAGCCCGACATAGGTCGGGATTTCGGGGTGCGGATGGCCGTGTTCCGCGGCCTCGGCGACCGAATCGAGCGTCGCGTGCTCGTGCAAGGCGTGGCCGACCGCGACGACCGGCGCGTTATGGCACCCGCCCATGCACGGTGCGCGCACCACCCGCACCGTATCGCCCAGCCGCGCCGGCAGTTCGGCGAGAAGCTGGGCCGCGCCGAACAACTCGCAGGTGAGACTGTCGCACACCCGCACGGTCAATTCGGGCGGCGGCGCCTCGTCCTCCATGACGATGTCGAAATGGGCATAGAACGAGGCGACCTCGTAGACCTCGACCAACGGCAGGTTCATCTCGCCGGCCAGCGCGGCGAGGTGGCGGGCGTGGAGGCAGCCGTAATGGTCCTGGATCAGATGCAAATGCTCGATCAACAGGTCGCGGCGCCGCTCGCGCTCGCCGAGCAGCGCCTGCACCTCGACCAGCGCCGTCGGGTCGACCTGACGCCCCTTCGGCTCGTCGCGCCCCCGCCGCCGGCCCGAACCGGGGTGGATGCGACGATTCTGGTTTGCTAAAGCGGCCATGCGTCCTCCTGGAGCGCGGGCGTCCCGCCCGCCCTTTCCGGCGGGTGCGGGCGGGACGCCCGCGCTCCTTATTTTCTACATTACACCGACCCGTCCTCGTGCATCGCCTTGATTTCCCCGGCGTCGTAGCCGAGCCAGCCGAGCACCTCGTCGGTGTGCTCGCCGAGGAGCGGCGCGCGGCGGTGTTCGACCGGCGAGTCGCCGAGGTTGATCGGCATGCCGACTTGCACGTAGCGCCCGCGCGTCGGGTGGTCGAGCCACACCAGCATCTCGCGGTCATAGAGGGCCTCGTCCTCGTAGATGTCCTTCATCGACAGGATCGGGCCGCACGGCACGTCGACGTCGTTGAGCGCGGTCATGACCTCCATCTTGGTCTTGGTCATCGTCCACTTTTCGATGATCGCGAAGCATTCCGGGATCTTCGGCAGCCGCGCCGCCGGGGTCGCCCAGTTGGGGTCGGTGATCAGCTCCTCGCGGCCGCAGAACTTCATCAGCGGCGCCCAGCAGGTCGGCTGGATGATGACGTAGACATAGTCGTTGGGGCCGCCCGGCGCGGTGCGCAGCGCGGCGCCCGGCTGGCCGCCGCCCGAGGCGTTGCCGGCGCGCGGCACGGCGTCGCCGAATTCCTTGTTCGGGTATTCCGGCAGCGGCCCCTTCATGATCCGCTGCTGGTCGCGCATCTTGACCCGGCAGAGGTTCAAGACCGCGTCGGTCATCGCCACCTCGACCCGCTGGCCCTTGCCGGTCTTCTCGCGGTGGTAGAGGGCGGCGAGGATGCCGGCGACCATGTGGACGCCGGTGCCGCTGTCGCCGATCTGCGCGCCGGTCACGGTCGGCGGGCCGTCGTCCCAGCCGGTCGTGCTGGCCGAGCCGCCCATGCATTGCGCGACGTTCTCATAGGCCTTGCAGTCGACGAACGGGCCGGGGCCGAACCCCTTGACCGAGGCGTAGATGATGCGCGGGTTCAATTCCTGGAACCGCTCCCAGGTGAACCCCGCGCGGTCGAGCACGCCGGGGCCGAAATTCTCGGCGATGATGTCGCATTGCTTGACCAGCTTTTCGAGCGCGGCCTTGCCCCTGGCGGTCTTCATGTTGATCGTGATGCTGCGCTTGTTGGAGTTCAGCATCGTGAAATAAAGGCTGTCCGCCCCCTTCACGTCCTGAAGCTGGCCGCGGGTGATGTCGCCGCGGCCGGGCAGCTCGACCTTGATCACGTCGGCGCCCATCCAGGCGAGAAGCTGGGTCCCGGTCGGCCCGGCCTGGACGTGCGTCATGTCGAGGATGCGGACACCTTCTAGGGCCTTGCCCATGATTTACCTCCCTGTCGAAACTAGAACGTCGTTGCGGGCATCGTTGCGGGTCGGGCCGAGGAAATCGCCGTGCTGCTCGACATGCGCGGCGAGCCCCAACGTGTGCTCGCGCGCCAGGCGCTCGGCGAGCTCGGGGTCGCGGCGCTCCAGCGCCTCAATGATGTTCATGTGATCCACGATCGAGCGCGCCGCCCGGTTTTCCTGGTGGATCGTGATCTTGCGGATCGCCCGCATATGGATGAACAAATTCTCGGTCATCTCGGCGAGGAGGGCACAGCCGCTCATCTTGATGATCGCCTGGTGAAAGGCGATGTTCGCATCCGAATATTCGTCGATGCGCTCGCCGCCGTTGGCGGTTTGACCATTGCCGTTGCCGAAAGCGGCCATCAGCCGGCGCAGATCGGCGATCTCGGCATCCATCGCCGTCTCGGCCGCGAGCCGCGCCGCCATCCCCTCAAGCGCGGCCATGACCGTGATCATCTCGAGGATTTCGCGCTTGGTCTTGCGCACGACAAAGATGCCGCGCCGCGGCCGGGTGCGCACAAACCCTTCCTGTTCAAGCAGGGTCATCGCCGCGCGGATCGGCGTACGGCTGACCCCCAGCCCCTCCGACAAGCGCCGCTCGTCGAGCCGTATCTCCTCAGCGTGGTCATAGATGTCCATCGCCGTAATCGCCCGCTTCAGCGCCGCATACGCCTCCTTGGCGAATGTGGTGGTGGTGTCGAGCCGCGGCACGTCAAGGCCGAGACCGGGGCGCGGGGCCATATCGGGCATGCATAAAGTATATGGTATACCAGAGAAGGCTGCAACCGAGTTTTCGGACGCGCCCGGCTCGCGGCTCCTCCGTCGCGCTGCGCGCGCCGCCCCTCAGCCGTCTCCGGGCTCCGCCCGGGTCCACCCTCTCCCGCATGCGACGCAATGCGGACGAGGGGATGAAGCTGCCCCCTCGCCCGCATTGCGGGAGAGGGTGCCCGAAGGGCGGGTGAGGGCGCGCGCAGCGCGTGTCTGCGCCGCCTAAACGCTCAAAGACGGGTTTCGCCCGTTCTGCGATCGGCTTTAGACTACCCCGAACGATCAGCCGGGGAGCGGAGCACATGCAGGCGGATTATGTGATCATCGGGGCGGGGTCGGCAGGGTGCGTCCTGGCCAACCGGCTGACCGAGGACCCCAGCGTCAAGGTGCTGTTGATCGAGGCGGGGGGCAAGGATTGGAACCCGCTGATCCATGTGCCGGCCGGGTTTTTCAAGATGCTCGACCACGACACGCTGACCTGGAAGTTCCGCTCCGAGCCCGACCCCGGGCTCAACGGGCGCTCGATTGTCTACACGCGCGGGCGCGTCGTCGGCGGGTCGTCGTCGATCAACGGGCTGATCTATATCCGCGGGCAACCCGAGGATTACGACCATTGGGGGCAGCTCGGCAATCGCGGCTGGTCCTGGGACGACTGCCTGCCGTATTTCCGCGCCGCCGAGCGCTGGGAGGGCGACGAGACCCCGGTGCGCGGCAAGGACGGGCCGCTTTCCACGTCGCGCATGGACCGCTCGCCGATCTGCGCCAGCGTGGTCGAAGCGGGTAAGGAACTCGGGCTGGAGTACCGCGAGGACGTCAACAGCATCGACCCCGGCGCCGCCGAGTGCATCGGCTGGTGCCAGCAGACCCGCGGCGGCCGCCGCCGCGCCAGCGCCGCCCGCACCTACCTGCGCCCGGCCTTGAAGCGCCCGAATTTGCAGCTCGTTACCAAGGCGCTGGTGCATCGCGTCGTGTTCGAGGGCAAGCGCGCGGTCGGCGTCGAGTTCTCGCGCGGCGGCCCAGGGAACAACAATGTGGAGCGGGCGGACGCGGTGCGCGAGGTTATCCTGTCGGCCGGCGCGATCGGCTCGCCGCACATCCTGCAACTGTCAGGCGTCGGCGACCCCGAGCATCTCGGCCGGATCGGCGTGCCGGTGGTGCACGAGCTGCGCGGCGTCGGCCGGAATATGCAGGACCATTTCCAGGCCCGCGTCTCGTACAAGATCGTCGGCGCCGAGACCGCCAACGAAAAATCGCGCGGATTGCCGCTCGCCGCCGAGGTGCTGCGCTGGCTGTTCACCGGCAAGGGGCTCCTCACCTACAGCCCGTCGCTGGTCGCCGCCTCGGTCAAGGTGCTCGATGAATCGGCGACGCCCGACATGCAGATCACCTTCGCCCCCGGCAGCTTCAAGGGCGGGATGATCGGCGAATTGGAGAACACGCCCGGCCTCAGCGGCGGCGCCTGGCAGATGCGGCCCCTGTCGCGCGGCTATGTCGAGGCCAGGACCCGCAACCCCGGCGACATGCCGGCGATCAACCCGCGCTATCTCAGCGAGGACAGCGACCGGCGCGCGGTCATCGGGGGCTTGCGCTTTACCCGCCGCCTGTTCGACGCTCCGGCGCTCAAGCAATACACCGGCGCCGAGACCTTCCCCGGCGTCGACGTGCAGAGCGACGACGAGCTGCTCGATTACGCCCGCAGCTATGGCGGCACCTGCTACCACGCGAGCTGCACGTGCCTGATGGGCAGCCACGCGATGAGCGTCGTCGACGACAACCTGCGCATCCACGGGCTCGAAAACATCCGCGTCATCGACGCCTCGGTGATGCCGGCCGTGACCTCGACCAACACCAACGCCCCGACGATCATGATCGCCGAAAAAGGGGCCGCGCTGATCAGGGGGACCGCGCGGGAGCGGCTGGCGGCGTAGAGAGCGGTGTCTCTCAGTTCCGGCATATATTTGATCGTCATCCCGGCGGGATGACGATTTTTTCGGCGGTCAGAGCCCGGCGACCGGAACCCCCGGGGTGCCGCGGCCTCGCGCGCCGAGCATCCGGCGCGCATCGCCGGGGCGGCCGGCGCCGAGATAGGCCTTCAGCAGCGTGAACTCGATCAGATCGAGCTGCGCGCGGCTGCCGCCGATGCGCTCGAGCTCGCCGCGGATCGGGGCGAGCGCGTCGATCGCGGCGGTGAAATCGCGCCGCTCGAACGCCGCGAAACCCCGCGCCACGGCCGGGACGAGCGGCCCGGACGGGTAGCGGTCGTCGGCGACCAACTCGTCGATCTGCCCCGCGCGCGCCGTCGTCTCCGTATCGTTGCCGGCGACGGCGTGGGCGAGCGCGATGTGCATGTCGGAAAACGCGGCGCCGGCGCGCGGAAAGGCGCCGCTGGCGAAATCGTGGATCACCCGCCAAGACGCGCCGTCGCGGGGATGCCCGGCGAGCTCCCAGCGCCACAGAAACGAGACCGCGTCGTTGACCTTGCCGCGCGCCGGTCCGCTATGGACATCGGGCGCGAATGCCTCGGCGAACAACAGCGCCGCCGCGGCCGCGTCGCCGGCCTCGATCTCGGCGATCGCGAGATGCCAGCTCAGATGGCTGTAGAGCGCCCCGTTGCGCGGATAGATCGGCAGCCAGCCCCGCAAGAAGGCGCGCGCCGCGTCCGCCTCGCCCTCCTCGTAGCAAAGATGCCCGTTTGCATGCGCGGCCCAGGGGTTGCCCGGGTTCCGCGCGAGCGAGCGCTCGATCTTCGGACGGGCCGCCGCGCGCTGGCCGTTCTCCGACAGCGCCATCCCGTAATGCGCGGCAAACCACCAGTCGTCGCCGTAATGCGGCGCCAGGTTGTCGAGCAATTCCAGCAGCATCCGATTCTGCCCGGCGCGGCCGGAGCTGCCGATGAGGCCGTTGGTGAAGGCGGTCGTGCCGAGCACCATGACATCGCGCGGCCAGCCATCGAGGTGCATCGGCAAGGCCGACAGCGCCGCCTCGGATTCGCCGGCCGCGATGAGGCCGAAATAGGCGATATGGCTCGCCTCCCGCTCCGACAGGCCGGTGGTGAGGGCATTGGCCGCGGAGATCGATGCACGCGCCGCCGCCCCCTCCCCGCGCTCCAGGAGCGCATGGGCCTTCGCGACGTGGGCGAGAGCAAAGCCGGGGTCGGCGGCGATCGCGCGGTCGAACGCCTCGATCGCGCCGGGATACATCGTCAGCTTTGCCTCGCAACCCTCGACATAGGCGTCCCGCGCCGCCGGCGAGGTTGTGCACAGCGGATTGCCGTACCGGTCCGTCAGCATGATGGGCCTCAAAAAACAACATCCCGGCGGAGGCCGAAGCCCCCGCCGGGATGCGAGCCAGGCCAGCCCTTGTCGTCGCTTATTCGGCGGCGGCGAGGTTCGGCGTGAACTCCAGCGGCAGGCCGGGGTGGCCGGTCAGCTTTTCGCCGAGCTGCCACATCTCCAACGCCCGCGCCTTCATCTTCGGGAAGACCTCGGCGAACTTGCCGGCGTCGAGATCCGCGGCGACGCCCGGATACCCGGCCCGCGTGATCATCGCCGGAAGCTTGCCGCTCTCGAGCTGTTCGAGGGTCCAGGCGAGCGGGTCTTCGACGAGGGTGCGGTCCCAGTAGATCCGGTGGTTCTTGTTGCGCGGACCGTAATGGTAATGCGCGCCGTTCCAGAAATGATCGAACGCGAGCAGCTCGGTCTCTTCGGTGTAGTGCTTGCCCGGCGTCCCGCCGATATCGGACAGGACGTGGATCGCGAGCCCGCCATCGCCCATCGGCAGCCGCCGCATCTCAAGCCCGAAGCGGATGTTGCCGCATTCGAAGACATCGGTGCCGCGGTTGTGCTTCACGGTGTTGCGCTTGGTCGCGTAAACCTCGCGGGCGCACGCCTCGATCTCGGGCAGGACCTGGCGCACCGCGTCGATCGTGACGGTCTGCGCGATCGCCGGATAGCCGGCGCGGTCGAGCATTCGGGTCAGCTTCGACCCGATGGTCTTGATCGTCCAGCCGATCGGGTTGCCGCAGGCGATCGGGTCCATGATGTAGTGGTTGGTCAGCGCGATGTCGCCGAGCATCTCCGGTCCGGCGACCGCGAGCTCCCGGTTCTCCGGCCCGTAATCGTAGCTCTTCTCGACGTCAAAGCAGTTGAAGCGCAGCAGGGTCGTATCCTTGCCGGCGACCTGCGCCTTGACCGAGATCACCACGCCCTGGTCGGCGTGGTCCTGGATGTTCTCATCCCACAGTTCGTGCCGGACGGTGAAGGTCAGCGGCGCGGCGGTAAAGCTGGTTTCTTTCGACATCATGAACTGGGCACTCCCTTATCCCAGGCGGACAAATTTCCCCAATATCATCGCACGCCTGCCGGGAAAGTCGAGTGCAACCGTTGCGATGCGGCCATGCCGCGGAAGCAGCACACATTCTATGCGGAATATGTGCCCGGTGCGATCTCGCGCGCCTGGCCCAACGAAACCAACGTCGCCAACACCTCCGCCACCCGGTCACGGCGGGCCCGGACAAAGGATGCGGCGAGCCGCTCGGGAGAAACGGGCGACCGCTGTCCCTCCAAGGCTGTCCGCACGGCCTTGAACTGCGCGGCGAGTTCGCGAGGCCAGGATTGACGAAGATCGGCCGCCACGGCGGCGGCGATCTCCATCTCGCGCTGCGACGGCGCGGCGCGGATGCCGGCCTGGAAGTCGGGACGCAGCCAGCGCGTATGGCCGCGCCATTCCTCCTCGGCGCGCTCGCGGTTCAGCACGACGAGCCGCGACAGCAATTCCTCGTCGCTCAGGCCCTCCGGCCAGCCATAGGCGGCGAACACCGCGCGGTCGAGGTCCTCGTGCAATTGGCGCATCACGCCGACGAGCCCGCGGTCATGAACATCCCGCTCCCGCTCGCTCAGCGCCGCGCCCGCGCGCAGCTTCTCCAGCACGTTGTAGAGCCCGGTCAGCGTCAAATCCGGATGCAGCAGCAACCGTGCCTTGCGCAGCGCATCCAGCTCCTCGGCGATCGCACCTATTGCCCCGCGCTGAACCTCGCTGCAATCGGGGAATGGGAAGGGGTCGAAACAAAGAGTTTTATTGTAGCGCGGATCGTCTCCGACACCTTGCCTTCCACCAGCCGCGATCGCCCAAGACACGTGGACGCGGCTGGACAAAACGCCAAGCACAAAACCGTCCGCATGGGCGAGACATATGATCATGTTGTCGGCCAAGATTCGACCTTGGAGGAAGACGAAAGGCCTATGTTTCGCGGTTTCGACGGTTGCGATGTACCGGTCCAATCCAGAGAGCGCCTTTCGCAATTCAGGCCGCGGCTTTCCAAATATCCACCAACTATTCGCGTATTGATCTGCGTCAGCCGAACGGCCGGCATTCGCCGCGCGACCGGGCTTCACACGCTCAAGCACCCACTGATAGACCTCAGGGAACTGCTGAAGAATTTCGCTTTCGCTGAGTCCGAGTAGGTCGATCAACATCACTCCCCGACTGTGTCCCGTCAGGTCTCTGCCGTTCAGATACGGGCGTATATGCCTTTCAAGGCCGGCGACCCGTCCGAGCCCCAACGCCTCTGCCTGTTGCGGTGTCACGATAAACCCCGAGCCGTGCAGCTTTACGCCTGGCGAACATAGCCCTCCGTTCGCCCGCAGCGGCAGCGCCTTAGTTAGGTCGGCGCCGATCCGCAGGTCGGCGTGGATGACACCGCTGCGCTCGCGAAGCTCGACCTGGGCTTCGCCTTCCTCCGTCGGGGTTTCGGTTGATACTTCGAGCAGGCGCCCTACCTGTTCCCGCCCCTTTGCTCCGACTGTCATCGCAATCCTGACAGCCGCCGCGCCCGTCGCGTCGACCCACGGATGGTTGGGGATCGCAAAGATCAGCGAGATGCCTTCGGCGCGGTCGAGATGCGCCTTCACGACGCGGCGGTTGAACGCCTGAGGCAGGCTGTTGGTGGTGATGAACCCAAAGCGCCGGGTGGGGCCGGCGGTTACCTCCTGTGCCGCGCGGTGCCACCAGTACATCACGTAATCCGCCGCACGCGGCACTTGGCGATACGTCCCCCACAAGGCCTCGGCATAACCCTCGCCAAGAACGGCCCGCAAATCCTTGCCGCCGATAAACGGCGGATTGCCGACGATAAAATCCGCCTTCGGCCACTTCGCCGCCTGCGGCTCGACAAGACGCGTCACCGCGACCCGCGCCTCCTCGTCGGGTACGAGTTCCCCGGTCGCGGGATGGCGCTTCTTGGTGCGGCCGTCCCAGCGTGTGAGCGGCTTGCGGTCCGGCCCCCTCACGATCTCCTCGCGCCGCCAAGCCAAGATCGCGTCGCGGTGCTCGATATTGCGAAAATTTTGTAACACCGGCTCCGCCGGCATCGCCCGGCCGCGGGTCCGAAAATGCCATTGCAGATAGCCGATCCACAGCACCAGCTCGGTAATCGCGGCGGCACGGGGGTTCAGTTCGATGCCGCGTAGTTGATGCGGATCGACCGTATGCCCCGCCAACGCCAGGGTCGGGTCCGCGCCGAGGCCGTTGAGCACGTCGATGACCTCGCCCTCCAGCCGTTTCAGATGCTCCAGCGCGACATAGAGAAAATTGCCCGAGCCGCAGGCGGGATCGAGGATCGTCACCGCGCAGAGCGCCCGATGAAACCGCTGCACCTCCGCTATCGCGCCGTCCCCGTCGCCCGCGTCGGCGAGCTGGACGGCGGCAGCCTTTGCGGCCTCCCAATCGGCGCGGAGGGGCTCGACGACTGTCGGCAGCACCAGCCGCTCGACATAGGCGCGCGGCGTGAAATGCGCGCCAAGCCGCTCTCGCTCAAGCGGGTCGAGCGCGCGTTCCAGCAGCGTCCCGAATATCGCGGGCTCTACCTCGGACCAGTTGGATTCGGCCGCCTTGGTCAGCAGCTCCAATTGTTCGCCATTGAGGGCGATCGCAGCACTGTTCTGGAACAGGCCGCCGTTGAACCGCAGCACGTCCTGGCTCAACGCCGGGCAGAACCCACCGCTGTCCATGCTGCGCCACAGGCCCTCCATCGTCTGGCGAAAATGCTGGGGATGCCCCCGCACTTCCCGCAGCAGGCGCAGAAAACTGTCCTCCGGGAGGAGCCCGATATTCTGGGCGAACATCGTGAACAGGCAGCGCATCAGAAACGTCGCGACGCGCTCGGCGTTATGGCCGTCGGTCTCAAGGCTGCGGCCGAGTAGTGCGAGCCGGGCGGCAACGTCGCGCGTCACCCTCGCGGCATGGGCGCTCGGGTCGAGGCACCACGGATCGGTCCAGACGGCGCGCAGACGCTCGCGGATTTCAGGCCGGACCAAATCCGGCAGGAGAATGCGAAAGCCGGTGGCGTCGGGGAATTGCGGGTAATGTTTTCCGGTTCGAGTGAAATCGGCGTAGAGCTCGATGCTGTATCCGACATCGATGACGACGAGAAACGGCGGCCATTCGGGCAATGCCTTCGCGTATTGCTCGGCTTGCCCTCGCGCCCGAGCCATCGCGGTATCCCACGCACCGCTGCCCCTCACCCCGTGACCGCGCCGGCGCTGCACCGCCTGTAGCCCGGCTTCCTCAAGCAGCGTCTTACCCTGCTTTTCGGCAACCCCCTGCTTCGTCTCCAGGACAAAGCATTCCTTTCGATATAAATCGATAAAGCCGTGGCTGGTGGTGCCGTCGTGGTTGCGAAACAGCACTCGCCGCTCGAACACATAATTATCTTGCTCGGGATCATCCGTCGTGGGGTCCGGGTGCGGAACGCCCAATACCTCGCACAGTTCGGTGATAAAGAGGGCATAGTTGGCCCGCTCGGCGCCCGCTGACCGCTCCCAGCGCTCGATAAAGGCGTCTATGGCCGAATCCAGCATCCTCACCCTCCCCCGGGGGCGAAGGCTGGAAGCCTTTTGCGCGTCACGTCAAGCTAGGTGCGCATTCCCTAGCAATGGAGCGGCATGGGGTAGTGCGTGTTACTTGCACGACCGCAGGAAAATTGTCCGCAGACTACGCGCTCAGCACCTTCGAGTGCATCTGGCAGACCCGGGCGATCGATTCCGCGGGGTCTTCGGTGAAGCCGATCTTCGGGTAGGCGCAGAATAGCTGGAACAGCTTTTTCTCACAGAGGCGCTGCCACAGGAATTCGAGCCGCACCGTCGCGCCCGAATGGCCGTTGGCCCACAGCAGGGCGACCATCTCGCCGAACGCCAGCACCTTGCGGCGCTTGAGGCCGCGCGCCTGCCGCAATATTCCTTGGATCACCGACTCGAAAAGCTCGTCGTCCGGCCAGCCGTTGACCATGAACCGGGCCAGCGTCTCTTCCGCGTCGAGTTCGATATAGCGGTCGTCGAGGCGCGCGGCGGCGACGTCGATGCCCCTCGCGGCCAGCCGTTGCTGAAGCCCCGCGCGATGCCCCGGGGTCGTGATCACCACCGCCGCATCGCCGGCGTCGAGCCCGCCGAAGATGAACTCAGACAGCGTGTTCAGGAATTCGTTGTCGTTTTCGTAGATCTGGACGAAGTGTTCGCAAGCACTCAGTTCCGCCCAAAAGGCGTTTACATCCGACTGCCCCATATTTTCCTCGCACCCGACGGCAACGCGTCTCACGCAGCGCCGCCGCCCCTCCACTCCGGTAGTCGCGACACCCAATGCCAGCCACCAAGGCAATAACGCCACGCCGGCGGTTTCGGCGCCATCTTTTATTTTCCCGCGAGACGCGTTCGGTGAGCGACGATCAGTGGTCTCGCGGTTCGGCCCTGACCGGCCGAAAGTTCATCCGATCGATGATGGTAGCACGTGCCGAACATCGTGATGTTCGGGCGTCGCCTGTTTGGAGACCATCCGGCTCAATGCGGAAAGGTCGGCTGGCGGCGCGGGTGCTGGCGCTGACCGGGGCGCGACTTTGGTTGACGGCTGGGGCAAACCCTCGCTAGACCCTCCCCGACCTAGGAGACGGGGACCGATATGAGCGACGCAGCGGAAATGACCGACGGCTTTCACCTTGTCGTGGAGGCGCTCAAGCTGAACGGGGTCGACACGATCTATGGCGTGGCCGGCATCCCGATCACCGATCTCTTGCGGCTCGCGCAGAACGAGGGCATCCGCTACCTCGGCTTTCGGCACGAGCAGTCGGCCGCGAACGCGGCGGCGATCGCCGGATATCTGACCGCGAAGCCCGGCATCTGCATGACCGTCTCGGCGCCGGGCTTTCTCAACGGCGTGGTCGGGCTCGCCAACGCGACGGTCAACTGCTTTCCGATGATCCTCATCAGCGGGTCGAGCGACCGCTCGACCGTCGATCTCGAGCAGGGCGACTACGAGGAGATGGATCAGCTCGCCGTCGCCCGGCCGCATTGCAAGGCCGCCTACCGCGTCAATCGCCCGCAGGATATCGGCATCGGCCTCGCCCGCGCGATCCGCGCCGCCGTCTCGGGACGTCCCGGCGGCGTCTATCTCGACCTCACCGCCGAGGTGCTCGGCTCAGCGATCGACGCCGAGGCGGGCCGCAAGTCGTTGGTCAAGGTGGTCGACCCCTGCCCCGCCTCGCCGCCCGCGCCGGACTCGGTCGCCCGCGCTCTCGACCTTTTGGCCTCGGCGCAAAAGCCGTTGGTGATCCTCGGCAAGGGCGCCGCCTATGCCCGCGCCGACCGGGAAATCCGCGCGTTCCTCGAAACCACCGGCATCCCGTTCCTGCCGATGTCGATGGCCAAGGGCCTCCTGCCCGACGACCACCCGCAATCCGCCGCCGCCGCCCGCTCGTTCGCGATCGGCCAGGCCGATGTGGTGGTGCTGGCCGGGGCGCGGCTCAACTGGCTCCTGAGCCACGGCCGGGCGCCGCTGTGGTCGCCGAACACCAAATTCGTGCAGATCGACATCGCGGCGACCGAGATGGACAGCAACCGCGCCATCGCCGCACCGGTCGTCGGCGACATCAAATCGGTGTTCGCCGCGCTCAACGCCGGCCTCAAGGGCCAGGTCAAGCCGTCGGCGGCGTGGATCGAGGAGATCGGCAAGCGCAAGCAGCAGAACGTCGAGCGCATGGCCGCCCGGCTCAACGCCGACCCGAGCCCGATGAATTTCTCGTCGGCCCTGCGCGCGGTGCGCAACGCGCTCGCGACCCAGCCCGACGTCTATATCGTCAACGAGGGCGCCAACACGCTCGATTTCGGCCGCAACATCATCGACATGGACAAACCCCGCCACCGCCTCGACAGCGGCACCTGGGGGGTGATGGGGATCGGCATGGGCTATGCGGTCGGCGCCGCCGCGACGACGGGCAAGCCGGTCGTCGCGATCGAGGGCGACAGCGCCTTCGGCTTCAGCGGGATGGAGATCGAGACCATCTGCCGCTACGACCTGCCGGTGACGACGATCATCTTCAACAATAACGGCGTCTATCGCGGCGACCCGGCCGGCACAGCCTATACACCGACGGGGCTCCTGCGCGACGCGCGCTACGAAAAGATCATCGAGGCGTTCGGCGGCAAAGGCTACCACTGCACCGACACGCCGAGCCTGACGGCGGCCCTCACCGAAGCCCTCGCCTCCGGCAAGCCCGCCCTCATCAACGCGGTCATCGACCCCACCGCCGGCACCGAAAGCGGGCATATCCAGAGCCTCAACCCAAAGAGCGCCGCCGCCGCGAAGCATTGAGGAATCGCCAAAAGAATTACGATGCGGAGATCGCGCGGGCCTGAGCGGCAGCCAGCGGTTGCGGGCTCGGATTACTCTGCTATATATCATCGGTATCTAGCATGGAGGTACACGATGGCAACCGCAAAACTGTTCTGGTCCGGCCGCTCTCAGGCAGTACGTCTGCCTAAGGAATTCCGCTTCCAGGGCAAGGAAGTCCGCATCCGAAAACAGGGCAACACGGTGATCCTCGAACCGGTCGCAGACGAATGGGCGTGGCTGGATAACCTTCCCGGCAAATTTGACGACGACATGATCGCAGCCGTTAATGAGCCCGTCCCTCAGCAGGAGCGCCCGGAACTCGACAAACTGTTCCGCTGATGCGGTTCCTGCTCGATTCGAATGCGGTCATCACGTTAGTCAATTATCCGACTTCACAGATCGCGCGGCGCGTACGCCACGAGCGCTCGGACGACATCGGCATCTCGTCCATCGTCGCCCACGAAATCTATTACGGAGCCTTCAAAAGCCGGAGAGCCGCCTTAAACGTTGCGGTGTTCGACGCGATGGTGTTTCCGATGCTGGATTTTGGCGGCGACGATGCCCGCCGAGCAGGCGTCGTCCGCGCCGAGCTTGCCGCACGGGGGACGCCGATCGGCCCTTACGATGTCCTCATCGCCGGCCAGGCCCTGGCCCGCGACCTGATCCTCGTCACCCACAACACCCGCGAATTCTCGCGCGTATCGGGCTTGCGGATCGAAGACTGGGAAGCCTAACCTCCCTCAAGTCCATTCGGGAGGAAGCCCCATGACCACCTTCGTCGCCGGCGGCACCGGCTTTATCGGCCGGCGCCTGATCCCGCTTCTGGCCCAGCGCGGCGAGGAGATCGTCGTCATGGACATCGCCCCGCAGACTGCCGACTACTCGGCGCTCGGCAAGCAGGTGCGGGTGGTGCGCGGCGATGTCAGCCAGTTCGACGACGTCATGGCGCGGATCACCGAGGCGAAGCCCGACCGGGTCGTCAACCTCGCCTACTATATCGGCAGCGACTTGCCGCCGCGCGTCGCGTTCAAGCTCAACGTGCTCGGCATGGACAACGTGTTCGAGGCCTCGCGGCTCGCCGGGTGCAACCGGGTGATCTACGCGAGCTCGGTCGCGGTCTCGGGCGAGCAGAAGAATTACGGCGAGCGGCTGGTCGACGAGACCGATTACCGCTACGGCCACGTACAGTACGCCTCGCACAAAATCTTCAACGAGTGGCAGGCGCAGGATTACCGCGAGAAGCATGGGATGGAGATCACGACGATCCGCCCGGCCAACGTCACCGGCCCGGACAAGATCTTCGGCTCGGTCGACCACGTCTTTATCGTCACCCGCCCGGCGCGCGGCCAGCCGGTCAACATGCCGTACAGGGATTCGATGCGCTCCCCCGTCCATGTCGACGAGATCGCCGAGATCTTCGCCCGCGTCACGATGAAGGATAAGCCCGAGCACGCGGTCTACAACACCGGCGGCCAGACCATCAGCCTCGGCGACATCGCCGACATCGTCCGCGAATTCATCCCCGACGCGCAGATCACCTTCGATCACGAGACCGGCGGGCGGCAGCTCTCGGGCAACTTCATGATCGACAACAGCCGCGTCGTCTCGGAATTCGGCATCCAGTTCCGCCCCTACCGCGAGCGCGTGCTCCAGATCATCAACGAGGTGCGCCAGGAACAGGGCCTGCCGCCGCTTACCGATCGGTAGGCTTCAGGCGGCCCAGGGGTCGACGACCGGTACGGGCAGATCGGCGAAGTGGCGGGTGTTGCGTGTCGCGACGGTGGCGCGATGCGCGACCGCGATCCCGGCGATCATTGAGTCGCGGAGGTCGCCCGACCGTCCGGCGCGCTGACGTTCTGCCATCAAGACCGCCGTTTCGGTGGCCGCATCGGCATCGAATGGCAGAACGCGACCTTCGATGTCGAGGACAAGCACCTGCTCAAGCGACATGGTCAAGGCGCTGCGCCGACGGCCAGCAGGCAGCCGCTCGATCCCGAACCGAATTTCGAGCAGGGACACTGCCGTCGTCCAAACCGCCAGGCGCGGCTGCCGGTCAAACCACGCCGCGAATTCAGGCGACGGATCGGCGCGCATCGCCTCCGACAGCACGTCGGTATCGAGAACGATCATTCGCCGAAATCAGCCGGCTTGATCGTAAAGCCTCGCAGCTCCTGAATTTCGCCCTTTTTAAAGCCGTGACCGCGGAACCTCGCCGCGATTTCGCTGCCCAGCCCGCCTGAGGGGCGACGATCGACCGCTGCATCGCGCAGGATGTCGCGCACCCACTCCTCAAGACTCATCCCGTGCTTGCGTGCGCGATCCGCCAGCCGGACCTTCACATCGTCCTCCAAATTACGCACTAGGAGCTGCGCCATGCGGCTTTCCTCAAAATATGACATGTCCTGATATCATGATATCATACCGCTCATCGCCGAAACAACGCCTCCGCCCCGCCGCGATGCTTCTTCTTTTCGACGATCTCGGCCTCCACGCGAGCGATCTCTTCCCGCATCTCGGAGATGTAATGCTCGAGCTCGGCGACGCCCATCAGGGTGAGGTCGCGGGGCTTCGGCTTTTGCCGCTGCGGCAACAAATCCTCTTCGTCCATCCCTCGCCTCCTCTCACGCCGCTTCCCACCGGGGCCACCCGCCATTATATCGAGGGGATGATATAATGCGTGCAGCGGCGCGAACTGACGCGCCGCTCGATTGGGAAGCAACATTATGCCCACTCCATTGATGCCCAAGGCGACCGCCGTCTGGCTGGTCGAGAACACCGCGCTCACTTTCGACCAGATCGCCGATTTTTGCGGACTCCACGCGCTCGAGGTGCAGGCCATCGCCGATGGCGAGGTCGCCAACCAGATGCAGGGGCTCGACCCCGTCGCCAACGGCCAGACGACGGCCGAGGAGCTGGTGCGCTGCGCCGGCGACCCCGACGCGCGGCTGCAACTGTCGGCGCAGGCGATCCCGCAGCAATTCGTCAAGCACAGGGGGCCGCGCTACACCCCGATCGCCAAGCGTCAGGACAAGCCGGACGCGATCATGTACCTGCTGCGCAGCCACCCCGAATTGTCGGACGCGCAGATCTCAAAGCTGATCGGCACGACCAAGCCCACCATCAACGCGGTGCGCGACCGCACCCATTGGAACAGCCCCAATATCAAGCCGCGCCACCCGGTCGGGCTCGGGCTGTGCAGCCTCGAGGACCTCGACCAGGCGATCGCCCGCAGCCTGCGCGGAAAGCCTCGCCCGGTCGCCGAGCCGGTTTACGACGAGGAAGGCGAGACCGTCGAGAATTAGGCTGACGCGTCTCTCCACGCGACGGAACTCGTCAGTGCGGCTGAGGATATCCCGCTTTCGATAGGGTCTCGGTGATCTCGTCGAGGATCACCGGATCGTCGATCGTGGCCGGCACGGTATAGCTCTCGCCGTCGGCGATGCGCCGCATCGTGCCGCGGAGGATCTTGCCGGACCGGGTCTTCGGCAGCCGGTCGACGACGAGGGCCGCCTTGAAGCTCGCGACCGGGCCGATACGGTCGCGCACCAGCGCCACCGCCTCGCGCTCGATCTCGCCGCCGGGCCGGTTGACCCCGGCCTTGAGCACGATGAGGCCGAGCGGCACCTGGCCCTTGAGCTGGTCGGCGATGCCCATCACCGCGCATTCGGCGACATCGGGATGCGCGGCCAGCACCTCCTCCATCCCGCCGGTCGACAGGCGGTGCCCGGCGACGTTGATGATGTCGTCGGTGCGGGTCATCACGTAGAGGTAGCCGTCCTCGTCGATAAACCCGGCGTCGCCGGTCTGGTAATAGCCCGGAAACGCGGTCAGGTACGACGAGACATAGCGCTCGTCGTTGTTCCACAGCGTCGGCAGCGTGCCGGGCGGCAGCGGCAGTTTGAGGGCGATCGCGCCGATCTCGCCGCGCTTGACCTCGACCGCCGAGCCCTCGTGCTCGGGGTCGAGCACGCGCACGTCCGATCCCGGCACCGGAAAGCTGCACGAGCCGTGCTTGATCCCCGGCGACAGGAGGCCCTGGCAATTGGCGCCCATCGGCCAACCGGTCTCGGTCTGCCACCAATGGTCGATGACGGGCTTTTTCAGCACCTCCTCGGCCCAGGCGACGGTCGGCGGGTCGGCCCGCTCGCCGGCGAGGAAAAGGGTGCGGAAGCGCGAGAGGTCGGTCGCCTTGATGAACTCGCCGTCCGGGTCGTCGCGTCTGATCGCGCGGAACGCGGTCGGCGCGGTGAAAAACGCCGCGACATTGTGCTGCGAGATCACCCGCCAGAACGCGCCGGCGTCGGGCGTGCCGACCGGCTTTCCCTCGTACATGACCGACGTGCAGCCATAGATCAGCGGCGCGTAGACGATATAGGAGTGCCCGACCACCCAGCCGATATCAGACGCCGTCCACCACACCTCGTCGGGCGCGACGCCATAGACGTATTTCATCGACCACGACAGCGCGACCGCGTGCCCGCCATTGTCGCGCACGACACCCTTGGGGATGCCGGTCGTGCCCGAGGTGTAGAGGATGTAGAGCGGGTCGGTCGCCAGCACCGGCACGCAATCCACGGGCTTTGCCGCCTCGGTCAGTTCGTGCCAGTCGCGGTCGCGGCCTTTGACCAGCGACGCCTCGCACGCCGGCCGCTGCAGCACGACGCAGGCGACGAGCTTCGATGTCGCCTCGTCGATCGCGGCGTCGAGCAGCGGTTTGTACGGGATGACGCGGTTGGTCTCGATGCCGCACGAGGCGGTGACGATGATTTTGGGCTTGGCGTCGTCGATGCGCGTCGCCAGCTCATGCGCCGCGAACCCGCCGAACACGACCGAATGAATGGCGCCGATCCTGGCGCAGGCGAGCATCGCCACCGCCGCCTCGGGCACCATCGGCATGTAAATGAGGACCCGGTCGCCCTTGTCGACGCCAACCCCCCGCAGCGCGCCCGCGAAACGCGCGGTCCAATCCCGCATCTCGCGATAGGTGTAGTGGGCGATCGTGTCGGTGACCGGGCTGTCGAAGATCAGTGCGTCCCGCTCGCCGCGTCCGGCGGCGACATGGCGGTCGAGCGCGTTCCAGCACGTATTGAGCCGCGCCCCGGCGAACCAGCGGTAAAACGGCGGCCGGCTGTCGTCGAGCACCTTGTCCCACCGCCGATCCCACTCGATCGCCTCAGCCGCCTCGGCCCAGAATTCCTCGGGGTGATCGAGCGACCGGCGAAAGGTCTCGGCGTAGGGTGGCTTCATCGTCTTGCTCCCGGAGCGGCTGCGCTACTTCACGCTATCGTTATAGCGTTCCAGCATCGCCCGCATGATCTCGGGGTCGCTGGGCCATTGTCCACCGCGATGTCCGTGATGCTCCTGATAGTCTTCGAGCCGATCCGGATCGGGCTGAACCACCTCACCATCCTTTATAAAAAGCGCGCCGAACTTGCTGGTGGGCATCCTCGCGACAAATTCCTCCGCCTCGTCAAGAGCCGCCCGGACACGCGCCACTATCCGATCCGGGTCGATCGGTTCGGTCGAGGCCAGTCTGTTCCAGTCCTCTCTCGGATGGTGGAGATTGCGACGGATTTGGCCAATGAGTCCTTCCGGCGTAAACCCCGGAAATTTCTCCACCCCGGCCCATACCAGCGCGCCGAGGGGCAGGATTTTCTCATGAATCGTCGGCAGATCGACGATATCGCGCACCTCGCGCCGGCCCGCGGCCGCCATCATCTTGTTGAGCGCGAGATCGACCGGGTGGAGGACAAAGCCGAATTGATCGTCCCTGACCGTGGGAAAGTACCGATAGTCGCTGTCGACAACCCATTCCAATCGAGTGACGTCGCCGTCCTTTTCCACCGCCGCCGTAAAAATCATCGAGAGCCGGCGCACCCACGAGACCTGATACCCCGCCCCTCGCAGCGCGGCGGCGTCCGTCTCGGCCGCTGCTTCGACTTGTTCCTCGCGATCGTTGAACAGGTCAATGTCCTGGGAGAAACGAGGCATCTCCCGATTCAGTGGCGTGGCCCCGGCAACGTAACTTTGGGGATCACGGTGCTGGGCGATGACGCGCAGAACCTCGGTCTGGATCTTAGAGAGCGGCACGACAGGCCAGTTCCAGCCGTTCCGCGAGGAACCGCGCCGAACGGTCTCCGTACAGACGCAGCGCACGGGCGACGGAGAGGGCATCGCCCGCAGTCGGATGATCGAGCACCCGGCTGTTCCACAAGCACCGCACGCGATATTCGCGAAATGCTTGGCGATAAAGGCTCACATACTCTTCTACCGCGGTGCGATCGTCACTCATACCCGCTCCCTACCACAGGCTCCGCCGTCAGGCGAGCGGAGGGTCCTTGATCGCGAATATCGTGCTGCGCCGGGCGCTTGCCAAGCGGCTCGACAGCTTCAAGCGTGGGCGCGACACTGGCGTCACAGGGAGCATGGGCTGATGAAGACAAAGGCCGTAGGACCGTACGATATCGGGCTCGACAAGAACGCGGCCAATTTCGTGCCGTTGTCGCCGATCGGGTTCCTCGCGCGCACCGCCTCGATCTATCCCAACCGCCCGGCTGTGATCCACGGCGACCGCCGCTACACTTGGCGCCAGGTGCAGCAGCGGTGCCACCGGCTCGCGAGTGCGCTGGCCGCCCGCGGCATCGGGCGGGGCGACACGGTCGCGGTGATGGCGCCGAACGTGCCCGAGGCGTTCGAGGCGCATTTCGGCGTGCCGATGACGGGCGCCATCCTCAACATGCTCAACATCCGGCTCGACGCCGAGACGATCGCCTTCATCCTCAAGCACGGCGAGGCCAAGGTGCTGATCACCGACACCGAGTTCGCCCCGGTGATCGCGAAGGCCCTCGCGCTCCTCGACGCAAAGCCGCTGGTCATCGACATCGACGACCCGGCCGGCCCCGGCGGCGAACGGCTCGGCGCGGTCGGGTACGAGGAGTTCGTCGCCGCCGGAGACCCCGGCTTCGACCCCGTGTTGCCGCGCGACGAATGGGACGCGATCGCGCTCAACTACACCTCCGGCACCACCGGCAACCCCAAGGGCGTCGTCTACCACCACCGCGGCGCGTATCTGGAGGCGATCGGCAACATCCTCGTGTGGAGCATGCCCCAGCACCCGGTCTATCTGTGGACCCTGCCGATGTTCCACTGCAACGGCTGGTGTTTTACCTGGACCGTGACGGCGCTGGCCGGCACGCATGTTTGCCTGCGCCGGGTCGAGGCGCCGGCGATCTACGACGCGATCGGGCGCGAGGACGTGAGCCATCTGTGCGGCGCGCCGGTGGTGATGAACGCGCTCCTCAACGCGCGCCGCGACGCCGACCCCCTGCCCCGCCCGGTCGAGATGATGACCGCCGGCTCGGCCCCGCCGGCCGCGGTGATCCAGGGCATGGAGGGGCTCGGCTTCAGGATCGCCCACGTCTATGGCCTCACCGAGGTGTTCGGCCCCTCGGTGATCTGCGCCTGGCACGATGAATGGGACGAGCTCGACGCCGACCGGCGCGCCCGCCTCAGGGCGCGGCAGGGCGTCACCTACCCGGTGCTCGAGGACATGATCGTCGCCGACCCCGAGACCCTCGCCCCGGTGCCCAGCGACGGCCGGACGATGGGCGAGATCTTCATGCGCGGCAACATCGTCATGAAGGGCTATTTGAAGAACCCGAAGGCGACCGAGGAGGCGTTTGCCGGCGGCTGGTTCCATTCGGGTGACCTCGCCGTCAGGCACGAAGACGGTTATGTCGAGATCAAGGACCGGTCAAAGGACATCATCATCTCGGGCGGCGAAAACATCTCGACGATCGAGGTCGAGGACGCGCTCTACCGCCACCCCGCGATCATGGAAGCCGCCGTCGTCGCCCGCCCCGACCCGCAATGGGGCGAAACCCCCTGCGCCTTCGTCACCCTAAAAGACGGCGCCGACGCCACCGCCGCCGACATCATCGCCTTCTGCCGCACTCGAATGGCCCACTTCAAAGCCCCCCGCCACGTGGTCTTCGGGCCATTGCCGAAGACCTCGACGGGGAAGATCCAGAAATTTGTGCTGCGGGAGCGGGCGAAGGCGGGGTAGGGAGCGTAGGATGGGTAGAGCGCAGCGAAACCCATCATCGTTCACGCGCCAGATTGATGGATTTCGCTGCGCTCTACCCATCCTACGAGGCCAAGATTTGCTCAAGCCGCTCTACAAAGCGGGTGGCCGTTTCGATCGCCTCCGCGGCCTTATCCGGCGCCACAACAGCATCGGGGCCGACATCGTAATCGGCGACGGTTTTCATGTCGTAAGATTGCGGCAAGAACTGACGTAGCTCTTCGTCGATCCGCGGCTCATCTCGCGCCAGCCGGGCGAATTGTATGTGAGTTCCTCTATGGGTCTTCGGACTGGTGCCTGTGCGCTCCGAAATAAACGCCAGGGAGGCGTGAAAGGCTGCGAGATAAGCGCAGCGCGCCGCCTCGTCCTCGTAATGCAAAACATCGAAGAGGTCGCGCGCCTTGCCGAGATGTTCTCGTGCCTTGTCGAGATGTTGGCGCGCTTCGGGCGTCACAGATCGACGCCTTCTCGCCTAATTTCCCGCATCAGCGAGGTACGGTCGTTGTAGGCTCCGGCGCGGTGGGGCATCGCGTGAATAAACGCCTCGTCCTCATAGAGGATGTTCGTGACGACCGGGATGATGCGGTCGACCTCCTGCCAGCGATCGACGAAGTCGCGCAAAAACACCGCGATGTCGTAGTCCGAGTCCTCGCGATGGTCGCCGCGGGCGCGGGAGCCGTAGAGGACGATGCGCTCGATCCGGGGGCCGTAGAGCGCGTCGAGCGCGGCGCGGAAGCGGGCGAGGACCGGGTCGGTGGCGAGGGTGGCGGGTGAGTTCATGTCGGTCTCCGCCGCCCTTATACCACGCGCGCTGCTACACCCCGATCAGCGCGTAGGCTTGGCGGTCGAGGGCGACGAGGCCGAGGGCTTGGCAGATGTCGGGGATCAGCCAGCGGGTGATCGCGGTGGGCGAGGTGTTGATCGTGAGGCTGCGGTTCGGGTCTTCGTAAAGGATGAACTCGTACCAGCCGTCGTCGCCGTCGAGCGTGCCGAAGATCATGCGGTCGGCTTCGGAGCGGTGCCACCCGATCCGCGGGTAGAGGGCCGACAGGCGCTGCTGGAGCACGGCGCCCGGGTCGAGGAAATCGGTCGTCTCCTCGGAGATGTCGTCAGGCGATCGAACCGCGCCGATGACCTTGAACAGCATGAAGCCGTAATTCATGTGCGCTGGGGCGTTTCCGGTGTGGCCGACCTGTCGTTGCGAGGAGCGACGCGGCAATCTCGATCGGGTGCGCGCTCGGCCCGAGATTGCTTCGCCGCGCTCGCGATGACAATCCAACTTAGACGAAATCCGCCGCAAATGCTCAAATCTCGATCTCGCGGCCGATCTCGACAAAGTTCTCGGGCGGCAGGTTGAAGCGGTCGACCGCCTGCACCGCGTTGCGGAACAGGAAGGCGAAGATCGGGAGTTGCCAGCGCGCGAGATGCCGCCCCTCGCGGTCGCGGATCACCCGGTCGGGCGCGGCGACATCGGCACGACATAAGGCTGCAGCGCGCTGCTCGCGACCCTGACGCCTTCGAGCGCGCTCAACACCGAGATGGCCGGCGTGATGACGCCGTCGCCGTAGATGAGCGCCGCGCCGAACAGTCCCATCGCGACCAGTGCCGGCGCCCGCTCGAACCCACGCCCGGCGACCAGCGACATCAGCGCCAGGATGCCGCCCTCGCCGTTATTGTCGGCGCGCATGACAAAGAGGCAGTACTTGATCGAGACGATGACGATCAGCGACCAGACGATCAGCGACAGGATGCCGAGCCCGGAATCGGGCGTGACCTTGCCGCCCAGCGTCTCCATCACCGCGGGCAGCGTGTAGAGCGGGCTGGTGCCGAGATCGCCGTAGACGACGCCCAGCGCCAGGATCGCCGCCGCCGGCATCGCCGGACGGTCCGATACGCTCGTCTGCGGGATTTCTTCCGAGGGCTGCTGATCCGGCATCGGCACCATCGACAAACGCGCCGGTCGCCGGCCCGTTGCCGGAGATCGGCGGACGATATCAGAACTTGAAGGTCAGGTTGGCGTCGAGAAAAGTCGTCGTGGTGCCACCCGCGGTGCGGATCGCCGAGCCCGGAAAAAACAGCCCGAACTCGAATAGCGTCAGCAGATGCGGGGTGATCGTCCAGGTCACGCGCAGATCGGATTGGCGGCCGATAAACCGGCCCGGCGCGAGCACGGTGGCGGCGAAGTTGTTTTGCCCGTTGCCGCCCGGCCACGGCGCGCCGGTATAGACCGCATCCGACCCGGAATAGCGCCACAGGAACGAATAGTAATACTCCGCCGTGACGGTATCGGTCGGCTTGACGCTGACCCGCGGCGCGACATCATAGAAATTGGTCGGCGCGAACTCGTTGTTGGGCACGTAATACTGCGTGTTCGGATACATCGGCTGATAGGTGTGCATCGTCCCGTCGGCCTTGTTGGCCCCGCCCGAGGCGCCGTCGACATGGGCGCCGATCCGCGGCTTCCACGGCACATCGTGAAAGGTGTAGCCGGTGTCGGTGTTGAACGCCCAGGCCTCGACGTCGAGCCCGGCATAGCTGCCGGTCTGCCACGCCCCCTGCCAATCGTAATCGACCCAGCCGCGGTCGCCGTAGAGCCGCAGGCCGAACGTATCGCGGTGATCCTGGCTCGAAGCGAACCCGGCGCCGGTCGCGGCGACGATCTTGGCGCCGTTCAGAAACGCCGCATCGTCGTAGATCGCCGAGCCTTTCCCGTTCGCGAACGGGGCCGAACGCCAGCCGAGATAAAACGCGTCGACCGTCGTCTTCCCGGCGCCGGCAAGGTCGAATTTCGGCAAATCGTAAGTGCCGTAGACGCCCCACAAATTCGTGTGGGCATTGTCCTTGTCCTGCGTGACGCCGTTTTCAAAGTCGACGACGTCGTAGGCAAACGCGTCCACCCGCGCGAAGCCCCAATCCCGATAGGCGCGGAACCCGTCGAAGACCGGCGACGGCAGATTGGTCGAGACGTTGGCCCGCACCTGCAGATCGTTGCCGAAATAGATCTGCTGGCGGCCGGCGCGCAGCCCGGTCTCGGTCGTCGCGGTATCGACGTGGATTTCGCCGAACCCGTTCACGACGGCAAGGTCGTCGCGCAGAGTGCCCGGAACCACGCTGCCGGCATCGTGGCCGGTCTGCTGGCCGTGGTAGATGTCGCCGTAGGCACGGAAATAGTCGCCGAGATGCAGGTCGGCGCCGAGCTCGTAGCGCTGCTTGTAAAGCTCGTTGGTCGAAACGCCCGTGGCCGGGGTGAATGCCGGCAGCTTACCGGGCACCTTCGACGGGGTCGCGCCGGTGGCGATGCCCATGTTCTTATGGTCGGTGTTGTCGTAGCGGAACCGGACCTCGCCGTTGAGGGTCAGGTAGGCGTCGCCGGTCGTGTCGAGCGGGATGTATTTGAGCGCGTCGAACGGGCCGGTCGCCCGCGCCGGGTCGCGCAGATAGCCGTAATCCTCCTCGTAGCGTTCGAGATACGAGTTGTCGTGCCCCGGCCCCTTGCCCTTGGTGAAAGGGGCGGGGGCCGCCGCCGCGCCGCCCTCCTGCAACGCGGCCTTGGCCGGCAGCTCCGGGCTTTCCTGCGCCCGAGCAGGCGTGCCCGCTATCGCGAGCAGCGCGGCCAGGATCAAAACGCGGATCATCGGGTCAGGGCGTCGAGAGGCCGGAGACGTAGTCGGCGAGGGTGTCGACCTCGGCGTCGGTCAGCGTCGAGGCGACCGAGGTCATGTTGCCGTCGATATCGCCGCGATTGCCGGCGCGGAACGCCCTTCAACTGTTCGGTCACATAGACGATGTGCTGACCGGCGATGCGCGGCACCGAATCCTGCCCGGCGAGCTGCGGCCCGTGGCACTGCATGCAGCGCTTGTCATGCGCCATCGCCGGCCCTTTACGAATAGCCGAAATGCTGGTCCTTCGCCGTTGCGCGGTTGAACTCGTCCGACGGCATGTCCTCGCCGAGCCAGTCACGGCCATTATCGGTGAAATAAAGCCGACCGGTCTCGGGGTGGAATGCCATGCCGACGCTGTTGCACACGCCGCGGGCGTAGACCTCCATGATGTGCGTCTTGGTATTGACCCTGAGGATCACCGCCTGGACATAGCTCGGCATCGTCAGGCTGGTCGGCGAGCCTTGGTTGAAATAAAGCCAGCCGTCCGGCCCCATCACCATGAACTTCCAGAAATGCCCGTCTTGGTGCGGCAGCCCCTCGATCACCACCTTGGTCTGCGGCGGGCTGTCGAGATGATCCTCGATGCCGTCGTAGGCGAGGATGCGCTCGCGCTCGGCGACGTAGAGCGTGCCGTTCGAGAAGGCGACGCCGTTCGGCGAGTTGAGCCCGGTCAGGATCTTCTTGACCTCGCGATTGCCGCCCTTTTCGGTGATCGCGAAGGCCGCGTCATGCGTGCGCTCGCCGACGAACACGGTGCCCTTGGCGCCGAGCGTCATCGAGCGCGCTTCCTGCATGTCGCCGGCATAGAGCTCGATCTTGAACCCGGTCGGCAGCTTGAAGTTCTGGACCGGGATGTCCTTGCCCGGGTGCCCCAGCATGTTGGGCACGTTGGGATGGAGCGGCGCATCCTTCTGCGCCCCAGTCATCCCCTCCATCCACGAGGGCTGCCCCTCGGCGTGCGGTGCGTGCGCGCCGAGGCCCGGCGTCTGCGACGGCGACGCCCCGGATTGCGCCGGCATCTGCGCCAGGCTCGGCACTGCGCCGGCAATGGCATAAGCCGCGACGCAGCCGGAAGCGGCCGCAAAGGCACTCCATCCCAGTCGCTTGATGTTCATCGGTTTCCCTCCCCGAATGCAGGCGGTAGCCCCGCCGGCCTGCGACTTATACGCGCATACTATGCGGGTATACCACCGCCGCTCAAGCGGGCGGGCGTCCGATCTCTGCGACGTGAGGAAGGTGGTCTGGCGCGGCAGGGCCTGGTCAGGCCGATCGGGAACCATGCCCATTGGAGTTGGCTCAGACGGTCAGCTCGGGACCGAACCCGTTATGCGCCGCTCGCTGGCTGCTCCGCCATCGGTTTGGCTAGTAGACTTGCAAAAAATTCGAAGATCACGTAATTGTTTGATGAGAATTAGTGGTCAGAGTTTAGAATCGGCATGCAACCCCGTCATATTCGAGGGCTCGATACTATCCGCTTCATCGCGGCATTTTGGGTCGCCTGCGGCCACGGTGCCCTGAACCCATTCAGATCACTGCTAGTGGATCAAGGTTCGGTTGGACATCTGCTCAACAGCGGTATCCTTTTTAATGGTGTGGCGGCGGTCATTGTATTTTTCTTGATCTCGGGATTTTGCATTCATTACCCCTGGATCGGAAAAGAACGGATCGATATTTCAAAACATTTTACTCGGCGATACGTAAGGATCGGACTGCCGCTTATTGCCTGCCACCTGATCATGTACGTTTCGGGCGGCGAGGTCGCGGGCGCGATCCGCGGGGTATTATGGAGTATATATTGTGAACTAATATATTATTCGATTTACCCAATACTATTTTATGTAGCTAAGAGAATTAGCTTTTCCCGTATAACGTTGTTTTCTACCATAATCGCCCTGATCCTCATCGTTACTCATTGGAATAATGACTACCACTGGCAGTTCGGCCTCGTCGGGGCTTCGGTTGTCGGACTACCGTCTTGGTTGTTGGGATGCATCATGGCGGAGCGTGTCGCGGGGCGACCGCTGCCGACGACACGGTTCATCTGGGTTTGGCGGCTGGGAGCGCTCAGCTATTCGAGCGCCGCTCTCGTCGCCCTCTTTCACCTGCCCTTTCCGCTTGGCTTTCCGGTGACGCTGCTCGCGTTTTCCTTCTATTGCTTGCCGTGGCTATTGCGCGAAGTGGAGAATTTCTCGCGCAAGCCGCCACTCGCGCTTCTCGAATGGGCCGGCGGCTGGAGCTATTCGATTTATCTGATGCACAACGCGGTTAACCAGATTTCTGCAGACTCATCGTTTATGACGCCAAGAGTAATAGTCGGAACCGTTCAACTGCTGGCGATTTTTGGCGTAAGTTATATTTTCTATTTATTAGTCGAACTTCCGAGCCATGTCCTGGCTAGGCGCTTGGGGCAGGTCATGGCACGCCCGATCCCGGAAGCGGCCTAGACGGCGCCTCCCAAGCGAACCTCGGCAGGAGAGCGCTCGTTAGACCGGCCGATCGCCCGCGACCGTGACGCGGTTGCCGCTGCGGGTGTGGGGCCAGTAGTCCCACATTGCGTGGTGCTGGACGCAGCGATTGTCCCAGAAGGCGATCGAGTTTTCCTGCCAGCGGAAGCGGCATTGGAACAGCGGGTTCGCCATGTGCTTGTAGAGATAGGCGAGGATGCCGGCGCTTTCGTCGCGCGGCACGCCGTTGATATAGCGGGTGAACCCCTCGTTGACGTAGAGCGCCTTTTTGCCGGTCACCGGATGGGTGCGGACGATCGGGTGGTCGGCGGAGGGATAGGTCTCCTTGTCCTTGACCCCGTAATTCGCGTACTGCCCGCGATAGTGCTCGCCGTTGTGCCGGGCGGTCAGCCCTTCGAGATAGGCCTTCATCCGGTCGCTGAGCGCCTCATACGCGGCGTACATGTTGGCGAACAGCGTGTCGCCGCCGCGCGGCGGGCATTGGCGGATGTAGAGGATGCTGCCCATCGGCGGCTCGGCGTCGCACGATACGTCGCTGTGCCAGCCCTCGCCGTTGGCGCGCGGTGAATCCTTGTCGGCGCGGATGATCATCAGCTCGGGATGGCCGGGCTCGGTGGGCGCCGCGGGATGGATGTGCAATTCGCCGAACCGGCGGCCGAAATCCAGATGCTGCTCCTGCGACAGATGCTGGTCGCGGAAAAAGATCACCAGGTTTTCCGCGAGCGCACGGTGAATCTCGTCCATCTGCCGGTTGCTGATGTCGCCGGACAAATCGACCCCGCCGATCTCGCCGCCGATGATCGGCGTCAGCTTGTCGACGGAGATCGTCTCAAAGGGCGATTCGTCGGGCGTGTACTTGATCCGGGGTCCGCTGCGGTCGCGAAACAGGGTCATGGCTGTGTCCTTCAGGATACTTATAGGATACTTGGCCGTCGCGCGCTTCCAGGCACAGTGTCATCGCGCGCGCGTCCGGGCAATCCCGCGCCGCGGGCGGCCAGCCCCCATTGATGGTGAAGCGCCAGAGCATGTTCCGGAAAAGTGGTCCCACTTTTCCGGAACATGCTCGATTTCAAATAGTTTAAAGAGCAAAACCCGATTCAATAGGATCGGATTTTGCTCTAGGTGCGGGCGAGCTGGTAGAGTTCGTCCTTGATCCTCAATTTCTGGCGCTTCAGATCGGCGATCGCGTCGTGGTTCGGCATCGGGCGAGCATTTTCCTCGTCGATTTCTCGCTCGAGCTCGGCGTGCTGCTGCTGGAGCGCGACGATCCGATCGGGCTCTGACATGCGGTCTTCTCCTTGCCGTGACGAACTGGGAGCCGATGGTACGCCTGCGGCGTCCGATCGGCCAGGGATTGTCATGCCCCCGACATCGAGATATGCCGCATCCGGCAAGATCAAAGAGCCAAAACGCGGCGAGGCGCAGATGCGGCAAACTGGCGGGCAACCGCGCCTGATCGTCGGGATCAGCGGCGCCTCGGGAATCGTCTACGGGGCGCGGCTGTTGCAGATTCTGCAAAACCTGCCCGTCGAGACGCATCTCGTGATGAGCAAGAGCGCCGAGGTCACCCTGGCGCTGGAGACCGACCTCAAAGCCGCCGCGCTGCACGCCCTCGCCGATGTGGTCCATCCGATCGGCGACATGGCCGCCTCGATCTCGTCGGGCTCGTTCCAGACGATCGGCATGGTCATCGCCCCGTGCTCGATCCGCAGCATGGGCGAGATCGCGACCGGGGTGACGACGACGCTGTTGACCCGCGCCGCCGACGTCGTGCTCAAGGAACGCCGGCGGCTGGTGCTGATGGTGCGCGAGACGCCGCTTCACACGGGTCACCTGCGCACGATGACCGCACTCTCCGAGATGGGCGCGGTGATCGCCCCTCCGGTGCCGGCGTTTTATACCAAGCCGCAATCGCTCGACGAGATGGTCGACCAAAGCCTCGGCCGCGTGCTCGACCTGTTCGCCCTCGATGCCGGCACCGTGCGCCGCTGGGGCGAGGAACCGCGCCGGCGGCCGGCTAAGCGCGACGGCTGAACCCGCGCGCAGCCTCGCGAACCGTCTCCGCCTCGGTCGAGGCGGCGCCGAGGCACAAATCGAGATTAGCGATCGCGATCGCGGCCCGATCACCCGCGGCCTCGCACGGGCGGATGCTGGCAGCCAGCCTATATTGCACGAGCCGCTCTGCCGCGATCTCCAGCGCCCGCACGCGCCGGCGCAGCGCCCGGATCGCCGGGTCGGGATCGGCGCGCAGCCGGCGGCGGAGCCCGCGCAACCCGGTGACGACCGCCTCGCGCAGCGGCGCGGCGGCAGCCTCCGCGGCGGCGAGGTCGGCGGCGTCCATCGCATGCCCGCGGGCGAGCCCGAGCCACAGCGCGTAGAGGATCACATTCACGTCGCGCCCGTCCCGGTCCTGCAGCGCGATCAGCGCCGGCGCGACGCCGGGCCGGGCATAGAACACGAGCGAAAACCGCCAGAACGCCTCGCCCTCGCCGTCGCGCTTTTCCGTCGTCATTTTCGCCGCCCGAGCCCACCCTGTCCGCAAACCATGCTATAACGGCGCACTCAGTGAGCCCCCCATGGATCTCGACGCCGAAGCGCTAAAGGCCAAGCTCGCCACGCTCCGCAGCGAGCACCGCGATCTCGACGACGTGATCGCGCGGGTGAGCGATCTCGCGCCGTTCGACCAGCTTCAGCTCCAGCGGCTGAAAAAACGCAAGCTGGCGCTAAAGGACCATATCTCGAAGATCGAGAGCGAGCTGCTGCCCGACATCATCGCGTAGACGCCCGCGCTCTTAACCCGCCCGCTTCTGCCGGTACATCGCGCGGTCGGCGGCCTCGATCGCGACGTGGGCGTCGTCGCCGCCGGCGAAGGAATAGACCCCGTGCGCCGCGCTGACCCGGATATCGACCCCGCCCCAGCGCAGCGGCGACGCGCCGATCGCCTCGGCCAGCGCGTCGGCCTTGGCATTGGCCTGCTCCTGGTTGGTATGCGCGAGGATGACGCCGAACTCGTCGCCGCCGAGGCGTCCCACGACGTCGCTCGACCGCACGTTGTCCAAGAGCGCCTTCGCCACCAGCCGCAACGCCGCGTCTCCGGCCGGGTGGCCGTGATTGTCGTTGATCTGCTTCATGCCGTTGACGTCGAAATAGACGACGCTCGACGGCACGCCATAGCGCTTGGTAAAGGCAATCATCCGCGTCAGCTCGCGCACGAAGGCGCGGCGATTCGCGATCGGGGTCAGCGCGTCCTCGTCGGCGAGGCGTTCTAGCTGGGCGATCTGGGTCCTGGCGTCGGCGAGCTCGCGGCGCAGCGCCTCGCGCTCCTCGACCAGCGCCCGCAGCTCCGGCGTCATCGCCACGCCCGGGGCGGCATCCGGGGCCGGGTCGGTCGCACGCCGGCGCGCGCCGACGGTCCCCGACGCTGCCGACCTCGTCGTGCCGGTCTCCATGTGCTGGCCGCCTCTCTCACTCCCAGCCCGATTCGACAACGGCGCGGCGCGCTTGTCTATAAGCGATGCTATGGCGGGGATAATTCCGCGACGCGACCTGGCGCCCCGCCTCGCCGAGCGCTCCTTGTACGCGAGGCTCGCGCCCCTATAATGCGCCTCTCGCGGCCTCATTCCGACCCGATCGCGAAAGGAGCTTCATGCCAGAAGCCGGCCCGGCCGTAGGCATCATCATGGGCAGCCAGTCCGATTGGGAGACGATGCGCCATGCCGCCGAGACGCTCGAAAAGCTCGGCGTCGCCCACGAGACGCGAATCGTCTCCGCCCACCGCACCCCGGACCGTCTTTATGAATACGCCCGCGGCGCCGCCGGGCGTGGGCTCAAGATCATCATCGCCGGCGCCGGCGGGGCGGCGCACCTGCCCGGCATGGCCGCTGCGATGACGCGCCTGCCGGTCCTCGGCGTGCCGGTCGAGAGCCGCGCGCTGAAGGGCATGGACAGCCTCCTCTCGATCGTCCAGATGCCGGCCGGGATTCCGGTCGCGACCTTTGCGATCGGCCAGGCCGGGGCGACCAACGCCGCCCTCTGCGCCGCGGCGATCCTAGGCCTCAACGATCCCGCGATAGCGGCGGCAGTCGAGGAGTGGCGCCGCAGCCAGACGGCCAACGTCGCGGAGCGCCCGGTCGGCACATGACCCCAGTCGACGCATGAGCCCAGGCGACGCATGAGCCCAGGCGACGCATGAGCCCGGTCAGCATATGAGCCTGGCGCCCGGGGCGGTGATCGGGATTCTCGGCGGCGGCCAGCTCGGCCGCATGACCGCGCTCGCCGCCGCCGCGCTCGGCTATCGGTGCCACGTCTTCGCCGACGAGACCCAGTCCCCCGCGTCTCAGGTCTGCGCCGCCGCGACGGTCGCCCCCTTCACCGACGCCGACGCCCTCGCCCGCTTCGCCGCCGCGGTTGATGTCGCGACGTTCGAGTTCGAGAACATCCCGGCCGAGGCGGTACAGCGCGTCGCCGCCGCGGTGCCGGTGATGCCGCGCCCCGAAATCCTCGAAATCACCCAGGACCGCCTCCGCGAAAAGGGCTTCCTGCGCTCGATCGGCACGGCGACCACCGAGTTCCGCGCCATCGAGAACCCAGCCGCGCTCCCCGCCGCGCTCGCCGCGCTCGGCGCCCCGGCGGTGCTGAAAAGCGTGCGGATGGGGTATGACGGCAAGGGCCAGGTGACGATCGCCGACCCCGCCGAGGCCGCCGAGGCGTGGCGCCGCATGGGCAGCGACCTCGGCATCCTCGAAGCCTTCGTGGATTTCGTCGCCGAGATTTCCGTCGTCGTCGCACGCGGCGCCGACGGCGCCGTTGCCGCCTATCCGTCGGTCGAGAACCGCCACGTCAACCACATCCTCGACACGACGGTCGCCCCCGCCGACCTGCCGGCAAAAATCCGCGGCGAGGCCGAGGCGATCGCTCGCCACATCGCCGAAAAGCTCGACCTGGTCGGCGTGCTCGCGGTCGAGATGTTCGTCGCCAAATCGGGCGCGCTGCTCGTCAACGAGCTCGCCCCGCGCCCGCACAATTCGGGGCACTGGACGATCGACGCCTGCCTCACCAGCCAGTTCGAGCAGCTCGTCCGCGCCGTCTGCGGCCTCCCCCTCGGCTCGACCGAGCGCCATTCCGACGCGGTGATGAAAAACCTGATCGGCGACGAAGTCTCAACCTGGCCCGACGCCCTCAAAGACCCGTCCGCAAAGCTGCACCTCTACGGCAAGGCCGAGGTAAAGCCGGGCCGCAAGATGGGGCATGTCACGCGGCTGCTGCCGCGAACCTAGAAAATCCCAAGAGACCCTCATCCTGAAAGGGTGCATCGCCTTTGAAGTTCGTCGCCCCCGCGAAGGCGGGGGTCCAGGGCGAGCGGCGAAGCGTTGGCCCCTGGGTTCCCGCCTGCGCGGGAATGACGACAGGAGAGTGGCGATTCAATCCAGTCAGAAAAGCACTCAGAACAGCGCGGCTATCGAACAACAGCCCGCTTCGCGAGATCGAGCGTTGTCCCCGCCGACAGCCGGTAATACGGCTTGCCGTCATGGCTCTCGCCGTCGGTGATGAAGACGTGCCCGGCGCCCACGACGTACATTTCGCTCCCCTGCACTACCCCGGCGGTGCCCTCGTCGAGCCCGATGCCGAGCAGTTCGGGGTGCGCGGCGATCACCGGGGCGAGGTCGGCTTCGCGGTTGCGGGCGCTGACATGCTGGTCGATGGCGGCATTCGTCAGATAGCCGAAGCCCTCGTCATAGCCCGGCCACATCATGATCGAGGCGTCGTCCGACGGGTGCCCGCGCACCATGTACGAACCCATGACCGTCGCGCCGGCGGACATCCCGGCGAGGAGGCCGCCGCGGGCGAGCACGCCACGCAGCTCGCGCTCGGTGCGCGTGCCGGCATAGGCGTCGACAAGCCGAAACTGGCGGCCGCCGAAGATGAACACCGCTGTCGCCGTGCGCAGCGGGGCGGTGAAGGCCTCGCTGTCCGCCTCGGCGCGGTCGCGGGTGTGGAGCATCGTGACCCGGTCCGCCGAACGGCTGATGAAACCGAAGGGCTTGAGGGTCGGCACGACCTCGTCGGTCTCCGCGGTCGGGATGAAGACCCACTCGGACCGCCCGTCCGCCCCTCGCCCCAGCCGGACCTGTTCCTCCTGCAATTCCGGCCCGAACCGGCCGCCGCCGATCAGCAGGAGCGTCCCGGTTTCCGGGCCTGACGTGAGCGGCATGTCGGTTCCTAACGCACCCCCCGGAAGAACCGGAACGGGTCGGGGAAATTCGAGAAAAACCCGTCGAGGCGGGCGCGCACGTCGCCGATCCGCCGGAGATCGCCGAGCCGCCGGTCGACAAACGCCGTGGTGTCGGCGAACCCCGGCGAGCGGTCGTCGAGCCAGTAGACCATCGCGGCGGCATAGAGCGCGGCGAGGGTCGCGCGCTTGGTGTAGAAGCTGAAATCGGTCGCGTGGTCGCCGGCGGCGTACCACATCCCGTCGACCGTCTCGTAGAGGAGGCGCGAGGCCAGCACCGCGTGCGGCGGCAGCGCCAGCACCGCGAGGGTCCCGCGCACCGCCTCGCGCCACGGCGCCACGATGTCGAACCGGGCATGGATCGCGAGCCGCACCCGCGCGCTGGTGCCGAGCTCGTCAAGCCGCGCCCGCTCGAGCCGGTCGAGCATCCGGTGGTCGGCCCAGCGGCTGAACCCGGCGACGAGGTCGGGCGCGCCGCCCGGAAACAGCGCCTGCGCCTCGGCCTCGGCGACGCCGCAGCGCTGGGCGGCGACACGCAATGCCGCCTGCGACCACCCGTCAAAGGGGACGTCGGGCAGGATCGCCTCGATCAGGCGGTCGCGGTCGGCTTCGGCAAGCGGGCTTTTCATGGCGCCTCCTGCATTTCGGCGAAGAACTCGGCAAGATCGATCGGGTGGCGTTGCAGCTCCTCGAGGAAAACGAGCAGCCGATGGTCGGTGATCCGTTGCGGGTAGAGGATGCCGTCGAGGTGGTCGCATTCGTGCTGCACGACGCGGGCATGAAACCCGGCCGCCTCGCGCGCGACCTCCTCGCCGTCGAGCCCGAGCCCGCGGTAGCGGATGCGCAGATGCCGCGGCACGACCCCGCGCAGACCCGGCACCGACAGGCACCCCTCCCAGCCGAGCACGCGCTCGTCGCCGAGCAGCTCCACGACCGGGTTGACCAGCACGGTCAGCGCCTGCTCGGCGTCGCCGGGGAGGTTGCTGGTGCGCTCGCCGAGCACCGTGAACACGACGACCCGGTGCGGCGCGTGGACCTGCGGCGCGGCGATGCCGGTGCCGCCGGCATCCTCCATCGTCTCGATCATGTCCAGGGCGAGCTGGCGCACCCATGGCGCGGTCGGGTCGGGAACTTCCTGCGCGCGGGCGCGTAGAACGGGATGGCCCATGCGGGCGATCTTCAGAAGAGCCATGGGCTCAATATGAGGCGCGGCGCCCGGCTTCACAACGGCGGGCGGAACTGCTAGGGTCAGCCCCTGCCGACCAGATTGCGGAGAAGCGTCACCGTGCAAGTCCTCGTTCGCGACAACAACGTCGATCAGGCCCTCAGGGCCCTGAAGAAGAAAATGCAGCGCGAGGGCGTGTTTCGGGAAATGAAGCTGCGCCGCAACTACGAAAAACCCTCCGAGCGCCGCGCCCGCGAAAAAGCCGAGGCCGTGCGCCGCTACCGCAAGCTCCTGCGCAAGCGCATGGAGCGCGAGGGGTACTAGGAGCGCGCAATCGTTTGAGGCGATTGCATCTCCGACACCGCCTCCCGGTATCCTACCTGCGGGTTGCCGAGGAGGCCAGACGGTGGCGGTATAATGCTCTCCCGAACCGATGACGCCCTGGTCGCCGCCGGGTCACCGGAAGAGAAGGCTCGCGCGGCCGCAGAGGAATTGGCGGGCTACGAGAGCCGGTTCGCCAAGATCGAAGCCGATCTCGCGGTGATCAAGTGGATGGTCGGCGTGGTCGTGGCCGGTGTTGCTTCGCTTGTGATCAAGGCATTTATCTAGCGAAAAATCCGGACCCGTGGGCGTCTCGCCCGCATTTATAAGAGCGGGCGAGACGCCCGCGGTCCAGTATTCACTCTATCACCCGATCAGCCCTTAGCTTCATCACCCGCGGGATCGTCCACCCGAGCCTGGCGGCGGTGCGCGCGTTGATGACGAATTCGAACTGCTCAGGCTGTTCGATGGGCAGATCGCCCGGCTTCGCGCCCTTGAGGATGCGGTCGACGTAATAGCCCAGCCGCTTGACCAGGGCGCCTTGGCTGGCGCCATACGAAAACAGCGCCCCGGCATCCGCGAAGACGGCCCAGTCCGATACGGTGGGCAACCCGGCCTTGGTCGCGAGCGGAACGATCTTGTCCTGGTATCCGGTGAAGATCGGCTGGACGATGACGGCTTCATCCCCCTCCTTATTCATCGCGTCGAAGGTGGCCTGGTCGATCGTCTCGGGGCCGTCGACCAGCCGCACCGACAGCCGGATGCCGAGCTGCTTTGCCGCATCCTGGGTCTCCCGCACGAAGGTCTGCGCGTTCGGGTCCCGGGTCGAGCCGAGGAACGCGACGGCCGACAGGCTCGGCCTCATCTCGCGCAAAAGGCTCAGCCGCTTCCCCGCCAGATCCGTCATCAGCAGCGAGACGCCGGTGATATTGCCGCCGGGATGCGCCAGGCTTTGCACGAGCCCCGTCGCCACCGCGTTGGCGGTCTCCATGACGATCGGGATGGTCCCGGTCGCCTTCTTGGCGATGTGAACGGCCGGGGTCGCCTCGACGACGAGGATGTCGACCGGCTCACGCACGAGCTTCTCGGCGGCGGTTCGGGCGAGCGCCGGATCGCCGCCGGCAAAATAGGATTCGACCGTGTAGTCCCGTCCTTCGACGCGGCCGAACTGCTCCATCCCCTCGCGGAAATGGCCCAAATCCACGTTCATCGCCGGAGGAAACCAGCTCAGAAAGCCGATTTTGACTTTCTCGGCGGCGACCGCCCGGGTCGCGAACAGCGCCACGCTTGATATCAGAAGTGCCGCAACAACGCGCCGCCTCATCCCACCACCCTGCCTACTCCAGCGACTTGACGATCTCCTCGCACATCTTCTTGGCGTCGCCGAACAGCATCATCGTGTTATCGCGGTAGAACAGCTCGTTCTCGACGCCGGCGTAACCCGATGCCATCGAGCGCTTGACGAACAGCACCGTCTTCGCGCGCTCGACATCGAGGATCGGCATGCCGTAGATCGGCGAGGCGCGGTCGGTCTTTGCGGCCGGATTGGTAACGTCGTTGGCGCCGATCACAAAGGCCACGTCGGTCGACGGGAAATCGCGGTTGATCTCGTCGAGCTCCAGGACCTCGTCATACGGCACGTTGGCCTCGGCGAGGAGGACGTTCATGTGCCCCGGCATCCGGCCCGCGACCGGGTGGATCGCATAGCGCACGTTGACCCCGTCCTTGATGAGGAGGTCGGCCATCTCGCGCAGCGCGTGCTGGGCCTGGGCGACGGCCATGCCGTAACCCGGCACGACGATGACCGAGCCGGCGTTCTTGAGGATGAACGCGGCATCCTCGGCGCTGCCCGATTTGACCAGCTTGTCGCCGCTCCCGCCGGTCGCCGCCGCCGCCACGCTTTCGCCGCCGAACCCGCCCAGGATCACGTTGAAGATCGAGCGGTTCATCCCCTTGCACATGATGTAGCTGAGGATCGCGCCCGACGAGCCGACGAGCGCGCCGGTGATGATGAGGAGGCTGTTCGACAGCGTGAACCCGATGCCGCAGGCCGCCCAGCCCGAGTACGAGTTCAGCATCGAGATCACGACCGGCATGTCGGCGCCGCCGATCGGCAGGATCAACAGGAACCCGAACGCGAGCGCCAGCGCGACCAGCAGCCAGAAGACCACCGGCGACTCGCTGATGCAGAACAGCACGATCAACAGGATGATCGCGGCGCCGAGCGCGGCGTTGAGGATGTGCTGGCCGGGGAATACGAGAGGCCGGCCCGACACGAGCCCCTGCAATTTCGCGAACGCGACGATCGAGCCGGTAAAGGTGATCGCGCCGATCGTGAGGCCGATCCCCATCTCTATGAGGCTCGCCGGGTGGATCGAGCCGCGGACGCCGATGCCGTAGGCTTGCGGCGCGGCAAAGGCGGCGCAGGCGACGCAGACGGCGGCGAGGCCGACGAGGCTGTGGAACGCCGCGACGAGCTGCGGCAGCGCCGTCATCTGGATCTGGCGCGCGGTATAGGTGCCGATCGCGCCGCCGATCAGCAGCCCGGCGATGATCAGCCAATAGCTCACCACACCCGGCGTCGCCAGCGTGGTGAGGATCGCGATCACCATCCCGGCGATGCCGAAATAATTGCCGTGCCGCGCCGTATCGGGCGACGACAGCCCTTTGAGCGCCATGATGAAGCAGATCGAGGCGACCAGATACAGGAGCGCCGACAGGCTTTCGCTCACCGCGACCCCGCTTATTTCTTGCGCTGGAACATCTGCAGCATCCGCTGCGTGACGATGAACCCGCCAAAGATGTTGACCGCGGCCAGGGTCACGGCGACGAAACCCATGATCTTCGCAAAGCTGATTCCGGTCGGCCCCGCCGCGATCAGCGCGCCGACGATGATGACGCTCGATATCGCGTTGGTGACGCTCATCAGCGGCGAATGCAGCGCCGGCGTCACCCGCCAGACGACGTAATAGCCCACAAAGCACGCGAGAACGAACACGGTCAGCTCGAACACAAACGGCGTCGCGCCGTGCGCCACCTGCTGCTGGCCCGCAAGCGCCAGCGACTGCGCCAGGTCGTGGAGCTGGTTGGTGAGAAGCTGGGAATTGCCGGCGAGCTCGGCGGCTTGCTGGGCGTAGGAGGTTGGGTCGGCCATCGGGGCTCCGGTCAGCTCGTCTTTAGCTCGGCTGGGGCGGCGGCAGCGGGTTCGGGCGGCGGCAGTAGCGCCGGGTTGACGATCGCGCCGTCCATCGTCAACAGCGTCGCCTTGATGATCTCGTCCGACCGGTCGACCCGGAACTGCTTTTCCTGGTCGAAGAGGAGGTGCACGAAGGCCATCATGTTGCGCGCATAGAGCATGCTGGCGTCGACCGCGATCCGCGAGGGCATGTTCTGGTGCCCGATGATCCTGACGCCGTTCGCGGTGGTCACGATCGACCCCGCCTGGCTGCCCTCGACATTGCCGCCCGCCTCGACCGCCAGATCGATCACCACCGATCCCGGCGCCATCGCCGCGACCATATCGGCGGTGAGGAGGATCGGCGCCTGGCGGCCGGGGATGAGCGCGGTGCAGATCACGATGTCGGTACGCTTCAGCGCCTCGGTGACCTTCTCGCGCTGGCGGCGCTGGTAATCCTCGCCCATCTCGCGGGCGTAGCCGCCGGCGGTCTCGGCGCTTTTCGCGGCCTCCTCGTCGACGGTGAGGAACGTCGCGCCGAGGCTTTCGACCTGCTCCTTGGCGGCGGCGCGGACGTCTGTCGCCGACACGATCGCGCCCAGCCGCCTGGCCGTCGCGATCGCCTGCAGCCCGGCGACCCCGGCCCCCATGATCAGGACTCGCGCCGCCTTGATCGTACCGGCGGCGGTCATCATCATCGGAAAGGCGCGGCCGAATTCGCCCGCGGCGTCGACGACGGCCTTGTATCCCGCGAGGTTCGCCTGCGACGACAGCACGTCCATCGTCTGCGCGCGGGTGATGCGCGGCACCAGCTCAAGGGCGAACGCGTTCACCCCGGCCGCGGCATAGGCCTCGATTTCGGCCTTGTTCTGCGTCGGCGCCAACAGGCCGATCAGCACCGCGCCCTTTTTGAGCTGGCCGATCTCGCCCTCCGCCGGGCGCTGGACCTTGAGCACCAGGTCGGCGTCGCCGAGCGCCGCGGCCTCGTCGGCGGCGATGCCGGCGCCGGCGGCCTCATAGGCGGCGTCGAGAAAGCCGGCCTCGGCCCCCGCGCCGGCTTCCACCGACACGCCGAGCCCCAGCGCGATCATCTGCTTGACCGTATCCGGCGTCGCCGCGACGCGGCGTTCGTGCGCGCGTCGTTCCTTGACGATGGCGACCTTCATCGCACGACCGATTCCCGCTCGCCGTGTTGTTGCGAAAGCGCGGCGACAATGCCCCCCGTCGGGCGTTTTGTGAAGAGCGAACCCGTGCAGTGCGGCGATGCGCGCCTGTGCTTTCGCCACAATTTGCCGGCGTGATAAAGTCGCCCGCTTGATCGCAGTATGTACGGCCGGGCCGGCGACCCTATCCGGAAGCTCGTTTCCGGGAATAAATCATGAGGAGCCGCGTTGTCGGAACGCTTGGAGTTTGCTGAGCCGCCGGTTCGCCGGGTCGCGCAGACCGATCCGGTCGGCACGCGGTTTGGCGATCGGCTGGTTCAGGTCCTGCCCCGGCTGCGCCGCTTTGCCCGCGGCCTGTCGCGGTCGGTGACCGAAGCGGACGATCTCGTCCAGGCGGCATGCGAGCGCGCGCTAGCACGGGAGCATCAATTTCAGGAGGGCACGCGGTTCGATAGCTGGATGTTCCGCATCGTGCAGACGATCTGGATCGACCAGCTCAGGGCCCGCGAGGTCCGCAAGGAGGATGGTGAGATCGCCGACGAGCGGATGGGATCGAACGAGTCGGTGCGGCGGGCCGAGGCGCGGCTCGCCTTGGCGGAGGTGCGCCGGGCGGTCGACCGCCTGCCGCCCGACCAGCGCACGACGCTGATGCTGGTGACGGTGGAGGGGCTCAGCTACAGGGAGGCGGCGGAGGTGGTCGGCGTGCCGATGGGCACGATCATGAGCCGGCTCGCCCGTGCCCGCATCGCCTTGCAGCAGCAGCTCGACACCGTTCCCGGCGGGAGTACGCGGGGATGCTGATGCACAGTGACGAGGCGCTTGTCGCCTATCTCGACGGCGAGCTCGACGATATCGGCCGCCAGGACATCGATTCCTGGCTCGAGGCCGATGCGGCGGCGCGCGACCGGCTGATGGCGCTGGCCGCCTCAGCGAGCCTGGTGCGCAGCGCCTTTGCCGAGATTCTCAACGAGGAAATGCCCGCGCGGCTGGTCGCGGCGGCGCGGGGCGCTTCGGCGCCGCTGTCCCAATCGGAAGAGACGCCGGAAGAGACGCCGGAAGAGACGCCGCAAGAGGCCGAGATCATCCCCTTTGCCCAGCCGCCGCAGCGCCCGGCGGCGGCGGCGTTCCGCCGATGGGGACCGACGGCCGCCGCCGCGGCGCTGTTGTTCGGCGTCGTGATCGGCGGCGCGGGCGGATATTACGGCATCCCGGCGCTGGTCGCCTCCGGCCCGAGCCCGCAGGTCTCGGCCGCCAATGCCGCGACCAACGACTGGCTCAACAACGCCGCCGGCTACTACAAGCTGGCCGTCGCCGCCGGCGACAATGCGTTTGTCGACGTGCCCTCGACCGGCGACCCGAAGGAGGCGCTGCAAAAGATCAGCCAGGACCTGCCGCAGCAGGTGCGCCTGCCCAACCTCAAGCCGTGGGGCCTCAATTTCCGCGGCGCCCGGCTTGTCGTCGAGGAGGGCCGCCCGGCGGCGCAGCTCATCTACACGACCGACAACAAGGCGATCGGTCCGCTGACGCTGATCATCGGCTCGTCGAAACAGACCGACAGCCAGCCGACCTTCGACCACCGCCAGGACGTGAACCTGCTCTACTGGCGCCACCAGGGCCGCGCCTACGCCCTCGTCGGCCAGGCCGATATCGGCTATCTGTGGGGCATCGCCAACGACGTCGCCTGGCAGCTCGACGCGATCTGAGCCGCCACAGGAGCGCGGGCGTCCCGCCCGCATTTCTTTGTTTAGAATACGGGCAGGATTTAGAATGCGGGCGGGACGCCCGCGCTCCTAATCCGCCGGCGTCTCGTCTATAATCGTCAATCGAGATGATCACTCCGTCGGACGCGACCGGATGAGATTGCTGCTGGTCGAGGATAACGAGCGCTTTGCCGCCTTGTTGAAGCAAGGCCTCGCCGCGTCCGGGTTCACGGTCGACTTGCTGACGACCGCCGCCGACGCGACCGCCGCGCTGCGCACGAGCCGCTGCGACGTGGTGATTCTCGATCTGGGATTGCCCGATGCCGATGGGCTCGAAGTGCTGACCGGGATGCGCGAGCGCAGCGACGCCACCCCGGTGTTGATTCTGACCGCGCGCGGCAGCCTCAAGGACCGCGTCAGCGGGCTCCAGAGCGGTGCCGACGACTATCTGGTCAAGCCGTTCGCGCTCGAGGAGCTGGTGGCGCGGCTGCAGGCGCTCTTGCGCCGGCCGGGCAACCTGCTCGGGCTCGCGCTGCGGCTCGGCAATGTCACGCTCGACACGATCGCCCGGCAGGTTTTCGTCGGCGAGGCGCCGGTCGCGTTTTCGGCGCGCGAGGTCGCGGTGCTCGAGCACCTGCTGCGCCGCAGCGGCCGGGTCGTCGCCAAGACGCTCCTCGAAAGCAGCCTCTATGGTCTGTCGCAAGAGGTCGGGTCGAACGCGGTCGAGGTCTATGTCCACCGCCTGCGCCGCCACCTCGCCGAGATCGGCGCGTCGGTCCAGGTGCATACCGTGCGCGGCGTCGGCTACATGATCGCCGAGGGAGCCGCGTGACCCGCACGCGCTCGGTCGTCGGCCGTACGATCGTCCTGCATCTGGTCGCGATCTTCGTCACGGCGATCTTCATGCCGCTGGCGCTGTATCTGATGCTCCAGCGCGCCGCCAACGATCTGCACGAAAACGCGCTGCGCGAGCAGGCTGCCGAGCTGGTGCCGCTGATCGACCGGGAACCGGACGGCGACCTCATGATGCACCTTCCGGCACGGCTGGAAGAGCTCTATTCGCCCGACTACGCGCGGTACTCGTATGCCGTCGGCGATTCCGACGGGCGTGTCTTGCTGTCGTCGTTCGCCGACGGGCATTCGATCACCCACGTCCCGCCGGCGATGGACCAGACGGCGACGTTTTCGGGCTGGTACGACGGCGTCCACGTTTTCGGCATCAGCATGCCGCTCGAGGTCGCCGGGCAGAAGCTGTGGGTCGAGGTCTCGCAAGACCTGGCCCATCGCGACGTCTTGATCGACGACATCGTCAGCGATTTCTTCACGCGGGTCGGCTGGATCACCGTGCCGATCCTGCTGCTCCTGCTGGCGATCGACGTCGCGATCATCCGCCGCGCGATCAAGCCGATCGTCGCCGCGTCGGCGCTGGTCGGGCGCATCGGCCCGTCGCGCACCGATCTGCGCCTGCCCGAGGAAGGGCTCCCGCAGGAGGTGATGCCGCTGGTGCTCGCGGTCAACCACGCCTTCGACAGGCTCGAAGAGGGGTTCCGCGTGCAGCGCGAGTTCACCGCCGACGCCGCCCATGAGCTGCGCACGCCGCTGGCGATCCTGCGCACGCAGATCGACATGATCGGCGACATCGAGCTCGCCGCGTCGCTGCGCGCCGATGTCGAGAACATGAGCCGGCTGGCCAACCAGCTGCTCGAGATCGCCGAGCTGGAAACGATTGAGGTCGATTCCGGGCAAACCGCCGACCTCGTCGCCGTCTCGACGGAGATCGCCGCCTTTATCGCGCCGCTGGCGCTGTCGCGGAACAAGACCGTGGCCGTGTCGGGCGCCCCGAACCCGGTGCTGGTGCCGGGCCACGCCGACATGATCGGCCGCGCCGTGCGCAACCTCGTCGAGAACGCGCTCGCCCACACCCCGCCCGGCACGACGGTCGAGATCACCGTCGATCCCGACGGCACGCTGCGGGTTTGCGATAGCGGGCCCGGCGTGCCGGTCGCCGACCGCGAGCAGATTTTCCGCCGGTTCTGGCGCCGCAACCGCCGGCGCGCCGGCAGCGCCGGGCTCGGCCTCGCGATCGTGGCCCAGATCGCCAAGATGCACGGCGCGACGATCCGCGTGGCCGACAACCCCGACGGCGGCGCGATGTTCGTGCTGGAATTCCCGACGGTGGTCGCCCCGCTCCGCGAGCCGCAACCGGAGCTGATGGCGGCGAAATAGTAGCGCCCGCTACCCCGCGCCGCCTACCCCGCGGCGCTCGATTGGAGCTGGATGTAGTTTTCCAGCCCGACCTTGTCGATCAGCCCGATCTGGGTTTCGAGGAAGTCGACGTGCTCTTCCTCGCCTTCGAGGATCGCCTCGAACAATTCGCGGCTGACGAAATCACGCACGGTTTCGCAATGGACCACGGCCTCGCGCAACAGCGGCATCGCCGCCTGTTCAAGCTTCAGGTCGCAGTCGAGGATCTCGGGCACGGTCTCGCCGATCAGCAGCTTGTTGAGATCCTGCAAATTCGGCAGCCCGTCGAGAAAGAGGATGCGGTCGATCAGCCGGTCGGCGTGCTTCATCTCGTCGACCGATTCTTTATATTCATAGTCGCCGAGCTTGGTGACACCCCAGTGCCGCAGCATTCGCGCGTGCAGGAAATACTGGTTGATCGCGGTCAATTCGTTTTTCAGCACCGCGTTCAGGTGCTGGATGACGGTGCGATCGCCCTGCATGATGGCCTCCCGGCACGTTCTCAAACGAGCTTAATCGAGGAAACGCGCAAACCGGGAGGAAGATTGCAGCCCAGTTTCAATCAGTCGTCGGCAATCAGTCGTCGCCGCCGGCCTGCTGGGCCGCGACATTGGCGTCGGACTGGCGCAGAAGCTGGCGGACAAACGGCACGCACTTGCCGCATTGCGGAGAGCACCCCAGCGCCCGGTATACCATCGCCACCGAGCAGCCCTCGCCGGCATTGTGGCCGCGCACGTCGCGGTCGGTGATGGCATTGCACAGGCAAACGTACATGCGTGCCTCTGGGGGTTGGCCCGTGGGATCTGGCCTGGGCACCTATGTAGCAGCGTTGCGAATGCCTCGCAACATCACTCGCACGCATGGCGGCAATGCAGCGTCGCTACCCTGTTGTAGCTCCCTGAGCCAAGCGCCTCGCAAGCCGCGCCGGCGCTGGCTATGCTGCCCCGGCAGAACAACGCAACCCCCCATGGAGGAGACACGAACATGGCCGACACCCCGACCTTTGGCCGCTATGCCGAAATCCCCTACGACCAGATGACCCCGGAGCAGAAGGAAGGCTACAACTCGCTGGTCGAGACCCGCGGGCGCCTTCCCGGCCCGAACAAGATCTACGTCCACAACCCCAAGCTGGTAAAGGTGATGGGCCCGCTCGGCGCCTATTTCCGCACCGGCTATTCCCTGAGCGAGCGCGAGCGCGAGATCGCCGTCGTCGTCACCAACGCGCATTGGCACTCGATCTACCCGACCAACGCGCATGAGCGCGCCGGCAAGGCCGCCGGCCTCCCCGACGACAAGGTCGAGGCGATGCTCGCCGGCCAGGCAACCTCGTTCGACGACGAGCGCGAGCAGGTCGTCTACGAGCTGGCGGTCAGCCTGATCAACGCGCGCTGGGTGTCGAAGGGCCTCTTCGACCGCGCCATCAAGGCGCTCGGCCACGAAGGCATCACCGACGTGACGTGCCTGATGGGCTTCTACACCAGCGTCTCCTTCACCCTCGCCGCCTACGACGTGCCCGCGGGTGCGGAAGGGCTCGCCCGCTAATCCACGGTAACGTAGGGTGGGTAGAGCAAAGCGAAACCCACCATTCACGCACCAAACGGTGGGTTTCGCTGCGCTCTACCCACCCTACGACGCCATCGACTTCATCAGGATCTCGACGAACTCCTTGAGCGTCGTCCCAGGCCGCGCGCCCTTCCGGGCCGCGGCCTGGTTCATGTGTGAGAGCACGCCGTCGTGGTAGAGGGCGCGCGCGTCGCCGATCGGGGCGCTGTCGGCTGACACCGCGGCGGCCGGGATGTTGCGGTCGTCGAGCGGCTTGAGGCGGGCGATGCCGGCGCCGTCCTTACCGCCCCCGGCCCCGCCGTCGCTGAAAAAGCAGGCGACCGCGCCGTCGAGGCGGTGACGACGATCTGCGTTCATCCGATTGCTCCCAAATTCGCATCGTTTTCGTAGCGCCCGGCGGGTAAACATGAAACAGTTTTCGCGCCGCGAGAGCGGTCGGAGTCGGCAGGAGATTTGCAGCGGTCAGGACGATCCCGACAGGAGGTTTCGATGGTCACCAGGGCCCCGTATCTGAAGGCGCGGTATAGCGGCTATCACCATCGCCACGTTCCCCAGGAAGACACCGAGCTGACCCATGTCGGCCCCGACACGCCGTGCGGCGAGTACATGCGCCGCTTCTGGCAGCCGGTCTGCTATTCCGAAGATCTGAAAGACCTGCCGCTCAAGCTCCGCATCCTGGGCGAAGATCTGGTGGCCTTCCGCGACGGCTCGGGCGAGGTCGGTCTCCTCGAACTGCATTGCCCGCATCGCGGCACCTCGCTCGAATTCGGGCTCGTCGGCGACAAGGGCATCCGCTGCTGCTATCACGGCTGGCTCTTCGGCTGCGACGGCACGATCCTCGAAACCCCGGGCGAGCCGGCGACGAGCACGCTGAAGGACCGCCTCTTCCACGGCGCCTACCCGGTCAACGAGGCGTTCGGCCTCGTCTTCGCCTATCTGGGACCGCCCGAGGAGATGCCGGCCTTTCCGACCTATGACAGCTTTGTCCGTCCCGGCTACCGGGTGATCCCCGGCCAGAAATACATCTATCCGTGCAACTGGCTGCAGATCCTCGAAAACACGATGGACGCGATCCACACCTCGTTCCTGCACACGATCGTCAGCGGCGCCGTGTTCACCGACGAGTTCGGCGTGCTGCCCGAGCTTGAATTCATGGAGACGCCGGTCGGGATCATCTACATCGCGACGCGCCGGGTCGGCGACAACATCTGGTCGCGCTCGGTCGAGAACGTGCTGCCGAATTTGCAGCAGGTCGCGCCGGTCTGGGAGACCGGGCAGCGGGAGATCGCGTTCAGCGGCCCGATGATGAGCCGCTGGGTAGTCCCGATCGACGACACCAGTGCGATGTATATCGAGCTGCGCCACGTCAGCGAGACGCCGGGCATCGAAACCCCCGACTGGTGGTCCGACCGCGCGCAGATGCTCGCCGGCCAGATGCCGCCCGACACCTACGAGGAGGCCCAGCGCCGCCCGCAGGATTTCGAGGCTCAGGTCTCGCAGCGTCCGATCGCGGTCCATGGCATGGAGCACCTCGGCACCACCGACCGCGGCATCTCGATGCTCAGGAACCAGATCCGACGCGGCATCAAGACGGTCAAAGCCGGCCAGGACCCCGACGGCCTCTTCCGCGGCGACACCGGCGCGATCCCGACCTATTGCAACAACACCGTGGTCCGCATCCCGCCGGCAAAGACCGAGGAGGCCGACAAGAAGCTGATGCGCGAGACGGGACGTCGGCTGGCGCAGGGATACCTGAAACAGCCGCCCTTGCTGGACGCGGCGGAGTAAGCCGGACCGCCCTCGCGTCGCTGCGCGCCGCGCCCTCACCCGCCCTTCGGGCACCCTCTCCCGCAATGCGGGCGAGGGTGCAGCGTCAAGATTTCCCCTCGCCCGCATTGCGGGAGAGGGGGCCGACCCCGGCGCAGCCGGGGATCGGCGGGTGAGGGCCCGAGGGGCGCGAGGCGGGCAACGTCTCCGCCCCTACCCCCCACGCAGCGATATCGCGTAGCATGACCCCCACAAACCCGGCAGAGGGGAAACACCATGCTGATCGTCGACGCACAGATCCACCTGTGGAGCAAAGGCTCGCCCCCGCCGCATCACCGCCAGACCTCGCACTGGACCGCCGAAGAGGCGTTGCGCGAGATGGCCGAGGCCGGGGTCGATGCCGGGCTCATCCACCCGCCCGGCTGGGATTCCGACTGCGTCGCCGTCGCGGAGGCCGCCGCCGCCAAATACCCGAACAAATTCGCCATCCTCGGCCATTTCCCGCCGGAGAAGCCGGAAAGCCGCGGCCTCGTCGCCGGGTGGAAAAACCGCCCCGGCATGCTCGGCCTCCGCTGGGCCTTCACCCAGCCGCACCAGCAGACCTGGCTCACCGACGGCACGATGGATTGGCTGTGGCCCGAATGCGAGAAGGCCGGGATCCCGGTCGCGCTGATGGCCTCGACCCAGCTCCCGCTGCTCGGCGAGATCGCCGGCAAGCACCCGGGCCTCAAGCTGATCATCGACCATTACGGCCGCAACCGGAACGGCAAGGACGACGAAGCTCACGCCAACCAGGCCCAGCTCCTCGCCCTCGCCAAGCACAAGAACATCGCGGTCAAATGCACTGGCGCCCCGGGCAATTCGAGCCACCCCTACCCGTTCCGCAACATCCACAAATACACCCAGCAGATCGTCGAGACCTTCGGCCCCGAGCGCAGCTTCTGGGGCACCGACATCACCCGCATGCCCTGCTCGTGGCGCCAATGCGTGACGATGTTCACCGAGGAAATGTCCTGGCTGAAAGGCCGCGACCTCGACCTCGTCATGGGCCGCGCCCTCTGCGACTGGATCGGCTGGAAGCTGCCGGGCTAAATTCGGCGGCAATCCGAGCTCAAGCATTTCGCTTACCTCTTGCACCAAGAGATGATTATGTATACGCGGGAGCCACGGGATAGTTGTATAATGAGAACGTCAAATGCTCAATTTTGGCCCGTTTTGCCGGTGGGAAAGCATCAGCCAAACCGCAGCAATCGCCCTGATTCAAGTCGCTTCGCGTGAGATTTGGGGCGACACGCCACGCGGCGGACTAGAACCCACAGTGCAGGCCTATCCATGGGCGCTCGCGTCTAACCGCCGCGGGATAGAGTTCACGACGCCAATCAGCCCCCATCCCATGTCGTCGCCGTTGGAGGCGAGGTGGTATCTGACTTTAACCCCGGGCGTTGTGCGCCGCCGAAAGGACGGCAAGGATTATGCCTCTATCCGGGCTACCATTGATAATCGTCAAATTTGAGGGTTGAGATGCTGCGACTCGCCAATCATGGACTGGAATCTGACGTTATTCCCCAAGCCATATTTTGGCGTCCGCTTATCTATTTCACCACCTCCATTCGTGAGGGTGAAGACGGACTAGATATGTATGAGGAAGCAAGCTTCTCCTTAGATAATCAGCTAAGTTTCGATCTTAGACATTATCGTGGACATCCCGGCCATACGGTGACGTTATACCTCGCGTTTTCACTTCAAAAAGAAGCTGAGATAGTGGCTGTCGTGGACACAGTCCTCCAAATTATGGCCGTTCCGAAATTGGCGGTAGCTTGGAAACGCGGTTGGGAATTTGAATTCGGCTCGCTGCATCGTGTCGAAGGGGACAGGTTGAAGGAGGCAGAGGCCCGCATTCTGGCTCTCAAAATAGCCTCGCAAGAGCCGAATCGCCGGGCTAGCACCGAGCTAATAAAACACCAAATTCCCCAATATTACCCTTTGTCCGAAATTGACCTACAATACTCCCCTTCGCGTAAACGGGAGTGCAGGTGGCAGCAAATTGTCGGCAATGTTGTATCTCATCAGAAAACTCAGAGCGGCATTTTTGCTATGGGATACGCAGAACGTACATTCGACGGAATTCAAATAACACGGAATGGAATTGACTATTTAAACAACATCGGATTTTCTACCTGAGATGATATCATACGATTTTTGTATCCAGGTTTGATCCACTTCAGTTCTGTATGTGTATTAATTGCCGTGTTATCCCACACAAACCAGGCATATGCCGTGGTCCCCGTCCCTTTATGGACCGCGCCAGATGGATAGAAAGTAATCCTCTCGCTGAACACCCAGACTCGCGTCGGCGCGTGCTTGGAAAAGACTGTATTACAGCGATTAGCCCCCTCCAAGAAAGCCAGACGTAGCAGAAGGGCAAATTTGCGACGGGCGCATCTTACGCCTACCGGCACAAATCCTTCTGCTGAATTATAGGGCGGGTTGGTAACAATATTGTCAGTTACGCGATTGCATTTCAGAAAGTCGATACCGCTTGCCCCAAAGCCTCGATCGTATAGATCAGAAGCGATGACACGGTTCCCGCGCAATTTTAGAACTTCGGCCATAGAACCGTCGCCGCAAGCAGGCTCCCAGATCTCCCCTTCGAAGGGTTCATTATCAATCAAGGCATAGGTAGCCCATGCTGGGGTGGGGAAGAAATCAGGGCCATCTAGGTCAGCGAACCGCTTCAAGGTCGGCTTGAAGCCCCCACTCAGATGATATGTCGCGTCCATCTAGTACCTCCGTATCCAAAATATACTAGATTTGGTCTCAGGCGATCCCGAGACATTTCGACTCAGGCTCCGGAAGCGCGGTACCGGCAAAAATAGCAAGGTAGTCCGAACCGCGCAGAACCGAATCGGAGATGCGCGCCGGACTAGACTAGCCCGATTTGCTCTGGGAAGGAGGCGGCTCCCAGCCGAAGACGCTGCGGCCGCCGTAATCATGCGAGGTTTCGCGCTCGCGGGCGATTACCTCGGCGACGCCAGGCCCGGTTGCCCGCTGTTCCAGCAGCCGGGCTTGGTCGTCGAGCCGCTTCAGCGCCCCGAGTTCTTCGTCGCGCCCCAGCCGCGCCTTCGCCACCGCGGATTTGAGAACGCGGATCGTCTCGTCATAAACCTTGATCGGCACCGGGTACGGGTGCCGGTCCTTGCCGCCATGCGCGAGCGAGAACCGCGCCGGATCGGCGAAGCGGTAGGGTGCACCGTGCACCACCTCCGCCACCATCGCCAACGACTGCACGGTGCGCGCTCCGACGCCGGGCGTCAGCAGCAGATCGGCAAAATCTTCGGGACCGCGCTCCGCGGCGGCCGCGAGCGTCCCATGCAGCCGGCGCGCGATCACGTCGCTCGGACGTACGTCGTGGTGCGCCGGCATCACCAGATGCGGCAGCGAGAGCTGCGCCGGCGCGGCCTCGTCCGCTTGTCCTTTCGGAGCCGCGAGCTTCGCCGCTTCCTTCACGATCCGGTCGGGACCGAGCGAGCCCAGGATGTCGATCTGGCCGCGGCGCGACGCTTCGGCGCGATGGTCCGTCAGGTTGACGATCTGGCCTCGCCGCTCGCCGTCGATCGCGGCGTGAGGCGCATCGACAAAGCTCGTCAGCCCCTCCGACAGCCAATGGTACCGGCGCGCCTGACGACGCTCGCCGTTCATGCCTTGCTGCACCACGACCCAATGGCCTTCATCGGTCACGATAAAGCCGTGAAGGTAGAGGTCGAACCCGTCCTGCACCGCCGCGCTGTCGACTTTCGCCACCAGCCGGCTCGCCGTCGCCAGCGCCCCGCCGTCGAACCCCACCCGCTCGCCGATCGCCTGCAGCTCGTGCGGCGTTCGCCGTGAATGCGCGCCGCGGCCGCCGCACACATGGAGGCCGAGCTCATCCGAGAGCGGCGCGAGGCCGCGTTTCAGCGCCCCGATCACACTGGTGGTGATGCCCGAGGAATGCCAGTCCATCCCCATCACGGCGCCGAACGACTGGAACCAGAACGGGTGCGCGAGGCGGCGCAGCAACTCGTCCCGCCCGTAATGATGGACGATGGCCTCGGAGATGACCGCGCCGAGCCGCGTCATGCGATCGGCCAACCAAAGGGGAACTCGCCCGCCATGCAGCGGCAGATCGGCGCTTCCGGCTTTGCGGGCCATGTTCGGCTCGGACGATCAGGCCGCCGCCGCGCGAGCCGGCGGCGTGACGGTCTTCGGATGCGAATTCTTCACGATAAACATCGCTGCCTTTTGCCTTTCGCGACGTGCCGACGGCCTATCATTTCGGCGGGGCGCGAACCCTCAGCCCGGGAAGAGGGATCGAGATCGGCCCCATCGCTCCCATATGAGGCCAATGAGCCCCCTTGCCCAGCAGTGCGATCTGTTCGACCAACCGATCTTGCCCGGTCTTGCTCAAATACAAGCGCTCGTCACGCCGGCCGAGGAGCACGAATTCATCGACGGGATCGACGCCGCGCCGCTCGCCCCGTTTCGCTTCCACGGCTGGGAAGGCCGGCGGCTGACCGTGTCCTATGGCTGGCGCTACGATTACGACGATGCGCGATTTATTCCGGCCGAGCCGATCCCGGATTGGCTGTTGCCCTTGCGCGAGCGGGCGGCGCGGTTTGCCCATCTGGAGGCGGGCGCCCTCGTCCAGGCGCTGCTGATCCGCTACGACGCCGGCGCCGGGATCGGCTGGCATCGCGACCGGCCCGTATTCGAGCATGTCCTCGGCCTCTCGCTCGGCGCGACGGCGGCGATGCGGTTTCGCCGGCGGCGGCCCGGCGGGTTCGATCGCATCTCGGTGCCCCTGGCGCCGCGCTCCCTCTACCATCTGACCGGCGACGCGCGGCACGCCTGGGAGCACAGCATCGCCGCGATGGCGCCGACGCGCTGGTCGATCACGTTTCGCAGCCTGTCGGAGAGCAGCCTGTCGGAGAAAGGTGGCCGGATAGCCGGCTAGATGCGGCCGCGGCGGCAGCCCGCCTCGGCGCGGTGTTTTGTTTTGGTGGCAACACCACCGGAAACAACCGAAAATCCCGCTCCCGAGAGTGAGGTTACCGATGGCCGATTTGGAACCGATCCCCTACCCCGACGCCAAGCTCCGCGCGATCCTTGAGCGGGTGCGCACGATCGCGATGGTGGGCGCGTCGACGAACTGGAACCGGCCCAGCTACTTCGTGATGAAGTATCTGCAGGGCAAAGGCTACCGCGTAATCCCGGTCAACCCGACCGCGGCGGGGCAGACGCTCCTCGGCGAACACGTCTATGCGTCGCTGACCGACGTGAAGGACAAGGTCGACATGGTCGATGTGTTCCGCCCGGCGAGCGAGGCGCCGGGAATTGTCGAGCAGGCGATCAAGATCAAGGCGCCCGTGGTGTGGATGCAGCTCGGGCTGCGCAACGACGAGGCCGCCGCGACCGCCGAGGCGGCCGGGATCGAGATGATCATGAACCGCTGCCCGAAGATCGAGTTCGGGCGATTGGGCGGCGAATTGTCATGGAGCGGGGTCAACACCGGCATCATCCGCAACCGCGCGCCGGTAGCTCCGTTGCCGCGACGCGCAAAGGACCGGCCGACCCCGTCGCACAACCTCACCTACGGGTTCGAGACGCGCTCGGTCCATGCCGGCGCCGCGCCCGACCCGACCACCGGCGCGCGCTCGACCCCGATCTACCAGACCACGGCCTATGTCTTCGACGACGTCGACCACGCCGCCTCGCTCTTCAACCTGCACAATTTCGGCTACATCTACTCGCGCCTCACCAACCCGACGGTCGCCGTCCTCGAAGAGCGCGTCGCCAATCTCGAAGGCGGCCGCGCCGCGGTCGCCTGCGCCTCGGGCCACGCCGCGCAGTTCCTGACGTTCTTCACGCTGTTGAGCGCCGGCGACTCGTTTCTCGCCTCGCGCAACCTCTATGGCGGGTCGCTGACGCAATTCGGGCTCAGCTTCAAAAAGCTCGGCTGGCATTGCGATTTCGTCGACCCGACCGACCCGGATAACTTCCGCAAGGCGCTGAAGCCCGGGCACAAGGCGATCTTCCTCGAACTCCTCGCCAACCCGGGCGGGGTCATCGTCGACATCGAGAAGGTCGCGCAGATCGCCCACGAGGCCGGCATCCCGCTCATCGTCGACAACACGCTGGCGACGCCGTATCTGTGCCGGCCGTTCGAATGGGGCGCCGACATCATCTGTCATTCGACGACCAAGTTCCTGTCGGGCCACGGCCATGCGCTCGGCGGGGTCGTCGTCGAGAGCGGCCGGTTCGACTATTCCGCCGGCAACAAATTCCCGTCGCTGACCGACCCCGAGCCGGCCTATCACGGGCTCAAATTCTTCGAGAATTTCGGCGACTTCGCCTTCACGACGAAGGCACGGGCCGTCGCCCTCAGGGATTTCGGCCCCGCCCTCTCGCCGATGAACGCGTTCCTGACGATCACCGGCATCGAAAGCCTGCACGTGCGAATGGACCGGCACGTCGAGAATGCCCGCAAGGTCGCCGAGTACCTCGCGGTCCACCCGCAAGTCGCCTGGGTCTCCTACGCCAGCCTCAAGGACAGCCCCTACCGCGCCCTCGCCCAGAAATACCTGCCCAAGGGCGCCGGCGCCGTCTTCACCTTTGGTGTGAAGGGCGGCTACGAAGCCGGTGTAAAGCTTGTCGAAAGTGTGCGCCTGTTCTCCCACCTCGCCAATATCGGCGACACCCGCAGCCTGATCCTCCACCCCGCCTCGACCACCCACCGCCAACTCACCGACGCCCAACGCGAAGCCGCCGGCGCCGGCCCCGACGTGGTGCGGCTGTCGATCGGGTTGGAGACGGCGGAGGATCTGATCCGGGATTTGGACGAGGCGCTTAGGGGGTAAATCACCTCCAGCTCCGCCCAATTCTCTCCCCCGGGCGGGCTTGCGGATGCCCCTCCCCCGCATGCTACCGTGCCGGGGATACCCATCCCCCATCAAAATACCGGAGGAAATCATGGCTCAGTCGCAACCCACGTCCGCGCGCGATGCGGTTCGCGCTGTCGTTCCCGACCTGATCGGATACACCGAGAAATGGCTGTTCGGCGAGGTTTGGGAGCGGCCGCAGCTTTCGAAGCGCGACCGCAGCCTGATCGTCGTGGCGACCCTGATCGCGCTCGGCCGCGAGAAGCAGCTTGTCGGGCACCTCGAGCGGGCGCTCAATAACGGGCTCACCAAGACCGAGCTTGGCGAAGTCATCACCCACCTCGCGTTTTACGCCGGCTGGCCGGCGGCGATGACCGCCGCGCTCGTCGCCAAGGACGTTTTCGAGAAGCATTGAATGCCCGGCCGCCGTCGTCCTCGGCGCCCGGCCACAGCCCCCGCTCCCGCATCGCGAGCGCGGGTCAACCGCCGCCGTCTTCTGTACTTGGCCACGGCGGGCCTGCTGCGCCTCGGCCGGCCGGCCGGGGCGCGGACAGGCGCCAATTTGTTGACGGCGCCGCTTTCGCTCGGCGGCGAGTGGCCATCGGCGGCTGGGGACACGGCACTGCGCGTCACGACCCGGATGCGGGAGGCTTGCCTATCCGGCATCCGCCTCCTGTCCGACCGCCAGCCTCGGCGGTTGCGCGTCGACGAGCATAGCACAGGGCCCCCCTCGGTATGGCGGCACACGGGCGATCCCGACATGGCGGTCGTGAACGTCGACATGCCGCCGCGCGACTGGCCGCGCCTCGCCTACCAGTTCGGGCACGAGCTCGGACATGTGCTGTGCAATTCATGGGATTGGGGAGCCAAGCCGCGGCTGCCGTGCCAATGGCTCGAAGAGTCGATGGTCGAGGCGCTGTCGCTGGCCAGCCTGCCGCTTCTCGCGGCGGGCGGCGAGCGGGTGCCGCTTGTCCCCGGCGACACCGACTTCCCGGCCACGATCCGCAAGTACCGCGCCTTTCTGCTGGGCCGCTACGTTCAGGCCGGGGGCGGGATCGAGGCGGGCGCGCCGCTCGCCGGCTGGTTCCGCGCCACCCGCGCCGCGCTTGAACAGAACAACGGCCTCGCCAAGTTCGAAGGCCCGATGATCGTCACGATCGTCGGCCTCCTGGAACACGACCGCGGCTACATTGAGGATTATGGCGCGCTCAACCGCTGGCCCGGCCGCAGCGCCGTGCCGCTCGAGGAATATCTCCGGCTGTGGCAGGCGAGCTGCGGTGAAATCCGCTCCCCGGGCCGCCTCCCCGCCCGCCTCAAGGAGGCACTGGGATTGGCCTAGCGCCGACGAAGGCGTTGCCGCTGGGCCAGCGTTTGCTGAGCCAGTTGAGCTCGGTGCGCGCGGGGTTCTCCGCATACCATCCGCCGCCGCCGAACTGGTTGCGGACGCAGTAGAAATATTCGTCGTACATCTCGCCGACGCGGTCCATGGAGAAGTTGCCCGCGGCCCAGTCGCGGCACATCGCGGGGCGGATGTTGCCGACGTTCTTCGCCGCCCACACGAACTGCTCGAACGTGCGGCAGCGATAGCCGGTCACGCCGTGGAGGTTGTATTCGGTGAAGGCGCCCCAGTCGGTCGTGACGACCGGCGTCCCCGACAGCATCGACTCGACATGCACCCCGCAGAACGGCTCGACAAAGGTCGACGGCAGCAGCATCGCCTTCGCTTTCGACATCAGGCGCTTGCGGGTCTCGACGTCGGCCACGCCGATATGCTCGACGTATTCCGATTTCGGCCGGTTGGTGCGCGTGGTCATGCCCTCGATCGAGCCCGGACCGGCGATGATCAGCCGGTCGCCGGTCGCCTCGGCGATCTGCATGGCGATGTGGACCCCCTTGCCGCCATTGACCCGCCCCAGATACAGAAAGTAATCGTCCTTCTGGTCCGAATATTCGAAATCGTTCAAGTCGAAGTAATTCGGGATCACCGCGTCGTACCACATGCGATTGTTCACCTCGGCGACGCTCTTGAGGCCGAGAAAGGCGTGCAGGATCGCGTACGATTCGAACACCTTGAACGGCGCGAAATGGCCGCCGGCGTAGCCGATGCCGGGTTCGACGACGATCATGTCCTTGTGCTCGTCCGCCACCGGCTTATGGCCGGAGCCGAACATGCACAGCAGGAAGTCGTTCTTCTCCTTACGCTTGGCGACCTCGGCGATCGTCTTCTCGTAGAATATCTGGTAGGCGTGGTCGTTGGTCTTGAACGGGGGAAACCCCTGGGTGCGCCAGTCGTGGTCGCCATAGGCCTGGCGCAAGACGGCGTCGTCGGTGACGGTCACGTGCTCGTCGCACGCGACGCGCGAGTCGCGGTGGCCGTAATGGATCACGTAATGGCCCCGCGACTTCAACAGCGCGCACAGCCGCACGACCTTCTGCGTGAAGGCGCAGACGTTGTATTCGGGGATCGACACCGTGTGCGGCAGCCCCAGGATGTGGAACCGCGACCGCGTCTCCAGCGTGTTGCCGGGCTTCTTCTTGTAGTCGACCAGCGGGAAGTTTCGCGGCGGCACCTTCAAGAACGCCGACAATTTCTTTCCCACGTCGGGATCGGCCAGGTTCGCCAGCATGAAGTTTCCGCGCCCGCGGAAATAGGTCATCAGCTCTTCATGGTGGCGCAAGTGCATGGCGATGAGCCGGTCGTCCGGCACGTCGTCGAGCTTCTCCGGCTTTTCGTCGAGATAGTGCCAATACTGGACCCGCTCATACGGGTCGAGGACGCGGCCGCGGCAATGCACGCGGATCGAGCGCACCCACTCGAACGGGTCGCGGTAGAGCGCGACGAAACGGGCGTCCGGGTAGGCCTCGTCGAGCTCGCGGTACAGCACCGGCAGCGGCACGTCGTCGAACGCGTCGTAAGCCTCCCAGACCGGCCGCAGCATGCCGACGATCTGTTTCCGGTCGGTCTCGATTCCGACGACCTTCGCCTGATAGTCAACACCATCGACCCGCGCCGGCCAATGGCACACGCCGAGCCCGGACTGCCGCAAGAACGTGCCGGTGCTTTGCGTGGCGCTGCGGTGAAGGCTGACGACAAAGACCTTTGGCATATCTCGCATCCAGTATCGCAAGGCATTTTTTGCCCGCGTCTACGCTATAGGGGCCGAGCAATGAGGATAATCTTAACGGAATTGGGCATAATTTGATGAGTGCTCGATCTACCGCCCCTCCACCCCGCCAGCCGATGAAGACGATCGGCCTCTGCATGATTGTCAAGAACGAGGCGCCGATCATCCTCCGCTGCCTCGAAAGCGTGCGCCCGCTCGTCGATTACGTTTCGATCGACGACACCGGGTCGACCGACGGGACCCAGGCGGTGATTCGCGAGTGGCTCGATCGCGAGGGTGTGCCCGGCGAGGTAGTCGACGAACCGTGGCGCGATTTCGCCCATAACAGGTCGCTCGCGCTCGCCCGCCTGCGCGAGCGGCGGGACATCGACTACGCCTTTGTCATGGATGCCGACGATCTGCTGAGGATCGAACCCGGGTTCGACCCAGCCGCGTTCAAGGCTGGCATGGCCGCCGATCTCTACGACATCACGTTGCGGGCCGGCTCGATCGAATATCGCCGCGGCTGCATCTGCGGCAACCGGCTCCCGTTCAAATACGTTGGCGTCGTGCACGAATACCTCGACCGCCCCGAGGGGGCCGGGCGCGCGGTGCTGATCCCCGGCCTTACCGTTTTGTCCAGCCACGACGGCGCGCGCGGGCAGGATCCCGACAAATATCGCCGCGACATCGCCGTCCTCGAACGGGCGTTGCTGACGGAAACCGACGAAGCGCTGCGCTCGCGCTACGTCTTATATCTGGCGCAGAGCTATCGAAGCGCCGGCGACCGCGAACTGGCGCTGATCAATTACCTGAAGCGCGCCGGCCTCGGTTTCTGGGCCGAGGAGGTCTTTATCAGCCTCTACCGCGCCGGCACGCTGATGGAGGAGCTCGATTACCCCGATCACGAGATCATCGGCATCTATCTGAAGGCCCACGAGGCCCGACCGGCGCGCGCCGAGACGCTGTTCGCCGCGGCGCGCTATTGCCGGCGGACGCGGCGGCATCACCAGGGCTACATGATCGGCCGGCATGCCGCGACGATCCCCCAGCCTGCCGAGGGGCTGTTCCTGCTACCATGGGTTTATGAATACGGCATCCTCGACGACCTGTCGATCTGCGCCTACTGGACCGGCCGCTATCGAGAATCGCTGGAGCTGTGCGACCGGCTGCTGACGGAGGCGAGGGTTCCGGCCAGCCTGCGCCCGCGGATAGAGAAGAATCGCGACTTTGCACTGCGCAGGCTCGGAATCGAGCCGGCGCCGGCCGAGCCGTTTCCCCAAATCATGATCGGTTTCGGCTGAGTCCCGGCCGGTGCCCACACCAGGAGGCGTCACACATGGCGGAATCACCCAGCTTGGTCGAGCCCGACAAGGAATACCTTGGGGTCGCCTGCACTCACTGCGGCCACGTCTTTGCGATCGTGGGCACGCCGCTTGATCCGGCGACGATGCCGCCCGACCAGCCGCTCAGGGTCGGGGCGCGCGGCCCGTTGCACGGCAACTGCCCGCGTTGCGGCCATCGCGCGGAGTACACGGTCGACCAACTGACCCGGGTCCGCGGGCCTTAAATTTGGGCAATTGAGCACCGCGGCGATGTCCTATAAAAACAAAGGCCTGCGCGCTTGGCCAAACCCATCGTTTGGTGCCTCTCGGCCGCGGCATTTGGTCAGAACAAACTGACTCAATTTGAAATACAATTCGGCCAATGGTTGGGCTATGATTGCCTCGTTAGGTTAGCAGACTGATCCGAAAAGAACGCCCTGATGGCGGCGCGATCGCACCGAAAGCAGCGATTGCCGATAGCCCTCGGCAAGGTTCGGCCGGAACAGCCGTAGCCTATGACGTACAATGCAGGCCCGTGCAGCGCCATTTGGCCGACGGTCTAGGATTTGGGAGCATTTGAGATGGCCACGCCGTACGACGTCGTAAGCCTCGGTGGCATTGATACGACCGATGCGAAGCTGTGGATCATCGAAGAAACCGCGGCGGGCGTGTACACGCTGCTCGGTTCGACCGACCCGACGCCGAATGGGTTGCCGTTCGTGGCGGGCGGATCGTACACGTTCACAACGTTGCTCCCGTTCAACAGCAACCTGCATGTGACGGGCGTCGACGACGGCACCGCCGGCGACATCTTCGTCGCCAACTCAGCCGGCGCCGTCCAGCACCTCAATTCCGGCTCGGTCACCGAAATCGCAGGCCCGACGGGCGCCACGGGCGCACCGGGCGCAACCGGTTCACTCGGCTCGACCGGTTCCACGGGCGCTACCGGCGCTACCGGCGCTACCGGCGCGACGGGGGCCACCGGAGCGACGGGCGCCACCGGGGCCATGGGTGCGACCGGCGCCACGGGCGTCAGCCCCACCGGCGCGACGGGTCCCACTGGAGCGACGGGTGCCACCGGAGCAACCGGAGCAACCGGGGCTACGGGTTCGACGGGTGCCTCCGGGGCCACGGGTTCGACGGGTGCCTCCGGGGCCACGGGCGCCAGCGGCGCGACAGGCGCCACCGGCGTCAGCCTCACCGGCTCCACGGGCGCGACAGGTGCCACGGGCGCGACAGGTGCCTCCGGGGCCACGGGCGCGACAGGTGCCTCCGGGGCCACGGGCGCGACAGGTGCCTCCGGGGCCACGGGCGCCACCGGTGCGACAGGTGCCACCGGCGTCAGCTCCACTGGCGCAACGGGTGCCACCGGCGCGACGGGTGCTACCGGCGCGACGGGTGCCACCGGAGCGACAGGTGCCACCGGCGTCAGCCCCACTGGGGCGACGGGTGCCACCGGCGCGACGGGTGCTACCGGGGCGACGGGTGCCACCGGAGCGACAGGTGCCACCGGCGACACCCC